>CP131915.1:2536845-3171056 GCA_030704225.1 Kosakonia sp. H02
GATTTCGGCGGCGTTTTAATAAGATCGCTGTTATACGCGATGGCCGTCTGGCTTAAAAACATCGGCATCACGTAACCCTCAACGTTGACGCCAAGGGCGTTTTTCGCGTTATCGGCGCTGACCATTGAACCGGTAGTGATCCCCTGGCGATACGTCTCCAGCAGCCCTTTTTCCACCAGTTGGCCGCCTGCGGCCTGGTGCACCACCGCAACGTCGATATCCCAGCTTTTCGCACCACTTTCCTGCTGTGCGGTGAGCTTTTCGAGGATTTTATTCGACCCGGCATCGCCCGGCCCAGTCCCGACTACCTGTACTTTTACCCCCGGGTGCGCGGCTTCAAACTTCGGTCCCAGCCAGGTTTTGACGTAATCCACCATGTTCTGATCGCCCGCCGTCGCGACATTGAGTACCGTTTCGGCGTGCGCAGTTTGCATCCCATAACCCACCGTGAAGGCGGCTATTACAGCGAGTTTCGTTTTTACGGACATGTTCTATCCCCTGTAAAAATAACGTTGGTTGGCTTACAAAGTTGTCTCAAACACATGCAGCGCAGGTTCAGGCACGTGCAGTTTCACCGGCGTTCGGGCAGGCCAGAACTGGGGTGAATCCGCAAGCAGGAGCTGCCCGGCGCAACGCACGCTATGGCGATAGTGATGACCAAGAAATGCGCTCTCTTCGACAATCCCTTCCAGCACCAAACCCTGCGGTTCCGGTTGTGCCAGCAGGCGGTGTATGCGCACATCCGAACTGCGAAAATAGAGCGTTTTGCCACCGTCATCCGTACGCGTAATGCAGTTATCCGCGCCCATAAAATCGGCGACAAAGGGGGTGGCCGGGCGGTGATAAATATCCTCCGGTGTGCCGATTTGCTCGATACGGCCGTTATTGAGCACCGCCACGCGATCCGCCATCACCAGCGCTTCTTGCTGATCGTGGGTCACAATCAGCGAGGTAAAGCCGAGCTTTTTTTGCAGCGCTTTGATTTCATGGCGCACGTTCAGGCGCACTTTGGCATCCAGGTTCGACAGCGGCTCATCCAGCACCAACACATCGGGTTCAATCGCCAGCGCACGTGCCAGCGCGACACGTTGCCGCTGGCCGCCGGAAAGCGCGGTGACTTTTATATCCCCATAACTTTCAAGGTTGACGATTTTTAATAATTCCTGCACTCGTTGTTGAATCGCCTCTTTTTTCCAGCGACGTACTTTTAAGCCGTAACCGATATTTTGTGCGACGGTAAAATGCGGCCAGAGAGCATAACTCTGGAATACCATGGTAATATTTCGCTGTTCCGGCGTGCTGTGAGTAATATCCCGACCCGCGATCGCAATCGTGCCGGATCGCACTGGAATAAAACCGCATAATGCGTTGAGTAATGTGGTTTTTCCGCAGCCAGACGGCCCCAGCAGCGCAATCATTTCGCCCTTTTCGACCGCGATTTGAATATCGTGCAGCACGATATTATCGCCATAGCCAATTTTCAGCTTTTCAATATGCAAATAACTCACGTGCGATCCTTTCTTCGGCATTTATTTACAGGGATGAACACGTGTTCATTTATTTGTAAAAAATTTGCAACTTTGTACCGACATGATGTGAGCCTACTTTGTCGCCTGTTTGTGACAATTTAATTAAGTCAGCATGTTTTTTGGTGAGGCGAAATGAAAATAGATGTTCTGGGTTGCGGCAGCGCCTTCTCGTTGCAGCAAAATACCTCGGCTATCCGCATTATCGACGCTGAAAATCGCCAGTGGCTGATTGACTGCGGCCCGACAATCCCACGCGCGCTGTGGCAGCGCGGCCTCGACGTTAATGACATTGATGCGATCTACTTCAGCCATGTTCACCCGGATCACTGCACCGGGCTTACGGCACTGGCGCAGGCTTGCGCTCTGTATCCGGGGCTGTTTCTTAGCCAGGATGGACGTTTTTTTGATCTGCGAAAGAGCGAGATTGCCCCCAACCATGCCTAAACAGACAGTCACCGCCGAAGACGTGGCGAAACGGGCGGGCGTCTCCCGCGCCGTGGTGTCACGGGCGTTGAGCAACAACGGGAGTATCTCGCCAACAACCAAAGAGAAAGTACTGCGTGCCGCGCAGGAACTGGGCTACCAGGTCAATTTTCTCGCCCAGGGGCTAAACCGCCAGCGCAGCCATTTGATTGGCGTGATTGTGGCGCGGATTGGCGATCCGTTTCGCAGTAGCCTGCTCGAAGGCTTGCTGCATGAAATTCAACGGCGCGGCTACCAGGCGCTGGTGACGGAAATTACCGGCGAGCAGGATCTGGTGACCACGCTGCGCCGTTTTACCCAGTTTCGCGTTTCCGGGGTGGTCGTCACCTCCGGCAAACCGCCGGAAGCCATTGTTAACGAATGCGTCAGCCAGCAAATTCCGGTGGTTGGCATTAACCGGGATCCGGATATTCCGCGGGTAGATTTTGTCTGCTCCGATAACAGTGCCGGTGCCCACCTTGCCGCCGACCAGCTTTTTCGCGCTGGCTGTCGCCACTTCGGCTGGCTTAATAATTGTGATTCCACCTGGGCGGGCAGAATGCGCGGCGATGCTTTTTATCAGGCGTTACGGGCGTACGGCGTCACGGCTGTCAGGGCGTTCATGGCAAATGAAGAGGGTTACACCGGCGGTTTTCAGACCGCGCTCGCCTGCGAAGGCGATCTACCCGATGGAATTTTTTGCGCCAACGCGCAGCTGGCCTGCGGCTTTCTCGACGGCATGCGCCAGCGCGGCAAATTCGCGCCGCAAGACTTCCAGTTGATTGGCTTTGATAACACGCCGCAAAGCGGTCAGTTCAGCTACCAGCTCACCACGCTGCATCAGGATGTGGCGGAAATCTCACGCCGGGCGCTGACGCGCCTGCTGGAGCGGGCCAAAAATCCGTTACAGCCTTCCCGCGTCGAGTGGGTTAAGGTTGATCTTATTCACCGACAAACATCGCCACGTATTGGCTAAGAGTTCATCTATGACAGAAGCGTTTACCCAGGCACTTTGCACATTGATTCGTCGTCTTGGTCAGGAGGCGAAACAGCTTCGTGATAACGGGCTGACCATTGAACAGAAAGGCCGCCAGGATTTCGTCTCACAGGCAGATGTGTATGTAGAAACCCAGTTGCGCGAATGGTTGAAGGCGCAGCGTCCACAGGATGGCCTGCTCGGCGAAGAACGTGGCCTGGAACCCGGCAGTGATGGCGTCTGGGTGATTGACCCGATTGATGGCACCACCAATTTTATTCTTGGAATGGATTACTGGTGCATTTCGGTTGCGTATGTCAGTGGCAACGTCATTCAGATGGGGATTATCTACGCACCGGACAGGAACGAGTTTTTCTTTGCCGAAGCGGGCAAAGGGGCATTCTTAAACGATCGCCGCTTAATGATTGCTGACCCGTCCCCAGACGCCATTGTGCTTGGCGTTGGCCGCTCAAGTCGCAGCGCACCGCGCGAATACACCCAGGCGATTGAAACCTTGCTGGAGCATGGCGTTGAACACCGCCGTTTCGGTGCGGGCGCGCTAATGCTGGCCCATGTTGCCGCAGGGCTGGTGCACGGCTATTTCGAAGCGCACCTGCACAGTTGGGATGCGCTGGCCGGTCTGGTGTTGATCAAAGAAGCGGGTGGCTTGCACAACGATTTTCTCGCCAACGACGGCTTAACGCGCGGCAATACCGCCTGGGCAGCCAGCCCGGCGGTGTGGCGGCAGTTGCAACCGCTGTTATTGCCTGAAGATCGGTAATCAATGCCCCCGGCAAGCGGGGGCAATAATCAGATATATCACGTGGTTTATTTAACGACTTTATCCCAGGCCATCTGCCAGGCGCTGCCGGTTGCCGGTGCATACGCGCTGGCAAGGCCGCCACACCAGGCGGTGTAAGGATGTGGCTTACACTGGTACAGCTTGCCATCGGTCGCCACCACAATATCGCCCGCTTTATAGGCAAAACCTGCCTGATATTTCGGCCAGCTCTGCTCATCTTCTTCGTCGCTATGGTCCGTGGTGGTAACGTTCAGCACCGCCGATAAAGCCGATTTGTTCCCTGCTCCATCCACCGCATTTACGCTGTAAGCGTATTTGGTGTTGGCGGTCAGATCTTCATCGGTAAAGGTATTTCCGCTGGCATCGGCAATTTTTTGCTGGTTACGGAACACTTCATAATTTTTCACGCCGGAGGCGGCATCGGTAGAGGCTTTCCAGGTGAGATGCACGCTGGTCGCCGTAGCCTTGCCATGTAAATCCGCCGGTACGCTCGGCGCGGTGGTGTCTTTTTCCGGTGTTTCGATCACGCTGCCATCGTGAATCAGTTTGGTGTAGGCCTTACGGAACTGGCCGGCAAACGGAACATGATTCACGTTTTCACCTTCATCCCAGTTAATAGACCAGGTCATTAACCCTCTGAGCGGTAATCCCTCTTTTTCCATATCCGCAAAGACGCGGTACACATCTTCTGGCGTTTTCACAAACCCGGTTGCGGCGGCCGCACCGTTACTCGGCAGGCCAATCACCAGTTTGCTGGACGGAATTTTCACCGCAACAAGACCATGCTTATCAGTAATAATTTCCTTACTGAAATGGTAAAGGAACTCATATTTTTTGCTGTCATCATTCTGCGCGTAATTCACCCACCAGCCGTCTTTGCTGGTGTCATCCGGCTGGAAGCCAATACCAAATGCGCCCTGGTTATAAAATTGCGGGGCGATAAAATCGTAATAACCGGTAAGGTTATTAATATAATTTTGATATTGCGGATTCGCTTTGGTCAGATAAGGAATTTCAGGGGCCATACTGATAATAAAATGCTTACCCTGCTGCTGATAATGATCGCGAACCATTTTCAGTGCCGCAGGAATAACCTTTTCATTATCGGCTTTTTTAATCGCACTCTGTTCAAGATCGATATCCAGACCGTCAAAACCATATAAATCAACCAGTCGGATAATTTCGTCGGCAAAATGCTGGGTATCGCCGTTCGCTTCATGCAGCTCAATATGCGCATCCGCACCGCCGAGGGATAACAATACCGCCTGCCCGCGCTCATTCAGCGCAGCGATTTCCGCACGGAAGCTTTGATCGGTGCCGTAATAGGGCACAAATGTGGGCATACTTTTGCCATCAGCCGATTTCATAAACGATGCCATGACAACGTTATACTCTTTTGGCGTATCTTTTAATGCCAGTTTTAAAGGGTAACCTTGTTCATAATCGCCGGAGAAACCCTGATCCCAGTTATGCCAATAACCGACCAGTAATTTTTTACCTTCAATGGATGGCATTGTATCCGCATAATCGGTGTTTGCAAAAACATGGCTACTCAAACTCATCATGCCGATTAACGCCAGCGAAGAGCAGATCTTATTCATTTTAAATAGGCTTTTCATTATAATCCCTTAATTACGATGCAATGAGACGTGAACGATAAATATCGTTTGCAGAGTACAAACGTCGGAAAATATATTACCGTTTATTGCATCAATTTCATTAGCCAAATGCTAAGAATAATCTTTTCTTAATGAAGGCAATTGGTAAGCAATAAAGAAACGTCCTGATTACAACGGCTTTAAATTAGTTCTCTTTAAAGCGCGTACTTTATTAAATCAGGTAATTTTTCTTTATCTATTTTTATAAAATAGCGGGTTAATTGCAGAATAATTACGGCCCGCAAGCGGGCCGGGCAGTATTATGCCAACTGACTGGCAAACAAACCGGCGGCACTGACGGCATCAATGGCGGTTTTGCCTAATTTTGTGCGAATGGCATCGGCCAGGGCGATAGTAGAAAGGCCGGTGCAGGAGAACGCAATGATTTCCGCCCCCTCCCGGTAAAGCATATCGGCGCAGGCCAGCGCGCTGGCTCGTCCCTCTGGCGTGAGGAGATCGGTCGTTTTCGTCACCCCTTCCGGTCGCGCGTAGCGGACATCTTCGCCGAGCAACGCGCGAAACGGTGCAGGCGCGGCGGCGCCAATGCCCATCACCGCCACCGGGCGTTTGAGCATCGCGGCAATGCTGGCGGATGCGCTTCCCGCACTGACGACCGGCACCGAAACCGCAGCACGCAGTTGCGCCAGGCCAGGATCGGCAGCGCAGCTCAGAAACAGCATGCTACAGCCCTGCTCTTGCAACGCTTTGCCCAGCGCCACGATTTTAGGTATCGCCAGCGCTTCGCTTTGCGCATCAAAAATGCCGTTACGCTGATCCTCAATGCAGCGGCTGATTGACGCAATGCCGTACTCTTGCTGGATCAGCCGCCCGTGCTCTTGCACAAAATGCGCATCGTCATGGGTTAATACACGAATAATGCCTAACATCATGCCCCCTCAGTAAAAGCGGTGGTCGGCAGCCAGCGGGATCGCCGCTTCATTGGCTTTAAACAGCAATGCCGTTTTCTTGCCGCCCAACTGCGCGTGGCCGTTTTGCACGGAAATCCAGCTCCCTTCCGGTAAGCCGATGACTTCAAGCTTCGGATCGACCACCAGCAGTTCGCGGATCCGCTGCTCGCGGGTTTCGCCCTGATGCCCGGCAGGCAGCGCGTTGGTAAAGTGCGGGTTGATTTGTAACGGCACCAGATTGAGTGCATCCAGCCCACCCGGATCGACAATCGGCATGTCATTGGTGGTACGAATGGTTGGGCAGGCCAGGTTCGCCCCGGCGCTCCAGCCAACGTACAGTGCACCATTACTCACCGCCTGGCGGATCGGTTCGATCAAGCCGCGTTCACGGCAGCTCTTCAGCAGATGAAAGGTATTGCCACCGCCGATCATCACACTATCCGCAGCGGCAATCGCGGCTGCTGCATCATCAACGGTGTGAATACCGGTGATCGAAAGATCCAGCTCCGCCAGCGCCCGCCGGACTTTATCGGTGTAGGCATCATAGCTTTGCGTGACGCCCGCAAAAGGGATAAATACCACCTTGCGACGCCCGCCGAGCTGCGCTTTCAGCAGCGGCAGCGCATAGTGCAGATAATCGCTGCCCGGCAGCACCGAATTACTCAGCAACAACAGGTTCATGTTCGTCTCCTTCTAGAGCAGATTGCGCAGCAGATCGGCCAGCAGCTTATTCGACAGCACCACCGGCAGCGCGACATGGCGCGCACAGATCGCCTGATGCCAGCCGGTGTAACCCATACAGTCGGTCAGGATCACTTCTGCGCCCTGCGCCTCCAGCGAACGGGCCGCAGCGGCGATTTCTGCTTCGCTGGCCGTGTAAGGCGAGGCCACGGCAAAAACCGGGGTCTGTTTTGCGCCGCGCCATTTTTCCAGTTCGCTGGCGATTTGGGATTCCAGCGGCACGAGGATCCCGGCGCGGCGCTTGCCGACCAGCGCATTCAGCGTCGGCGGCAGGATCTGATCCGGCTCAAGAAGCCAGGCTTTCTGGCTGCGTAAGCCGTGAAACTCACCGGTGCACAGAATGGCGATGATCTCGCAGCCTTGCGCTTCCAGCCAGTCGATTTTCTGCTGGAGCGCTTCGCCCACGGCCGGTTTGCCCATGACCACGGCGCGGCCATCGAGCAAACGCGAAGTGAGCAGCGCATCGCCCGGCTGCGGGGCAAAACGCGCCGCGATTTCTGCATCATCCAGCCCGTCGAGTACCCCGGCATGCAGGCAGCTCACCTGCGCCGGTAATGCCGCCTCAAGGATCGGCGTGATGTCGCTGCGCGGTGCCTGGCCGATGGTCAGCGTACCGATTTTGCGGATTGCCATTTCACACCCCCGGCTGGCGTTTTTGCAGATGCGCCAGCGAGCCATACAGAGAGAGCAAACGCTGGTACTCCGCGTTATCAAAGAACTGGCAGGTACCGCGAGTGAACTCTTTCGCCACTTCTACCGCAAATTTGCAGGCCAGCGCGATATCCGTTTCGTGGCTCGCGCCGGTGCCACAGCCCGGCACGACGCTGACGGCGGTGATCGCCACACCGACTACCGGAGCCGCAGTGGCAATCGACGGTTGCAGGATGCTGTTGAGATGGTAAACCCCGTTGCCATAAGGCGTAATGTCCTGGGTGGTAATCGGGAAAGTCACCGGCAATTGACCGGTAGTCATTTCCATTACCCGCAACAGATCGTCTGCAACACGCAGGATATAGCCCTCTTTTACCGTCGGCGAAATGGCAAACCCCTTGTGGTTGATGATGCGGTTGCCTTTGGTGGTATCGATTGAGAGCACCGCATCCATCTCGTCGGAGACTTCCTGCTCGTTCATATCTTCGGTTTCCACCGGCGAATCCATAAAATCGACCGGCTCATGCGGGCGGGTTGGCGCATCCGGGCAGATATGGGTGGTGACAATCACATCGCCTGGCAACGTGTCGCCCTGGCGCTGCATTTCAGCCAGTTTAAGCGCGCTGGCAACGGCCGCAACGGCACCGTCAGCATCGGATACCAGGCCAATACGCCCCAGTCGCGCGCCAATACCGCCCAGTCGCCCGACGATGCCAAGCGTCGGCGCTGTGCCACCACTGCGTTTCCCTTCCGTACCCGGAATCACGATTTTCACGAAGTCGGTGCTGCCTTTCGGGCCGCTTACCGCTTTCACGCTTACCTCAATGTTGCGATAGCCCGCCAGCAGGGTTTTCACCTTTTCGCCGCTGGCATACGCGCTGTCGAGTAACTCAAAGACCTGTAGTGTTTGTTGTAAGCTCATAATATTTTCTCTGATGTTGCGTGATTACTTTTTGCCGCCCGGCAGGACGGAATTAAAGAAGCTGAACAGGGCGTCCCCGGCGATCAGACCCGCCGCCAGCACCTCGATTTTGTTACGCATCGGCTCGCCGCCCGCCCGCAGGACAACGGCGCGAATGGTGATACCAATCATCACCGCCCAGCCTGCAAGCGGGTTATTAATTAACAGCCCCGTTGCCACCATCACCCCCATCTGGCGACCCGGCCCGCCAAGCAACTGGATGATGGCACCCGGAATGGCCCACATCAGCAGGGATTTAGCGATATCAAGCGAAACCCCGGCGTTGATGGCGGCGACATAGACTTTCGCCACCGGCGGCACCAGCCCCTGCGAGAAGTAGTCGCGGAAGATAAACAGCACCACCGGCATGGCAACGACAAAGGCCAGCATGGCGGCAATCAGCTGTTGGCGGCGGCCTTCCAGTTCGAAACGGCTATGTTCGCCTTTACCGCGCAGGATCCAGCCAGCTTTCAGGTCGTACCCCATATCGGCAAACGCCGGGCCGGTGGCGGCGGAAAAGCCACACAGCATCGCCAGCGCTTCCGGCGGGAAGCCAATCAAAATACCGATAAGTAACGTGATGAGCGCCACGGCGAACGCCGGGAACCAGCCAGAGTGCATCGCGGCGAGGCCGACAATCATTTCGTGCAGGAAAGCGGCAAACGCGGCATACAGCATAAAAGCAATCAGCCACGGTAAAGAGAGATGGGCATACAGGCCGCTGCCAAGGGCGATGAGCGCGGAAAGCACAACAAAGCCGAGCGCACCTAAGCGAATGGTTTTGCCAATCTGCTCATTTTGCGCCAGCGGCAGTGCGTCACCGTCGGCGGAAGGTTGTGCTGTCGCTTCAGGCGCCTTTTTGCCAATCAGGCGCGCAATCTGGAATAAGGCAACGACGCCCGCGCCCGCCATCACGCCGTGGGGTATATAGAGTTTGTTGATATCAATGCCGAACAGCGATTCGGAATAGCCGCGCAGCAGGAAACCGATGCCAAGCATACCGAGCGCCCAGATATTGCCGATAAACGCCGTACCCAGCGCGGCCATCGGAAATTTAAACCATGAGCCTACCGCGCCAATCACAATGCCGGTGCCGAGCAGCGCCGCCTGTTTGCCGCCCTGATCCCCGGCTTTAATCGACTCCGCCGCCGCAATGCCCGGCGGCCATGCGCCTTCTGCCGGAAAAATGCGGGTGTTGAACAAACGATAGAGCAACCAGGCATCAAGCAGCATCGCCAGCGACACGCCGATAAACATCGGCATCACCATTTCGTTATGACCAAATAACCACGGAATGGAGATCGGCAGCAGCAGCGAGTTCGCCGCGCCAAAGGTGGCGGCAGACGTCGCGCTCTGCGCCAGGTTCTGGATATGAATCGATCGAAAACGGGCAAAACACTGAAGCGGAATGCGGGCGATGATCATCGCCGCCATTGCGCCAATGATCGCCGTGTTCGGCGTCACGCCAAGGGTGGTGAGGAGCTGTACGCCAATAACAGCGCCAAAGATGCTTAATACCAATAGCATTAACAAAGTGGCCGGTGCAAAAGCACGTGGATGGCTCTCGTGCTTTTCCGGCTGCGTTTCACAAGGGACGGTCTGACTCACGGTTATTCTCCTGGTATTGGCAAAAGGAAAAAAATCAAAGTGGACTGCTCACCTGCGTGTCGCCGGTTTTCCCGGCGATGGCGATGGCGGCCTCTTTCAGTAATGTCGCTATCCGTTGCAACTCTTCAGGGGTGGCAAGCTGTTGTGGGAAAGAGAGGCAGAACGCCACGGCTTCATGGGTGGCCGGGTCGCCGACCGCGCAGCTCACGGAAGCCGTATCGGCGACGGATTCGTTAACCGCTGTCGCATAACCCGCGTCCCGGGTTCGCGCAACAGCGGCAACAAGTTGGCTGACATCCTGTGGGCTACCAGTGAGTTGTGAAACCACCAGCGGGCTGGCGAAGAAATCATGCAATTGGGTATCGGTAAAACGCGCCAGCAGCGCCCGGCCAGTGGAGGTTCCCCAGGCGGGAGAGCGCGAGCCAGGCCAGGTGACGACCGGTAACGCCTGGCGGCCGTGGATCACCCGCAGCACCAGGATCTCCTGGTTATCCAGCATCGAGATATAGCCGGTATAACCGGTGCGTTCGCAAAGGCTGCGCAGCGCGGCATCGACGTGGTCGTTAAGCGTGAGCTGGCGGTTCACCAGGTGCGAGGCCGACATAATTAACGGGCCTGGCAAAAAGGTGCCGTGCACATTGTCTTTTTCGAGATAGCCGTAAGATTCAAGCTGGCTCATCACACGTGAAGCGGTGCTTTTTGGCATACCAAGCTGCTGAATAACATCGCTGATGCGGATCGCCCCCTGGCGCTCCACCATCAATTTCAGGATGCTGGCGGTGGTTTCTAATATGGACATAGCAAGTCTCATTTAATGGGACTACGGTTTCACTAAATGGAACTGCAAGAAAAATGCCAATACGTAATTGACTGAATTGTCTGAATTCGCATCAAAGCGATCATTTTTTACGCACTTTATTGGTGCCCACATTTGGTGCAGTAAAGATTAAAAAACACCCAAATGGTGCAAAGAGGGGGAATTCGCAGCGTGTGACTTGTAGCGAAAAGGCATGCCTTAGTACATTTCGGCCTAACGTTATGCGGATATATTCGTTTTCGCGTTGAGCGCAAAGCATATAATCCGCGTTAATACAGCATCAGAATTATTAACTGAGCTAATAATTTTTTCATTCTGCCAGCGCTTTCTGGCAGCATGTTTTCCCGGAAGGTGCGTAGTGCCAACATGGTTACCCTTAGCGATTGATTCGTTCTGGCCGATGCTATCCGCAGGGCTAAAATTCACCATCCCATTAACGCTTATCTCCTTTATTCTCGGGCTGTCGCTCGGGTTTATTGTCGCGCTGTTGCGGTTGTATGGGCCGGCGTTTTTAAAACCGGTCGTCCGGTTTTATGTCTGGCTGATTCGTGGCACACCTCTGCTGGTACAGTTGTTTTTAATCTTTTACGCGCTGCCCAGCGCCGGGATTACGATTGATGCGTTTCCGGCGGCGGTGATTGGTTTTACGGTCAATATTGGCGCGTATACCTCGGAAGTGATTCGCGCCACGCTGCTCGCCGTGCCGAAAAGCCAGTGGGAAGCAGCACATTCCATCAGCATGACCTGGGCGCAGGCGCTGCGCCGGATAATCCTGCCGCAGGCCGCGCGCATCGCCGTGCCGCCGTTATCCAATACCTTTATCTCACTGGTGAAAGATACCTCGCTGGCCTCGGTCATTACCGTGCCGGAGATGTTTCTCGCCGCGCAACAAATTGCGGCCACGACTTACGAACCGTTAATTTTGTATAGCGAAGCTGCGGTGATTTATCTGTTCTTCAGTTCTGTCTTATCTCACTTGCAGGAGAAGCTGGAACGGAAATTTGCGGGCACGACAAGTAAGGAGAAGGTCAGTGATAACGCTCTCCAGCATTGATAAACGTTTTGACGACAACCGTGTCCTGCGGGATATCAATTTAACAATTGAAGAAGGCACGGTGACCACGTTAATCGGCCCTTCCGGCAGCGGTAAAAGCACGCTATTGCGCTGTATTAACCTGCTGGAAATTCCGCAATCGGGTGAATTAACTATCGGTACTGAGCGCATCACGTTTACGCCGAATGGGCGCATTAAGGGCCATGATATCCGCCGCATTAGCCGCCAGACGGGGATGGTGTTTCAAAACTTTGCGCTGTTTCCGCATATGACCGCTCTCGACAACATCACTGAAGGGCTTGTGACGGTGCATAAATGGGATCGCAACCACGCCCGCAAGCGCGGTGAAGCGCTGCTGGAGAAAGTCGGCATGTTGCACAAGCGCCATGCGCTGCCCAATACGCTTTCTGGCGGCCAGCAACAGCGTGTGGCGATTGCCCGCGCGCTTGCGCCCTCTCCCGCCGTGTTGTTGTGTGATGAGCCAACCTCGGCCCTCGACCCGGAGTTGTCCGGCGAAGTGGTGGCGGTCCTGCGCCAACTCGCGCAGGAAGGGACCACCATGATTATGGCCACGCACGATTTGCGCTTAGCGGCGAATATTGCCAGCCAGGTGGTGTTCCTCGAAGCCGGGGAAATCGTCGAAGCCGGGAGCGCCAGACAACTTTTTTTGGATGCGAAGAAACCCCGGACCGCGGAGTTTATCGCCTCTTTAAGCACTGCGCTCCCGGATATCGGGGCGAATCAATAACACTCATTACGGGGTAACACACATGAAGGCACTCGCAACACTCATTATTGCCGGGGTTATGCAGCTTGGTTTTGCTCACGCGGCGCTGGCACAGGATGACCTGGCAAAAATTCAGTCCGCAGGCGTGCTGAAAATCGGCACCGAAGGCACTTATCCGCCGTTCACCTTCCATAACGCCTCCGGCAAACTGGAAGGGTTTGATGTCGAAATCGGCCAGGAGGTTGCTAAGCGTTTGAAAGTCAACGCACAGTTCGTTGAAGGCAAATGGGATGGGCTAATTGCGGGTATCGATGCGAAGCGTTATGACGCGGTGATTAACCAGGTCGGCATTACGCCGGAACGCCAGAAGAAATATGACTTCTCCGAGCCGTACATCGCATCAAAAGCGGTGCTGATTGTGAACAGCAAAAACAGCGACATTACGCGTTTCGAAGATTTGAAAGGCAAGAAATCTGCCCATTCGCTGACCAGTAACTTTGCGCAGATCGCCCGTAATTACGGCGCGGAGATCGTGCCGACCGACGGCTTCAATCAGTCTGTAGATTTGGTGGTCCAGGGGCGTGCTGACGCGACCATCAACGACAACCTGTCGTTCCTCGATTTCAAAAAACACAAGCCTGACGCACCGGTGAAAATTGTCGCGACGCAGTCCGATGCAGATAAATCCGGCGTGCTTATCCGCAAAGGCAACCCGGAACTGAAAGCAGCGATTGATAAAGCGCTGGAAGAGATCAAAGCTGACGGCACTTACGAACGCATTTCACAGAAATACTTCGGGGCAGATGTGTCGAAATAAGATGTTAATGATGTAACAAAACGAAACCGTAATTTCACTTCGGAATTACGGTTTTTTCGTATAATCACGCGGCTGTAAGATTAGATGTGCACTCTTTTCGCGTACTTACGTGCTTTGATGGTTCGGACATGCCAGAGAAGCATGAGGTGACTTGCCACATTTAACGTCTTCGGAGTGATTATGGATTACAAGCTTTATACCGCCGTGTTGATTCTCGCTGCTGCGAGTGTGTCCGCCACGGCGGCTGCAACAGCCGATAATTCCCCTGGAAAGCTGGTGAATGAACGTTTGTCCTGGATGAAAGATGTCGCCGGGTATAAAGCACAGCATCACCAGGCCATTGAGGATCTGAACCAAGAAAAGAAGGTGCTGGAGAGCGCGACTGCGGATGCTGAGTCGCTGGGGTTAAAAGGCGAGAGCGTAAAGCCCTTTATCCAGGCGCAAATGGACGCCGCAAAGGCTATTCAGTACCGATATCGTGCCGACTGGCTGGCCGCGCCGGAACCCGACTGGCAGCCTCGCCCGCTTCCTGAAGCGCGGGCGCAAATCGGCCAACTCAGCGACCGTATTCTGCAAAGTGTGGCGGCACGGTTAACGTCCGGGCAGCCTCTGACGGAACAAGACCGAGAGACGTTTATGAAAGCCGTGCAGCAGAAGAATTTACATGAGCAGGATAAGCAGCGGATCTGGGAGACGATGAAAGGGATTGCGTTGAAGGATTAAGTAAAAACCCCGCCGGAAAGCGGGGTTTTACGTTTTCTGTTAGCGAAACTCAGAACGGGATATCGTCGTCGAAGTCCATCGGCGGTTCGTTAGACGGTGCCGGTGCGGATTGCTGCTGCGGACGAGACTGCGCGCCGCCGCTGAACTGGTTGTTATTGCCGCCCTGCGGCTGCTGAGGCTGACCCCAACCGCCCTGTTGCTGGCCGCCGCCAGCCGGTGCGCCGCCGCCCTGGCGACCGCCCAACATCTGCATGGTACCGCCAACGTTCACCACCACTTCGGTGGTGTATTTTTCCTGACCGGACTGATCGGTCCATTTGCGGGTACGCAACTGGCCTTCGATATAAACCTGAGAGCCCTTACGCAGATATTCACCGGCCACTTCGGCCAGCTTGCCAAACAGCACAACGCGGTGCCATTCAGTCTGCTCTTTTGTCTCACCGGTCTGCTTATCACGCCAGGATTCGGAAGTAGCCAGCGTAATGTTGGCAACTGCGCCACCACTCGGCATATAGCGTACTTCCGGGTCCTGGCCCAGATTACCGACGAGAATCACCTTGTTTACGCCTCTGCTGGCCATGATCGTGTCTCCTGAAAACGTTTCTTAGTAGTGTAAACACGCGAGTGTACCATTTCCATGTAGCATTTTGATAGCTGCGAAGCGTGTTCCAAAGATCTCTCGCGGACTGCGCATTTTGACATACCTGCGCGGAAGATGCATTCAGATACTGTATATTCATTCAGGTTAAATTGTGTCATAATTAGCCGTTTGTGACCGCCGGTTGTCCTTCAAACACACCAGGCAAAACGTGTTCCTCCGGGTAAAAGGTGAATGGATTGGATAAGATAGAAGTACGGGGCGCGCGCACCCATAATCTCAAAAACATCAACCTCGTCATCCCTCGCGACAAACTGATTGTTGTCACCGGGCTGTCGGGATCGGGCAAATCCTCGTTGGCTTTCGATACGCTCTATGCTGAAGGGCAGCGTCGCTACGTGGAGTCCCTCTCTGCTTATGCCCGTCAGTTTCTGTCGCTGATGGAAAAACCGGACGTTGACCATATTGAAGGTCTGTCGCCCGCTATCTCCATTGAGCAAAAGTCGACCTCGCACAACCCGCGTTCAACCGTTGGCACCATAACCGAGATCCATGATTACCTGCGTCTGCTGTATGCGCGCGTGGGTGAACCGCGTTGCCCGGATCACGGCGTTCCACTGGCGGCACAAACTGTCAGCCAGATGGTGGATAACGTGCTGTCGCAGCCGGAAGGCAAGCGCCTGATGCTGCTGGCACCGGTCATCAAAGAGCGTAAAGGCGAACATACTAAAACCCTGGAAAACCTGGCAAGCCAGGGGTATATCCGCGCTCGTATCGATGGCGAAGTTTGCGATCTGTCCGATCCGCCAAGTCTCGAACTGCAAAAGAAACACACCATTGAAGTGGTGATTGACCGCTTCAAAGTCCGTAACGATCTGGCCCAGCGGCTGGCGGAATCTTTTGAAACCGCGCTGGAACTCTCCGGCGGTACGGCGATCGTTGCCGATATGGACGAGCCTGACACCGAAGAGCTGCTATTCTCGGCGAACTTTGCCTGCCCGATTTGCGGCTACAGCATGCGCGAGCTGGAACCGCGCCTGTTCTCGTTTAACAACCCGGCGGGCGCATGCCCGACCTGTGATGGTCTGGGCGTACAGCAATATTTCGATCCCGATCGCGTCATCCAGAACCCGGAGCTGTCGCTGGCCGGTGGCGCAATCCGCGGCTGGGATCGCCGTAACTTCTACTATTTCCAGATGCTGAAATCGCTGGCCGATCACTACAAATTTGACGTCGAAGCGCCGTGGGAAAGCCTCAACGCTAACGTGCAGAAAGTGATCCTGTTCGGCTCAGGAAAAGAGTCTATTGAGTTCAAATATATGAACGATCGCGGCGACACTTCCGTGCGCCGTCACCCGTTCGAAGGCGTGCTGCACAATATGGAGCGCCGCTACAAAGAGACAGAATCGAGCGCCGTGCGCGAAGAGCTGGCGAAGTTCATCAGCAACCGTCCATGCGCGACCTGTGAAGGAACGCGCCTGCGTCGCGAAGCGCGCCATGTTTTTGTAGAAGATACGCCGCTGCCGACCATTTCCGATATGAGCATCGGCCATGCGATGGACTTCTTCAACAACCTGAAACTTTCCGGTCAGCGCGCAAAAATCGCTGAAAAGGTGCTCAAAGAGATTGGCGATCGTCTGAAATTCCTCGTCAATGTCGGTCTGAACTACCTGACGCTTTCCCGCTCGGCAGAAACCCTTTCCGGCGGCGAAGCGCAGCGTATTCGCCTGGCAAGCCAGATTGGCGCAGGCCTGGTGGGCGTGATGTACGTGCTGGATGAGCCGTCCATCGGTCTGCATCAGCGCGACAACGAGCGCCTGCTGGGTACGCTTGTCCATCTGCGCAATCTCGGTAACACGGTGATTGTCGTTGAGCACGACGAAGATGCCATTCGCGCGGCAGACCACGTGATCGATATCGGCCCTGGCGCGGGCGTGCACGGCGGCCAGGTGGTAGCAGAAGGCCCGCTGGAGGCGATCATGGCGGTGCCGGAATCCCTTACCGGCCAGTACATGAGCGGCAAGCGTAAAATCGAGGTGCCGAAAGCGCGCGTAAAAGCCGATCCGCAAAAAGTGCTGAAACTGACTGGCGCGCGCGGCAACAACCTGAAAGACGTGACGCTGACGCTGCCGGTGGGTCTGTTCACCTGCATCACCGGCGTTTCCGGTTCCGGGAAATCGACGCTGATCAACGACACGCTGTTCCCTATCGCCCAGCGTCAGTTGAACGGTGCGACCATCGCTGAACCTGCGCCATACCGTGAGGTTCACGGGCTGGAGCATTTCGATAAAGTGATTGATATCGACCAAAGCCCGATCGGCCGTACGCCGCGCTCCAACCCGGCAACCTACACCGGCGTCTTTACACCGGTGCGCGAGCTGTTCGCGGGCGTGCCGGAATCCCGTTCACGCGGCTACACGCCGGGGCGTTTTAGCTTTAACGTGCGCGGCGGGCGCTGTGAAGCCTGCCAGGGCGACGGCGTTATCAAAGTCGAAATGCACTTTCTGCCGGACATTTATGTGCCGTGCGACCAGTGCAAAGGCAAGCGCTATAACCGCGAAACGCTGGAGATCAAATACAAAGGCAAGACCATCCACGAAGTGCTGGATATGACTATCGAAGAAGCGCGTGAGTTCTTTGATGCCGTCCCGGCGCTGGCGCGTAAGCTGCAAACGCTGATGGATGTCGGTCTGACCTATATTCGTCTCGGCCAGTCGGCGACGACGCTTTCCGGTGGTGAAGCCCAGCGCGTGAAGCTGGCGCGCGAGCTGTCGAAACGCGGCACCGGGCAGACGCTCTATATTCTCGACGAACCGACCACCGGCCTGCACTTTGCCGATATTCAGCAGTTGCTGGATGTGCTGCATCAGTTGCGGGATCAGGGCAACACTATTGTGGTGATTGAGCACAACCTGGACGTGATTAAAACCGCGGACTGGATTGTCGATCTCGGCCCGGAAGGTGGCAGCGGCGGTGGGGAAATTCTGGTCTCTGGTACGCCGGAAACCGTCGCCGAATGCGAAGCGTCGCACACGGCGCGATTCCTGAAACCGATGCTGAAATAGTCAAACTGAAAGCTGTTGCCGGACATTCTCCGGCAACAGCTCAATTGCCTGCTGGTATGAGACATCGACCAGAGAGTAGATCTGCGAATCCAGCAACGAACCGTCAAGGTAAACCGTGCTCCAGTGCGCTTTGTTTAAATGGCGACTGGGGCGCACATCTTTATGCTGCTCACGCAAAAGCTCCGCCAGCTCCGGGCTGGTTTTCAGCGACGCCGCCGGGCGGCCTTCCACCTCTTTCACCATCGCGAACAGTACATCCGCAACTTTTATTTGCGTGGCTTTCCAGTCGCTGTGAACGCTCTGTTCAGCGCCAGGTTTCGCCATGCAATACTGTAACAACTCCGAAATTGTCATCGTTTATTCCCCTTGTAGTGTCGCGATAATCCTCCGCGAACCGCCGTGGATGCGATGCTCTCCCAGCCAAATCCCCTGCCATGTGCCAAGCAACACGCGCCCGTTCTGCACAGGTAACAGCAGTGAAACGCCAAGGGTTGAGGATTTGATATGCGACGGCATATCATCCGGCCCTTCATAATCATGCTCATACGGTGCGTTGTCCGGCACGGCGTTTAAAAAGTGGCGCTCCATATCGTGGCGCACGGTGGGATCGCAATTTTCATTCAGGGTGAGAGAAGCGGAAGTGTGCTGAAGCAGCAGGTGTAACAAACCGGTTTTTACGCCCGACAGCGCGTGAATTTGCCCGAGAACCTCATCTGTGACCAGATGAAACCCGCGCGATTTTTCGCTAAGCGTAAGCGTTTGTTGATGCCACATTTGCTGCTCCTTTTGGAAAATGAATCCCTGTAAGTGTGCAGCATGTCGCCAAAAGGGGAAACCCGACCGCCCGATTTAGTTTAAAAAAGCGGCAAAACATTAATACTCTGAATCGACAATCACTTCTTCACCCAGCGCGCCCGCCTGCGGCAAAGGCCGGTAAGTCGAATTGGAGGCGCGCAGCACGCGAACAGGCCGGGCTTCGCTTTCGCGAGCGGCGGAGATGTCGCTGTCTGAATCACCGTAAAAAACGCGGATCTGCTTCGCCTTCAGCCATTGGGTTTTCGTGTTCTGGCCTGGCTTGACGCCAGCGAAAATAACCGGGGTCATATTGACGGCAGGAATAAGGAAATCATCCTGGAGGGTTTTCGTTACGGTTTCTGTTTTGGTCGGGCTTCGCCCGGTGATGAAAAACAGCGTATCGCCACGCTTCACGTGCATAGCTATTAACTGGCGTGCCACCTCTTTCGGGATACTGAATTCATCCCAGCCGTTATTCATTTTTTCCCAGAACGCCGGGTTGTGCAGGTAATCGTCACTGTCGGGAGACCAGGTTTTCTTCCCACGCCAGAAGCCGGGGCTGGAGAAAAGCACCGTGTCGTCGATATCAAATCCCACCGCCATTGGCGGGCGCTCAAGCAGTGAGCGTTCGATTTGTGCCACGGAAACCCAGTGAATCGGTGCCTGTTCGGCCAGTTTTGCAACGTTAGTTCCATCAGAGACGGGGCCAGGCGCAGAGGCATACACAGCAACACTACTAATGGCCATCCATAAGCAGGCAGCGCCAAAGGCGCGCGTGAGCTTTCGCATATTTATCCCTAAATTATCAGTTTGTTATATTTTATAAATGGTGCGAATGGTCAAAATCTTACCAGACCATAACCCCAGCGGCGGGTTAAAAAAAGGGATTTCTGTGGAATATCCATAGATTAAGAGAATACAGAGGAAGGTGATCCCCTGCAAAAGCGCAGAGGATCGGGTAATCAATGAACAAGATAAGTAAGTACTTACATAACAGCGGCGAATGCTTGCGCCACACGATGCACGTTACGGCTATTCAGCCCAGCCACGCACATGCGGCCGCTTGAAAGCAGATAAATGCCAAACTCTTCGCGTAAACGATCAACCTGGGCCGCACTCAGGCCGGTGTAGCTAAACATGCCGCGCTGCCTGATCAGGTAATCAAAATTACCACCCGGAATTGCCTCTTTCAGCACGGTGACAAGCTCCTGACGCATCGCCAGAATACGCGTACGCATGGCTTCCACTTCCGCCAGCCACGAGGCTTTTAAACCCGCATCACTCAACACTGCTGCTACCAGTTGCGCACCATAACTCGGCGGGCTGGAGTAGTTGCGGCGCACGGTCGCTTTTAACTGCCCCAGCACGCGGCCTGCGGCTTCGGTATCTTCACAGACCACAGAAAGCCCGCCGATGCGCTCGCCATACAGGGAGAAAATTTTAGAGAACGAGTTGCTGACCAGCGCGGGCAGCCCGGCGTGCGCAACCGCGCGGATGGCGTAAGCATCTTCTTCCATGCCCGCACCGAAACCTTGATACGCAATGTCGAGGAACGGGATCAGGTTACGCGCTTTCAGCACTTCCACCACCTGGTCCCACTGGTCGTTGGTCAGATCCGCGCCGGTCGGGTTATGACAGCAAGGATGCAACAGCACAATGCTCTGCTCCGCGAGGGTGTTCAGTTTTTCCAGAAACGCCGCGAAACGCACGCCGTTGGTGGTGGCGTCGTACCACGGGTAAGTGTTTACTTCGAAACCCGCGCCTTCAAAAATGGCGACATGGTTTTCCCAAGTGGGATCGCTTACCCAGACGCCGGAGTTGGGAAAGTAACGTTTCAGAAAATCGGCGCCGATTTTCAGTGCGCCTGAGCCGCCAAGCGTCTGGATGGTGGCCACGCGTTTTTGCGCCAGCACCGGGTGATCGGCACCAAACAGCAGCGGCGCGATGGTGTGAAGATAGCTGTTCAGCCCTTCCATTGGCAGATAGACCGATGCGCCGTGCTGCTGCGCATTAAGACGCGCTTCGGCTTCGGCAACCGCTTGCAGACGCGGAATAATCCCCTCTTCGTCGTAATAGAGCCCGATACTGAGGTTCACTTTGTCGCTGCGCGGATCTTCTTTGAAGCGCTCCATTAATGAGAGGATCGGGTCGCCGGCATAGGCGTCAACTTTCTGAAACACGCTTGTCTTCTCCAGGTTTACAGTAGGCAGGACCTCCACAATAAACTGGAAGCCGGGGAAGATCGAGAGGAGCAGCGCTTTCCCGCTCAGGAAAGCGCTAAGCATTAATCGATATAGCGAAGCGTCGCCCTTGATGTCAGGCGCGTAATAAGTTCGTAAGCACTCACATTTGTGGCTTGCGCGATGCGCTCGACGGGCAAACCTTCGCCCCACAGCACAACTTCATCGCCCGCTTTGTCCTGCGCATCGGGGCCGAGATCGACACAAATCATGTCCATGGCAACACGACCGACAATCGGCACTTCACGCCCGTTGACCAGCACCGGCGTACCGGACGGCGCAGCGCGCGGGTAGCCATCGCCATAGCCCATCGCCACCACGCCCAAACGAGTGTCGCGCGCGCTTTCCCACGTGCCGCCGTAACCCACCGGATCGCCCGCTTTATGCTCGCGTACGGCAATCAGTTGTGAGGTCAAAGTCATCACCGGCTGGAAGCCAAAATCCGTCCCCCAAGGTTTACTCTCGAGCGGCGAAACGCCGTACAAAATAATGCCGGGACGCACCCAGTCGAAATGGGATTGCGGCCACAGCAGTATTCCGCCCGACGCGGCAATCGACCGCAAGCCAGGCTTGCCATCGGTAAAGGTAGTGAAGAGATCGAGCTGGCGTTCTGTTGCGCCGCATTCCGGCTCATCAGCGCGGGCAAAGTGGCTGGCGATGTTCACCGGCTGGCGCACGTTTTTGCACTGTGACAAGCGGGTATAAAACGCTTGCGCTTCATGAGGATGCACGCCGAGGCGGTGCATGCCGGTGTCGAGTTTCATCCACACATTGACCGGCTCTGTTAGCGTGGCTGTTTCCAGTGCTTCGAGCTGTTCAATGCTGTGAATAACAGTATGGAGCCGGTGTTCAGCGACCAGGGGCAGATCGCTGGCGGCGAAGAAACCTTCCAGTAACAGGATCGGCTGCGTAATGCCGCCTGCGCGCAGTTGCAGGGCTTCTTCAAGACGGGAGACACCGAAAGCATCGGCATCGGGGAGCGTTCGCGCGGTCTCGAGAAGACCGTGTCCATAGGCGTTCGCTTTCACGACCGCAACCAGGCGGCTGGCGGGAGCCAGTTCGCGCAGGCGTTGCAGATTGTGTCGCAGAGCGCGGCGGTTAACTACTACGGTTGCCGCTTGCATTTAAATTCCTTTGTAAATCTGGCTTCAAAATCATTCGTGTTGCAGGAAGGCGACAAGCTCGTGAATCCCCGTGAGCTTAGTAAACTAAGTGACCGGGGTGAGCGAGCGCAGTCAACGCACCTGTAGCGCGAAGGATGAAGAAGATTTATTCGTCGTCATATTGTGGCCCCGCATAATTATCAAAACGCGACCACTGCCCGTTAAATGTCAGACGTACCGTCCCAATCGGGCCGTTACGCTGCTTACCAATAATGATTTCGGCGATGCCTTTTAAGTCACTGTTTTCGTGATAAACCTCATCACGGTAGATAAACATGATTAAGTCGGCATCCTGCTCGATAGAGCCGGATTCACGCAGATCGGAGTTGACCGGGCGTTTATCCGCGCGCTGTTCCAGCGAGCGGTTAAGCTGCGACAGCGCCACCACCGGCACCTGTAACTCTTTCGCCAGTGCCTTCAGCGAGCGGGAAATTTCCGCGATTTCCAGCGTACGGTTGTCCGACAGCGACGGCACGCGCATCAGTTGCAGGTAGTCGATCATGATAAGCCCGATCCCGCCGTGTTCGCGGGCGATACGTCGCGCGCGGGAACGCACTTCTGTCGGCGTCAGGCCGGACGAGTCATCGATATAGATGTTGCGTTTTTCCAGCAGAATGCCCATGGTGCCGGAAATGCGCGCCCAGTCTTCGTCATCCAGCTGGCCGGTACGAATGCGGGTCTGATCCACACGCGACAGCGACGCAAGCGAACGCATCATGATCTGCTCTGAGGGCATTTCAAGACTGAAGATAAGTACTGGCTTATCCTGTAGCATCGCCGCGTTTTCGACGAGGTTCATCGCAAATGTCGTTTTACCCATCGACGGACGAGCAGCGACGATGATCAAATCCGAAGGCTGCAAACCGGCGGTCTTTTTATTGAGGTCATCGTAGCCGGTATTCACGCCGGTCACGCCATCGTGCGGTTGCTGGAATAACAGCTCAATACGCGCCACGGTGGCTTCGAGGACATCGGCGATGTTTTTCGGGCCTTCATCTTTATTCGCGCGGCTTTCGGCAATCTTGAATACCCGCGACTCCGCCAAATCCAGCAGATCTTCGCTGGTGCGCCCTTGCGGATCAAAACCGGCGTTGGCGATTTCATTCGCCACGGAGATCATTTCGCGAACAACGGCGCGTTCACGCACGATATCTGCATAAGCGCTGATGTTCGCCGCACTTGGCGTATTTTTGGACAGCTCAGCCAGGTACGCAAAACCGCCGCAAATATCCAGTTGGCCTTGTTGCTCCAGCGATTCCGCCAGCGTGATCAGGTCGATGGGTTTGCCCATCTCCTGGAGGCGGTGCATTTCCGTAAAAATATGGCGATGCTGGCGGGTATAGAAGTCGTCGGAAACCACGCGCTCGGCGACGTCGTCCCAGCGCTCGTTATCCAGCATTAAACCGCCCAACACCGACTGCTCCGCTTCGATTGAATGCGGAGGAACTTTCATCCCCTCGAGCTTCTGGTCGCGGGGTTCAGCCTGTTTGTTGAAGGGTTTATTTCCTGCCATAGTGAAAGGAGTTATCCGGGTAATGAATGGGTTGAGAGATTATCACAGATCAGGAGAGTGAACATGGCGACGAGAATAGAATTTCACAAGCATGGCGGGCCTGAAGTGTTAAATGCGGTAAAGTTCACCCCCGCTGCCCCCTCTGAAAATGACGTGCAGGTGGAAAATAAAGCCATTGGTATCAACTACATTGATACTTATATTCGCAGCGGGCTCTACCCGCCACCGTCGTTACCAAGCGGGCTGGGTACGGAAGCCGCCGGGGTAGTGAGCAAAGTGGGCAGCGGCGTGACGCGGGTAAAAGTGGGCGATCGCGTGGTGTATGCGCAATCCGGGCTGGGGGCTTACAGTTCGGTGCATAACGTTCCTGCCGACAAAGTTGCCGTTCTGCCGAATGCCATCTCTTTCGAACAGGCTGCCGCCTCGTTCCTCAAAGGATTAACGGTGTTTTATCTGCTGCGCAAAACCTACGAAATCAAACCTGATGAAATCTTCCTGTTTCACGCTGCTGCTGGCGGCGTCGGGCTGATTGCCTGCCAGTGGGCGAAAGCGCTTGGCGCGAAGTTGATCGGGACTGTCGGTTCCGCGCAAAAAGCGCAACGGGCACAGCAGGCGGGCGCCTGGCAGGTGATCAACTACAGCGAAGAGAACGTCGTTGAGCGGGTGAAAGAACTGACCGGCGGTAAAAAAGTGAGCGTGGTCTACGATTCGGTGGGGAAAGATACCTGGGAAACTTCCCTCGATTGCCTGCGCCGTCGCGGGTTGATGGTCAGTTTCGGCAACTCTTCCGGGCCGGTGACCGGCGTGAATCTTGGCATTCTTAACCAGAAAGGTTCGCTCTACGCGACCCGCCCTTCCCTGAATGGCTACGTCACCACCTATGAAGAGCTCCAGGAAGCCAGCAATGAGTTGTTTTCGCTGATCGCCAGTGGGGTCATCAAAGTGGATGTATCAGAAGAGCAGAAGTTCGCGCTGAAAGATGCGCAGCGGGCGCATGAAATGTTAGAGAGCCGCTCCACGCAGGGTTCGAGCCTGCTGATCCCTTAAGCTATCTCCTTGAAAGAATTAGGGCTTCCCGCGGGAAGCCCTTTCTTTTTTAGTTCGGCTGCATTGTAGGGTACAGCTCGATGAATTCGTAACGCCGCGATAGTGACAGATTTGATATCTAAATCCTATTCGGTTCTAAGCAATGTGCCTGGAAATGTCTCCAGGATGTGATGAACCGCTCAATACTTTAGTAACGTCCACAGTTATTGCGTTGATAACGTGGAAGCTTTATCGCTTCGATGCCACCAGATTCAGCGCATGCTCGACCACATTGATATCAGCCCCCGCTTTGTGGGCATTCTCACTCAGGTAACGACGCCATTGACGCGCACCCGGCACGCCCTGGAACAGGCCCAGCATATGGCGCGTAATATGGCCGAGATAAGCGCCCTGGCTCAGTTCGCGCTCAATATAGGGATACATGGCACGCACCACTGCCACCGGATCGGCATCTGCGCTATTCACACCAAAAATTTCACGGTCCACCGACGCCAGCATGCCCGGGTTCTGGTAGGCTTCGCGCCCGACCATTACGCCGTCCATCTGTTCGAGGTGCGCTTTGGCTTCTTCCAGCGTTTTAATGCCGCCGTTGATCGACATCATTAAGTGGGGAAAATCGCGTTTGAGTTGGTAAACGCGCGGGTAATCAAGCGGCGGAATTTCGCGGTTCTCTTTCGGGCTCAGACCGGAAAGCCAGGCTTTACGGGCGTGAATAATGAAGCTTTCGCACTCGCCTTTACCGGCTACGGTGCCAATAAAATCGCAAAGAAATTCGTAGCTGTCCTGCTCGTCAATGCCAATACGCGTTTTTACCGTCACTGGAATGGAAACCACATCGCGCATCGCTTTGATACAGTCTGCCACCAGTTGCGCTTCACCCATCAGGCAGGCACCGAAACGGCCGTTCTGCACGCGATCCGACGGGCAGCCGACGTTGAGGTTGATTTCATCATACCCGCGCGTTTCAGCCAGCTTCGCACAGTGAGCAAGCTGCGCCGGGTCGCTGCCGCCAAGCTGCAATGCCACCGGATGCTCTTCTTCGCTGTAGGCCAGATAATCCCCTTTGCCATGAATAATCGCGCCGGTGGTCACCATTTCGGTATACAGCAGCGTCTGGCGTGACAACAGGCGCAAAAAGTAGCGGCAATGCCGGTCCGTCCAGTCGAGCATGGGGGCAATAGAGAAACGATGAGCAGGAAAAGTTGAGGACGGTTTTTCTGGCAGCATGGCGAATAATTAAGCATCAAGTGAAAAAGGGGCGTAACTATAGCACAGGCAAAACCGGAGGCGCAGCGCCTCCGGTTAATCATCAGAAAGTCATGCTCAGCTGCGCGCCTGCACCCCAGGTTTCATCTTCGCCAACCAGGCCCATCAGATCGATGTGCACACGGTTGAACGGCGCGAAACCAACACCGCCGGTGAAGACGTTTTTGTCATCGCCTTTTACATCTGCGCGGTAACCGGCGCGAACTGCCAGCCAGTTAAGCGGACGCACTTCAGCACCGACACCAACGTATTGCGAGTTTTTCTCGCTTTTAAAGCCTTTAGTCTCGGTTAAATCACCGTCTGCGCTCAGGGTCACCAGATCGTTGTGCCAGGCCGCCCCGGCGGTGACGATCGGGCTAATCTGGTAGGTGTCTTTGTAATTGCGAACTTCCCCGGTTCTGCCGTTACGAATAAGCACTTCCTGGGTATCGATATTACGGGAAACGAGGTTCTGTCCGGTTAAACCGACCGTCACGTTCTTGCCGAAATCTGCGGCCAGGCCAACATCAACGTTAAATCCGGTGTTATCGCGACGATAACGGCTGCTGTTCCAGTCATCGCTGTCGTAGTCGTAAATCGACGCCGTGTAGTTGTAGACCCAGGTTTTTTGCAGTTTCGGCGTGACGCCCACGGAGAGCGGTACTCCGCCGACATCAAACTGGCGAGCCAGCGCGATACCAAAATCGGTTACGATGGCGGCACGACCCGATGCGGTCGAGTTCAGGTTGCGCGTGATCTCATCGCTGCCGTCCGGTGACAATGCTGCGCCCAGCGCCTCGCGCAGCGCAACAGCGTCGCTGTTCTGGATGCTACGCAGATAATCGATATCTTGCTGATCGATATTCGAGCTAACGCGGGCATGAGCGTACGCTTTGGTTACAAAGGCCGCGGACAGCACATCGTTGGGAATACTGACTGCGATCCCGGCTGCGGCTTTCGCCTGAGCCGTTTTGCCGCGGAGATAGACCAGCTCATCGGCCAGATCTTTTGCCGCATTCTGGAATTGGTCTAGTGTGCCAAAGGGGTCGGCAATAATATCTGCCGCGTTAAGATTATCGACAACATCTTTATACTGATCGACTTTGTCATTGATGTAATCAATTTCATCACGCAAATTGTCCTTATCCGAAATTTGCGCCTGAACACTCGGAAGAATAACGGTTATATCGTCTTCCGGCTGTGCTTTTGCCAGCAACGCCGGGTTAATTAATGCTCCACTGCCATAATTTGCGGACGCAACACCCGTCCCCCCCATTGCATCGTTACGCGCTTCCGCCCAGGTATTGGCTGCACCTGCCTGATTTGCCACAAAAAAAGAGACAGCGATAGCGACCACCGAAAGTTTGCATTTTTTTTTCACAGTATGTTTCTCGTAGCCAGATGAGTATTAAAACCTGTTAGTTTTTGCCCAAACAGGAATGCATTATTGCTGTGAATAAAAGGAGAAAAGAGAACTTACTTTGCCGAACGCGTTGTCGCGCACGGCTATTATTTTTTTACAAATGGCACTCATTATTTATAGAAGACGATATCTGTTTCGTGAAGAAAACAGAGAAAAGGAGATTGCGGGCGCCAGTCTCGGCGTTTTGGGCAGGACATGGTAGAGTGTGATCCTTGTGTTTCCACCAACCAGAGAACGCCTATGGATAAGACCACTTCGCAAGAGATGTTAGTGCAGGCTGAAAAGCTGTGCGCACAGCGCAACGTGCGCCTGACTCCGCAGCGTCTGGAAGTTTTACGCTTATTGAGCCTGCAACAAGGGGCCATCAGCGCGTACGATTTGCTTGATCTGCTGCGCGAAAGCGAACCGCAGGCGAAACCGCCCACGGTGTATCGCGCGCTGGATTTTCTGCTGGAGCAAGGCTTTGTGCATAAGGTGGAATCAACAAACAGCTATGTGCTGTGCCATCTTTTTGACCAACCGACGCACACCTCTGCGATGTTTATTTGCGATCGCTGCGGTTCAGTGAAAGAAGAGCAGGCGGAAGGGGTGGAAGATATTATGCACGCGCTGGCAGCGAAGATGGGCTTTGCCCTGCGCCATAACGTGATTGAAGCGCACGGTTTATGCGCGGCCTGTGTGGAAGTGGAATCCTGCCGACATCATGACCATTGCCATCACGATCACAGCCTTCAGATCAAAAAGAAACCGCGTTAATTTTTATCTTTCAGATAGAAATCCCAAAATATTTCGCGTTTTAGCAAGGCGGCAAGCGCACGAATCATGGGGAGCATACATAAGTATGTGACCCATGTGAGTAAGCGCAGCCAACGCAGATAAAACGGGAAAGAGGAAGGGATTGGGGAGCATACACAAGTATGTGACCCATGTGAGTAAGCGCACCCAACGCAGATAAAACGGGAAAGAGGAAGGGATTGGGGAGCATACACAAGTATGTGACCCATGTGAGTAAGCGCAGCCAACGCAGATAAAACGGGAAAGATGAAGGGATTGGGGAGCATACACAAGTATGTGACCCATGTGAGTAAGCGCAGCCAACGCAGATATAACGGGAAAGATTATGGGAATGGCGAGCATACACAAGTATGTGACCCATGTGAGTAAGCGCTGCCAACGCAGATAAAACGGGAAAGATGAAGGGATTGGGGAGCATACATACGTATGTGACCCATGTGAGTAAGCGCAGCCAACGCAGATAAAACGGGAAAGATGAAGGGAGGGAGGTACATCCATGTACCTGGGGGCAGGTAGCCTGTGAGGGTTAACACACTTGAGGGGAGTGTTGGCTACCAGCGGTAATCGTTACGCGTTTCCCAATCCGTAACTTCCTTTTCCGCTTCATCTTTTGCGTAACCGTAACGCTCCTGGATTTTACCTACCAGCTGGTCACGTTTACCTTCAATGACGGTCATATCGTCATCGGTAAGTTTGCCCCATTTTTCTTTAACAGTGCCTTTAAACTGTTTCCAGTTACCGCCGACTTCGTCTTTATTCATCATTGACTCCTTATCGTTCGGTTAAAATGACGTTCTCGCTGTGCTGAACGTATTAATTATTGTAGTTAAGGATCCCGCGTAGTGTTTCATATTCGGAATCTTTAACCGCTTAAACGATAAAAAGCAGTGTAAGCGAGGCGTGATCAGGCGTGATCGCTATGGGCAAACCAGCTCCCTCCCCGCCAGTGATGACGCCATATCAGCGCCAGCGTCAGACCACGCAGCGCCAGGAAAACCGCCAGCGAAAGCCATAAACCGTGGTTGCCAAGCACCGGCACTGTCAACAGCGTCACCGCAAAACCCGCTGCGGCGATCGCCATGCTGTTACGCATCTCGGCAGCGCGCGTCGCACCAACGAACATCCCATCCAGCAAATAACACCATACGCCGACCAGCGGCAGAACGACCTGCCAGATAAGATAGTGCCCGGCAAGCTGTTGCAACTCGGGCAATGAGGTTAACAGCGCAATAATGGCATGGCCCGCCAGCGCGTATACAACGGCGAAAGCCAACGCGACAAACCCGGCCTGGCGGCAGGCAGCGCGCCAAATCTGCAACAACTGGCTGCCATCACGCGCGCCGTAAGCCTGCCCGGAATGCGCTTCAACCGCGTAGGCAAAACCATCCAGTGCATAGGCAGTGAAAGTCAGAAACATCATCAGCACCGCGTTAGCGGCCACCGTTTCGCTACCCAGGCGCGCACCGAGCACCGTTATCGAACCGAAGCAGAGTTGCAGCAGCAGCGAGCGCAACATGATATCGCGGTTGAGCGCCAGCAACCGCCGGATACCCCCACGCCAGGCCGTTTTGAGCATCGCAAAAGAGATCTTTCGCCGGTGTAGCACCTGGTGGACCATAAGCAACCCGAGAGCAAACGTGACGTATTCGGCAATCACCGTGGCAAGCGCTGCGCCCTGCACATTCATATGCAGGCCCATCACCAGCCAGAGATCGAGCACAATGTTGAAGACATTGCCGACCACCAACAATATCACCGGAGCGCGGGCATACTGCACGCCAAGCAACCAGCCGAGCAGCACAAGATTGCCCAGTGAAGCAGGTGCGCTGAGCCAGCGGATATCAAGAAAACGTCGAGCCTGTTCCAGCACAGCATCGCTCCCGCCGGTGATATGCAGCGCGAGAGTAATAAGTGGCGTACGCAACAACGCAATCACGACACCAGCGGCAATCGCCAGCAGTAAGGGCTGCACCAGTGCACGGGCCAGCGCGGGCGCATTTTTCGCACCGAAAGCCTGAGCGGTAAGACCGGTGGTACTCATACGCAGGAACAGCAGCAGCATAAACAGGAAGCTGGTTGCCGTTGCGCCAATCGCGACGCCACCCAGGTAAACCGGGCTATCAAGGTGCCCAATCACAGCAGTATCCACCAGCCCCAGAAGCGGGACGGTAATGTTGGATAAGATCATGGGCAGCGCGAGCCGCCACAGAGCTTTGTCGGATGCGGTCAGCAGCGGCATAGCGTGAGCGTCAGTGGGAGAAAAGAGAGTGACGCTGCGGCAGGTAATAGGATGCCGCAGCAGAGAAAATGGGCGTTACAGCCATTCACCATTACGGATGACGCCAACCGCCAGCCCTTCGATGGTGAAGTTTTGATCGCGCAAGTCGACCACTATCGGGGAAAACTCGCTGTTTTCCGGCAACAGCTCAACGGTGTTGCCCTGCTTTTTCAGGCGCTTGACGGTCACTTCGTCTTCGATACGCGCGACAACCACCTGGCCGTTACGCACATCCTGCGTTTTGTGTACCGCCAGCAGATCGCCGTCCATAATCCCGATGTCTTTCATAGACATACCGCTAACGCGCAGCAGGAAATCTGCGTGCGGTTTAAACAGATTAGGATCGACCTGGTAGTGACTTTCAATATGCTGTTGCGCCAGAAGTGGTTCGCCCGCAGCGACGCGACCAATCAGCGGCAGCCCGACATCGTTTTCTTCTTCCAGCAGCAGGCGAAGCCCGCGAGATGCGCCAGATACGATTTCGATTACCCCCTTGCGCGCCAGCGCTTTAAGGTGTTCTTCGGCTGCATTTGGGGAACGGAACCCCAATTGCTGTGCGATTTCCGCACGCGTCGGTGGCATACCGGTTTGGGTGATACGATCGCGAATAAGATCGAACACCTCTTGCTGCCTGGCCGTTAATGCTTTCATCCCGCCCCCTGGGTGTATATACAGTTATGCTGTGAGTATATACAGTTAACGGCGAATTTGAAACCAAATTTAAGCAAAAAACCAGAGCGTTATCGAATTATGGAAACACTATCGAAAATGCGACCAAAGAAGCGAGATCCAGGTGAACAGCGCCAGTAGAATTGCCATCAGTACCGCCGCCGAGCCCATATCTTTCGCGCGGCCAGAAAGCTCATGGAATTCAGAGCCGATACGATCAACCACCGCTTCGATGGCGCTATTGAGGATTTCAACAATCATCACCAGCGTGACCGAGCCAATAAGCAGGACGCGCGTCATGGTATCAATATCCAAAAAACCAGCAATAATGATTGCCAGAATTACTGCCACCCCTTCCTGTCGAAAGGCGGCTTCATTGATCCATGCAGCGCGAATTCCTTTCCAGGAATATCCCGCGGCTTTAATGATCCGGATTAAACCGGTGGTATTATTGGCCATTAAAAGAACCTTTTTACGTAATAAGCGTCAATGAGTGGGTGAGCGCGCAGCGGTACAACAGAAATTGTGTGCGCTTTCTGATATTCTTGCGGCGCAATGGCACTATTAACCAGAGGCTTTACATCCTTTATGTCCGGCTGGCCACGAATTTACTACAAATTACTGAACTTACCATTAAGCGTGCTGGTAAAAAGTAAATCGATCCCCGCAGAACCTGCACAGGAACTGGGTCTCGATACATCACGTCCTATTATGTACGTGCTGCCTTACAACTCAAAGGCAGACTTATTGACTTTGCGCGCCCAATGTCTGGCACATGAATTGCCCGACCCTATGGAACCATTGGAAATCGACGGCACACTGCTGCCGCGTTACGTGTTTATCCACGGCGGTCCGCGTGTTTTCACTTATTACACGCCGAAAGAAGAGTCGATAAAACTGTTCCACGACTACCTGGATTTGCACCGCAGCCATCCGGATCTGGATGTGCAAATGGTGCCGGTGTCGGTCATGTTTGGCCGCTCACCGGGGCGTGAAAAAGGCGAAATCAACCCGCCTTTGCGTATGCTCAACGGCATCCAAAAGTTCTTTGCTGTCTCCTGGCTTGGCCGCGACAGCTTTGTGCGCTTCTCTCCGCCGGTTTCGCTGCGCCGCATGGCAACCGAGCACGGCACTGATAAAATTATTGCGCAAAAACTGGCACGCGTGGCGCGTATGCACTTCGCCCGCCAGCGTCTGGCCGCCGTTGGCCCGCGTCTGCCGGCACGTCAGGATCTGTTCAATAAGCTGCTGTCGTCCAAAGCGATTGCTCGCGCGGTCGAAGACGAAGCGCGCAGTAAAAAAATCTCCCATGATAAAGCGCAGCAAAACGCTATCGCTCTGATGGAAGAGATTGCCGCTAACTTCTCCTACGAAATGATTCGTCTGACCGACCGTATCCTCGGCTTTACGTGGAACCGTCTCTATCAGGGCATCAACGTACATAATGCAGAGCGCGTGCGGCAGTTGGCCCATGATGGCCACGAAATTGTCTATGTGCCCTGCCACCGCAGCCATATGGACTATTTACTGCTTTCGTATGTGCTCTATCACCAGGGGCTGGTGCCGCCGCACATTGCGGCCGGCATCAATCTGAATTTCTGGCCGGCAGGGCCGATTTTCCGCCGCCTGGGGGCGTTCTTTATTCGCCGTACCTTTAAAGGCAACAAGCTCTATTCCACGGTGTTCCGTGAATATCTGGGCGAGTTGTTCAGCCGCGGTTATTCGGTGGAGTATTTCGTCGAGGGCGGTCGTTCCCGCACCGGACGTTTGCTGGATCCGAAAACCGGTACGCTGTCGATGACCATCCAGGCAATGCTGCGCGGCGGTACGCGCCCCATCACGCTGGTGCCGATTTATATCGGCTATGAGCACGTGATGGAGGTCGGCACTTACGCGAAAGAGCTGCGCGGTGCGACGAAAGAGAAAGAAAGTTTGTGGCAGATGCTGCGCGGCCTGAGCAAGCTGCGCAATCTGGGTCAGGGTTATGTGAACTTCGGTGAGCCTATCCCGCTGGTGAACTACCTTAACCACAACGTGCCGGAGTGGCGCGAATCGATCGATCCGATTGAAGCCATTCGCCCGGCATGGCTGACGCCGACCGTGAACACTATCGCCGCCGACCTGATGGTGCGCATTAATAACGCCGGTGCAGCGAATGCGATGAACCTGTGTTGTACGGCATTATTAGCCTCGCGCCAGCGTTCACTGACTCGCGAGCAACTGACCGAACAGCTTAATTGCTACCTCGATTTGATGCGTAACGTGCCCTACTCCCCGGATTCGACGGCACCGTCCGCCAGCGCGGCGGAGCTCATCAATCACGCGTTGCAGATGAACAAGTTCGAGGTCGAGAAAGACACCATTGGCGATATCATCATTCTGCCGCGCGAGCAGGCGGTACTGATGACCTATTACCGCAACAATATTGCGCACATGTTGATGCTGCCGTCGCTGGTAGCGGCAATTGTGGCTCAGCATCGCACGATCTCCCGAAGTGAGATCCTGCGCCACGTTGAGTTGCTCTATCCGATGTTGAAAGCCGAGCTATTCCTGCGTTGGGAAAAAGCAGAGCTGGCAGAGGTGCTGGAGAACCTGACGCAAGAGTTGCTGCGCCAGGGGCTAATCACCCTGAAAGAGGATCGCCTGAGCATCAATCCGGCGCACTCGCGCACATTGCAATTGCTGGCGGCAGGCGCGCGCGAAACATTGCAGCGTTACGCCATTACCTTCTGGCTACTGAGCGCGAACCCATCGATGAACCGCAGCACGCTGGAGAAAGAGAGCCGCACGCTGGCTCAGCGTTTGTCGGTGCTGCACGGTATTAACGCGCCGGAGTTCTTCGATAAAGCCGTATTCAGTACGCTGGTGCTGACGCTGCGCGATGAAGGTTATATCAGCGATACCGGCGATGCCGATCCATCGCGGACGTTAAGCGTATATCAAATGCTGGCAGAGTTGATGACGTCAGATGTGCGTTTAACGATTGAGAGCGCAACGCAACCAGAAGCGTGATGTTGTATTTCCCCTCTCCCAGAAGGGAGAGGGGAAAATGTGAAATATCAATGCAAATAACTCAACGCCAGCCCTAAAAACAGCACCAGCCCAACGTAGTTGTTGTTCATAAACGCTTTAAAGCAGGCGTCGCGTTCACGTTTCGCTATCAACACCTGCTGGTAAACAAACAGCGCACCCGCCACCAGCACGGTTGTGTAATAGATCCACCCTAACCCGCTCAGCCAGCCGATAGCAGCCATCAGCGCCATCACCGCAACCTGCAAAATGCCGATAATCAGCTTGTCGTAACGACCAAACAAAATCGCCGTCGACTTGATGCCAATCTTCACATCATCATCGCGGTCAACCATCGCGTACTGCGTATCGTAAGCCACCGCCCACAAAATATTGGCGAGGAACATAATCCAGCAGCTCAGCGGCACCGTTTCGCTCACGGCGGCAAACGCCATTGGAATCGACCAGCCAAACGCCGCCCCCAGCACCACCTGCGGCAGATGGGTGTAGCGCTTCATAAACGGGTACACCCAGGCCAGCGCCAGCGCGGCAACCGAGAGCAGAATGGTCATTACATTGAGCGTAAGCACCAGTGCGAACGCCAGCAGCACCAGCACGACAAACAGCGCCCGCGCCTCGTTTTCTGTTACGGCACCGCTGGGCAACGGGCGATTCGCCGTGCGCTTAACGTGACCATCAAATTTACGATCGGCGTAATCATTGACCACGCAACCGGCGGCGCGCATCAGCCATACGCCCGCAACAAACACCAACAAAATCCATAACGGCGGCACACCAGGCGTTGCTACCCACAATGCCCACAATGTTGGCCACAGCAACAACAGCGCACCAATCGGTTTGTCCGTACGCATTAGCCGATGAAAAGCTAATAGCTTAGTCTGCGTGAGACTCCACTCCATTTTGTATTCCTCTTAGTACAGCGGTGACGCGGGTAAAAACAGTTCGGTCAGCATCAGCGGTTTTCCGCCCAGTCGCAGACGAGAACGGCGTCCCCATAACTGCTCATGACGTCCAATTTCAATAAAGTCACGCGTAAGTGTAGAAGAGGTAAAAAGATATCGCCCCAGCGGCGTTTTTCCCAGCTTTTGCAGCGCCAGCTCAGGGCCGCTGAGCGTCGATTCCGGCACCACGGTGCGCCCGGCAAGCCAGGGTACGCCGTCTGCGCAAAGTATGATTTCACGCAGCCAGTAACGCGCTTCATCCGGCAGCAGATCGCGCTCTTGCGCAATCTCATCTGGCGTAACAAAGCCCTCGCGAATTAAGGTGACGGTGATTTTTTTGCCCTGTTGCTCAAAACGTTGGGTCATTGAATCTTCCAGCAACAGCCAGTCCAGCAGTTGCGGCTCCAGCGCGGGAATTGCTTCTAAATAGCGCAGCGCACGCAATTGCGTAAGCGCAGGATGTGACATGCCTTACTCTCCGGTACATAACGTAGCAATAGTGTATCGCAGAACGGGCGGGCGGGTGGCGGGAAAACGTCAGACAGTTTTCATCGATGCAACAGATACGCAACAGCGCGCATCTGCACCGGAAAAAAAGGTGCGTCAGGCGACGCACCAGTTACTGCAAATATCAACATTGCGGGGAGGAATCACCCCTTGCCTTTTACACTGCTGATAAAAGTGGCACGGGCAGTTTTCGACCCGAGACGTTCTGCTTCATTTAGTAATTTCAGAGCCTTATCAATGTCACCTTTGTCAGCGGCTTCCTTAATCGCACGGTTAAAATAGCTCTCCGTATCGTTGAGCATCGGCTCGCTTTTTGCCGCTGGCGCTGGAGCAGGCGCGGCAACCGCAGGTTGCGCACTGTACGTCGGCGCGGCGGTGTTGCCCACCGTTACCGTGCTCGGGGCAGAAGAACCAAACAACGGACCCACCAGCACGCTGGAGCCGCTGCTGTTTTTCACTTTCAGATTCACTACGCCGTCCGCAATATGGCGCGCAATGGGATCGGGGATGTCAGGGATCGCATTGCCCACGCCCTTCGCATAGGCCTTGGCCGGATCAAGCAGCGTGGTGGTTTTCTGCAAATCACTTTCGGTGGTGAACGCAAGGATATAGAGCTTCTGCTGGCCCAATGCCGGGGTCAGTCGCATTACACCTTCCAGCCGGTCGGCGTTTAACACGCCGGGTTCCTGGTAGGTAAAGTAGCTACTGGGGAAAAAGGCCGCAGGCGACATATTCTGATCAAAGACCAGCACGTTCGGCGCAAAAACGCCGGTGTTTTTATTCACATCGCTGGAGAGCGTCAGCGTGAGTTCACCAATATTGGCCGGCACACTAAATGCGGCCACTGGCCCGGTAATGCCCGCGACGTTCAGATGTTGTCCGCCGGTCGCAAGCCGAACCGTCTGGGTTTTGGCTGTGTCGACAGGTGTCCAGGTGAGCTGTTGCAATGCTGATGTCGGAATCGACGGCGCTGCCGCCGTGTTCTGGGGCACGATATTCACATCAGCCAGCGTGATGCCCGGTGCGCTCGCCAGCAAGCCCGCGGAAAGACACAGAGCGATGAGACTTTTTTTCATTTTCATTGTTATCACCTTCAGGATGCAAAACAGCGGTGGCCAGGCAATAGCGCGCTGTTTGTAAGAATCAGAGGGGCTTGCGCCCCTCTTTTGATTATGCGAGTGAAGCCCTTACCACCAGATTTCCATCTGGGCACCGAAGGTCCATTCGTCGCTGTCGCCACGACCGAAGCTCGAGCCGCCCGTACCGTTGCGGGTTGCCAGACCATAGTTGGCGTTAGTGCCTGGGTTACCGCTGGTGTTGTAGCCCCATTTTTCATCCCATTTCGCATAGGTTGCGAATACGCGGATAGCCGGACGAGACCAGATGCTGTCGCCTGCCTGCCACTGTTGCGCGAGGGTGATTTTGTACTGGTTGTTGGTGTCGTTGGTACGCTGAGATTTCACGTTGTCGTAGCCAACTTCCAGCAGGGTGCTCATGATCGGCGTCCATTTGAACATTGGGCGCACGCCCACCGTCCACCATTTGGTGCCGTTGTTGTTATCCCAGTCGATGTCCTGATACATACCGACGTACATCAGATCCCAGCTATCGCCAAGGGAGATTGCACCGTGATCGAGGATACGCAGCAAAGTGCCGTTGTTGTTGGCGTTATAAGGCAAGCTACTGTTGCTATCGATACCGATACCGGAACCTTGCGACAGCCCTTTGCCCTGCGACGTCAGCGCATCGGTCGCATACTGAACAACAAACTTGTTATAGCCTTTCAGCATGCTCTGGACGTGTTCAGCGGTGAACATCCAGCCATCTTTCGTTTCGGTGTCATCGTATAAACGGTAACCGTCACGGGTGTTGGCGCGGCCATAGTCAACGCCAAGCTCTAACGTACCGCCCGGGTTGAGTTCCATCTGCGCTAAACGCACGTCAAACACATCGTTAGCGGTTTTTTCGGTGTAGTCGTAAATGCTGTTGCTGGCGAAGGTAGAAGAACCACCCGCTTCCGTCGAACGGGTCGCGGCGAGAGAGAGTTTACCAAAGCCGAGATCGACGTTTTCCAGACCTGCACCCGGGCCGGAGATATCCCAGTAGTAGAAGTCGATCATGTGTACGTCATGACGCTGATAGAAGCGTTTACCTGCCCAGATGGTGGAGCCTGGCAGCGCGTCAATCAGGTTTTTACCCTGCACGTTGGCTTCACGGAATGCCGGGTCGGTGGCTTCCCAGTCATTTTGCTGTGCGACGGAATAAGCGACGTTCGTGTCGAAATAGAAGCTTTTATCGCCTTCTTTCCACACTTCCTGACCGAGTTTTAATTCTGCATAGGTTTCGCACTCGTTACCGAGACGGTATTTGGAGCCTGCACCGGTTGCCTGGAAGCATTGCTGCTCGCCGCCGCTGCCGGTCCAGCCAATGCCGGAACGCGCGTAACCTTTAAAGTCGACGGCACCCGCCTGAGCAGACAAAATGCCTGCCGTAATGGCGAGAGCCAGGGGGAGTTTGCGCAGAGTAGTCATCGTTCTATCTCCTGAGAGCTTGCTTGCTTTTCTTTGTTGCACTTAGCCCTTAAAAGAGCGGGTGCAGTTTTTTTGGGGTACGCTAAACGCCAGGTTCTTGATGCAACCGACGGCAGGCGGTGCCATCCTCACGGAACAGATGGCAACGCTCCGGCGGTAAGCCGATAGCGAATGTGGCACCCTCTTCTACCAGCACCACGTCGTTCTGGCGGTAAACCAGGTTCTGACGTATTGCCGGGATCTGGATATGAATTTGTGTTTCGTGACCAAGCTGCTCGACGACCTGCACGTCCCCTTCCAGCGTGACATCGGCGATGTTGCTTGGCAGCAGATGCTCCGGGCGAATACCCAACGACATATTCGCGCCGACCTGCACATTGGCGCTGTCCACCGGGAGCCACACCCGCTGGCGGTTGGGCAGCTCAACCTGCACCTGTTCAATGGCTGTGGCGGTCACTTTTACCGGCAGGAAGTTCATCTTCGGCGAACCGATAAACCCGGCGACAAAACGGTCAGCCGGATAGTGATAAAGCTCCAGCGGCTTGCCGACCTGCGCCACGCGCCCGGCGTCCAGCACCACGATTTTGTCGGCCAGCGTCATTGCTTCGACCTGATCGTGGGTGACGTAAATCATCGTGCGGCCCAGGCGCTTGTGCAGGCGGGAGATCTCAATACGCATCTGCACGCGCAGGGCGGCATCCAGGTTGGAGAGCGGTTCATCAAGCAGGAAGACGCGGGGTTCGGCCACCAGCGTGCGGCCAATTGCCACGCGCTGGCGCTGTCCACCGGAGAGCGCTTTTGGTTTACGCTCCAGCAAGTGCGCCAGTTGCAGCACTTCTGCCACCTGCGTCACGCGCGATTTGATCAGATCTTTTTTCGCGCCCGCGAGCTTCAGGCCGAAAGACATGTTTTCCGCCACCGACAAATGCGGATAGAGCGCATAGGACTGGAACACCATGCCGACACCGCGTTCGGCAGGGGGAACATCGTTCATGCGGGTATCGCCAATCAGCAAATCCCCGCTGGTTATCGTTTCCAGCCCGGCAATCATGCGCAGCAGCGTCGACTTACCGCAGCCTGACGGGCCGACAAACACCACGAACTCCCCTTCGTGGATGTCGAGACTGATGTCTTTCGACACCACTACATCGCCCCAGGCTTTCGTTACATTACGCAGCGTTACGCTCGCCATGCCCTTCTCCCTTCGTTACAACCTGTCACCAACAGATACATTCAACGTTGGCTGACTATGGGGCATCGATTCAGCGGGCGAATCCTCCACCCCCCTGTTTTTTATGGGGGAGGAGACGGGAGGATGAGACATTCTGTTCTGCCCCCCCGGCGGGCGGGCGACGGGCATTTTCGTGATGGGCTTTGCAAAAAACGGCGCAATTTTGTGTGCGTTGACACACATAATAAAAATCTATGTAACAGAGATCACACAAATCACCCCAGGGGCGTAGGGTTGGGGATGATGAGAAGCGCTTGCCAAACAAGGAGACTGTTCCCGTCAAACCACCTTGAGCATATCCACGAGCACATCACCTAAAGGACGGGATATATGAAAATCAAAACAGGCGCACGCATCCTCGCATTGTCCGCAGTGGCGACGATGATGTTTTCCGCCTCTGCCCTCGCCAAAATTGAAGAAGGTAAGCTGGTTATCTGGATCAACGGCGACAAAGGCTATAACGGTCTTGCCGAAGTGGGTAAAAAATTCGAGAAAGACACCGGCATCAAAGTGACCGTTGAACACCCGGACAAACTGGAAGAGAAGTTCCCGCAGGTTGCGGCGACCGGCGACGGCCCGGACATTATTTTTTGGGCGCACGACCGTTTCGGCGGCTATGCGCAATCCGGCCTGCTGGCGGAAGTCACCCCGGACAAAGCTTTCCAGGACAAGCTGTTCCCCTTCACCTGGGATGCGGTGCGCTACAACGGCAAGCTGATTGCCTATCCGATTTCTGTGGAATCGCTGTCGCTGATTTATAACAAAGACTTAGTGCCAAACCCGCCAAAAACCTGGGAAGAGATCCCGGCGCTGGACAAAGAATTAAAAGCGAAAGGCAAGAGCGCGTTGATGTTTAACCTGCAAGAGCCGTACTTCACCTGGCCACTGATTGCCGCCGATGGCGGTTACGCCTTCAAGTATGAAAACGGCAAATATGACGTGAAAGATGTTGGCGTCGATAACGCGGGCGCGAAAGCCGGTCTGGGCTTCCTCGTGAAGTTGATTAAAGACAAACATATGAATGCCGACACCGATTATTCGATTGCCGAAGCGGCGTTTAACAAAGGCGAAACCGCGCTGACCATCAACGGGCCGTGGGCGTGGGCCAATATCGACAAGAGCAAGATTAACTACGGCGTTGCGCCGCTGCCGACCTTCAACGGCAAACCGTCTAAACCGTTCGTTGGCGTGCTGAGCGCAGGTATTAACGCTGCCAGCCCGAATAAAGAGCTGGCGAAAGAGTTCCTCGAAAACTATTTGCTGACCGACCAGGGTCTGGAAGAGGTGAACAAAGACAAACCGCTGGGCGCGGTGGCGCTGAAAACCTATCAGGAGCAACTGGCGAAAGATCCGCGCATCGCCGCGACCATGGATAACGCGAAAACCGGCGAAATCATGCCGAACATCCCGCAAATGGCCGCCTTCTGGTACGCCACCCGTACGGCGGTGATCAATGCCGTGAGTGGTCGCCAGACTGTCGACGCCGCGCTGAAAGATGCGCAGGGTCGTATTACTAAGTAAAAACGTGAGTGCCTTATCACATCTGGCGATAAGGATAATTGGACAAGTTGTTCACACTTCAGCATTCACGTTGCATCGCGGCGGCAAGGCTGTGTATCCCCAGGAGTTTACATAAGTAAATGACTGGGGTGCGCAGCCGTAGCCAACAAAGAGGCAGCGTGAAGGATGGAGTGTAAAGAGGAAATCCCCATGGATGTTGTAAGAAAACGCCACTGGTGGCAAAGCTCAAAAGTCGCATGGGCAGCCATCGCGCTAATCGGGCTATTAGTGGCTTACCTTGTCGTCATGATGTATGCCCAGGGGGAATACCTTTTTGCCATCACCACGCTCGTCCTCAGTTCGGCGGGCCTCTATATTTTCGCCAACCGCAAGGCCTACGCCTGGCGGTATGTTTACCCTGGCGTGGCGGGCATGGGCCTGTTTGTTTTGTTCCCGTTGATTTGCACCATCGCCATCGCCTTTACCAACTACAGCAGCACCAACCAATTGACCCAGGAGCGCGCGCAGCAGGTGTTGCTCGATAGGGCTTACCAGGCAGGAAAAGCTTATAACTTCGGGCTTTATCCGTCAGGAGATGCCTGGCAACTGGCGCTGACGGACGGCGAGAGTGGCAAACATTATCTCTCCGACGCCTTCAAGCCCGGCGGCGAACAACAACTGACTTTAAAAGAGGTCGATGCCCTGCCCGCAGGCGAGCGCGCGAACCTGCGTGTGATTACGCAAAACCGCCAGGCGCTGAACCAGCTCACCGCCATTTTGCCGGATGAGAGCAAAGTCGCCATGAGTTCGCTGCGTCAGTTCTCCGGCACGCGTCCGCTGTATCAGGTGGAGCAAGACGGCACGCTACTCAATAACCAGAGCGGCGCAAAATATCGCGCAAATAATGAGATTGGCTTCTTCCAGGCGATTAACGCCGACGGCAGTTGGGGCAGTGAAAAACTGAGCCCCGGTTATACCGTGACCATCGGCTGGGATAACTTCACCCGCGTTTTCACCGATGAAGGCATCCAGAAGCCGTTTATCGCGATTTTTATCTGGACGGTGGTTTTCTCGGTGCTCACCGTCGTGCTCACCGTGGCCGTCGGCATGGTGCTGGCCTGCGTGGTGCAGTGGGAATCACTCAAAGGCAAAGCGATTTATCGTGTGCTGCTGATCCTGCCCTATGCGGTGCCGTCGTTTATCTCGATCCTGATTTTCAAAGGCTTGTTTAACCAGAGCTTCGGTGAGATCAACATGATGTTGAGCGCGCTGTTTGGCATCAAACCGGCCTGGTTTAGCGATCCGACAACTGCCCGGGCGATGATCGTGATCGTCAACACCTGGCTCGGTTATCCCTACATGATGATCCTCTGCATGGGGCTGCTGAAAGCGATCCCTGACGATCTGTATGAGGCATCGGCGATGGACGGCGCAGGGCCGTTGCAAAACTTTTTCCGCATTACTTTCCCGCTGCTGATCAAGCCGCTGACGCCGCTGATGATCGCGAGCTTCGCCTTTAACTTTAATAACTTCGTGCTGATCCAGTTGCTGACCAACGGCGGGCCGGATCGCATCGGCACCACCACGCCAGCGGGCTACACCGACCTGCTGGTGAGCTACACCTACCGCATCGCCTTTGAAGGCGGTGGCGGTCAGGACTTCGGGCTTGCTGCCGCCATCGCCACGCTGATTTTCCTGCTGGTAGGCGCGCTGGCTATCGTCAACCTGAAAGCCACGCGCATGAAATTCGATTAAGGAGGACGAAAATTATGGCAATGGTGCAGGCAAAATCGCAAAAGCTGCGGCTGTTTATCACCCACGCATTACTGCTGGTGTTTATCGCCGCGATTATGTTCCCGCTGCTGATGGTGGTCGCCATTTCCCTGCGCGAAGGTAATTTCGCAACCGGCAGCTTAATTCCCGACACCATTTCGTGGGAGCACTGGCGGCTGGCGCTGGGCTTTAGCGTGGAACACGCCGACGGGCGCGTCACGCCGCCGCCGTTCCCGGTGCTGTTGTGGCTGTGGAACTCGGTGAAGATCGCCGGGATCACCGCCGTGGGGATTGTCGCGCTCTCCACCACCTGCGCGTACGCCTTTGCCCGTATGCGTTTTCGCGGTAAAGCGACGCTGTTGAAAGGGATGCTGATTTTCCAGATGTTCCCGGCGGTGCTGTCGCTGGTGGCGTTGTACGCCTTGTTTGACAGGCTGGGCCAGTACATTCCGTTTATCGGGCTGAATACGCACGGCGGGGTGATCTTCGCCTATCTTGGCGGTATCGCGCTGCATGTCTGGACGATTAAAGGGTATTTCGAAACCATCGACAGTTCGCTGGAAGAAGCCGCGTCGCTGGATGGCGCGACGCCGTGGCAGGCGTTCCGCCTGGTGCTGCTGCCGCTGTCGGTGCCAATCCTGGCTGTGGTGTTTATTCTGTCGTTTATCGCCGCCATTACCGAAGTGCCGGTCGCTTCACTGCTGTTGCGCGACGTGAACAGTTACACCCTGGCGGTCGGGATGCAGCAATATCTCAACCCGCAAAACTATTTGTGGGGCGATTTTGCCGCCGCGGCGGTGCTTTCCGCCATTCCGATTACGCTTGTATTCCTGCTTGCGCAGCGCTGGCTGGTTAACGGCCTGACCGCAGGTGGGGTGAAAGGTTAGATTTCATCGTTGTTTTCGCGCCCTAAATATTTCGGGTTAGAGCAAGGCGGCGACTGCACGAATCCCCGGGAGTTTACTGAAGTAAGTGACTGGGGTGAGTAAAGGAAGCCAACACAGCTATCACCCGAAAGATGACGGGCGTTGCCACTGCACCCTCAACTTGTATTAACCCTAACTTGTGAAGTCGTTGGCGGCCTGAACGGGCCGCCTTTTTTTTATTCCCGTCTTAAGCGCTGCGAATTACACAGCCACAGGGTGATCACCAGCAGCAGGATCGCCGCCGAGTAGATCAACACATCCATTGGCGCCTGATGATCGATGATGATCAACCGCACAATCGCGGTAATACCGATATAGACAAAATAGCGTAGCGGGAAATGCAGACCGGACTGAAAGTACTTCACAATCAGGGCGATAAATTCGAAGTAGAGGAAATAGACCACCAAGCCTTCCACCAGCTCATATTTGCTGGTTTGTACCGGGGAGAACAGCACATCGGCCAGATGCAGCGTCTCTTTCCCCAGGAAAACAATCAGGATCACCCCCAGCGCCAGCAGGCCAAGGCTTAGCACGGTCTGCAAGATGGTCGAAATAAACTCAACGCGCGGACGAGTTAGCGACGTCATAACAGCACCTCATTCTGTAGAAACAGCCTCCTGTATAGCTTAAAAATGTGATCTGGATCTACTTTATTTTGTGTCCGCAAGTGATGGCATTCGTCGGTGAGTTTTTACAGAGAGCAGGCGCAGGCTTTAAAGAAAAACGCCCTTCCCGGGAGGAGAAGGGCGAATGGATTACTGGAAGTTAACCGATTTATCACTGGTCATGCTGTAGAGGTCAAACTTACGACCCAGTTTCTGACCGCCGTCACGCGTCAGCGGTGTCCAGCCGATAGCCGCACGGCTGCGGGTTGCGCCAGAGCTGAACAGATCCAGCGGGACAGAGACATACACCCCTTTGGTGAAATCCCCTTCCCCGTACTCTGCCGCCGACACGTTGGTTTTCGTGGCGTACGCCCCGACAACGACGCCGCTGTCGAAGTGTTTCGCCACTTCCAGCGTCGCTCCTTTATCGCCCGCCAGATACTGACCGACGCTCGCTTTTATCAGCACATCTTCCGCGAACCACGGTGTCCAGTAGGCGGTGAAATGGCCGGTCTTCACGCTGTAATCGGTGAACTTCATCATGTCCTGCGCGCTACGCCAGTCACGCTGTTTCACGTAGTTACCGTCAATGCCGAAAGCCAGGTGGCTGTCGACCGGACGCCACAGCAGTTCCGCACCGGCACCGCCGAACATCGTTTCCAGATAACCGCCATATACCTGACCATAAATGTTATTGCCCAGATACTGAAAGTAGTTCGCCTGTAAGTTGTTGACGTAAATATCATTCTGCACGTATTCACGCACGCGGGTACGCACACGCGGCAGCGAGGAGTCCGTCGGCGGATTGGTGTAATTAAATTTATCGTAGTTATTCGATATGTTGGCAAACAGGCTACCGGTGGTCAGCAGGTGATCCGTTACCCACCAGTCGGCGGTTCCCATTACACCCAGTTGATACATATAGAAGCCTTCCGGCCCGCCGAGTGACTGGTTGAGCACCGGATCGATATGGAAATCGAACGTGGTTTTATCGATATACCAGCCCTGTTCGGTAGTGTCCGGCACAATCGGCGTCACGCGTTTTTGCACCAGTTCGGTGTCGTGTCCCAGCGGCTCGCCTTCAAGGTGGCGTTTCAGGCTGGCGACATCCGTTTCGGTGGTCACTTGCGGCATATGGAGCCGGTTTTCCGTGACGCGAATGGTACGAATGCCATCCGGCAAGTCGTTCATGATAATCCGGTTCGCGCGCGTTACACCTTCCTGCGTATGGCGATATTTCACCTGCTCACCGGTGACGTACAGCGTATCGCCTTTCACCTGAATTTTCGGTTCTGCGAGACCCGCATTGTATTTCAGCAGCGTAAGCTGGTTGGCGACAACGGAATGTTGCAGGATCGCATCTTGCGGCTGCGGCTGATATTTCGGCCGCGCGTTATCGTTATAGGCCGGACGCAAGCTATTGAAGTTGTTACGCAAGGTGAAACCAAACATCACGGTATTGCCGCGCTCGTAACTGAGGTTGATGTCCGCCCAGTCGGCCACACGGTAAATGGCGCCGACGTTGACCTTGCTGCGCTGCGGCAGGCTACCCGCGAAGTCCTGCACGTAGTTGTTGCCTTCATATTCCAGCTTCAAACGCAGCGGGTTCCAGGGCGTTTGATATTCCACGCCGCCAAACAGCGCGCTCGGGCCGTGGAACATCTGGCTGGTATCCGTGGAGCCTGCGGATCGCAGGCTGTTGTCGCGCGAACAAAATTTATCATCATAGGAGCACAGCGGGTTTTTGATATTGCCGCTGGTGCCCAGATAGCCCCAGCCGATGCCGAGGGAGAAATCAAACGGCCCCCAGGCTTTGTTCGCCACGACATATTCGCCATCGAACAGCCCCGTACCGCCAATATCGCGCGCGCCGACAGAGACTTGCGGCAACCAGTAGCTCTCTTGCCAGAGCCGTAATTTCAAATCGAAGGCTTTATCTTTGTAGGTTTGGTTGCCGGAAAACGCCTCGACCGAGCTATATTTGCGCGTTCGCACGTCGGTGTAGCGCAGCGTAGTTTCCAGCCACGGGAAAAGTTGCACCGAGCCGGAGTAGTAGCGGTACTCATTATTGTCGCGGTAGTTCAGGCTCAGCTCACCTTCCGGTGCCATACGCGCGGTCGGTGTTTGCAGCAAACCCACGCCGCCAAAATCCGATTGCGAAGGGCCAATCGGGTCCGGGTAGGATTCTGCGTGACAAGCGGCGCTAATTCCCAGCGCCAACAAGCTAATAACAAACGATTTTTTCATTATTATTCCGGTATCCGATGCGTCAGGGACTGAAGAATGTCAGCATTGAGCTCGTCATACTCGTTGCTCCACAAACCCGGTGCGAAACCGACGAAAATCACGCTGCCGGGCATTGGCTCCACGTGGCGTCGGTTCCAGTAAGCCACCGGTACCTTTTGCGTTTTACCGTTGGGATAAATCACCCACGCGTAGCTGCGTTCGGCGCCGCTCAACAGGCTCATATCGTCGAGGTAACTGACCACATCCCGCTGTGGCGTGAAGGGTTTCTTGCCTGGGCGACTGACGAGACCCAGAACCGTGATGGACGATGGCTGCGGCCCCACCCACAAGGTGTATTCCCCCTGTAGCGGCCGGTTGGCGAGACGATGTGTACGCAAGTAATCGGGATCCAGCTCGACGAGTTGTCTGCCGGTCACGTTCAGCGCCTGCAACTGTTGGCGTAAAGCAGTGATTGCAGCGGCACTGTCACCGCTTTCATCGGCCGCCAGTGCGCTGAGCCGCGCCAGTAGCGCCTGGTGGCGTGCCTGCTGCTCAACGGTTGCCTGACGTTCACTGACCACGGCACCTGGCCACCAGCTATTTGCCAGCCGGGGTTGGCCCACCAGGTCAATCAGGTGCTCAGCGTTGGTTAAGGTTTTGGGTTTGTTGTCACCTGCGGTATAGACATCAACCGTACCGGCAGCCAGCGCCAGCGGAGAAACGAGGCTTGATAGCAGCAGAAGGAGCGCGCGTTTTTTCATTGTTTGCCCGCCTTAATCAGCATCGTTTTCACCGGGAACCAGTCTGCGCCGAGATACTGCTCAGACTGACGTATAACCCCGGCTTCATCCACCCAGTAACGGTTGCGCCAGCTTTTTTGATCGGTGGTGACCTCTTCGTCCAGCACGCGAACCTGCGTTTCGTCACCCGCCAGTTTCACCGTGTCGGTGCCGTTCCAGTGGAACTCGGAGCGGGCATTGGCATAACGCACCTGTTTATGTTCGGTCCAGCCCATCATGCGCGTCCAGCTTGTGCCGTCGATAATTTGGTTCGGTTTCGCCAGCGGATCTGCCGCCAGGTTGTTCACTTCAATCAGGTTATCGCCGCTGAGGTGTGTTTTCACGATGCGGTAATGTTGCGTAACGATGGTGGCCTGATCTTGCGTTACCCATTTCTGCTGACCGTTTTCGGCAAAGGCGAGCACGACAAACAGTTGCGGGCCATTGTTAAGCTGCATGTATTGGCTGGCGTAGGGCATATTCTGGATATCGTCCTCGGTAAGCTGCACGCCTGGCGTGCCAAATATGCTATTCCAGAGTGAATCCCCGAGGCCTTTGATCGGGCCAGAACATGCCTGAAGGAGCAGGCAAATCAAAATGATACCAGGTCGCTTCACGACTCTTCTCCGAAAGGGGCGAAATAACCACACCGAAGTGTGGTTATAGTTAATGCACTCGTTATTACTGAGTACTTGTCGTTGTGGTGGTTGTGGTCCCCGTGTTGGAGCCATCGCCACCACCGGTTGCCGCCAGGGCGACACCGACCGCAGAACCTACGGTGCTGGCGCTCGTTGCTGCGGAGCTACCCGCAGAAACAGAGGTCGCTGCTGACCCTGCCGCTTCACCGATCTGCACCGGTGCTGCAAAAGCAGAAGTCGCCGCAAGAGCGGATATGGCAAAAATGCCATACAGGACTTTTTTCATATCAATTTCCCTTCATTGAATGAATGGAGATTTACCTGAAAAATCTCAGGCGATATGGAGTATACACAACTAAAGCAAATGAATTACGCATCGGGAAATAGCACGAAGCCTTTTAGGAACATTGGCCTACGGCATTTATCTGGAAAGGATTAATTGAAAAAACATGATTAAATTCAAAGAATTAAATAATGACAAAAACTTAACACAATAAGGCTACTCCTAAAATTTATAGCAAGCGCTACGCGGGTCGCCATATTTTTCAGATAAACCTGATGAATGATATTGCCGTCAGCAACTCAGACTATTCGCCTTAATTTAGCCCTAAACAAAATAACGATATTGAAATTACTTATATATCGGCTTTATGCAGCCGATGATATTTCGCCAGAGAAATTGAAAATATCGAACGGTAAAAAAAGCGCCGCCGAAGCGACGCTTTAGACATTAACCGCGCCAGGATTTGTAGCGGTTAATCAGGCCGTTGGTTGAACTGTCGTGGCTGGAGATGGATTTGTCATCGCCCAGCTCAGGCAGAATGCGGTTCGCCAGTTGTTTACCCAGCTCAACGCCCCACTGATCAAACGTAAAGATGTTGAGGATTGCGCCCTGAGTGAAGATTTTGTGCTCATACAGCGCAATCAGCGCGCCCAGGCTAAACGGCGTGATTTCACGCAGCAGGATAGAGTTAGTCGGGCGGTTGCCTTCGAACACTTTGAACGGCACAACGTGTTCCAGCGTGGCCGGATCTTTACCCTGATCGCGATATTCCTGCTCAACCACGTCGCGGGATTTACCGAACGCCAGCGCTTCGGTTTGCGCAAAGAAGTTAGACAGCAGTTTCTGGTGGTGATCGGAAAGCGCGTTATGGGTAATGGCCGGCGCGATGAAATCACACGGCACCATTTTGGTTCCCTGATGGATCAACTGGTAGAAAGCGTGCTGACCGTTAGTGCCCGGCTCACCCCAGATAATCGGGCCAGTCTGGTAATCCACCGCGTCGCCATTACGGTCAACGTATTTACCGTTGGATTCCATGTTGCCCTGCTGGAAGTAAGCAGCAAAACGGTGCATGTACTGGTCGTACGGCAGAATCGCTTCGGTTTCTGCGCCGAAGAAGTTGTTGTACCAGATACCGATCAGCGCCAGCAGCACCGGCAAGTTTTTCGACAGCTCCGTGGTGGAGAAGTGCTTGTCCATGGCGTGCGCGCCGGAAAGCAGCTCGACAAAGTTGTCGAAGCCAACGGAGAGAATGATTGACAGGCCAATCGCGGACCACAAAGAGTAACGGCCGCCGACCCAATCCCAGAACTCAAACATGTTGGCGGTGTCGATACCGAATTCACCAACGGCTTTCGCATTGGTGGAGAGCGCCGCGAAGTGTTTCGCAACGTGTTTTTCATCACCGGCGGTTTTCAGGAACCAGTCGCGCGCGCTGTGGGCGTTGGTCATGGTTTCCTGCGTGGTGAACGTTTTGGACGCCACCAGGAACAGGGTGCTTTCCGGGTTTACTTTTTTCAGCACTTCGGCGATGTGGGTACCATCGACGTTAGAGACAAAGTGCATGTTCAGGTGGTTTTTGTACGGGCGCAGCGCTTCGGTGACCATAAACGGACCAAGGTCAGATCCGCCGATACCAATGTTCACCACGTCGGTAATGGGCTTGCCAGTGTAGCCTTTCCAGCTACCGGAAATGATCGCTTCCGAGAAGGTTTTCATCTTCTCAAGCACAGCATTGACTTCCGGCATCACATCTTTGCCATCCACCAGGATCGGCGTATTGCTACGGTTACGCAGCGCGACATGCAGTACCGCGCGGTCTTCGGTGCGGTTGATTTTTTCACCGGAGAACATGGACTTGATGGCCCCGGCCAGATCGGTCTCTTTGGCCAGCGCCAGCAGGGTATCGAGGGTTTCTTGCGTGATGCGGTTTTTGGAGTAATCCACCAGCATCAGATCGTCAAAGGTCGCAGAGAATTTGGTGAAGCGGTCGGCGTCTTTTGCGAAGAGATCCGCAAGGGTGACATCCTTCATGTCAGCATAGTGTTTCTGTAATGCCTGCCAGGCAGAAGTCTGCGTTGGATTGATGTTTTTCATAGCAATACTCTTCTGATTTGAGAAGTGAGACTGCCGTCGATTGTAGCGCCTGCGAGGGAAAATTGTGATGGTTTTTGTGTCACCGCCCAAGTGAACGCGGGCGAAAAGCGAGTAAAAACCGCCGAAAACAAGCACAACATAAGTCATTTTACTAACAGCAAAAGCGGCATGAAAAATCCGCATAATCCCGGCGTTGACAGCATGCCCGCTCAACCTTTATTTATAAATGCGCTTTTTAGTGAATGTTTTTGCCGTACCAGGCGCGTTTCCTTGTGCCATGGCTGAATACTGGATCCCCTGTCACGAGGTTGTTATGACGAGTTTCGTTGTCGCTAAATTTGGCGGCACCAGCGTTGCCGATTACGAAGCCATGAACCGCAGTGCGGACGTGGTGCTTGCCGACTCCAGCGTCCGTCTGGTTGTCCTTTCCGCCTCCGCTGGCGTCACCAATTTGTTGGTGGCCCTGGCAGAAGGCCTTGAAGCCACAGAGCGCTTCGTTAAGCTCGACGCCATTCGCAAAATTCAGTTCGATATCCTCGAGCGCATGGCCAATCAGGCCGTGATCCGCGAAGAGATCGAGCGTCTGCTGGAAAATATCACCACCCTTGCTGAAGCCGCCTCGCTGGCGACGTCGACCGCCCTGACCGACGAACTGGTCAGCCACGGCGAACTCATGTCAACGCTGCTGTTTGTCGAAGTGCTGCGTGAGCGTAGTGTGCAGGCGCAGTGGTTTGATGTGCGCAAAGTGATGCGCACCAGCGACCGCTTTGGCCGCGCCGAACCGGATGTCGCTGCGCTGGCCGAGCTTGCCACGCAACAACTTGCGCCTCGCATCGACGACGGTTTAGTGATTACTCAAGGTTTTATCGGCAGCGAAGCCAAAGGCCGCACCACTACGCTTGGCCGTGGCGGTAGCGACTATACCGCCGCGCTGCTGGGCGAAGCGCTGCGCGCTGCGCGCGTGGATATCTGGACGGATGTGCCAGGCATTTACACCACCGATCCGCGCATTGTACCGGCGGCGAAACGCATTGATGAGATTGCGTTTGAGGAAGCGGCAGAAATGGCGACCTTCGGCGCAAAAGTGCTGCACCCGGCTACCCTGTTGCCTGCGGTACGCAGTGATATTCCGGTGTTTGTTGGTTCCAGCAAAGATCCCAAAGCGGGTGGCACATTAGTGTGCAACAAAACCAGCAACCCGCCGCTGTTCCGTGCGCTGGCGCTGCGTCGTAAGCAAACACTGCTGACGCTGCACAGCCTGAATATGCTGCATTCGCGCGGCTTTCTGGCAGAACTCTTCGGTATCCTCGCGCGGCATAATATTTCGGTTGATCTGATAACCACCTCCGAAGTGAGCGTGGCGCTGACGCTGGATACCACCGGTTCAACATCGACGGGCGATACCTTGCTGACACAGGCACTGCTGATGGAACTCTCTTCCCTGTGCCGGGTGGAAGTGGAAGAAAATCTGGCGCTGGTGGCGCTGATTGGCAACGATTTGTCGAAAGCCTGCGGCGTGGGCAAAGAGGTGTTCGGCGTGCTCGAACCGTTCAACATCCGCATGATTTGTTACGGTGCCTCCAGCCATAACCTCTGTTTCCTGGTGCCGGGGAAAGAGGCCGAGCAGGTCGTGCAGAAATTGCATCATAATTTGTTTGAATAATATTCCTTAGCACGATAAACAATGTGTATGGCCGGGCTCGAACCCGGCCTTTTTATAAAAAACACAACACGACACAATCGTAAAATCGCAAGGAATCTGTCAATGCTCGCAACCTTCACCCGGCTATTCCCATTATGGGCCGTGCTGCTCTCCGTACTCGCTTACTACTTTCCACCCACGTTTGTCGCTATCGGCCCGTGGGTGACCACACTGCTGATGCTGATTATGTTCGGCATGGGCGTGCACCTGAAAATCGACGACTTTAAACGCGTGCTGTCGCGCCCAGCGCCGGTGGCAGCGGGGATTTTCCTGCACTACCTGGTGATGCCGCTGGCGGCATGGTTACTGGCGCTGATTTTTCACATGCCGCCGGATTTATCTGCGGGCATGGTGCTGGTCGGCAGCGTCGCCAGCGGTACGGCCTCGAATGTGATGATTTATCTGGCAAAAGGCGATGTCGCGCTGTCGGTGACCATTTCGTCTGTCTCCACGCTGGTGGGCGTTGTCGCCACGCCGCTGCTGACGCGGCTGTATGTTGATGCCCATATTCAGGTGGATGTGATGGGTATGCTGGTGAGCATTCTGCAAATTGTGGTGATCCCCATTGCGCTTGGGCTGATTGTCCATCATCTTTTCCCGCGCGTGGTAAAAGCGGTGGAGCCGTATCTGCCCGCGTTCTCGATGGTCTGCATTCTGGCGATTATCAGCGCGGTGGTAGCAGGCTCTGCGGCGTATATCGCCTCTGTCGGCCTGGTGGTCATTGTCGCGGTTATCTTGCATAACAGCATCGGTCTGCTCGGCGGTTACTGGGGCGGGCGTCTGTTCGGGTTTGATGAGTCCACCTGCCGCACGCTGGCAATCGAAGTGGGAATGCAAAACTCAGGGCTGGCTGCGGCGCTGGGTAAAATCTACTTCTCCCCGCTTGCCGCACTTCCCGGCGCGCTCTTCTCCGTATGGCACAACCTTTCCGGCTCGCTGCTGGCGGGTTACTGGTCGGGCAAACCGGTCGATGGCCGTAAAACTGAGACGGTGAAAGAGGGTTAACGACAACGGGATGCCGGACAGCAGATGCGCTGATTCGGCATCCTCAACCGACAGTAATGGTTACAGGCTTGCCAGGTTTGTTATTTCCCCCTGCTCTTTCACGCTGGCATCGCGTACACTCGTTGCACTTCCCCCCAGGAGATTGCCCTATGGCCCTGACCAGACTGACGCAAAAAGAGATGACGGAGAGTGAGCAGCGGGAGCTGAAAACGTTGCTCGATCGCGCCCGCATCGCGCACGGACGCCCGCTGAGCAATTCCGAAGCAAACCATGTGAAGAAAGAGTACATCGACAAGCTGATGGCGCAGCGTGAAGCTGACGCGAAGAAAGCCCGCCAGGTGAAAAAGAAGCAGGCTTATAAACCAGATGAAAACGCAACATTTTCATGGTCGAGTAACACGCAGACGCGCGGGCGGCGTTAATTAACGCCCTTTCTTTTTCCTTCCCGGTTGGGCAAAGCGTTTACCTGCGGGCTTTGCCCGGCTTTTCTCTTCCGGCTTCGCCACTTTTACCCCTGGCTTCTTCGCCGCTTGTGGTTTGGCTTTGGCTTTCGGTTTAGCTTCTGATGATGAATTTTCAATCAGTTTAAACAGCGCAATCAGTTCATCGTCGGTAAGATCCCGCCATTCACCGGGCGGTAAACCAGTCAGGCTGATATTCATAATGCGCGTGCGCTCGAGCTTAGTGACGTCATAACCAAAGTGTTCGCACATACGGCGGATTTGACGGTTAAGCCCCTGCACAAGGGTAATGCGGAAGGTAAACGGCGCTTCTTTCTTGACCTTGCACTTTTTGGTCACCGTACCGAGAATCAGCACGCCCGCGCCCATTCCGCGCACGAATTCGTCCGTCACCGGTTTATTGACCGTGACCAGATACTCTTTTTCGTGATCGTTCCCCGCACGCAGGATTTTATTCACTAAGTCGCCGTGATTAGTGAGAAAAATCAGCCCCTGTGAATCTTTGTCCAGCCGCCCGATCGGGAAAATACGGCTGCTGTGATTGACGAAATCAACAATATTGTCTTTTTCACCGTCTTCGGTCGTACTCACAATGCCAACGGGTTTATTCAGCGCGATAAACACCAGATCTTCTTCGTTTCGCGGTTCGATAAGTTGACCGTTTACTTTCACAACATCCCCGGCAACAACCTGATCGCCAATACCGGCGCGTTTGCCATTAATAAAGACATTGCCCTGTTCGATGTAACGGTCAGCCTCGCGGCGTGAGCAGATTCCGCTTTCGCTAATATATTTGTTTAAACGTGTTGATTGGGTTGGCAGCATAAATTCTCCTGTAAAAGCGGAATATACTTGGCTTGTGGAGAAGAGAAAAATGGATTTTTGCATCGCATAAAGAGAAATGTGCGCTAACTCGATGAAAAGCTTGCTAACGGGGCAACAGAACGAATAAGCATGCGAGCCTGTTTCCATTCAGGCAGATTGCCCCCTCCTCTCTCTGCTCTCATATGTAATGCTTCCTTGCTTGAAACTCACACAAGTAGTTTATAAACTACAAGGAAAGTTATGAGAGAACTATTACAGACTGATGTGTTTAGACGCTGGGAGACAAAACTCACTGACTCAAAATTGAGATCAATTATTGCAGCGCGCCTTTTTCGGCTGGCAAATGGGCTGGGAGGAGACGTTAAACCCGTAGGTGAAGGGGTAAGCGAACTGCGTATACATTATGGTGCGGGTTACCGTATCTATTTCCACCAGCACGGTAACGCCCTCATCGTGCTGTTGTGCGGAGGTGACAAAAGCACGCAACAAAAAGACATATTCTATGCCAAGTGGTTGGCAAAACTCCCTGAAAATCAAAAGGCAAACCGCTATGAGTAAATTAACACCCTATGATCCTGCTGTGGCTCTGATAAATGATGAGGCAATCTCGGTTTTTATGGCGGACGCGCTGGAAACGGGCGATGCGGCTTACATAGCCAGGGCATTAGGCGTAGTGGCGCGAGCAAAAGGTATGGCGCAAGTTGCTACAGAAACCGGATTATCTCGCGAACAGCTGTATCGCTCTTTCAGTGAAAAAGGTAACCCAACGCTGAAAACAACCCTGGCCGTAATGAAAGCTCTGGGTATTGGCCTGACGGTAAAACGTTAACCACCGTGCCCGCAGGCACGGCGGGGATGACTATGTGTTGCGGGCTTCATCTTCGTCCGGCTGTTCCAGCACGCTGTACGCCACAGAACAGAAGAGCGAGTTAAGGCGTTTCATATCGCCCAGTAAACCGAGGTGCAGCGAGCTGGTTTCAATACTTTGCACGTTTTGTTGATGCAGCCTGTCAACATGCGCATGCGCGTAGCGGCGGTTCATTATGCGAAAACGATGCTTGCTGCGACGCAGACGGCGAGCGCTAGTGACATCGCCGGAAAAGAAGACCGACATGGCCAGTTTTAAATTGCTGAGCAGCTGTTCATGCAGCGCATCCAGCTCTTTCAGCCCCTCGACAGAGAAAGCGCGCCGCGCCGCCAGCGACTTGTCGGCGATCTCGCTGCCCATCCGCTCGATGATATCGGACGCCTGCTCAAGGTTGAGGGACATTTCGATAATCTCCGCCCAGCGTTTGGACTCCTCTTCCGCCAGTTCGTCTTTAGGCATCCGCGCGAGATAGAGTTTGATTGCCGTATAGAGCACGTTGATGTCATCAGCCTGTTTGCGTAGCTCTTTTTCCTGACGCGGCTCGCCGTGCATAACTTTATGCAGCCCTTCGAGCATCAGCTCCATCGCATCACCTATGCGCAACGTTTCCCGCGCGGCATTTGCCAGCGCCAGCGTCGGTGTATCAAGTGCGGAACTGTCGAGATGCTTCGGTTTAAGACGCGTGTCCAGCTCCGGTACTTCGCGAATAATGCGCTTACAGAACTTCGCCATCGAGCCGGCAAACGGCACCATCATCAGGCAGCGGATCAGGTTGTAAAAGACGTGAAAATAGATAACCAACTCCGCTTCCGGCAGCGGTAATTTCTGCATTGCGCTCGCCAGAACGTGGACAAACGGCAGGATAATCAGGCTGCCCACCAGCTTAAACAGTAAGCTGCCGAGTGCCACGCGGCGGGCGGCAGCATTTGCGCCGCTGTTATTGAGCATTGCCAACAGGCCCGAACCGAGGTTGGCGCCAATCACCAGACACAGCGCCACCGGGAACGAGATAATGCCCGCCGTGGTCAAGGTTGCCGTCAACAATACGGCCGCCAGGCTGGAATAACTGATAATGGCGAATACCGCGCCAATTAACGCATCCAGCATAATATCGCCGGTCAGCGAGGCAAAAATAACCTGTACGCCATTCGCCTGGGTGATGGGCGTCACCGCCTGCACTATCAACTCCAGCGCCAGCAGAATCAGCCCGAGACCGATGCTCACACGCCCAAGCTGGCCTTCACGGGTTTGCTTGCGCCCGAGGAAGAAAATCACACCAACAAAAATCAGCAGCGGCGAAAGCCAGGAGAGATCGAAGGTCAACACGCGCGCCATTAACGCGGTCCCCACATCGGCACCCAGCACAATCACCAGCGCTGGCGTCAGCGCCACCAGATCCTGAGCGACAAACGAGGTGACCAGCATGGTAGTGGCATTACTGCTTTGCACCAGCGCGGTCACACCAATGCCCGCGCAGAAGGCGAGCGGTTTTTTTTCAACACTCCGACTCAGGACAGTGCGTAAGCGCGCGCCAAAGACGCGCATAACGCCAGTACGCACAATGTGCGTTCCCCACACCAGCAAAGCCACGGCAGAAAGAAGATGAAGCAAAGTCAGCACAGAATCAGTTCCTCCTTATCGTTATGCGTTGTCCGTTATCTATTGCGATAACATCAACATTATTAAGCAAGTATAAGGCGTTAAACCGGAGAGGGGCGCAGGACGTATGTTAAGCGCCCTGCGAGTTGTAAGAAAAAATGACGGTTTTGTGACAGATCAGCGATTTAATGATGCGCAGTGATGGCGGCATCGGTATGGGGATTGCCGTTGCATTTCGCCCACACCACCGAGGCGATTTTTAACGCTTCTGACAGTATAAACAGCACGATGGCTCCCCACGCCGAGCTAAAGCCAGTGAAATGCATCATCAGCGGGATCAACGCGACAGAGCATTTCAGGGAAAACAGACGGGCAATTTCCTGCACAATAAAAAATGCAGTATTAATTTTCTTTTTCGCAATAAACGACCACGCAGAGAAAATCAACGACACAATTAACGCGATATTGATAAAAAACATTATTTGAATTAAGCCACCCGCAAAGCCGCTTACGCCTAACTGTGGGTAATGAGTATAGAAATTACTTATATCAGAATAAAAAGGGACGCCGCCGTTTTGCAGGGAAAAGAAAACATAACCCGCCAACGCCAATACATCCATGAGGCCCCAAAATACGAATAGCTTATTTCTTAAATTCATAATCTTCATCCCTTACGCCTGGAATCCATTGCCATGATTTACCCGACTGCGTCCAGGCATCATCACCTTCAAGGTATTTCTGATAAACAGACCGCTTTTCACCATAGCGCCTGATCACCGAACGATTATAGAGGATTTCCCGCGTATCCGACGTCACGCTTGTCGGAATGGGTGTCCAGAGCTGAATTTTGTCCCGCGAGGTATTCATATAATCTTTACCGTCAGAACCGAATACGCGTCCCTCTTCCCCCATGTTGGTCGCCCGGTTGATAAGCATTACCGCTGCGTTTTTCGCGCCGTGGAAGTCCGTCTCGCTGGTTTTCCAGTAGCCGGGGCCATACTCCGGCGTGACCGGCACAAAGCTGCTGCGGGTCGGGGCTGGCCGCCCATGCATCGCCACGCTGTCCTTAAACCCGTTCAATATGGTTCTGATAAAAACGGCGTTAAATGACAGGCCCTGTACGCAAAACAGCTCTGCGCTCTCGGAAATAAAGAATGGGTAATAGAAGCGATTGCGGGTGCTGACATTCGGGCGAACCACCACCACGATGCCTTTATCGACCAGGCTATCAATATATTTTTCTTTTTGATGGCCCAGCGGATCGTGCGGTAAACCATATTTAAAACCGTGGTGCTGCTTAATGCTGTAGCCATCAATACTGCCCAACACATTATTCGGGCTGCTTTCGATGAAATACTCTTTTCTGATTATGTTTTTGGCGATATCTGGAGCCAGAATATTTTCATAATCTTTCGGCAGTAGATTTCGTTTTCTAATATCATAAATATCCATTTTATAATACCTACATTCAATAGATGACAGCTAAATGAACCGCAAAAGAGTAAGCAACCTTGCTTTCAAACTTGCCCATCATACGCATGAAGAGGAACAAGGGTCTAAGAAAACATTTTATTTTAAGAATGTTCTTAGTTTCAATTTATATTATGTTTGCTTCAAGCCTGTTTCGTGGAAATTAAATAATAAAGAAACGGGGCACATAAAATGCCCCGTGAAATTTAATCCGCATCGTAGCCTAAATTCGACGCCAGCCAGCGCTCAACTTCCGCAACCGGCATCCCTTTACGCCGGGCATAATCTTCCACCTGATCGCGCTGGATTTGCGCCACCGCGAAGTATTTGCTGTCCGGGTGGCTGAAATACCAGCCGGAAACGGACGCGCCCGGCCACATGGCGAAGGACTCCGTCAGTTTCATCCCGGTGTGTTTTTCAACATCCAGCAACTGCCAGATAGTGCCTTTTTCGGTGTGCTCCGGGCAAGCCGGGTAACCCGGTGCCGGGCGGATGCCCTGATAATTTTCACGGATCAGCTCGTCATTGCTGAGGTTTTCGTTCGGTGCATAGCCCCAGTACACTTTGCGAACCCGCTCATGCAGGTATTCCGCGAAGGCCTCTGCCAGACGGTCAGCCACCGCTTTAACCATGATTTTGTTGTAGTCATCGTGGGCTGCATCCCAGGCTTCTGCCAGCGCGTCCTCTTCGAGGCCACCGGTCACGGCGAACGCGCCAATGTAATCTGCTTTGCCGCTCAGTTTCGGCGCGACAAAATCCGCCAGGCAGTAGTTGGCAAAACCGACTTTCTCGGTCTGCTGGCGCAGATGGCAGGCCCGCGTCAGCACGTGCGTGCGGGTTTCGTCGCGATAGATTTCAATGTCATCACCGACGCGGTTCGCCGGGAACAGTCCGACCACACCGCGCGGGTTGAGCCGTTTTTCAGCGCTGAGCATATCGAGCATTTCGTTGGCGTCGGCAAACAACCGCTTCGCCTCTTCGCCCACCACTTCATCTTCCAGAATGCGGGGATATTTGCCCGCCAGCGACCAGGTCATAAAGAACGGCGTCCAGTCGATGTAATTACGCAGCGTTTCAATGCCCGCAGTGACTTCCTGTACGCCCAGGCGATGCGCAACGGGCGGCGTGTAACTTGCCCAGTCGAAGGCGAGATCGTTATCGCGCGCCGCCTGTAATGTCACCGGCGGGGTACGCGGTTTTTTACGTGCATGCTGAATGCGCACGGTTTCATACTCTTTACGGGTGCGGGCGACAAAGTCGTCATGCTGGGTAGCAGAAAGCAGCGATGACACCACGCCCACGGTGCGCGAGGCGTTTTGCACATACACCGTTGGCCCGCTGTAGTTCTGTTCGATTTTCACCGCCGTGTGCGCTTTCGAGGTGGTCGCCCCACCAATCAACAGTGGAATGGTAAAACCCTGGCGCTCCATCTCTTTCGCCACGTTGACCATCTCGTCCAGCGACGGCGTGATCAACCCCGACAGACCGATCAGGTCGGCATTCACTTCACGGGCAGTTTTGAGGATTTTATCGGCGGGTACCATCACGCCGAGATCGATAATCTCGTAGTTGTTGCACTGCAACACCACGCCGACGATGTTTTTGCCGATATCATGCACATCGCCTTTTACCGTGGCGATCACCATCTTGCCGTTGCTGCTGCCCTTCTCTTTACTGGCTTCGATATACGGTTCCAGGTAGGCCACGGCTTGTTTCATCACACGCGCGGATTTGACCACCTGCGGCAGGAACATTTTGCCCTCGCCAAACAGATCGCCCACCACGTTCATGCCGTCCATCAGCGGCCCTTCGATCACTTCGATCGGGCGCGCGGCCTGCTGGCGGGCTTCTTCGGTGTCCTGCTCGATAAATTCGGTAATGCCTTTCACCAGCGAATATTCGAGGCGTTTTTTAACATCCCAACTGCGCCACTCGGCTTGCTGAGCATTGGCGCCGTCGTCGGCGGCTTTGCTGCCGCGATATTTCTCCGCCAGATCCAGCATACGTTCGGTGGCGTCGTCGCGGCGATTGAGGATCACATCTTCTACTGCGTCGCGCAGCTCGGCGGGCAGATCGTCGTAAATCGCCAGTTGCCCGGCGTTGACGATGCCCATGTCCATGCCGTTGCGAATGGCGTAATAAAGGAATACGGCGTGGATCGCTTCGCGGACCGGGTCGTTACCGCGAAAAGAGAACGACACGTTCGACACGCCGCCGGAGATCAGCGCATGGGGCAACTCGCGTTTGATGTCTTCACACGCGCCGATAAAGTCCTGCGCGTAGTTATTGTGCTCGTCGATACCGGTCGCCACGGCAAAGATGTTCGGGTCGAAAATGATGTCTTCCGGCGGGAAGCCCACCTCTTCGGTCAAAATTTTATACGCGCGGCGGCAAATCTCGATTTTGCGCGCGCGGGTATCCGCCTGGCCCGCTTCGTCAAAGGCCATCACCACGACCGCAGCGCCGTAGCGGCGCACCAGCTTCGCATGGTGGATAAACGGCTCAACCCCTTCTTTCATCGAGATAGAGTTAACAATGCCTTTGCCCTGGATGCACTTCAGGCCTTTTTCGATCACGTCCCATTTTGAAGAGTCGATCATGATCGGTACGCGGGCGATATCCGGTTCACCGGCAATCAGATTGAGGAAACGCACCATCGCCGCTTCGGCGTCGAGCATCCCTTCATCCATATTGATGTCGATGATTTGCGCACCGTTTTCCACCTGCTGGCGCGCCACATCCAGCGCTTCGCTGTATTTCTCTTCTTTAATAAGACGTTTGAATTTGGCCGATCCGGTGACGTTGGTGCGTTCGCCCACGTTAACAAACAGGCTCTCACTGCCAATGTTCAGCGGCTCAAGGCCCGCCAGACGGCAGGCAACGGGAACGTCCGGCAGTTTACGCGGCGGCAAACCCGCGACCACGCGGCTCATGGCGGCGATATGCTCAGGCGTTGTACCGCAGCAGCCACCGACAATATTCAGAAAGCCCGCCTCTGCCCATTCGCGGATCTGCGTCGCCATCGTGTCGGCATCAAGATCGTATTCGCCAAAAGCGTTCGGCAGACCAGCGTTCGGGTGGGCGGTGACATAGCACTCGGCAATGCGTGACAATTCCTGCACATATTGGCGCAGCTCATCCGGCCCCAGTGCGCAGTTCAGGCCGAAGGTGAGCGCATCGGCGTGGCGCAAAGCGTTATAAAATGCTTCTGTCGTTTGCCCGGAGAGCGTGCGCCCGGAAGCGTCGGTAATGGTGCCGGAGATCATGATGGGAAGCTCAACGCCCAGCGCGTCAAACTCCTCTTTCACCGCGAAGATTGCTGCTTTGGCGTTGAGCGTATCAAACACCGTTTCGATCAGGATCAGATCTGCACCGCCTTCCACCAGCGCTTTGGTCGACTCGCGATACGCGCTAACCAGCTGATCGAAGGAGATATTACGAAACGCGGGATCGTTTACGTCCGGCGAAATAGAGGCGGTACGGTTGGTCGGGCCAAGCACACCGGCAACGTAGCGCGGTTTGTCCGGCGTTTGCGCCGTCCACTTGTCGGCACAGGCGCGCGCCAGCCTGGCGGCGGCAAAGTTGATTTCCGCCGACAGGGATTCCATCTGGTAATCCGCCATGGCGATGGTCGTGGAGTTAAAGGTGTTGGTTTCGATGATGTCCGCGCCCGCCGCAAAATAGGCGTCATGGATGGCGGAAATCACCTCCGGCTTGCTGAGAACCAGCAGGTCGTTGTTACCTTTTAGATCGCAGGGCCAGTCGGCGAAGCGCTCGCCGCGAAAATCCTGCTCACTCAGACGATAGCTCTGGATCATGGTGCCCATGCCCCCATCCAGAACCAGAATGCGTTCACTTAACTGCTGCTTCAGTTGCTCAACTTTGCTGCTCACACTTACTCCCGACGAGGCTCAAACAGGCCAAAAGGCCAGCAGGACATACTGGCATAAAGTGACAGAGCGGAAAAGCGACACGGGGTTAACATGAGAGAAGTTCAGCATCACTCATCCGATCAGTCGTCTTCAGAGTTACGTTATACTCTGGCAAAACGAAAACTATTTCCACGATACAGAAAAGGAGCCGCTATGGTCGCATCCGTTCCCGCTAAACGAGGCAGAAAAGCCACCGCGCCCGCAACGCCCGCTGGCGGGCAAGTTCAGTCGTTAACGCGTGGCCTGAAATTACTGGAATGGATCGCCGAATCACACGGCAGTGTCGCGCTGACGGAGCTGGCGCAGCAAGCGGGTTTACCTAATTCAACCACCCATCGTCTGCTAACCACCATGCAACAGTTGGGGTTCGTCCGCCAGGTGGGTGAGCTGGGTCACTGGTCGGTGGGCGCGCATGCGTTTGTCGTCGGCAGCAGTTTTCTGCAAAGCCGCAACCTGATGGCGATTGTCCACCCGATTCTGCGCAAATTGATGGAAGAGTCCGGGGAGACGGTCAACCTGGCGGTGCTCGATAAGAGCGATCATCAGGCCATTATTATCGATCAGGTGCAGTGTACCCAGTTGATGCGCATGTCCGCGCCGATTGGCGGTAAACTGCCGATGCACGCTTCCGGCGCGGGAAAAGCGTTTTTATCGCGGCTGGATGATGAACACGTTGCCAGCCTGCTGCACCGCCAGGGGCTGCATGCTTATACCCCTGCGACGCTGGTGTCGCCGCTGCATCTGAAAGAGGATCTTGCCCAGACGCGCAAGCGGGGTTATTCGTTTGATGATGAAGAGCATGCGCTGGGTCTGCGCTGTGTGGCGGCCTGCATCTTTGATGAGCACGGCGAGCCGTTCGCCGCGATCTCCATTTCCGGGCCGATTTCACGCATTACCGACGATCGCGTGACAGAACTGGGCGCCATGGTGATCCGCGCAGCGAAAGAGGTGACGCTGGCTTACGGCGGAATGCGCTAACGCGCAAAGAGTTCTCTTAATCGTTGCGAGCACTCTCGCAGGTTACGCAAGGGATCTCTCATTGTTGTCCCCCTCAGGCGGTGGCAAGTTGGCGGCACTGCCATTCCTGAGGTTCTTATGATTAAGCGTAACGCCCGTATTATTGCCGCCATGCTGTTGGGGCTGCCCATTTCTGCCCTGGCACATGTTAAATGGTTCGTGAATTATGACGCCAGTATACCGCCTGAATCCCTGACGTTTATTGCCAGTTCACTGAGTTTCTGGGCCTTGCTGGCTTTCGCGACCGTCGTGATTTTTGCCACCTCCGTGGCTGACCGCAAAATCCCTTCGCTTCCCGAGCGCCCTCGTTTTCAACCGCTGATCGCACAGGCCCATCTTTCGGTTCCTGCCATTATGCGCTGGGGGACGGGTGCGTTTTTCCTGGTGCTGGGCGTGTTTTACCCGGATGTAATCCTGACGCCTGAGCTTATCGTCGCGAATCCGTGGCTGACGTATCTTCATCTCGCCATTGCGCTAACCGCCGTGACCCGAAAAACTAGTTTTATCGCCGGGATGCTGATCCTTTTTCTCTATAGCTACGCAGTTCAGCTGTATGGCGCGTTTCATATGCTGGATTACCTGCTATTTGTTGCGATTTCCATCTACCTGATTACCCAGACTTTCTTGTCAGCGACAGACGATGGCTGGGTGCTACCTTTCCTGCGTCTGATCCTGTGTTACTCGTTTCTGTGGGGCGGCATTGAAAAGTTTATGCAGCCCAATTTGTATTATCAGTTGCTTGTCGATCATCCGTATCTGGCGATGGGACTGGACTGGGCGTTTTTTGTGCGCGGCTGCGGTTTTGTTGAGCTATGCCTGATTTGGCATATTTACAGCGGGAAACTGGCAAGCTATGCGAGCATCGTGCTTTTCGCCCTGATTGCCGTGCTGGCGTTTATTCCGTTTGGTTTAACGGATGTGGTCGGTCATTTCGCCTTTATCGTCCCGTTAGTGGCGATTTTGCTCACGCCACGAGAAACGGTGCTGTTTCGTAGCGCAACCGCCAATACCGCCGCGTTTTTAGTGATGCTGCTGACCTTGCTGCTGATGGCTTCCCTGAGCTACTCGGTGTTGCAATTTAATACGCAAATGCATTAACACCGGTTTACCCCACCTGCCGCAGCGCATCGTTGCCGAAGCGAATACTAAAACGCTGGCGCTTGCGGTAGGCGTAGACATCTTCCACATGACCCTGACGAATGCGCGCCTGCAAGCCACGCCAGTAGTCGGCGCGCAATAAATCCGCATGCATCTCTTCGAAGAGCGGACCAATGGCCGGGTCGGCGCAGAGCCAGTGGCGAAACTCCTGCGGAAAAACATCGCCCGGCGAGACGCTGTACCACGGCTCGGCGCTGAGTTCATCTTCCGGGTAACGCGGCGCGGGAATATCGCGGAAATTCACTTCAGTCATGTAGCAGATTTCGTCGTAGTCATAAAACACCACCCGCCCGTGACGCGTAACGCCGAAGTTTTTGAACAGCATGTCGCCGGGAAAAATATTGGCCGCGGCCAGTTGGCGAATCGCGTTGCCGTACTCTTCCACCGCATCGCGCAATTGCTGGCCTTTCACCTGCTCGAACCAAATATTGAGCGGTACCATCCGGCGCTCAATATAGAGATGGCTGATGGCGATACGATCGCCAAGATCGGTGATTTTGCCCGGCGCTTGCTCCAGCAGCAGCGCCATTAGCGCCGGAGCAATCTGCCGTTTTTCCAGTACGAAGTTTTCGAACTCCTGCGTGTCGGCCATACGCCCAACGCGATCGTGCTCTTTCACCAGCTGGTAGCAGGCACGGACATGCGCGGCGGTCATCTCTTTTTGCGGCGGGAATACGTCTTTGATGACCTTAAATACCCGGTCGAACCCCGGCAGCGTAAACACCAGCATCACCATGCCGCGAATGCCCGGCGCTTCAATAAATTGCTCATCGCTGTTGGCAACAAAGTTCAGATATTCGCGGTAACTCTCTGTTTTAGCGTGCTTCTGGCAACCAATCGCCATATAGAGTTCGGCGGTGGTTTTTCCCGGCAGGATTTCGCGCAGCCACTCAACGGTGGCAGCGGGCAATGGCGCATAAACCATAAAATAGGAACGGGCGAAACCAAATACGATGCTGGCTTCCGCATGGGTGGTCAGGCAGGTATCGACAAACAGTTCACCCTCATCCGTGCGGTGGATCGGCAGCAGAAAAGGCAGCGTTGCCACTGGCGTGATGAGCTTACCCACCAGCCAGGCGGCTTTATTGCGATAAAACAGTTCATTCGCCACTTGCAGATGAGACTGGCTGAGGATCTCTGCGCCAAAAGCATCGAGTAAATGCGCGGTGATATAGCTGACATCCCGCGCTTTATCCTGCCACGGCAGACGCAGGGGCAAATCGGACAAGACTTTAGCAAGCAGCGTTTCCCAGCCGCGCTCCGGCCAGAAGGCTTTCGACAGCGGGCGCGGAATGGTGCGAAAACGCCGTTCGGGCTGGGAGCTGAAGATAAAGAGCCGCTCGGGCGTCAGTGAGCGGTGATCGAACAGGCGACAATAGACAGAGTTAAAGAAGCTTTCGGCAATTTCAAAACGTGGGTAATCAGGCAGCAACTGCGTGTAGTGTTCTTTCACCCGCAACAGAAACTCCGCGTCCGGGCTTTGGCTGTCGGTGATACAGCGCAGTTGCTCCACTACCAGGCCGACGTGGTGATCATAGAGATGGATACGCTGTTTCATCGCCTGCTGGACGGCATGCCAGTCGGCCTGTTCAAAGCGTTGCTGCGCGCCGGAAGTCACCTCCAGAAAGCGCCCATACTGCGCGTCGAAACCTTGCAGGATGGTTTGGGCAATTAACAACTCCAGGCCACGCGACATTCTCCCCCCCGCGGTGAAGGCCAGCCGGATAAGCGCTACGCCATCCGGCGGCTTATTCACATTCAGAACTGCGCTTCTTCCGTCGACCCTGTCAGGGCAGTTACCGACGAGACGCCGCCCTGAATAATGGTGGTCACTTTGTCGAAATAGCCCGTTCCCACTTCCTGCTGATGAGAAACAAAGGTGTAGCCCTCTTTGCCAGCGGCAAATTCCGGCATCTGCACTTTTTCCACGTAGTGCTTCATTCCTTCGCCCTGCGCATAGGCATGCGCCAGATCGAACATGTTGAACCACATACTGTGAATGCCCGCGAGGGTAATGAACTGGAATTTGTAGCCCATATCCGACAACTCTTGCTGGAAGCGAGAGATGGTGTTGTCGTCGAGGTTCTTTTTCCAGTTAAACGACGGAGAACAATTGTAGGCCAGCAGCTTGCCGGGGAATTTTGCGTGGATCGCCTCAGCAAAGCGGCGCGCCAGGTTGAGATCCGGCGTTGACGTTTCGCACCACACCAGGTCGGCATAAGGGGCGTAGGCCAACCCACGGCTGATTGCCTGTTCAACCCCGGCACGGGTGCGGTAGAAACCTTCACTGGTGCGCTCACCGGTGATAAAGGCGCTGTCATACGGGTCACAATCGGAGGTGATCAGATCGGCGGCATCGGCGTCGGTTCGTGCAATTAACAGCGTCGGCACGCCAAGCACATCGGCAGCCAGACGCGCGGCCACCAGTTTTTGCACCGCTTCCTGCGTCGGAACCAGCACTTTGCCGCCCATATGGCCGCATTTTTTCACCGAGGCGAGCTGATCTTCGAAGTGAACGGCCGCTGCACCGGCTTCAATCATCGATTTCATCAGTTCAAAGGCGTTGAGTACGCCGCCAAAACCGGCTTCCGCATCGGCAACGATCGGCAGGAAATAATCGACAAAGCGCGGATCGTTCAGCTCGATACCGGATGACCACTGGATCTGATCCGCCCGGCGGAAGGTGTTATTGATGCGCTCTACAACCGAGGGCACGGAGTTTGCCGGGTAGAGGGATTGATCCGGGTACATGCTGGCAGCAAGGTTCGCATCTGCGGCGACCTGCCAGCCGGAAAGATACACGGCTTCGATGCCGGCTTTCGCCTGCTGCAAGGCTTGCCCGCCCGTCAACGCGCCGAGGCTGTTGATATAGCCTTTTTTCGATTCGCCATGCAGCAAACGCCACATTTTGGCCGCGCCAAGCTGCGCCAGGGTGCACTCCGGGTTCACCGAGCCGCGTAATTTCACCACCTCTTCGGCACTGTACGGGCGGCGGATGCCCTCCCAGCGCGACTGAGTCCATTCCTGTTGCAGCTCTTCGATTTGTTGGGTACGGGTTTTCATGTGCAGATGCTCCATTTTGTAGGGTGAGTTAAGCCAGCAAGCGGTAGCCCGGCAGGGTCAAGAAATCAATCAATTGCTCGGAAGTGGTTATTTGCTCCATCAGCCGCGCGGCATCATCAAAACGCCCGCTGCTGTAACGGTGCTCACCCAGCTCTTCCTGAATGACCTGCATCTCTTCGGCCAGCATCTGGCGGAACAACGCCTTCGTCACCGGTTTGCCGTTGCTCAGCGTTTTTTCGTGGTGGATCCATTGCCAGATAGAGGTACGGGAAATTTCGGCGGTGGCGGCATCTTCCATCAGGCCGTAAATCGGTACGCAGCCGTTGCCGGAGATCCACGCTTCGATGTACTGCACCGCGACACGAATATTGGCGCGCATGCCCTCTTCGGTGCGTTCGCCTTCGCAAGGAGCCAGCAGATCGTCGGCGGTGATGGGCGCATCCTCTGCGCGGCTGACAAACAGTTGGTTTTTGTGTTCGCCCAGCGCCGCGTTAAACACCTCCATGACGGTATCGCCAAGGCCGGGATGCGCAATCCAGGTACCATCGTGGCCATTATTCGCCTCAAGCTGCTTGTCGGCTTTCACTTTGTTCAGCACCCAGTTATTGCGCTCGGTATCTTTGCTGGGAATAAACGCTGCCATGCCGCCCATAGCAAATGCGCCCCGGCGATGGCAGGTCTTGATCAGCAAACGGGAATAGGCGCTGAGGAAGGGTTTATCCATCGTCACGACCTGGCGGTCTGGCAGTACGCGATCCGGGTAGTTTTTCAGCGTTTTGATATAGCTGAAGATGTAATCCCAACGCCCGCAGTTCAGCCCGACAATATGATCGCGCAGCGCGTGGAGGATCTCATCCATCTGAAACACCGCTGGCAGGGTTTCAATCAACAGGGTGGCTTTAATCGTGCCGCGCGGCAGGTTAAAGCGATCTTCCGTAAAGCTAAAGACTTCACTCCACCAGGCCGCTTCTTGCCAGGATTGTGTTTTCGGCAGGTAAAAATAGGGGCCGCTACCTTTGGCGAGCAGGTTTTTATGGTTGTGGAAAAAGTAGAGGGCGAAGTCAAACAGGCTGCCGGGGATGGCTTCATCGCGCCAGGTGACATGTTTTTCTGGCAGATGTAAACCACGCACGCGGCAAATCAGTACCGCTGGATTGGGCTTTAGTTGATAGATTTTACCGGCTTCATTGCTGTAACTGATGGTGCCGTTGACCGCATCTCGCAGGTTGATCTGCCCGTCGATTACTTTGTCCCAGTTCGGTGCCAGGGAATCTTCGAAATCCGCCATAAACACTTTTACATTCGCATTCAGGGCATTAATAACCATTTTGCGTTCTACTGGCCCGGTTATCTCTACGCGGCGGTCCAGCAGATCGTTTGGAATGCCGCGGATCGTCCAGTCACTTTCACGTATGGAAGCCGTTTCCGAAATAAAATCAGGTAAGGTACCGTCATCAATTTGTTGTTGTTGGCGCTGGCGTGCCGCCAGGAGTTGATTGCGTTTTGGCGTAAAGCGCGTCACCAGCTCGCTCAGAAAGTCCACCGCAGCGGGCGTAAGGATTTGCTTCTCCTGCTCGCCATACGGCTGGGTAAAGGCCAGTTCATCGGATGTTGTCGCCTGTTGTGTCATTGCGCATTTCCTCTTTTTGCAGCGAAACCATTTCCCAATGCAAACGAAGATCGGTTGTGCAGTTTTCGTTCAGCAGGATCAATCCTGGCTAATAACCTTTCCAAAATCAAAAACAATTTCCATTTTTGACATAAATAGTTATTAACTAATTGATAACTTAGAGGTTAAATTTTTATCTGATTGAGAAGGGGTTTTCGCAAACAAAAAAGGCACCCGAAGGTTAATGCCGGTCACTAAAGGTGACCGGCATTGCTTTTTAAGGGATATTTAGCTCTCTTCTCCCTGACTTCCCTTATGAATTACGTGTTCACTCGTGAGACTTGGTATTCATTTTTTTGTCCGAGGACATCAAGAATCCAGGTCACCTGAGTGCCCACACAGATTGTCTGATAAATTGTTAAAGAGCAGTTGCGACGCGCCCTGGAGCACTGTCGCGAGGTGGCGTATATTACGCTTTCCTCTTTCAGAGTCAACCCTGAATTTCAGGATTTTTCTCTTCCGACTTAACGTCGCTGCGTGATGTTCCTCGCTAGCGCCGTGTCGATGGAGGCGCATTATAGGGGGCCAGCGAGGAATGACAAGCGGAAAAATGCATTTTTATTTCAACCGCTCATCTTTTCATCACAACGGTTATTTTTGGTGCTTTCTGATGGCCGCAGGCAGCTCCGCGAGGCTATTTATCACCCAATCGGCGCTATTTTCCGCCTCCGGAGTAACCGGTTTGCCGGTACGCACCAGCACTTTTGTACCGACCTGCGCAGCCGCAGCCGCCTGCATATCTTCGAGTTTATCGCCCACCATATAAGAAGCAGCCATATCAATGTGCAGAAAATCGCGCGCAGAAATCAGCATCCCAGGATGCGGTTTACGGCAATCGCACACCTGACGGAACTCTTCTACGCTTCCCTGCGGATGATGCGGGCAATAATAGATACCGTCTAAATCGACACCACGGTCGGCCAGCGACCAGTCCATCCATTCGGTCAGTGTTTCGAATTGCGCTTCGGTAAATTTCCCCCGCGCAATACCGGACTGATTAGTCACCAACACCAGGGCATACCCCATTTCTTTTAATTCGCGCATGGCATCAATAACGCCATCTATAAATTCGAAGTTATCGATCTCATGGACGTAGCCGTGATCGACATTAAGGGTGCCGTCACGATCGAGAAAAATAGCGGGTACTAAGGTTGCCACGGGTTTGCTCCTGAAAAAGGCCTATTCCCGTAGTATCTCATGTTTCGCTGTACAGGAAAGTGCTCATCGTTCAGCGCGACATTGATTTAGACGTCTGGATGCCTTACCATCCGCCCTGTTTACGGCTTTTTGCCGTAACCGGCAGAACAAAATGCCACGGCTCACTCTTATACGATAAAAATAATCTAATGATTAAACTTTCGAATATCACAAAAGTGTTCCAGCAGGGAAACCGCACAATACAGGCTCTGAACAACGTCAGCCTGCATGTTCCTGCTGGCCAGATTTATGGCGTTATTGGCGCATCCGGTGCCGGGAAAAGTACGCTTATCCGCTGCGTAAATCTGCTCGAACGCCCGTCTCAGGGCAGTGTTCTGGTCGACGGCCAGGATCTGACTCAACTCTCTGAAGCGGAATTGACCAAAGCACGCCGCCAAATTGGCATGATCTTCCAGCACTTCAATTTGCTCGCCTCGCGCACCGTTTTCGGCAACGTTGCGTTACCGCTGGAACTGGATAACACGCCGCGCGAAGAGATTAACCGTCGGGTCAAAGAGCTGCTCGACCTGGTCGGACTGAGTGATAAGCACGACAGCTACCCGGCCAACCTGTCTGGCGGGCAAAAACAGCGTGTTGCAATCGCACGCGCGCTGGCCAGCAATCCCAAAGTATTGCTCTGTGACGAAGCCACCAGCGCGCTTGACCCGGCAACCACGCGTTCCATTCTTGAATTATTGAAAGACATTAACCGCCGCCTGGGCCTGACCATTCTGTTGATCACCCATGAAATGGACGTGGTTAAGCGTATTTGCGATTGCGTAGCGGTGATCAGCAATGGTGAGTTAATCGAGCAGGATACCGTGAGCGAAGTTTTCTCTCATCCGAAGACGCCGCTGGCGCAGCAATTTATTCAATCCACGCTGCATCTGGATATTCCGGAAGATTACCTGCAACGTTTGCAACCTGAATCACAGGCAGACAGCGTGCCGATGCTGCGCATGGAGTTCACCGGCCAGTCGGTGGATGCCCCGCTGTTATCGGAAACCGCGCGTCGTTTCAACGTTAACAACAACATTATTAGTGCGCAGATGGATTACGCCGGCGGCGTCAAGTTCGGCATTATGCTGACGGAAATGCACGGCGCTGCGCAGGATACGCAAGCCGCTATCGCCTGGCTGCAAGAACACCATGTAAAAGTAGAGGTACTCGGTTATGTCTGAGGCAATGATTTGGCTTTTCGCCCGTAGCATCTGGGAAACCTTGTTCATGACTTTTGCCTCCGGCCTGCTCGGTTTTGCAGTCGGTCTGCCGTTTGGCGTGTTGCTGTATGTCACCCGTCCGGGCCAGATCATGCAGAACCCGGGCCTGTATCGCGTGATTTCGGCGCTGGTGAATATTTTCCGTTCCATTCCCTTCATTATTTTGCTGGTGTGGATGATTCCATTCACCCGTATTATCGTGGGTACCTCAATTGGTCTGTATGCGGTGATTGTTCCGCTGACCGTTGGTGCGGCACCGTTTATCGCCCGTATGGTAGAGAACACGCTGCTTGAGCTGCCGGCGGGTCTGATTGAAGCTTCGCGCGCGATGGGCGCAACGCCAATGCAGATCATCCGTAAAGTGCTGTTGCCGGAAGCGCTGCCGGGTTTGATCAATGCCGCGACTATTACGCTTATCACGCTGGTTGGTTACTCGGCAATGGGCGGTGCAGTGGGCGCTGGCGGTCTGGGTCAACTGGGTATTCAGTATGGCTATGTGACTTATAACCCGCTAGTCATGAATACCGTGTTGGTCTTGCTCGTGGTTTTGGTTTACTTAATTCAATTCGCTGGCGATCGTATCGTCCGGGCTGTGACGCACAAATAACGTTACACACAACATAACGACTCTGATAGTAAGGAAAAAACAGATGGCTTTTAATTTCAAGACCTTTGCGGCTGTGGGTGCTCTGCTGGGTTCTCTGGCACTGGTTGGCTGCGGCCAGGATGAAAAAGATCCAAATCACATTAAAGTCGGTGTGATCGTCGGTGCTGAACAGCAGGTGGCTGAAGTGGCACAGAAAGTGGCGAAAGAGAAATATGGCCTCGACGTTGAACTGGTGACTTTCAACGATTACGTGCTGCCGAACGAAGCGCTGAGCAAAGGCGATATCGATGCCAACGCCTTCCAGCACAAGCCGTACCTGGATCAGCAGATCAAAGATCGTGGCTTCAAACTGGTGCCGGTCGGCAACACCTTTGTTTACCCGATTGCGGGTTACTCCAAGAAAATCAAAGCGCTGTCTGAACTGCAAGACGGTTCTCAGGTCGCCGTACCGAACGATCCGACCAACCTTGGGCGTTCCCTGCTGCTGCTGCAAAAACAGGGTCTGATCACTCTGAAAGAGGGCGTTGGCCTGCTGCCGTCCGTGCTGGATATCACTGAAAACCCGAAAAACCTGAAGATTGTTGAGCTGGAAGCACCGCAGTTGCCGCGCTCTCTCGATGACGCTCAGATCGCCCTGGCGGTTATCAATACCACCTATGCCAGCCAGATTGGCCTGACGCCAGAAAAAGACGGTATCTTCGTTGAAGACAAAGACTCCCCGTACGTGAATCTGATCGTGGCGCGCGAAGATAACAAAGACGCGGAAAACGTGAAGAAATTTGTTCAGGCCTTCCACTCTGACGAAGTCAGTGAAGCGGCCAACAAAGTCTTTAACGGCGGCGCAGTGAAAGGCTGGTAATCTCTTCAGTCTGTAATATCATTCAAGGCGGGCGCAAGCCCGCCTTGTCATTTGTGCTCGCGCCTGATTCAATAAACGGCGTTGAGAAAATTACTTTGAGGATACATTATGCGTGCTTTACCGATCTGTTTATTAGCACTCATGCTAAGCGGCTGTTCCTTGCTAAGCAGATCTCCTGTCGAACCAGTGAAAAGTAGCGCATCTGCGCCTAAAGCAGAGCCGGAAAAACCGAAAGTCACGCGCCAGGCCCCGGTTCGCATCATCACCAACGCAGAAGAATTAGTCGGTAAGCCTTTCCGCGATTTGGGCGAAGTGACTGGCGAATCCTGCCAGGCCAGCAATCAAGATTCCCCACCGAATATCCCAACCGCCCGCAAACGCATGCAAATTAACGCATCGAAAAAAGCCAAAGCGAATGCCGTTTTGCTGCACAGTTGTGAAGTTACCAGCGGTACGCCAGGTTGCTACCGTCAGGCTCTCTGCGTCGGTTCTGCACTGAATATTTCGGCTAAATGAGTACATTTGCTTTCGGGCAAATAGGTGTCATTCGCTCACCTTATAAAGAGAAGTTTGCCGTTCCGCGCCAGCCAGGGCTGGTGAAACACGGTGGCGGTGAACTTCACTTGCTTGCGCCTTACAATCAGCCTGACGCGGTGCGCGGCCTGGAAGCATTCAGCCATTTGTGGGTGCTTTTTGTTTTTCATCAAACGATGGAAGGCGGTTGGCGTCCTACCGTGCGCCCACCGCGTCTGGGGGGAAATGCCAGAATGGGCGTCTTTGCGACGCGCTCAACGTTTCGCCCCAATCCCATCGGCATGTCGTTGGTCGAACTGAAAGGTATTCGCTGCCATAAAGATCAGGTGATACTGCAATTAGGCAGCCTCGATCTGGTTGATGGCACACCGGTTGTCGACATTAAACCCTATCTGCCTTTCGCTGAAGCGCTGCCTGATGCACAAGCCAGCTACGCGCAACATGCGCCGATTGCTGACGTGCCGGTGGTTTTCACCCCGGATGTTGAAGCGCAACTTGCCGGGCTGGAAAAACGTTATCCGCACTTCAAAGCCTTTTTGCAGGAAGTCCTGGCGCAAGATCCGCGCCCAGCCTATCGCAAAGAAGAGGAGCAGGGAAAAACCTACGCCGTCTGGCTGCTGGATTTTAATGTGCGCTGGCGCGTAACCGGGGAGGGATTCGAAGTGTTTGCCCTCGAAGCACGCTAATTTTATCCCCCTCTCTTTTGGCATCTCTGCCAGGCTGATAAACTAAGCCACTTTTTTGTGTCAGGCCTGCCTCAGGCCTGCTCCAATTGTCCAAATGGAACCGTAACAACATGCGTACTAGCCAATACTTGCTCTCCACTCTGAAGGAGACGCCTGCCGACGCCGAAGTCATCAGCCACCAGATGATGCTGCGCGCCGGGATGATCCGCAAACTGGCCTCCGGGTTGTACACCTGGCTGCCGACCGGTTTGCGCGTCCTGAAAAAAGTCGAAAATATCGTGCGTGAAGAGATGAATAACGCCGGTGCGATTGAGGTGTCCATGCCAGTAGTGCAGCCCGCTGACCTGTGGCAGGAAAGCGGCCGCTGGGAGCAATATGGCCCGGAGCTGCTGCGTTTTGTTGATCGCGGCGATCGTCCGTTCGTTCTCGGTCCGACCCATGAAGAAGTGATCACCGATCTTATCCGTAACGAGCTGAACTCTTACAAACAGTTGCCGCTGAACTTCTTCCAGATCCAGACCAAGTTCCGCGATGAAGTGCGCCCGCGTTTTGGCGTGATGCGCTCGCGCGAGTTCCTGATGAAAGATGCTTACTCTTTCCATACGTCTCAGGAATCATTGCAAGAAACCTATGATGCGATGTACGCCGCCTACAGCAAAATCTTCAGCCGTATGGGTCTGGATTTCCGCGCAGTGCAGGCAGATACCGGCTCGATTGGTGGTAGCGCCTCCCATGAATTCCAGGTTCTGGCACAGAGCGGCGAAGATGATGTGATCTTCTCTGACTCCTCCGATTTCGCCGCTAACATTGAGTTTGCCGAAGCGCTGGCACCGAAAGAACCTCGCGCTGCGGCCACACAGGAAATGACGCTGGTTGATACGCCGAATGCGAAAACCATCGCCGAGCTGGTTGAGCAATTCAACCTGCCGATTGAAAAAACCGTGAAAACGCTGCTGGTGAAAGCAGTTGAAGAGAGCAGCTACCCGCTGGTTGCGCTGCTGGTTCGCGGCGATCACGAGCTGAACGAAGTGAAAGCGGAAAAACTGCCGCAGGTTGCCAGCCCGTTAACCTTCGCTACCGAAGCCGAAATCCGCGCGGTGGTAAATGCAGGTCCGGGTTCGCTGGGGCCGGTGAATATGCCAGTTCCGGTGGTGATCGACCGTACTGTGGCAGCGATGAGCGATTTCTCCGCCGGTGCCAACATTGATGGCAAACACTACTTTGGCATCAACTGGGATCGCGATGTGGCAACGCCGGAAGTGGCGGATATCCGTAACGTCGTTGCAGGCGATCCGAGCCCGGACGGCAACGGCACGCTGCTTATCAAACGCGGTATCGAAGTCGGTCATATCTTCCAGTTGGGCACCAAATACTCTCAGGCGCTGAATGCCGCCGTGCAGGGTGAAGATGGCCGCAATCAGATCCTGACCATGGGTTGCTACGGTATCGGTGTCACGCGCGTTGTCGCAGCGGCCATTGAGCAAAATAACGACGAGCGCGGGATCATCTGGCCAGAGGCTATCGCGCCATTCCAGGTTGCACTGCTGCCGATGAACATGCACAAGTCCTATCGCGTACAGGAACTGGCGGAAAAACTTTACGCCGAACTGCGCGCGCAAGGCATCGAAGTGCTGATGGATGATCGTAAAGAGCGTCCGGGCGTGATGTTTGCTGATATGGAACTGATTGGCATCCCGCATACCGTGGTAATTGGCGATCGCAACCTCGACAACGACGATATCGAATACAAATACCGTCGTAACGGCGAGAAGCAGATGATCAAAACCGGGGACATCCTTGATTACCTGGTGAAAGCCATCAAAGGCTAAGCTGAGCAAATGAAAAAGCCCCGATAATCGGGGTTTTTTCATGGCGCTAGCGCTTAATCATCACACTCTTTGTCCGCGCTGAACGTGCCTTTATTGTTCGTTACCAGCACTTTTTGCGCCGCGCCGGTGTCCGGGTTTGGCTCTAAAGCAAAGTGCCCTTCCACCACCAGCAGGATCGGTTTCGTTTCGGTGCCGCGCGCTGCCGCGTAATCGCGCTCAAGCTGTGCATTGCTGGCCACCGCCACCTGTTTCCCCGTCGCGCAATCGGTAAAGACGGCGGCATCTGCACTGTAGATATACATCCCACGCATTGCCATTGGCGTTGCCGGTAGCGCCGCGTTCACCGGTTGTAGCGTGTAGTTCAGTTGCGAATCGATAGGGTTACCTTCCTGATCCAGCATCTCCAGCGCGTCGCCTTTTGCACGGAAATAGAGTTTATCGCCGTGGGTATCCGTCAGAATTAATTTATCTGCCGTACGCGCCCAGTTGCCGTAAGAGCCGAACACCGACGGCGCTTTCCCGCCCTGGTAGCGCTGGTTCATCACCCAGCTTCCGTCTTTTCCCAGAAATAGCGAGGTTTCAATCCCTTCACAATCAGCGCAGGGCAACACACCGCGCCAGCTTTGCTGCATCGGTTTCAACTCTTCAACCTGCGTTGGCTGCACCGTTTCAACGTCACCACGGTTATTACAACCGAAGAGGGCAAAGAGCGTACACCCTGCCGCGACGGCTAAAATCGCTTTATTCACACTCAGTTCCTTATGCTCGTTCTGTTAATGTTCATCCGCCATCGTGGCGACGAACTTTCCCGCGTAGCGCTTTTACCGACGACTTTTGTGCCTTTCCCGTTAACCGACGCTCTTTCGAGGCACGGGTCGGGCGGGTCGCCCGGCGGCTTTTTTGCACTACAGTTAATTCCTTAATAAGCGCGACCAGGCGCGCGATCGCCGCTTCACGGTTCATCTCCTGGCTGCGGTACTCTTGCGCTTTGATAACGACCCAGCCTTCCTGGGTTATCAAATGGTGCGACGCTTCCAGCAGGCGCGCCTTGTAATACTCTGGCAGGCTTGAGGCGCGAATGTCAAAACGCAGATGAATGGCTGTTGAGCTTTTATTTACATGCTGCCCACCCGCACCCTGCGCCCGCACGGCGGTTATCTCCAGCTCTTCGTCAGGAAGGGATACCGAGCGGGAAATCTCAATCATTGCGGTTGCTGCCAGGTTTCAAAATGGAACTCCAGGTTTTGGTTCGCATCCGAGAGCCAGATCGCGCCATCCTGCAAGGTCGCCTGTAGGGTCATGGTGCGATCGCTGGCGAAGGCACTGAGCGCCGCCAGTTGCGCATCGTCCAGATACCAGATGTTCAGGTTGCCAAACGCAGCGCAACGCGTCTGGTTTTGCTGCCACCAGATTTGTGCTGCCCGTGAATTATAGGTGAACAGCGCCACCTCTTTTGCCTGCGTGCAGGCCTTCTTCAACCGTTTTTCATCTGGCAAGCCCAGTTCGATCCACAGATCAATGCCGAGATAATCATTGCGCAGCCAGGCTTCCGGTTCGTCGTCAGCGCTCAGCCCGCGGGTGAATTGCAAACGCTCGTCGGCGTATTTAATCCATGCCAGCAAGCGCAACATCATGCGCTCCTGCGTCTCGGAAGGATGACGGGCCAGCGTCAGGGTGGCATCTAAAAACTGATTACGATCCAGGTCGGCCACGTTGACCGTCGCCTTATAAATTGTCGCTTTTAATGCCATTACACCCTCCTCATAAAATGGCCGCTATTGTAGCGAATATAAGCATAAAGCGCTGTTATCTCTTGCCGGAAGGGTTATTCATCGCGCTGATAATGGCTAACGAGCTGTGGTATAGTCATCTTGCTAAACAGAGTGTAACTTCGTAGGCTTAGTGTTATCTCACAGTAAAGTCAGGTTACTGGCAGGAGGTGATGTGAATAATTATTGTGAGTTAGTACGCAGACGGTATGCGGAAATCGCCAGCGGAGATTTAGGGTATATCCCGGATGCGCTGGGGTGCGTGTTGAAAGTGCTTAATGAAATGGCGTCGGATGACACCCTTTCAGAGTCGGTCAGGGAAAAGGCGGCCTTTGCTGCCGCGAACTTACTGGTGAGCGATTATGTCAATGAATGATGCCTATCAACCCATCAATTGTGATGACTATGACAATCTTGAACTCGCCTGCCAGCATCATCTTTTATTGAAGCTGGAACTGAAAGACGGCGAGGTGCTCAGCGCCAAGGCTAATGATTTAGTCTCACGTAAAAATGTGGAGTATCTGGTGGTAGACGCAGCAGGGGAAACCCGCGAACTGCGTCTCGACAAAATCGCCAGCTTCAGCCATCCCGAAATCGGCACCGTTGTGGTGAGCGAGTCCTGAACACATTGCGGGCAGCATCGCTGCCCGTTATCTTTGCCACTCCAGCCGAACCCCTGTTTGCCCTTCGCTTTTCGCCCCGTCTTTCGTGACAAATACGCCCGCTGCGGCAATCAACGTTTCACCATAAAACAGCAGCGGCGTGGCATCGCGCAGCCAGGGAGCAACGCCAAGCTCCTGCCAGATCTTTTTCAACTTGCGCCCACCGTTGCGCCCAACAATATGCAACAGACCGGGAGCCTGAAAGCGCACGGAAACCACTTCATCTTTATTGGGTGCACGCAATTCACCGCCCGTTAATAGTGAAAGATGACCTAACCCCTCCGGCAAGCGCAGCGTGTGAAAAGGCGCGGGCCAGGCAATCTGCACCTCGCGCGGGTGAGCTGTGGTTTTAAGCCACCACAAACACGCCTTGTAGCGACGCACTTCATATGCACCGAGACGCAGGCACGGCGCAGCATCTTCCCGCGCCAGTGCGACTTCATGCCAGATACGCTCCAGCATCGCGCGGGATGGCATCGCGGCGTTATGTTGCGCCAGCCAGCGGCGCAACATTGCGCGACGCCGGGCATCGCTCACCTCTGCCAGGGCGGCAATGTTTAACGCGCCGTCGGGGGTGGTCGCCGCCAGAAGCTCTTGCGCCAGAAGTTCATCCAGCAACTGCTCCTGCTCGCCGCACAGCGCCGCGCTGCGTGCTACCGCGTCGGCAAAGTGCGGCCAGCGGGCGTTCAGCAATGGCAAAACGTGTAAGCGTAAAAAATTTCTGTCGAAGCGGGCATCGGCATTGCTTTCATCGTCGATCCAGGAGAGATGGTGATCGGTCGCCCACTGATGCAGCGCCTCACGCGTTTGATTCAGCAGCGGGCGAACAAGCTGCGTTTCGCCAAACGGCAAGCTCTGCGGCATCGCGGCAAGCCCGGCCGGGCCGCTGCCGCGTTTAAGCGCCAGTAAAAAGGTTTCACACTGATCGTCAAGATGGTGAGCGGTTACCAGCACTTCGCCGGGCAACAGCGCCTCGCGAAACGCCTGATAACGCGCTTTACGCGCCTGTGCCTCAATGCCGTCGCCCTCATCACTCAACGTGACACGAACCACGGAAAGCGGAATTTGCCAGCGCTCGCAAAGGGACTGGCAATGCGCCGCCCACGTATCGGCATGCTGGCTAAGGCCATGATGGACATGAATCGCGCGCAGATGAACGTCGGGCCACTGCTCACGCCAGAGCAGTAATTGATGCAGTAAAACGGTGGAATCGAGCCCGCCACTAAACGCCACCAGAAACTGGCGCGAGGTCGTTGGCAACGGCATAAAAAGTGGCGTGGTCATAGCGCTTATAAAAACGGAAGTAATGCCCGGCACGTTACCGGGCATTCGCAGAGGAGGCAAGTATTACTGCTGGTAAAGCTCCAGCGGCAGACCGTCAGGATCGGTAAAGAAGGTGAAACGCTTATCGGTACAAGGGTCGATGCGGATCGCTTCACACTTCACGCCGTGCGCTTCAAGATGCGCCACCGCCTGGTCAATATCGTCGACGCTAAAGGCCAGATGGCGCAACCCGCAGGCTTCCGGGCGGCTCGGGCGAGCAGGCGGGAACGGGAAAGAAAACAGTTCAATCACATACTGCCCGTTAAGCGCCAGGTCTCCTTTCCAGGAGTCGCGCGCAAAGCGATAGACCTCGCTTTGCAGCGTAAACCCAAGGATATCGCAGTAGAAGGCTTTGCTCTTTGCGTAATCCGTAGCAATGATGGCAATGTGATGAACCTGTTTTAAACCCAGCATAATCTCTCCTTTTCGTGATGCCAGAACGTTACTCCCCCCGGCCAGCACCCGCAATAGCTCAGGACGCTTTTAGGACTCGTACGTGGTAAACGCCCTCTTCATCTCGTTTTGCCCCGTGAATGTCCGTTTCAAACCCCGGATAGTGGCGACCAATTGCGCAGAGCATCAGCAAGAAATCGAGCACCGCCCGGCTTTTCTCGGTGATCATCTCGCCGGGCATCACCAGCGGAACCCCCGGCGGATAAGGCAGGATCATGTTCGCTGAAATGCGCCCGATTAGCTCTTCCAGCGCTACCGTTTCCACTTCGCCCTGAATCTGGCGCTGCCAGGCTTGATGCGGCGTCAGCTTCATTTCCGGCAGCACATCGAACGCTTGCAGCATCAAACGCGGCAGGTCGTGCTGGCGGATAAGCTTATGGATCCCCTGCGCCAGATCCTGAATGCGCATATTGCGGTAGAAATCAGGATCTTCCGCGTAGAGATCCGGCAACATGTTCCGCACTCGCAGGTTTAGATCATAGGCGCGCTTAAATTCCATTAATCCGCGCAACAGCCCCATGGCCCGGGTTTTATCGATGCCAATACTGAACAAGAACAGTAAGTTATAGGGGCCGGTTTTCTCCACCACTACGCCGCGCTCGTCGAGGAATTTCGCCACCAGCGCCGCCGGAATGCCCTCTTCGCCCATATTGCCGACTTCATCCATGCCCGGCGTCAGGATGGTGACTTTGACCGGATCGAGGAACATATGGTCGTCATCGGCTTCGCGGAAACCGTGCCAGCCCTCACCGGACGCCACCGGCCAACACTCGGCTTCATCAATCTCTTCCGGCTGCCAGATATCAAAAAACCAGCCGTCGGCTTCTTCTTTCAGGCGCTGCACCTCTTTGCGAAAGTGCAACGCGCGCTCGACCGAACGGTTAATCAGCCGCCTGCCAGGATTGCCGCGCAGCATGGCCGCCGCCGTTTCGATAGAGGCCACCAGCGGATAACTCGGCGAGGTGGTGGTGTGCATCATAAACGCCTCGTTAAAGGCATCTTCGTCATATTCACCTTTGATATGAATAAGTGAAGCCTGGGAAAAAGCGGCCAGCATTTTGTGTGTCGACTGGGTCTCGTAAAACACTTTCCCCGCGACGCGATCGCCGCTCATGCCGCTTTTCCCGGCATAGATTGGATGGAAATTGGTGTACGGCACCCAGGCAGAATCGAAGTGGATCGACGGCACATCCAGCGTCTTTTTGATCCAGTCCGTGTTATACAGCAGCCCATCGTAAGTCGAGTTGGTGATCACTGCATGGACTGGCCAGGTTGCACCGGTTGTCGCAACGATTTTCTGTTCAATACTGTCGTTCGTAAATTCACGGCGCGGAATACCGCCCAAAATCCCCAGCGCATTGCGCCCCGGTTTCAGCCACAGCGGAATGACATCGCTCATCATCAACAGATGGGCGAGGGATTTATGACAGTTACGATCGATAAGTAACGTACTGCCCGCCGGGGCGGCATACATGCCGACGATCTTATTGGACGTGGACGTGCCGTTGGTCACCATATAGCTCTGCTCGGCACCAAATGTGCGGGCGATATACTCTTCGGCTTCCAGGTGCGGGCCGGTATGATCGAGCAACGATCCCAGTTCGGTCACCGAGATCGAGACATCCGCTTTTAAGGTATTTCCGCCGAAGAAGTCGTAAAACAGGCAGCCCACCGGGCTTTTCTGATACGCCGTTCCCGCCATATGCCCCGGCGTGCAAAAGGTGTATTTCCCCTCTTTCACATAGGTAAACAGCGCCCGGGTAAACGGCGGCGTGATGTTTTCCAGATACTCTTTGGTGTATTGCGCGATACGCGTCGCGATGCCGTCGGCCACGCTCAGGGCATATTCGAAAAACCACAGCGCCATGCGCATGTCCTGGGCGCTGACGTCCAGCGTAGAGTGGGTATTGATGAAGGCGTACAGCGGAAGATATTCGTTAAGCTGGTTGATCTCGCTGCACAAATCGAGATTGTACTCATCCCAGTCAAAGATCACGCCGCAGATGCGCGGGTTGTGTTCGATAAATTTCAGTAAGTCGGTGCTGTTTCTGGGCCAGATAATTTGAAACCCCTGCGCCTGTAGCGCCTGCTCCAGCTCCTTGATTGGCTCATCTTTGTAGAAAACGCCATGTGGTCCCATGATGGCAATAATATTCACAGCTACCTCCGTTAAAAACCTTTATTAATCATAGTTGAGGTAAACGGCAGGTATAAAAAAAGCCGCACAGCGGTGCGGCTTTTCAGAGTGGGATGAGAGTCAGGCGTAGCCGTAGCTCATCAGACGCTGGTAACGGCGGTTGCGCAAATCTTCTTTGCTCAGCACATCCAGATCCGCCAGATCGGCTAACAGCTGCGCTTTCAGTGAAGCGGCTATCGCTTCCGGGTTACGGTGAGCGCCACCCAGCGGCTCCTGAATAATGGAGTCGATAAGCTTCAGCTCTTTCAGGCGCGGCGCGATGATGCCCATTGCGTCTGCTGCCAGCGGCGCTTTGTCGGCGCTTTTCCACAGAATCGACGCACACCCTTCCGGGGAGATAACGGAATAGGTGCTGTATTGCAGCATATTCACTTTGTCGCCCACGCCAATTGCCAGCGCGCCGCCGGAACCGCCTTCGCCAATCACGGTGCAAATTACCGGCACGTTCAGGCGGGACATTTCACGCAGGTTACGGGCGATCGCTTCAGACTGACCACGCTCTTCTGCACCGACGCCAGGGTACGCGCCCGGGGTGTCAATAAAGGTGATGATCGGCATGTTAAAGCGTTCTGCCATTTCCATCAGGCGCAGCGCTTTGCGATAGCCTTCCGGTGCGGGCATACCGAAGTTACGGCGGATTTTTTCTTTCGTTTCGCGGCCTTTCTGATGACCAATAATCATCACCGGGCGACCTTCAAGACGCGCGATACCGCCAACAATGGCTTTATCGTCTGCATAAGCGCGGTCGCCAGCCAGTTCGTCAAATTCGTCGAAAGCCAGGCGGACATAATCCAGGGTGTATGGACGCAGCGGATGGCGAGCCAATTGTGCAACCTGCCATGCGCCAAGATCGGCGAAAATCTTGCGTGTCAGTTCAACGCTTTTTTCACGCAGACGATGAACTTCTTCGTCGATGTTAATATCCAGTTTGTCATCCTGACGGCCAACGGCGGTCAGAGAATCGATTTTCGCTTCCAGCTCAGCAATCGGCTGTTCGAAATCAAGGAAATTCAGACTCATAGTATTCCTGTATTAGTCAAACTCCAGTTCCACCTGCTCCGAACCAATGAGGCCACGCAAATCGTTGAGTAAACGATCGCTCGGAGAGACACGCCAGGTTGCGCCGAAGCGTAACCGTGCGCGCGCATCCGCCCTCTGATAGTAGAGATGTACTGGAATGGTTCCCGAACGGTGGGGTTCCAGAGACTGACGGAGTCGGTTTAAAAGCTGGTCATCAATTTGCCTGTCCGTCAGCGAGATAGCAAGCCCACGGGCGTATTTTTCCCGGGCTTCGTCAATGTCCATGACTTCGCGGGCGGTCATTTTAAGCCCCCCGCTGAAGTCATCAAAGCTGACCTGTCCGCTGACGATAAGTATGCGGTCTTTTTCCAGCAACTGCTGGTATTTATCCAGCGCGTCAGTGAACAACATCACTTCCAGCCGCCCGGAACGGTCATCCAACGTACAGATGCCGATACGATTGCCACGCTTGGTGACCATAACCCGCGCAGCAATAACGAGCCCCGCCGCCGTGGTGATTTTCCCACGTTCGGTCGGATGCATGTCTTTCAGCCTGTAGCCTCCGACATAGCGCTCAATCTCTTTTAAATACTGGTTAATCGGGTGGCCCGTCAGGTACAAACCTAACGTTTCCCGCTCACCATCAAGCTGTACCTGTTCCGGCCACGGCTGGCAACTGGCGTAGGACTGTTCGATTTGCTCCGGCTCTTCCGCCAGCACACCGAACATATCGGCCTGGCCGATCGCTTCCGCTTTGGCGTGCTGATCGGCGGCTTTCAGCGCATCGCCGAGCGAGTTCATCAGCGCGGCGCGATGCGGCCCAAGGCGATCAAACGCCCCGGACATAATCAGTTTTTCCAGCACCCGGCGATTGAGCTTTTTGATATCAGTGCGCGCGCAGAGATCAAATAGCTCGCGGAAGTAGCCACCGTTGTTACGCGCTTCAATGATCGCTTCAATCGGCCCTTCGCCCACACCTTTGATCGCGCCGATACCGTAAACAATTTCCCCGTCATCATTAACATGGAAATGGTACAACCCGGAGTTGATATCCGGCGGCAGGATCTTAAGCCCCATGCGCCAGCACTCGTCTACCAGGCCGACGACTTTCTCGGTGTTGTCCATATCGGCAGTCATTACCGCTGCCATAAACTCGGCCGGATAGTGCGCTTTTAGCCACAGCGTCTGGTATGAAACCAAAGCATAGGCGGCGGAGTGCGATTTGTTAAACCCGTACCCGGCGAATTTTTCCACCAGGTCGAAGATTTTCATCGCCAGTTCGCCGTCGATGCCGTTTTTCTTCGCGCCGTCTTCAAAGCTGGAACGCTGTTTGGCCATCTCTTCTGGCTTTTTCTTACCCATGGCACGACGCAGCATATCCGCGCCGCCGAGGGTATAGCCAGAAAGCACCTGCGCAATCTGCATGACCTGTTCCTGATACAGGATAATGCCGTAGGTCGGCTCCAGTACCGGTTTCAGGCTTTCATGTTGCCATTGCACATCCGGATAAGAGATCTCTTCGCGCCCGTGTTTACGGTCGATAAAGTTATCCACCATGCCGGATTGCAGCGGCCCGGGACGGAACAGCGCCACCAGGGCTATCATATCTTCGAAGCAGTCCGGTTGCAGACGCTTGATCAAGTCTTTCATGCCGCGCGATTCAAGCTGGAACACCGCGGTGGTTTCCGAGCGTTGCAGCATGTCGAAGCTTTTCTTGTCATCCAGCGGGATGGCGGCGATATCCAAAGGCGGCTCGCCGTGTTTTTCGCGACGGGCGTTGATCATCTCCAGCGCCCAGTTGATGATGGTCAGCGTGCGCAGGCCGAGGAAGTCGAACTTCACCAGACCCGCATATTCCACGTCGTTTTTATCAAACTGGGTGACCGGATGCTGCCCGGCTTCATCGCAATAAAGCGGCGCAAAATCGGTAATTTTGGTCGGCGCGATCACCACACCACCGGCGTGTTTACCGGCGTTTCGCGTTACCCCTTCCAGTTTTCGCGCCATATCAATCAGCGCCTTAACTTCTTCGTCCGCTTCGTAGATTTCCGGCAGTTGCGGCTCAGCTTCAAACGCTTTTGCCAGCGTCATGCCCGGATCCGGCGGCACCAGTTTGGAAATACGGTCAACAAACCCGTACGGATGGCCCAGCACGCGACCTACATCACGAATAACCGCTTTCGCCGCCATCGTACCGAAGGTGATTATCTGCGAAACCGCGTCACGACCGTACATATCCGCGACGTGTTCGATAACCTGGTCGCGCTTCTCCATGCAGAAGTCGACGTCGAAGTCAGGCATTGAGACACGTTCCGGGTTCAGGAAACGTTCGAACAGCAGGTCAAACTCCAGCGGATCGAGGTCGGTAATTTTCAGTGCATACGCCACAAGCGATCCCGCACCGGAGCCACGGCCAGGCCCGACCGGCACACCGTTGTCTTTCGACCACTGGATAAACTCCATCACGATAAGGAAGTAGCCAGGGAACCCCATCTGGTTGATAACCTGCAACTCAATATCGAGACGCTCATCGTAAGGCGGGCGTTTTTCGGCGCGCACGGCCGGATCGGGAAAGAGAAACTCCAGACGCTCTTCCAGGCCCTCTTTTGATTTGGCAACGAGGAAGTCTTCGGTGGTCATTTCCCCGGTCGGGAACTGCGGCAGAAAGTACTCGCCCAAACGCACGGTAACGTTGCAACGTTTAGCAATTTCGACGGTGTTTTCCAGCGCTTCCGGAATGTCGGCAAAGAGTTCGCACATCTCCTCTTCGCTGCGCATATATTGCTGCGCCGAGTAGTTGCGTGGGCGTTTGGGATCGTCCAGGGTGAAACCGTCGTGGATCGCCACGCGAATTTCGTGGGCGTCGAAATCTCCCGCCTCAAGAAAACGCACGTCGTTAGTGGCGACAACGGGCAGGCCATGTTCTTCCGCCAGCGCAACCGCCGCGTGCAAATAGGATTCTTCGTCTGCGCGGCCGGTACGGATCAATTCCAGAAAGTAGCGATCGTGAAAATGTTCTTTATAGAAATCGAGGCACTGCTCGACCAGGGCGCTGTTGCCACGCAGCAGACTTTTACCCACGTCGCCCATCCGCGCGCCAGAAAGTAGGATCAGCCCTTCGTTGAGCTCGACCAGCCAGTCGCGGTCGATCCACGGGCCTGCCGCGCCATAGCCGCGCTGATAGGCGCGGGAAATCAGCAGCGTCAGGTTCTGGTAGCCGGTATTGTTGGCGGCGAGCACGGTCAGCTGCGTTAGCTCATCACCGATCAGATCGCTTTGCACATGAAAATCAGCCCCGACGATCGGTTTGATCCCGGCACCGTGTGCCGTTCCGTAAAACTTCACCAGACCACACAGGTTGAGGAAATCGGTGATCGCCAGCGCGGGCGAGCCAAGTGCGGCCGCCTTCTTCACCAGCGGCCCGGTTTTCGCCAGCCCGTCAATCATGGAATAGTCGCTATGCACCCGCAGGTGTACGAAACGTGGTTCAGCCATTTTTAAATTCCAGCCTGGTTATTTCACGTTCTTAAGGGTCAGGAGACAAGGCCCAACGCGCGTTTCACCGGCGCGAAACTGCGTCGGTGATGCTCCGTTGCGCCGTGTTCCGTCAGCTTTTCCAGATGGAAAGCAGTGGGGTAGCCTTTATGCTGCGCAAAGCCATATTGCGGAAAGACGACATCAAGTGCGGCCATTTCTGCGTCTCGCGTTACTTTTGCGAGGATCGACGCTGCGCTAATTTCCGCCACCCGGCTATCGCCTTTAACTACCGCCATCGAAGGCATCGCAAGCGTCGGGCAACGATTACCGTCAATCAGCACGTATTCCGGCGTGATGGGCAAGCCGGCGATGGCGCGCTGCATCGCCAGCATGGTGGCGTGCAGAATGTTCAGCTCATCAATTTCGTGCGGCTCTGCGCGGCCCAGGCTCCAGGCCAGCGCTTTCTCTTTGATCTCGTCGTAGAGCGATAAACGGCGTTTTTCGGATAATTTTTTTGAATCATTCAGGCCGAAAATAGGACGCTCGGGATCGAGGATCACCGCGGCCGTCACAACTGCGCCCACCAACGGGCCGCGCCCTACTTCATCCACACCCGCAACCAGGTGCGTGTGCGGATAAACAAACTCGATCATCTTGCTAACTCCAGTACCGCTTCAGCTGCCTGTTCATCGGCGTTGCAGCGAATCTGCTGATGCAGCTCACGGAAAATGTCATGCATCTGGTGACTGGTTTTGCCATTGGCCAACAGCGGATCTAACGCGGCGGCCAGCGCTTGCGGCTGGCATTCATCCTGCAACAGTTCTTTCACCAGCTCACGCCCGGCCAGCAGGTTTGGCAGCGAAACATATGGCGTTTTCACCAGCCGTTTTGCCAGCCAGAAGGTGAACGGCTTCATGCGATAGCCAACCACCATCGGGCATTTCGCCAGCATACACTCCAGCGCGGCGGTGCCCGATGCCAGCAGCGCGGCGTCAGCGGCGTACATCGCTTCGCGCGCCTGACCATCAAGCATATGCACCGGCAATTCTGGCGCGACATCTGCTTTAATGCGCTCAAACTGCTCGCGACGTTTCGTATTGACCAGCGGCACAACCACTTCCAGATCCGGATAACGCTCACGCAGCAACTGTGCGGTGCGCAGAAAATCCGCGCTGAGCATTTCCACTTCCGCGCCACGGCTTCCCGGCAGCAGCGCCAGGCAGTGCACATCCCGGCGGATACCAAGGTGATCGCGGGCGGCGCCTTTATCGGGATCCAACGGCATGGCATCTGCCATGGTATGGCCGATAAACCGGCACGGTACGTTAAATTTATCGTAAAACGCTTTTTCGAAAGGCAGAAACGCCAGCACCAGATCGGTGGCTCTGCCAATTTTGAAAACGCGTTTTTGTCGCCACGCCCAGACGGACGGGCTGACGTAGTGAATGGTTTTGATACCCTGCTTTTTCAGATTGCCTTCAAGGGTAATGTTGAAATCCGGCGCGTCGATACCGACAAACACATCCGGTTTCAGTTCGCTGAAGCGACGGGTCAAATCCGCACGAATATGCAGCAAGCGACGTAAACGGCCCAGCACCTCAACAATGCCCATCACCGCCAGCTCTTCCATTTCATACCAGGCTTCACACCCTTCCGCCTGCATACGTGGCCCAGCCACACCCACAAAACGGGCATTGGGCACACGCGCTCTCAGTGCCCGGATAAGACCTGCACCAAGAATATCGCCGGAGGTTTCTCCGGCGACGAGGGCTATCGTAAGAGGACGATGGTCGACCATTAACGAATCAGGCCACGCGTTGAGCGTTCAAAGAACTGCATAAACGCATCAACTTCCGGGTGCTTCGCGGCAAGCTCAGCGATTTCCGGTTTTGCCTCTTCCAGCGTTTTACCGCTGCGGTACAGGAGTTTGTACGCATTACGGATAGCCACTAACGCTTCTCTGCTAAACCCGCGACGTTTCAGGCCTTCGATGTTCACACCGAACGGTGTGGCATGGTTGCCCTGAGCGATAACGTACGGCGGAACGTCCTGCACGACGCCCGAGCAGCCACCAATCATCGTGTGCTCGCCAATAATGCAGAACTGATGGATGGCAGTCATGCCGCCAACAATAGCAAAGTCACCGATGGAGACATGCCCTGCCAGTGTCGCGTTGTTCGCGAGGATACAGCGATTACCCACTATACAGTCGTGCGCGACATGCGCATTAACCATCAGTAAGTTATCGTTGCCCACCTTCGTCAGTCCAGCGTCCTGTACTGTGCCACGGTGAATGGTGACGCTTTCGCGAATGCGGTTGCGATCGCCAATTTCCACACGGGTCGGTTCACCAGCATATTTCAGATCCTGGTTAACTTCGCCGATGGAGGCGAACTGATAAATCACATTATCGCGACCAATTTTTGTGTGGCCGTTAACGACAACGTGAGATTTCAGGACGGTACCTTCACCAATTTCAACGTGAGGTCCCACAATACAAAACGGGCCAATATGAGCGTTAGCGCCAATAATGGCGCCGTCTTCAACAATGGCGGTTGGATGAATAAAGGCGGTATTATCAATCACGTATCAGGCCTCCCGGCTACGTGCACACATCATAGTAGCTTCACAAACAACTTTACCGTCTACCAGCGCAACACCTTTGAAACGGGTGAGGCCGCGGCGGGTTTTCTCGAAGGTGACTTCCATGATCATTTGATCGCCTGGTACCACAGGACGCTTAAAGCGCGCTTCGTCGATACCGGCGAAGTAGTACAACTCACCCGGCTCCAGTTTGCCAACGCTTTTAAACGCCAGAATACCGGTTGCCTGCGCCATTGCTTCGAGGATCAGCACGCCCGGGAAAATCGGTTTGCCAGGGAAATGCCCCTGGAAAAACGGTTCGTTTACCGAAACATTTTTGACTGCGCGCAGAAAACGACCCTCTTCAAAATCCAGCACACGGTCTACCAGTAAAAACGGGAAACGGTGCGGCAGAAGCTCCAGGATCTCTTCAATGTGCAGAGTATGAGTGTCAGTAGTCAAAATACTCTTCCTGTCTAAATATACTAAAAAGCAATAATAACACGGCCCGCGGCAATCTTAAGAATGCCCACAGGCCGGGAAGTATATACACTTTGTTCTTCGAGTTGCAGAGGCGTTATGTCGCTTTTTCTGTCGCCCGAATGCTTTTGTGTACAAGCGTTAGTTGGATGAATTATTCGTCTTGCTGATTAACCTTGCGCTCGACAGCTTTCAAACGCTTGCTCATATCATCGATATTCATCACCAGAGCGGCGGTTTTACGCCACACTTTGTTCGGCTGTAACGGGATGCCAGAGGAATAAATCCCAGGTTCAGTGATAGGACGCATTACCATCCCCATGCCCGTTACGGTAACCTTGTCGCAAATTTCCATATGGCCATTGATTACGCTGGCACCACCAATCATGCAATAGCGGCCAATTTTCAAACTGCCCGCCATGATGACACCACCCGCAACTGCGGTATTGTCGCCAATCACAACGTTATGTGCAATCTGGCACTGGTTATCGATAATGACGCCGTTGCCGATAACAGTGTCGTCGAGCGCGCCGCGGTCAATTGTTGTACACGCGCCGATTTCGACGTTGTTACCGATAATCACGCGACCAAGTTGCGGGATTTTAACCCAATTGCCGCGATCGTTGGCATAACCAAAGCCATCAGAACCAATAACCGTACCTGATTGAATCAGGCAATTTTCACCGATCTCAATCTCATGGTAAATGGATACATTGGCCCACAGACGCGAACCTGCGCCTATTTTCGTATTTTTCCCCACGAAGCAACCCGCGCCGATAACGACGTTATCGCCAAGAGTAACGCCGGATTCAATCACGGCATTCGCGCCAATTGCCACATTGCTACCCAGCGCCGCCGTCGGGTCAATCACCGCTCCGGGAGCGATGTTTTGCGCCGGCTGCGGCGTGGTATCAAGAATTTGTGCCATCCGCGCGTAGGTCAGGTACGGGTTTTTCACGACCAGCGCAGCGCTTTTGGCAAAAGGAAGGTCGTCCTGCGTCATGACAACGGCAGAGGCCTGACATGCGGTCAGGTGTTCACGGTATTTGGGATTTACCATGAAAGTGATGTGGCCTGCTTCGGCAGATTGCATGGACGCAACGCCGGTGATGACGATATCGCCATCACCGTGTAATTCTGCATCCAACTGTTGAGCTAAATCAGCCAGTCGAATAGAAGGCATTACTTATTTAACCTGTTTCAGTACATCAGCAGTGATGTCTTTTACATCGTTGCTGTTGTAAATAACGGCGTTGGAAGGAATAACCAGATCAACACCCTGATCGGCCGCAACTTTTTTCACTGCGGACTGGATGCGAGTTACCAGTTTGCCGCGCTCTTCGTTAGAACGACGCGCCTGATCCTGTTCGAAAGCCTGCGCTTTTTGGGCGAATGCCTGACGACCGGAAGAAATATCTTTCTCCAGCTTGCTGCGTTCGCTCGCCTTCATCGTAGAACCGTCACGCTGCAAACGCTGTGCTTTTGCTTGCAGGTCGGATTCCATGCTTTGCAGTTCGTTAGCACGGCCGCCGAATTCGTTTTTCATGGTCTGAGAAACGCCGGAAGTCTGCGCGACCTGCTGTAACAGGCTACCCATATCAACAATTGCAATTTTGTCAGCTGCCTGAGCCGACGCTGCCATTGCCAGACTAAAACCCGCAGCTAATAACAACTTTTTCACAATTTACTCCTTACCATCCCGTTTGTACCCGGAGGTACAGCTCTTTGCGTGGCTGGGCCTTTTGTTCAAAGCCGCAGCCATCACTACACTGCTACGCATTCCGTTGCCGTGCGGCGTTACCAGGTTTTACCAATGTTAAACTGGAACTGTTCCGCTTTGTCTCCATCGTACTTTTTAAACGGCTGGGCGTAGGAGAATACCAACGGCCCCAATGGGGACATCCATTGTAGTGCGATACCAGCAGACATACGGATATTGCTCGGATCGCTGTAATCCGGAATACCCAGCGCTTTCATCTGCGCGGTATTATCCCAGTTTGTATCCCAAACGCTACCTGCATCCCAGAAGAACGAGGTGCGTACAGAGTTAGCATATTTTTCGCTGATAAACGGTGTTGGGGTAATCAGCTCCACGCTGGCAACACCCATTGCGTTACCGCCCACCGCATCGTCAGACTTACAATATTGCGCGGTGGTTGAATTGCAGTTATCCAACCCGCTGCCGCCGTAGTAAACCGCTTTCGGACCAATGTTATTGGACTGGAAGCCACGAACAGTGCTTGAACCACCTGCGTAAAAGTTCTCATAGAACGGCAGCTCTTTACCACCTAAACCATCGCCATATCCCCAACGTGTACGGCCCAGAACCACCCATTTGTGATCGTCGTCAACCGGGAAGTAGGACGCGGTATCGACAGTGACTTTGTAGAATTCGTTATCGGAGCCCGGGATCGTCACTTTACCGTTCAGGTTGACACGCGAACCTTTCGTCGGGAAGTAACCACGGTCAAGGTTGTTGTAGGTCCAACCGAAGTTGAAGGTGAAATCGTCCGCAGAGTAGCCGTTGTCATCACTCGTGGTGCTGGCATTCTGCCCCACGGAGTCCAGATAACGCCACATCGCAACCTGCGGTTCCATGCTCGACAAGCTGTTATGTACATAGCCTAAACCGGTACGCAGCGTGTTGTACTCGTTAATCGGGAAGCCGAGCGTGCCATCAACACCGTAACTTTTGTTGGTGTATGAGGAGAGATCCGCATCATCCGCTTTAAAGTCGTTATAGAAGATACGACCACCGAGGCTTACACCATCAACGGTGAAGTACGGGTTTGTGACGGAGAGCTCAGAATAGGTCTGGTAATCATTTTTGGTGCCGCTGATACCGACAGAGTAACCGGTGCCTAACCAGTTATCCTGCTGTACGCCAACCTGGAAACTGACGCCACTTTCAGTACCGTAACCGACACCGAAGTTGAAGCTACCGGTATTGCGCTCTTTAACCTTGTAAACAACATCAACCTGATCCGGGCTGCCCGGCACACGCTGGGTTTCAGTATCGACAGTTTCGAAATACCCCAGACGGTTCAGACGCTCTTTGCCCTGATCGACCAGATCGCTGCCCAGCCATGCCCCTTCCATCTGACGCATTTCACGACGCAGTACGGTATCTTTAGAGGTGTCGTTGCCTTCGAAACGGATCTTACGCACGTAGAAGCGGTTGCCCGCATCAACGTTGATATGCAGCTTAACGGTTTTATCGGCGTCGTTGATTTCAGGCTGAGACTGAACACGCGGATACGCATAGCCATAGCGACCAAGAAGCTTTTTAATGTCATCTTCCATTTTGGTCACTTTGGTGCCGTTATACAGCTCGCCCGGCTCGATTTTAGTCAGGCTTTCAATTTCGGCAGAGTGCCCTGCCAGATTACCGCTAACCTGCACACCGGAAAGCTTGTACTGATCGCCTTCGGTCACGTTGACGGTAATGTAAATGCCTTTTTTATCCGGCGTCAGGCTAACCTGAGTTGAATCAATGTTAAAACGCGCGTAACCGCGATCCAGATAGTAGCTACGCAGGGTTTCGAGGTCGCCTGCCAGCTTCTGTTTCTGATATTTGCGATCGCCGACGACGTTCCACCACGGCACTTCATCACGTAACTGGAAGTTGGAGATCAGCTGTTCAGTCGAGAATGCGTGGTTACCCACGATATTGATCTGCTGGATCTGGGCGGAAACGCCTTCCTGAAAGACCAGTTTCAAGTCAACACGGTTACGCGGCAGCGGAGTGACGACAGCTTTTACGCTGGCGCTGTATTTACCGACGCTGTAGTAGAAGTCTTCCAGTCCTTTTTCGATATCGGACAGAGTGGTGCGATCCAGAGATTCACCAACACGCACGCCAGAAGCCTCAAGGTTCTGTTTCAGCATGTCATCTTTCACCGACTTGTTGCCGGAAAAGGTGATGCTGGCGATTGTCGGGCGTTCTTTCACCTGGACGAGAAGGGTGTCACCATCACGCAGGACACGTACATCCTCGAAGTTGCCGGTGGCAAACAACGCGCGAATGGTGTTACTGATGTCTTCATCATTCACCGTATCGCCAGGACGTACTGGCATACTGAGGAGGGCCGCACCAACGGCGACACGCTGTAGGCCTTCGAAATGAATGTCCTTCACGACGAACCCTTCAGCACCGTATACGGTGGCGCTGCTAAACAGCAGCGACGCTATGAGCAACTTTTTCATCGCCATCGTTATTATGCGTTCTTCCTAACAAACTCTCTTACAAGCGAGAGAAATCATTGAAAAGTGCAAGCCCCATTAACAGCACCAGCAATATAGAGCCAATGCGATAACTAAAGTCTTGAACTCGCTCGGATACCGGTCCGCCTTTCAGCTTCTCGATCGCTAAAAACAGCAGATGCCCGCCATCAAGAACGGGTAATGGGAACAAGTTGATGATGCCTAAGTTCACGCTTATCAAAGCGAGGAACATCAGGTAGTAAATCAACCCGAACTCTGCTGACATCCCAGCCCCCTGAGCAATCGAGATCGGCCCACTGAGGTTGTTCAGTTTTACATCACCGGTGATCAATTTCCCCAACATACTGACCGTCAGCTTCATCAACTGCCAGGTTTTACCCGTAGCTTCTGCGATGGCGCTAAAAGGCCCGTACTGGCGTACTGTCTTGTATTCATCTGGCAGCGGGATAATTTTAGGCACCACGCCCGCAAAACCCTCTGCCTTGTTACCGGGTTTTGAATCCGGTATCAGTGTCAAAGATAAGGGAACCCCTTGTCTTTCCACTTCCAACGCTAATGATGTACCTGGGTTATCCCGTACCAGCGTAACGAATGTCATCCACTGCGTTAACTGCTGACCATCGACTTTAACGATCCTGTCGCCAGCTTGCAAACCTGCTTTACTGGCTGCGGACCCCGCCTGAACCTCTGCAAGCACTGGTTCAAGCTGCGCCGCGCGAGGGCGAATGCCCAATGACATTACCGGATCATCCTTGTCAGGCGCAAAAGCCCAATGACGCAGGTCCAGCACTTTTTCCTGACGATTGTTACTGCCAAACGGCGCAACGCTGACAGTCGTCTGGCTATCGCCGATTTTTGATACCAACTGCAAGCGCACAGCATCCCAATCAGGCGTTTCGATACCGTCAACGGCTTTAAGTTCCGTGCCAGGTGCAATTTGCGCGTTTGCAGCGATGGAGTTGGGCGTTATTTCACCAACAACCGGGCGAACGCCAGGGACACCGATGATAAACACCAGCCAGTAAGCAAAGATGGCAAAGATGAAGTTGGCGATGGGACCCGCCGCGATAACGGCAGCGCGCTGGCCGACCGTTTTATTATTGAAAGCGTAGTGACGCATTTCCGGTGTAACCGGCTCAACGCGTTCATCCAGCATTTTTACGTAACCGCCCAGCGGGATAAGGGCGATAACAAATTCAGTGTCGTGTTTGTCTGTACGACGCCAGAGCGCTTTACCAAATCCGATGGAAAAGCGCTCAACACGGATACCGCAGCGGCGAGCAACCCAGAAATGGCCAAATTCATGCACCGTGATCAACACACCAAGCGCAATGATGAACGCCGCCAGATTCCAGAGAATGCTCAGCATAAAACCTTCCGTCAAATCGTCCTGAAAACCAGCAATAACAGGCAGGCAAATACAGGAACTGCCGCTGTCAGGCTGTCAATGCGATCCAGTATACCGCCATGACCCGGAATAAGATGACCACTATCTTTAATTCCGGCTTCACGTTTGAACATACTTTCTGTTAAATCACCCAGCACCGACGCCAGTGCCGCGACAACAGAACAAATCAGCAGGGTGGACGGCGCAACCTCAAGGTTCGCCCAAGTGCCGTATCCCCAGGAGATCACGCCTGCGGTCAGCAAACCACCCAGAAAACCCTGCCAGGTTTTCCCCGGCGACACCTTAGGTGCCAGCTTATGTTTGCCAAACAGTTTGCCAAACATGTAAGCGCCTGAATCCGCACCCCAGACAAGGATCATGACGTAAAGTAACCACAGCGCGCCGCTGTAAGGGTTAACGTCGTAATGCCAGACGCGCAGCGCCAGCATACCCCAGAAAAAAGGGATGATGGTCAGAATACCAAAAACCAGGCGCAGAACTTTTGAGTTACGCCACAGCGCCGCAGAGGCCGGATAGCCCAGCACCAGCACCAGCGCGACAAGCCACCAGGCCAGCGAAGCCCAGAGTGATATCTCGACCAGAGGCTGGTGCGCATTGTGATGATATTCCGGTAGCGTGAACAGCATCAGCGCTAACAAAAGCCCACAAAGTACCGCCAGCCAGACCCGTTGTGTCCGGGATGTAAAACCGCTCAGTTGCCCCCATTCCCATGCGGCGAGCATGCAAACGGCAAGCGTAATAATCGCAAACCCCACCGGCGGCAGCAAAAAAAGCACTGCAATAACAATGGGAATTAATACAAAAGCAGAAATCAGGCGATACTTCAGCAAAAGCAACCCCCATCAGGCTTTGTCGCCACCTGGCTCGGTACCGCCGAAACGACGCTCTCGATTAGCAAAGGCATTCAGCGCACCTTCAAAGTCTTGTTCATCAAAATCGGGCCAAAGAACATCAGTAAAGTAAAGTTCGGCATAGGCAATTTGCCAAAGTAAAAAATTACTTATGCGATGTTCCCCACCAGTCCTAATCACTAAATCAACGGGCGCCAGCTCATGCATGCAAACTTGCTTGTTCAGTGTTTCTTCATCTATTTGATCCGGGCGCAACAGCCCTTCCTGAACTTGCTCAGCTAACTGCCTGACACCCTGAACAATATCCCAGCGTCCACCGTAGTTCGCTGCGATATTCAACGTCAGCCCTGTATTCTGGGCGGTTAACGCTTCCGCTTTGCGGATTCTCTCCTGCAAACGCGCGTTAAAACGACTGGTATCGCCAATAATGCGTAAACGCACATTATGACGGTGCAGGCTCTTGACTTCGCTATCCAGCGCCCACACAAATAATTCCATCAGCGCGCTAACTTCTTGCGCCGGACGATTCCAGTTCTCGCTACTAAAAGCATAAAGCGTCAACGCATCGATACCACTGTTGGCGGCAAAAGAGACCGCGCGGCGAACAGACTTCGCTCCTGCTCTGTGCCCGAAGGCGCGGAGCTTGCCCTGCCTTTTCGCCCAGCGACCATTGCCATCCATAATTATCGCTACATGGCGGCAGCCATGCGTTGGCAAACTTTCGCTTATTGGTTGGTTAGCAGACAACATAACGCGTTTTAGTCCCTGAAAAGGATTTAGCGGTACTCAGGAATACAAAAGCCTTCACGCAAAAAAGCCGCGTAAACCACGGCTTACACAATACGCCATAATTCAAACTGGCAAATTAGTGGCGCAGACTATATCACCGAAGCCCAACGCTAACAAATAGCACCGTCACTCAAGGCCGTAATATCACTAGCTTGCGAGGCGCATCACTTGTTTTTGCGCAATTTCACGAGCCCGTGCATCCACGGCCAGTACATCGTCGATGCTCTGTGGTTCACGTAAATCCATCTGTTCAAGTACAGACAGATTTAGAGCGGCAATATCCGTGAAACGAACAGCGGATGCCAGGAAAGCCGAAACGGAAACCTCGTTAGCCGCATTCAACGCCGTTGTTGCCGCCTGCCCCTCGCTGGAAGCATCAATTGCCAGCTTCAGGCAAGGGTAACGATCGTAATCGGGAGCAGCAAAACTCAACGAACTCAGTTTGCAAAAATCGAGGGCATTGACACCAGATGGCACACGTTCTGGCCAGGCCATGGTGTGTGCGATGGGTGTACGCATATCCGGCTCACCCAGTTGTGCCAAAACACTGCCATCCTGATAACGCACCATGGAGTGGATCACCGATTGCGGATGAATCAACACTTCCATCTGGCGGGCAGAGGCATTAAACAACCAGCGCGCTTCAATGTATTCCAGACCTTTATTCATCATGGTGGCGGAATCAACGGAGATCTTACGCCCCATTGACCAGTTCGGATGGCGACATGCCTGATCTGACGTCATCAGAGCCAGATCCGCTAATGGCGTCTCCCGAAACGGGCCACCTGACCCGGTAAGCAGAATCGATGAAACGCCATTCTGCTCAAGATCAGCGTACCCCAGGTTATGCTGGATTGGTTCCGGTAAACTCTGAAAAATCGCGTTATGCTCGCTATCGACAGGCAATAGCTGCGCCCCGCTCTCTTTTACCGCTTCCATAAACAAGCGACCACAGGTCACCAGCGACTCTTTGTTCGCCAGCAAAACCGTCTTCCCCGCGCGAATGGCGGCAAGTGTCGGTAACAAACCGGCTGCGCCAACAATGGCCGCCATGACCTGATCAACCTCGCCGAGCGCGGCCATTTCGCAAGCCGCCTGCTGGCCGCTCAGCACTTCGGTGCGGCTACCATGTTCCTGCAAGGCGTGTCGCAACTGCTGCGCGCTGGCGGCATCGTCCATCACCGCAAATCGCGGTGAAAACTCCAGGCACTGCTCGACCATGCGGGCAACATTTTTCCCGGCCACCAGCGCCGTAACGGTAAAACGATCGGGGTTTTGACGAACCACAGCAAGCGTGCTGCAACCTATAGAACCTGTTGAGCCCAGAAGAGTTAAATGCTTCATGAAACGCTCGCAACGTTACAAGTATAAAAAGCAAAACGCCGTCAGCGAAGCCACTCTCGCGGCTCTCTGGACGGCGTTTTAGTCGGTTTTTTTAGAATCAGAACTGCATCAGTTCAGCTTCTTTGTCCGCCAGCGCCGCATCCACTTTTTTAATTGCAGCGTCGGTCAGTTTCTGCACGTCATCCTGGGAACGACGGTCATCATCTTCGCTGATCTCTTTATCTTTCAGCAGCGCTTTCACTTTGTCGTTCGCGTCACGACGAACGTTACGTACGGCAACGCGCGCTTGTTCAGCTTCGCCACGTACCACTTTGATCAGATCTTTACGACGTTCTTCGGTCAGCGCCGGCAGCGGAACGCGAATATCACTTCCCGCAGAACTTGGGTTCAGACCCAGATCGGAGGTCAGAATTGCTTTTTCAACGGCCGGGCTCATAGAGCGATCGAAAACGTTGATTTTCAGCGTACGGGAGTCTTCCACGGTAACGCTGGCCAGCTGACGCAGCGGCGTCGGCGTACCGTAATATTCCACAACGATGCCATCAAGCAGGCTCGGGGAAGCGCGACCGGTGCGCACTTTGCTGATTTGAGTTTTGAACGCTTCTACGCATTTTTCCATGCGTACTTCAGCATCTTTTCTGATATCGCTAATCACGTTACGGATCCTTGAAATCTTGTCGCAGGCAGGCTATACGGCGAGTGTGCTAAGTATAGCCTCGTTCATTTGATGGCACCGTAAAGATGCCAGACAGAACTGCTCAATAAATTAAAGCGGAATCTTACCTTTATTTATTGCTCACGGGAATTATTCCGTAATCAATGTGCCTTCTTTTTCGCCCATTACCACGCGACGCAGCGCGCCGGGTTTGTTCATATTGAACACGCGAATCGGTAATTTATGGTCGCGAGCCAGCGTAAAGGCCGCCAGATCCATCACTTTCAATTCTTTATCAAGCACTTCGCTATAAGTCAGTCGTTCACAGAGCGTGGCGGTCGGATCCAGCACCGGATCGGCGGTAAACACGCCATCCACTTTGGTCGCTTTCAGCACCACGTCGGCTTCGATTTCGATACCACGCAGGCAGGCTGCGGAATCGGTAGTAAAGAAGGGGTTACCGGTACCGGCACTGAAAATCACCACACGGTTGTTACGCAGCAGGCTGATAGCCTCTGCCCAGCTGTAGTTGTCGCAAACGCCGTTTAACGGGAATGCGGACATCAGACGCGCGTTCACATAGGCACGATGCAGAGCATCACGCATTGCCAGGCCGTTCATTACCGTTGCCAGCATACCCATGTGATCGCCCACAACACGGTTCATCCCTGCTTTCGCCAGGCCCGCCCCACGGAACAAGTTACCACCGCCAATGACCACACCAACCTGAATACCCAGTTCAACCAGCTCTTTGATTTCCTGCGCCATACGGTCAAGAATGCTTGCGTCAATACCGAAACCTTCGGATCCCTGGAGTGCTTCGCCACTCAGCTTGAGCAAAATGCGTTTGTAGATGGGTTTTGCATTGGTAGCCATGTTTCTTTCCTGAGACTGTGAACAAATGGACGGGTTTAATACTGGCGCTATGATACGTCGCCTGTCAGCGCTAACACTAGTGTATCGGCTGTTTTTCAGATGAAGGACATAAAAAGAAGCCGCCCTCAGGCGGCTCCTTTTATTGATTAAGACTGCCTGGACATGGCAGCAACTTCTGCTGCAAAGTCAGTCTCAACCTTCTCGATGCCTTCGCCCACTTCAAAGCGGATGAAGCCAGTCACGTCAGCGTTGTGCTCTTTCAGCAGCTGGCCAACAGTTTTGCTCGGATCCATAACGAAAGGCTGGCCGGTCAGAGAAACTTCGCCGGTGAATTTCTTCATGCGGCCTTCAACCATTTTCTCTGCGATTTCTTTCGGCTTGCCAGACTGCATGGCGATGTCCAGCTGAACCTGGTACTCTTTTTCTACCACTTCAGCGGACACATCTTCCGGTTTTACGAATTCCGGCTTGCTTGCAGCAACGTGCATTGCCAGCTGTTTAACCAGTTCCTGGTCAGCGCCTTTAGCCGCAACCAGAACACCGATACGCGCACCGTGCTGGTATGAACCCAGAACGTCGCCTTCCAGAGAAGCAATGCGACGGATATTGATGTTCTCACCGATTTTAGCAACCAGTGCAACGCGTTCTTCTTCGAACTGCGCTTTCAGAACTTCAACGTCAGTGATTTTGCCAGCAATAGCGGCGTCCAGAACTTTGTTAGCAAATGCCTGGAAACCAGCATCTTTCGCAACGAAGTCAGTCTGGCAGTTAACTTCCAGAATGAGGCCGTAGGTGCCATCGATCCTGGTGATGATCACGCCGTCAGCAGCAACGTTGCCTGCTTTTTTCGCCGCTTTGATCGCACCGGATTTACGCATATTTTCGATCGCCAGCTCGATGTCGCCGTTCGCTTCAGTCAGCGCTTTTTTGCAATCCATCATGCCTGCGCCAGTACGTTCGCGCAGCTCTTTTACCAGGGATGCGGTAATTTCAGCCATTCTTTAATCCTCGGGAGAGATATGACCTGCCTGGTTCCAGGAACCCAACAGGCTTGAAAGTGAAAAAGGGGGCCATAAACAGGCCCCCTAACCAAACTCGGTACTACCTGCTCAATAAGGGGCTCAAAGAGCGTGCCTTATTACTCAGCTTCTACGAAGCTTTCTTCCGCCTGAGTAGCCAGATCCGAAGAACGGCCTTCACGTACGGTAGCAGCAACGGCATTCAGGTACAGGCTAACAGCACGGATTGCGTCATCGTTACCCGGGATAACGAAGTCAACGCCGTCCGGATCGGAGTTGGTATCAACGATAGCAAATACCGGAATACCCAGGTTGTTTGCTTCTTTGATTGCGATGTGCTCGTGGTCAGCGTCGATAACGAACAGAGCGTCCGGCAGACCGCCCATGTCTTTGATACCGCCCAGGCTGTTTTCCAGCTTGTCCAGCTCACGAGTGCGCATCAGCGCTTCTTTCTTGGTCAGCTTGTCGAAGGTACCGTCCTGAGACTGAGTTTCCAGGTCTTTCAGACGTTTGATGGACTGACGAACAGTTTTCCAGTTAGTCAGCATGCCGCCCAACCAGCGATGGTTCACGAAGAACTGATCGCAGTTCTGAGCCGCTTCTTTCACCGCTTCGCTTGCAGCGCGTTTAGTACCAACGATCAGGATTTTGCCTTTGCGAGAAGCAATTTTGTTCAGCTCAGCCAGGGCTTCGTTGAACATCGGTACAGTTTTCTCAAGGTTGATGATGTGAACTTTGTTACGCGCACCGAAGATGAACGGCTTCATTTTCGGGTTCCAGTAACGGGTCTGGTGACCGAAGTGAACACCAGCCTTGAGCATGTCGCGCATGGAAACAGTTGCCATGATTAAAACCTCTATATAAAAGTTGGGGTTATGCCTCCACGTATCCCATATTACCGACCCCGAAGGGCACCCCGGAATATGTGCCGATACGTGTGTGTTATTACACAAAGTGAGATTTGTGGCTCCCATCCCAAACAGGAACGGAAGTCCGGCGCGCTTTATACCATAAAACAGTGCCGTAAACCAATAGTTGTTGACGCGGTGTGCTGTTAATGATTCTCAATTTGGCACAAAGCTTGCCCGACTGTTACCATTGACAGCACTAATCCTGGTATAGTCGAAAAATTCGACACTGATGGGCACATTCCATGGCTATCTCTATTAAAACTCCTGAAGAAATCGAAAAAATGCGCGTCGCCGGCCGTCTTGCAGCCGAAGTGCTGGAAATGATCGAACCGCATATCAAGCCGGGCGTCAGCACAGGCGAACTCGACCGCATCTGTAATGACTACATCGTTAACGAACAGCACGCGGTCTCGGCTTGCCTTGGCTATCACGGCTTCCCGAAATCCGTCTGTATCTCTATTAATGAAGTGGTCTGCCACGGCATTCCGGATGACGAAAAACGGCTGAAAGATGGCGATGTGGTAAACATTGACGTGACTGTCATTAAAGATGATTACCACGGCGACACCTCCAAAATGTTTATCGTGGGCAAACCGACCATCCTCGGTGAACGCCTGTGTCGCGTAACCCAGCAAAGCCTCTACCTTGCGCTGCGCATGGTAAAACCAGGTATTCGTCTGCGCACACTCGGTGCCGCGATCCAGAAATACGTTGAAGGCGAAGGTTTCTCCGTGGTGCGTGAATATTGCGGTCACGGTATTGGCCGTGGTTTCCACGAAGAGCCGCAGGTGCTGCACTATGATGCCGATGACGGCGGCGTGGTGCTGAAAGCCGGCATGACCTTTACTGTCGAGCCGATGGTAAACGCCGGTGATTACCGCATTCGCACAATGAAAGATGGCTGGACGGTGAAAACCAAAGACCGCAGCCTGTCGGCGCAATATGAGCACACCATTGTGGTCACTGAAACCGGCTGTGAAATACTGACGCTGCGTAAAGATGATACCATTGAGGCCGTGCTGACCGCCGCCTGATCGTCGCGTCATGCACGCTTATAAACGGTCCGCCTGTCGGGCCGTTTTTTTATGCCCGACACATTCAGGTCATATATATAAACGACTTTTCATTTCTGATTATCTCTTTTACTTTGTTTTGCAGTGGATCCGCACGCCTAAAGGGTGGCTAATAATGAGCAATATCTCTTCAGAACAATTTGTCAGTAGCGTACAACCCACCCTTCCCGGTCAGCCTGAGTACCCTGGGGTTTGGCCGACAGACAACCTCAATTGCGCAAGTATAAAAGCGCGTATTGACGCTTTTCAGCAATGGCTGGGCCATGTGTTTGATGCCGGTATTTCTGCCGAACAATTAATTGAAGCGCGCACCGAATTTATCGATCAGCTGTTGCAGCGTTTATGGCTGGAGTATGGTTTTGGCGACGTCGGTGATACCGCGCTGGTCGCGGTCGGCGGCTATGGTCGTGGTGAGCTGCATCCGCTATCCGATATTGATTTGCTGATCCTCAGCCGTAAGAAACTGCCTGATGAGCAGGCGCAGAAAATCGGTGAACTACTCACCTTATTGTGGGATGTGAAACTGGAAGTCGGCCACAGCGTGCGCACGCTCGATGAGTGCCTGCAAGAAGGTTTGTCGGATCTGACCGTCGCCACCAACCTTATCGAATCGCGTTTGCTGGTTGGCGATGTCGCGTTGTTCCTTGAACTGCAAAAGCATATTTTCAGCGACGATTTCTGGCCTTCTGAAACCTTTTTCCCGGCTAAAGTGGCGGAGCAAAACGAGCGCCATCAGCGCTATCACGGCACCAGTTATAACCTTGAACCGGATATTAAAAGCAGCCCCGGCGGTCTGCGCGATATCCATACTTTGCAGTGGGTTGCCCGCCGCCATTTTGGCGCGACATCGCTGGACGAGATGGTCGGTTTTGGTTTTCTCACCGAAGCCGAGCGCAATGAGTTAAACGAGTGTCTGCATCTGCTGTGGCGTATTCGTTTCGCCCTGCACCTGGAAGTGACGCGCTACGATAACCGGCTGCTTTTTGACCGCCAGTTAAGCGTCGCCCAGCGTCTGAACTATGTCGGCGAAGGCAACCAGCCGGTTGAACATATGATGAAAGATTTCTTTCGCGTGACGCGCCGCGTAACGGAACTGAATCAGATGCTGCTCCAGCTGTTCGATGAAGCGATCCTCGCGCTCACTACCGACGAGAAACCGCGCCCGATTGATGATGAGTTCCAGCTGCGCGGCACCCTTATCGACCTGCGTGATGAAACGCTGTTTATCCGCGAGCCGCAGGCGATTTTACGCATGTTCTATATTATGGTGCGCAACAGCACCATTACCGGCATTTACTCCACCACGCTGCGCCACCTGCGCCACGCGCGCCGCCATCTGACACAGCCGCTTTGCTATATTGCTGAAGCACGTTCAATTTTCCTCACCATGTTGCGCCACCCCGGCGCGGTCAGCCGTGGTTTGCTGCCAATGCACCGCCACAGCGTGCTGTGGGCCTACATGCCGCAGTGGTCGCATATTGTCGGGCAGATGCAGTTCGATCTGTTCCATGCGTATACCGTTGATGAACACACCATTCGCGTGTTGCTGAAGCTGGAAAGTTTCGCCAAAGAAGAGACGCGCAATAAGCATCCGCTCTGTGTCGAACTGTGGCCGCGCCTGACGCACCCGGAGCTGATTTTGATTGCGGCGCTGTTCCACGATATCGCCAAAGGCCGTGGCGGCGATCACTCGGTACTGGGCGCACAAGATGTGCTGAAATTCGCCGAACTTCACGGGCTGAACTCCCGCGAAACCCAGCTTGTCGCCTGGTTGGTGCGCCATCACCTGTTGATGTCGGTCACCGCCCAGCGCCGCGATATTCAGGATCCTGAAGTGATCAAGCAGTTCGCCGAAGAGGTACAAACCGAGAACCGCCTGCGTTTTCTGGTTTGCCTGACGGTCGCGGACATCTGTGCCACCAACGAAACGCTGTGGAATAGCTGGAAACAAAGCCTGTTGCGCGAACTCTATTTCGCCACCGAGAAACAGCTGCGCCGGGGAATGCAGAACACGCCGGATATGCGCGAGCGAGTGCGTCATCATCAGTTGCAGGCGCTGGCACTACTGCGCATGGATAATATTGATGAAGAGCGGCTGCATCAGATTTGGGCGCGCTGTCGCGCCAATTACTTTGTCCGCCACAGCCCAAACCAGCTGGCGTGGCATGCCCGGCATCTGCTGCAACACGATCTCAGTAAGCCAATGATTTTACTCAGCCCGCAGGCCACGCGCGGCGGCACGGAGATCTTTATCTGGAGCCCGGACAGGCCTTACTTGTTTGCCGCCGTTTGTGCCGAACTCGACCGGCGTAATCTCAGCGTGCACGATGCGCAGATTTTTACCACTCGTGACGGCATGGCGATGGATACCTTTATTGTGCTGGAGCCGGATGGCAGCCCGCTCTCTGCCGATCGCCACGATGCGATCTGTTTCGGGCTGGAACAGGCGATCACTCAGCACACCTGGCAGCCACCGCAGCCGCGCCGTCAACCGGCCAAGTTGCGCCATTTTACCGTCGATACGGAAGTGAACTTCCTGCCGACACATACCGACAGAAAATCGTTCCTCGAATTGATTGCCCTTGACCAGCCAGGCCTGCTGGCGCGGGTCGGCCAGGTTTTTGCCGACCTTGGAATTTCGCTGCATGGGGCACGAATTACAACCATTGGTGAGCGAGTAGAAGATTTATTCATAATCGCGACTGCCGACCGGCGTGGCCTTAATAATGTGCTGCAAAAGGAGGTGCAACAACGGTTGACAGAGGCCCTCAATCCAAACGATAAAGGGTGATTCTTTTTTTACACAAGATGGAAAGAGTTAAACAATGCAGCAGTTACAGAACGTTATTGAAGCCGCTTTCGAGCGCCGCGCAGAGATCACCCCGGCAAATGCAGATACCGTAACCCGTGAAGCAGTAAATCAGGTTATCGCCCTGCTTGATTCAGGCGCACTGCGTGTCGCAGAAAAAATTGACGGCCAGTGGGTCACCCACCAGTGGCTGAAGAAAGCGGTTCTGCTCTCTTTCCGCATTAACGATAACCACGTTATCGACGGTGCGGAAAGCCGCTACTTCGATAAAGTGCCAATGAAGTTCGCCGACTACGACGAAGCGCGTTTCCAGAAAGAAGGCTTCCGCGTGGTACCGCCGGCAGCGGTGCGCCAGGGCGCATTTATCGCGCGCAACACTGTACTGATGCCCTCTTACGTGAATATCGGTGCTTACGTTGATGAAGGTTCGATGGTCGATACCTGGGCGACGGTCGGTTCCTGTGCGCAGATTGGTAAAAACGTTCATCTTTCCGGCGGCGTAGGTATTGGTGGTGTACTGGAACCATTACAGGCAAATCCGACTATTATTGAAGATAACTGTTTCATCGGTGCACGTTCTGAAGTGGTTGAAGGCGTGATCGTTGAAGAGGGTTCTGTGATTTCGATGGGCGTGTATATCGGCCAGAGCACCCGCATTTACGATCGCGAAACCGGTGAAGTGCATTACGGTCGCGTACCGGCAGGCTCGGTGGTGGTTTCCGGCAACCTGCCGTCAAAAGACGGTAAATACAGCCTGTACTGTGCCGTTATCGTGAAAAAAGTGGATGCGAAAACGCGCGGAAAAGTAGGCATCAACGAGCTGCTGCGTACCATCGACTAAGCCTTTTCCCTCTCCCTGTTTGGGAGAGGGTGATATATCCCGCCTTTTTTGCATCTGGCAGTGGCGAAAATAGATTTTTTCGTTAATTATTCATAGGTTATGTTGAGCTTAAGGGTACCGCTATGTACGATAATCTGAAAAGTTTAGGCATTACCAATCCCGATGAAATCGATCGCTATAGCCTCCGCCAGGAAGCCAATAACGATATCCTGAAAATCTATTTTCATAAGGATAAAGGCGAGTTTTTTGCCAAGAGCGTCAAATTCAAATACCCGCGTCAGCGTAAAACCGTTGTCGCCGACGGCATTGGGCAAGGGTATAAAGAAGTGCAGGAGATCAGCCCTAATCTGCGCTACGTGATTGATGAGCTTGACCAAATCTGTCAGCGCGATCGCACTGAAGTTGATCTGAAACGTAAGATCCTTGACGATCTGCGCCATCTTGAAAGCGTGGTGACCAACAAGATCAGCGAAATCGAATCCGATCTTGAGAAACTGACGCGCGGAAAATAATCGTGTTATGCCTGATGGCGCTTCGCAGATTCGTGGGCCGGATAAGCGAAGCCGCCAACCCGGCAAAAGCGCATTAAATCAATGCTGTTCATCCAACTGTAGCGCCACATACAGCAGCAGCCTGTCGTCGAAATTCCCCAAATCCAGCCCCGTCAATTCCGAGATCCGGTTCAGGCGATACTCCAGCGTATTACGGTGAATAAACAGCGCTTTTGACGTTGCCAGCGGTTGCACATTATGGCGAAACCAGGCCGCCAGAGTTCGGCGCAACAGACCGTTATTATCCATCGCTTTCAGGCGCGACAACGGGCGAGCTAACTCATTAGCCTGCCAGCCACCGCGCAGGCTGTCGAGCAACACCGGCAACATTAAATCCTGATAAAAATAGCTACGGCTTTCCGGCATACGCTGCTTACCCACCATCATGGTGGTGCGTGCCGTACGGTAGGAACGCGCAATACTGCCCGGGCCGGTAAAATAGTTGCCCAGCGCCACGCGAAAACGCAGTTGACCATTCTCTTTCATGCGGGTGATCAGTTGCTCCACGCGCTTACGATGATCTTCTGCATCCCAGCGGCCAAACTGATTAAGAGCAGGTTTTAGCACCACCATCTCGGTCAGCGAGACAATAGCAATCAGGTTATTACGCTCTGGCGTGGTCAGGGCGTTTTGCAACTGCTGCAACTCAGCCATTGCGCTATCCACACCCAACTGACCGCTGTCCACTTCCACCACCGCGACCACGCGCGGCTGGTTTAAATCGATCCCCAAACGCTGCGCCCATTCGGTCAGCGCGGGCGTATGCTCTTCGGCCTGAATCAGGTTCATTACCAGCTCTTCACGCAGACGGCTGTCCTGTGCCAGTAAATGCATCAGGCGGGACTGTTCGAGCATCATTTCGGCGGTCATGCAAACCAGTTCGCCATATTTGCGCAATGTTTCCGGTTCACCCGTCAGGCCAATAACGCCAACAATTTCCCCTTCCAGACGCAGTGGCAGGTTGATCCCCTGGCGCACGCCGTGCAGATGACGCGCCACCGCATCATCGATATCGACCACGCGTCCCTGGGAAAGTACCAGCAGCGCACCTTCGTGCAATTCCCCAATTCGTTCGCGATCGCCGCTGCCAATGATGCGGCCACGTGCATCCATCACGTTAATGTTTGTATCGATAATGCGCATCGTGCGCGCCACGATATCCTGTGCCATTTTGGTATCAAGATGCCAGCCAGCCATGTAACCCTCCCCTGTGCAGAGCCCAAGCATATGGGAGAAAGTTCTTACACGCATTGTGCGGATGCACAAAGCCGCGGCGAGAAGTATGAAGTTGTGGGAAGCCTCACAAAATGCGGGAGAACCCTCTTCCCTGCACCGGGAAGAGGGATTCGCGGGTAATTACTGCATCAGCAAGTAGATTGACGTGTCGCCACGCTGAATGTTCAACGCTAGCACCGAAGGTTTGCTGTCGAGGATTTTGCGCAGTTCAGCAATGTTTTTCACCGGCTGCTGGTTAGCACCGACAATCACATCACCTTTTTTCAGGCCAATTTGCGCCGCCGGGGTATTCGGTTTCACCGCGTTAACCACCACGCCGCCCTCTTTGCCTTTGTTACTCATTTCAGCCCCTTCGATACCGCTGAAAATGGTGCTGGATTCTACCTGGTTCTGGCTGCTTTGTTGCAACTCCAGGGTGATATTCACCGGTTTGCCATCGCGCAGCATACCCAGCGCGACTTTGCTGCCGATCGGCATTGAACCGACTTCTGCGCGCAGCGCCGCAAAACTGCTAACCGGTTTACCGTTCAGCGAGGTAATCACGTCACCCGCTTTCACACCGGCTTTCGCCGCAGCGGAATTTGGCATCACCTGGCTAACGAATGCGCCGCGCTGAGCATCCACTTTCATCGCTTTTGCCAGCTCAGAGTTCAGCTCGGTCCCCATAATACCCAGTTCACCGCGGCGCACCTGGCCGTACTGCACCATCTGCCCAGTGAGGTTTTTCACCATATTACTTGGGATAGCGAAACCGATACCGATGTTGCCGCCGTCCGGCGCGAGAATGGCGGTGTTGATACCAATCAGTTCACCGTTCAGGTTCACCAGTGCACCGCCGGAGTTACCGCGGTTGATTGCGGCATCGGTCTGGATAAAGTTTTCATAGTTTTCGGCGTTCAGACCGCTACGGCCCAACGCAGAGACAATCCCGGAGGTCACGGTTTCACCCAGGCCAAACGGGTTACCGATAGCGACCGTGTAATCGCCCACGCGCAATGCATCGGAATCTGCAAGCTTAATGGCGGTCAGGTTTTTCGGATCCTGAATTTGAATCAGTGCGATATCGGAGCGCGGATCTTTACCCACCACTTTGGCGTCAAATTTACGCCCGTCGCTCAGTTGCACTTTGATGGTACTGGCGTTATCAACCACGTGGTTGTTGGTGACAACATAGCCTTTCGCGGCATCAATAATCACCCCGGAACCCAGCGCCATAAATTTCTGCTGCTGGCCGCCGCCCTGCCCGTCCATGCCGCCGCCCTGACAGAAAGGTGAGCTCTGGAACGGCGAACCGTCCTGGCAGAACGGTGAATTATCACCAAAGAACTGCTGGAAGTTGCGCGGCATGCGCGGCGTATTAACGGTGGTGCTGCCTTCAACGTTGATGCTGACGACCGACGGCATCACTTTTTCCAGCATCGGCGCGAGGCTAGGCATTTGCTGCGATGTTGTGGCGGTAGAAGATGCCGTTTCCGCTGCGGATGCAGACAGAGGAGACAGCGCTAAACTTAAACTCAAAGCCAGTGCACTCATTGCTAACGTGGTTTTTTTCATCTCTCTCAATCTCATTACTGATTAACGCGAACTGCTGTGTATGTGTCACTCAGAGTCGATTTATAGCGTGAAGTTCCGGCGTTAAGCTTCTGGAAAAAGTAAAAATTTATTGTCGTTCTTTACAATTGAACGGCATTATTCCACCGCCATCAAACGACGGTATTCATCCCATGAATATAAATCCGTCATCCCGCTAATATAGTCCTGAATTAATCGACAACGGTGATAATACTCCAGCACCGGGTACTCTGCCGCGTCGGGCGATAATTTACTGACCGCTTCGACATAGGCCAGCCGGTGGCGCGTCGACAGTTTCTGAAACAGGCGCGATTCAATTGGAAGACGTCGCAGCCGCTCTTTTTCCACCAGCTCGGTAAAATCCGCCAGCGTTAATTGCAACAACGGGCGGTAAATGTCCAGCAACCCGCTGATAACGCGATAGCCCTGTAATTCCAGTTGCTCAACGTCGGGGTGGCTGAACACCTCTTTTATGGCGACGTTTTTATATAATTCAAGGAGCTGGCTAAAGCTGCTGTCATCTTCCAGCAGCGCATGGTTGAATTCGCCGTTGAAAATCTGCGGCAGATTATCGATAAAGCGTTGTGCCGCGTAGGGCACCAGTTTATTCAGCGTATTGACGCGTAAATACATAAAGAACTGATCTTCAGCACTGCGGCTCATCGAATTAGCGCGCGATTTTTCCCACGCATTTTCGACCACCTGCGCAAATAAAGACCCTTTTTCGTGCGCGCCCCAGGCATCGTAAAGATGCTGATAAAGTTGCTCTGCCGAGAAAATACGTTTTTCTACCGCATCTTCCAGATCGGCAACGCAATAAGAGATATCGTCCGCGGCTTCCATTATCCACGTCAATGGAAAGCGGCTATATGTACCGAGATTTAATTCTTTACGTAACCGTTCAACGTAGGCTTCTTCAGAAAAATAATAGCCCGGCTTTTTCATTAAATAATTGTGTGAAGCCGGCGGTTCGCCCACCCACCATGCCGGGCGCGTATATTTTAAAATACAGCCGACCTGCGCCCAGGTGAGATTCATGCGCATTAAGGTGTGTACCATACGAATGCCCTGGGCATTGCCTTCAAAATGGCTTAAATCATGACGCACCTTGCGGCGCAGCGCATTGAGGCTCTCTTCCCCTTCGCTCAGGCGTAAAGCAATCACCTCACACCGATCGTCAGAGAGCGGCTGGCTAACCGCATCATCCGGTGCCAGGCGCTGGCGAAACCAGTCGTTAATCGCCGCTTCGCCAAAGTGACCGAACGGCGGGTTACCAATGTCGTGCATCAGGCAGGCCATTTCGACAATGCTTTCAAACGGCCCGGTCAGTTCGTCCAGACCGTACGTTTCCAGCAGGCGCTGCTCTTTCAGGCGGCTTAAAATCTCTTTCGCGATATAACGCCCAACTTGCTGAACCTCCAGAGAGTGCGTCAGGCGCGTGCGCACCGCAGCATTGCGCTCCAGTGGAAAGACCTGCGTTTTTTGCTGCAAACGTCGAATGGCGGGGGAATTGATAATGCGTCCGCGATCGCTTTCGAAGATACGCAGGATTTCATGTTCGGTTTTCACGCCCTGCGGCGAGCGATAACGGCGATGCCAGTTTATCTTGTTGCGAAAGTCGATCTCGGCCATTTCCTCTCCTGTGCACAGCCTCGCGGGATATCATGCAATTGTGTATGCCATGATAGACTATGCCCTGTAAACGTAATCCTGTCTTATCACATTAGCGAGTATCTCCATGAAAATTGGCATTATTGGTGCAATGGAAGAAGAAGTTACGCTGCTGCGTGACAAAATCGAGAACCGTCAGACCTTCAATATTGGCGGGAGCGAAATCTACACCGGTACGCTGAATGGTACAGAGGTTGCGCTGCTGAAATCAGGCATTGGTAAAGTTGCCGCCGCCATGGGCGCGACCTTGCTGCTGGAACATTGCAAACCGGATGCGATTATCAACACCGGCTCTGCGGGCGGCCTGGCGCCGACGCTGAAAGTGGGTGATATTGTGGTTTCCGACGAAGCGCGTTATCACGATGCCGACGTCACGGCGTTTGGTTATGAATATGGTCAGTTGCCGGGCTGCCCGGCCGGTTTTAAAGCTGACGGGAAGTTAGTGGCGGCGGCAGAAGCCTGTATCGGTGAACTGAAATTAAATGCCGTGCGCGGATTGATCGTCAGCGGTGATGCGTTTATTAACGGTTCTGTGAGCCTGGCGAAAATTCGTCACAACTTCCCGCAGGCGATTGCCGTTGAAATGGAAGCCACTGCGATTGCTCACGTCTGCCATAACTTTGGCGTACCATTTGTTGTCGTTCGCGCTATTTCCGATGTGGCGGATCAGCAATCTCACCTGAGCTTTGATGAGTTCCTGGTGGTGGCGGCAAAACAGTCCAGCCTGATGGTTGAAACCCTGGTGCAGAAACTGGCGCGTGGCTAATCGTCTCTTCAGGGCGTTTATCGCCCTGCTTATTTTTCTGCCGGCGTGGATCTTCGCCGCGCCGCGCGTGATTTCACTCTCTCCGGCCAATACCGAACTGGCGTTCGCCGCCGGGATCACCCCCGTTGGCGTCAGCAGCTATTCTGATTATCCGCCTGAAGCGGCGCGTATTGAGCAAGTTGCCAGTTGGCAAGGCATGAATCTCGAACGCATTGTCGCGCTCAAGCCCGATCTGGTGCTGGCCTGGCGCGGTGGCAATACCGAACGCCAGGTGAATCAACTAAAGCAGTTTGGTATCACCGTAATGTGGATTGATTCGATTACCATCGAACAAGTGGCGGATACGCTGCGTAAGCTGGCGGCTTTCAGCCCGCATCCACAGCAGGCTGAACGGGCGGCGCAGCAGTTGCTGGCTCAGTACCACGAACTGAAATCCCGTTACGCCAGCCAACCGAAAAAACGCGTGTTTATGCAATTTGGCGCACAACCCCTGTTTACCAGCGGGAAAGGTTCGATTCAGAACCAGGTGCTGGAGCTGTGCGGGGGCGAAAATATCTTTGCCGCCAGCCGCGTGCCGTGGCCGCAGGTCAGCCGTGAACAAGTGCTGGCGCGTCAACCGCAGGCGATTGTTTTCGCGGGCGAGACAAACGCGATCCCGAAAATCCAGCAATACTGGCGTAATCAGCTTGATGTACCGATTATTTCTCTGCACGGCGACTGGTTTGAACGGGCAAGCCCGCGTATTATCCTCGCCGCTCAACAACTCTGCTCTGCCCTTGCGCAGGTGAAATAACCGGGGAATTAACCATGCTGGTCTACTGGCTGGATATTATCGGCACCGCTGTTTTCGCTATCTCAGGCGTTCTGCTTGCCGGAAAATTGCGGATGGATCCGTTCGGCGTGCTGGTGCTGGGTGTGGTGACGGCGGTCGGTGGCGGCACAATCCGCGATATGGCGCTGGCGCACGGGCCGGTTTTCTGGGTGAAAGATCCCACCGACCTGGTGGTCGCCATGGTGACCTGCATGTTGACTATCATGCTGGTGCGCCAGCCGCGTCGTCTGCCGAAATGGGTGCTGCCGGTGCTGGATGCCGTCGGCCTGGCGGTGTTTGTCGGTATTGGCGTGAATAAAGCGTTTATTGCTGAAACCGGCCCGCTGGTCGCCATTTGCATGGGGGTGGTAACTGGCGTGGGCGGCGGGATCATACGCGATGTGCTGGCGCGTGAAATCCCGATGATCCTGCGCACCGAAATTTACGCCACGGCCTGTATTGCGGGTGGGATCGTACATGCAACGGCATTCTACTTCTTTGCCGTACCGCTGGAGACAGCCAGTATGTTGGGAATGGGGGTTACGCTGGTGATTCGCCTGGCGGCGATCCGCTGGCATTTAAAGCTGCCGACGTTTGCACTGGATGACTCGGGGCGTTGAAGATGTTTTGTCAGCCCGGTAAGCAGAGCGCCACCGGGCGTAAAACCGTGATCAGATGCTGAACGAGGAACCGCAGCCGCAGGTACTGGTTGCATTCGGGTTAGTCACCACAAAGCGGGAACCTTCCAGACCTTCGGTATAATCCACCGAACCGCCCACCAGATATTGCAGGCTCATCGGGTCAACCACCAGGCCAACGCCCTGTTTCTCAATGGTCATATCACCATCGTTGATCTGGTCATCAAAGGTAAAACCATACTGGAAGCCGCTGCAACCACCACCGGTGATGTAAACACGCAGTTTCAGATTCGGGTTCTCTTCGTCCGCGATCAGGCTTTTTACTTTATTGGCTGCTGCGTCGGTAAATTGCAGCGGCAGCGCTACGTCATCACTCATGTCTTGCTCCCATTGATACTTCGATCTGGGCAAATATTAACCCGATCATTGCGGCTATTATCCAATACGGTATTAAATCGTTCAAGTATTCTCCCGCCGCTGCTCACTGTCACTGGCCGCTTCCTGCCTGGCAAGCGTTCGTGCCAGGATGGCGGAATAGAGCGGTTTGCCGCCCAAAAACTGCGCTAACAGTGTCGCACCAAGACAGGTAATGATCATTGGCAAAATAAGCTGATAATTGTCAGTCATTTCCAAAACTAGCACAATTCCGGTCAAAGGTGCGCGCAGCGAAGCCGCCAGCAAGGCACCCATTCCGGCGATGGCAAAGGTCGCGGCATCAAGCGGGTAATGGGGAAAAATCGCCACGCTCGCGGAACCAAACGCCATGCCCAGCACCGTACCTAACGACAGCATCGGCGCGAAAATCCCGCCCGGCGCGCCGGAACTGAAGCAAAGTAATGTCATCGCCACGCGGATAAGAAAAATAAACAGCAGTACACCAACGGTGTAATTCCCGCCAGATGCGATGGGGATCAGCGCAAAACCGCCGCCGGAGAGCGCCGGAGCCATCAAACCCAGTACGCCGCAGGTCCCGCCAATCAACCCGCCGATCAGCACCCATTTTCCGGTATGCCCGCCGTGCAGACGCTGAAACAGATCCTGCGTACGCAATACCAGCGCATTAAATAACGGCCCGATACAGCCAAACACCATGCCCAACAGCAGATAGAGCCACAGCGTGTTGACGGGCGCATTACTCAGTTTGCCCACATCGATAACCGCCGCTTCACCATTAAACAGGCGAAAGACAATGCTCGACATAATCACGCCGGTGAAGACCGCTTTAATGGAAATAAGATTGTAGTGAAATTGCGAGCGCATCTCTTCAATGATGAACAGAATGCCTGCCAGCGGCGCGTTAAAGGCCGCAGAAAGTCCCGCAGCCGCGCCGGTTGCCAGCAACGTATGGCGCGCTTCGCCGCTGCGCAGGCGGAAAAGATCGCCGACCATCCGCCCGACATTGCCGCCAATCTGCACCGTTGGCCCTTCCCGCCCGAGCACCATGCCAGCACCCAGCGTGCCCATACCGCCGAAAAATTTAACCGGTAATACGCGCCACCAGCGCACCGGGCGCAACTCTTCCAGCGCGCCTTCAATTTCCGGGATGCCAGAACCCCCCGCTTCCGGCGCGAATCGCCGCACCAGAAAATAGCCAATCATCGCCAGCAAAGCTGAACCCAAAAAGGCCAGCGGCCAGACAATCGCGCTATTCGCCACCTGCGCCAGCGCACCGATGCGCATGTTTAAAACGGTATTGACCGCCTTTTCAAAGGCGACACCCACAAGGCCCGTGAGCGTGCCAACCACGGCAGCCACCACAAGGATTACCAGCGGTGTTTTATCGCGTTGCAGCATCTGGCGCAGAATATTTCTGCGTCGTCGCCGCTCAACCTGTTGCTGTTCAAATGAAGGAGTTTTATCGGACATGGTTTTCGATACGTCATACAAAGGGAGTATTGTAGCCAGCCATCGCCGCTGCGTCGCGGGGAAATTCCCGGGCAAAACTTTCATAACATTCCCCTAATCACATAGAATGACCGGCAACGTTTTTTCCACGAACCAGGAATGAAAGCATGAGTAAGTCTGAAAACCTCTATAACGCAGCGCGCCAGCTTATCCCGGGCGGTGTCAATTCACCGGTACGCGCCTTCACCGGCGTTGGCGGTACGCCGCTGTTTATCGAGCGTGCTGACGGTGCTTATTTATACGATGCCGACGGCAAAGCCTATATCGATTATGTCGGCTCCTGGGGGCCAATGGTGCTGGGCCACAACCACCCGGCCATTCGTAATGCGGTGATTGAAGCCGCCAGCCGCGGCCTGAGCTTTGGCGCACCGACCGAAATGGAAGTCAAAATGGCGCAACTGGTGACCGAGCTGGTGCCGACCATGGATATGGTTCGCATGGTGAACTCCGGTACCGAAGCAACCATGAGCGCCATCCGCCTGGCGCGCGGTTTCACCGGCCGCGACAAAATCATTAAATTTGAAGGCTGCTACCACGGCCACGCCGACTGCCTGCTGGTGAAAGCCGGTTCCGGCGCGTTGACCTTAGGCCAGCCGAACTCACCCGGCGTACCGGCAGATTTCGCTAAACACACCCTGACCTGCACCTATAACGATCTCGACTCCGTGCGCACGGCGTTTGAGCAGTTCCCGCAGGATATCGCCTGTATCATCGTTGAACCGGTCGCGGGCAACATGAACTGTGTGCCGCCGCTGCCAGAGTTCCTGCCGGGCCTGCGTGCCCTGTGCGATGAGTTTGGCGCGCTGCTGATTATTGATGAAGTGATGACCGGTTTTCGCGTCGCGCTCGCGGGGGCGCAGGCTTATTACGATGTGGTGCCGGATCTCACCTGTCTGGGCAAAATCATCGGCGGCGGGATGCCGGTGGGTGCATTCGGCGGTCGTCGCGATGTGATGGAGGCGCTGGCGCCGACCGGGCCGGTTTACCAGGCGGGAACACTCTCCGGTAATCCGATTGCGATGGCGGCGGGCTACGCCTGTTTAACGGAAGTCGCGCAGCCGGGCATCCATTCGACGCTGAACGAGCTGACCACGCAGCTGGCGAATGGCCTGCTGGACGCTGCGCAACAAAACGGTATTGGGCTGGTGGTCAACCACGTTGGCGGCATGTTTGGCCTGTTCTTTACGGATGCACAGAGCGTGACCTGCTATCAGGACGTGGTGAAGTGTGATGTGGAACGCTTTAAGCGTTTCTTCCACCTGATGCTGGAAGAAGGCGTTTACCTTGCGCCGTCAGCGTTTGAAGCGGGCTTTATGTCCGTGGCGCACAGCACCGATGATATCGACAAGACCATCGATGCCGCTAAGCGCGTGTTCGCGAAGTTGTAAGGGTTTTGCCGAAATACTGTAGGCCCGGTAAGCGCTAGCGCCACCGGGCAACTCGCCGGATGGCACTGCGTTTATCCGGCCTACAATTCGCCACCCGGCATTTTCTTATCGGCTCTGCTTACGCAACAGATAGATAAAATACGGCGCGCCGATAAAGGTCGACAGCAACCCCGCCGGGATCTGGAACGGAAACAGCAGCATCCGACCGCACCAGTCGGCGAACACCAGCAGCACTCCTCCCACCAGCGCCGACATCACCATATGCGGCATCGTTCGACGAAACCCCATCATACGGGCGATATGCGGTGCCATCAGGCCGACAAAACTCAGCGGGCCGATAGTCATGGTCGCCGTCGCCGTTAGCGCGGCTGCTAACAGCAGCAGGACGATGCGCGACGGCGTTAAGGCCATCCCCACCGAACGGGAGGTTTCCCCCCCGAGCGGCAGGATCATCAGCCAGCGGCGACACAGCGGCGTCAGCGCCAGCAGGATAACCATCATCACACTGCCGAGCAGCACTTGCTCGCCAGAGACGTTATAGGTACTGCCGGAGATCCACGTCAGGATCTCTGCCATTCTGGGATCGCCGCTCGCCTGCAACATCATCAACAGCATGGTAAACGCCGTGCTTAGCGCCATCCCCGCCAGCAGCATCCGGTGCGGCGAAAACCCGCCGCGCCCGGCGGCGAGCATGATTATCAGCAACGTTGCCGCTGCGCCGAGACTCCCGGCGGGCATCAGCCAGCCGAAGGCATTGCCCGGCACGAAGAACAGCATCAGAACCACACCAAACGCGGCACCAGAGCTAATCCCCAACACTTCCGGGCTGGCCATCGGGTTGCCGGTGAGGCGCTGAATAATACAGCCCGCCACCGCCAGCATCACCCCGGCGGTCAGGGCGGCAATAATGCGCGGCCAGCGCCACGGCATTAACTCCTCAAGCAGCGTACCGCTGGCCCAGTGCCAGCCTTGCGCATCGCGCCCAAAGCTCAGCGCCACCCACATCGCCAGCAGCAGTAACACCAAACCGCCCAGCGCAAACCCCTGCACGTGATGGCGCTCCGGGGAAACCTTGTCCCCGGCGTCCATCGCTGGCGCGCTCATACTGCGCAGACGCGGCAACAGCCACAGCAGCAGCGGCGCACCAATCAGCGCGGTGATCGACCCGGTGGACACTTCCATCCACACGCGCGTCAGCCACCAGATAACCTGATCGGAAAGCCAGAGGATCAACGCGCCAATCAGCGGAGCGAGGATCAGACGCGCCAGCAGGCGACGCGCACCGAGCATTTTCGCCAGCAGCGGCGCGAACAGGCCGATAAAACCAATAATGCCCACGGCGTTAACCAGTAACGCGCTCAGGGCGATCGCCAACGCCAGCGCCGCCAGCCGCGCCATCGACAACGCCAGCCCAAGATTGCGGGCAACGCCATCATCCAGCCCCATTAATGTCAGCGGGCGCAACAGCAAAAGCGTTAATACCGCGCCGCCGAGCAGTTGCGGCCACAAACGCTGAGCGATGCTCCAGTCGGTCTGCGTCAGCGTCCCGGTGCTCCACAAAAACATGCTTTGCAGCTGATCGTGGTGGAACAGCACCAGTAATTGATTGACCGCGCCGCAATAGAGGCTGACCACCAGCCCCGCGAGGATCAGCGTCACTGGCGATAAACGCTTACCCCAGGCGACGCCAAACACCAGCGCGCCGACGGCGCAGGCTCCGATCAACGCCGCAAACTGCGAAGCCATCACGCCAGGAATAGCCCACAGCGTGGTGATGGTGACGCCCAGTTGCGCCCCGGTCGACACACCCAAAGTCGTGGGTTCCGCCAGCGGGTTACGCAGCACCTGCTGGAACAGCACACCGACCAGGCCAAGCCCGGCGCCGACCAGCAGCGATACCGACAACCGTGGCAGCAGGCTGTAGTGAAACAGCATCTGATTGATGAGATCGATGTCCGGCGCACGCAGCGCCTGTCCCCACTGCCCGCGCGGCAAGGCGACATTCAGATTGAACCAGGTTAACCAGGTCGCGGCGATAAACAGCACCGCCAGCAGCAGCGCCGGGAAAAGGGAAATACGTCGGCTCATGCCCGGCCTCCCAGCGCATTGTCCAGCACGCGGGTAAAGTGCATCGCCGAAAGCGTCGCGCCATAGAACCAGACGGCAGGCACGCGCTGGAAGCGACCGGCACGCACAAACGGCATCGCCTGCCACAACGGTGTCGCCATCAGCTTACGCATATCCTGCTCGTTGTTATGATCAAAGCAGATAACATCGACATCTTTGTATGCAGCAAGCCGGTCGATACCTACCGCCACGCTGCCCCAGAAGGTCTGCTCGCCCTGCCAGGCATTGCGCACACCTAAACTGTCGAGCACTTCCTGGAACAGGCAGTTCGGACCAAACACCAGCGCATGGCGCGGATCGAGCAATGTGATCATTAACAATGGGCGATCGCCCCGCTGGGCGAAACGCGGTTTGGTTGCCTCCACCAGCGCATCAAACGCTGCAAGATGTTTTTTCGCCGCCGCGTCCATATTGAGCAGTTGCGCCATCTCATTCAAAGAGCGCCTCGCCATAGTGAGCGGTTTTTTGCCGTCGCTAAAGGTGAAGCCGCGCCCCGGTGCGATGGTTGCCAGTTTAGCTTCCGCAGGGCCATAGCCTGCCGACCATACCAGCAAAGAGGGTTTCATTTGCGTCAGCAATTCAAGGTTCGGTTCGGTACGTAACCCAACATCAATGACCGATTCCGGCAGCGAAGGCTCGTTGACCCAGATGTTGTAATCATGCACATCGGCAACGCCATACGGCATCACACCGAGCGCCAGCAGCAACTCCACCGGCAGCCATTCGAGCGCCACAATACGCTGCGGATCGACCGTGGCGGCTTGCGCACCGCGCATCTGCCACAGCAAGGGAGAGAGGGCCATCGCCGTCAGTAAACGACGACGGCTAATTCCATGTAAACCGGCCATCAGTAGACAAAACTCACCGGTGCGGCGCCCGCCGGGTGCGGCAGGATCCCCATCGGGATACCGTAAATGAGTTCCAGCGTTTCGGCACACATTAACGCATCCGGCGTGCCTTCAGCGATCATCTCACCGCCGCGCAGCGCCACCAGATAGTCGCAATAACGCGCTGCCATATTGATATCGTGCAATACCGCAATTACCGTCAACCCGCGTTGCTGGCTAAGGCGGTGCACCAGCGCCAGCACATCGACCTGATGGGCGATATCGAGCGCAGAGGTGGGTTCATCTAACAGCAAGCAGCGGCTGTCTTGTGCCACCAGCATGGCAATCCATGCGCGCTGGCGTTCACCGCCGGAAAGGCTATCCACCAGGCGATGCGCCAGCGGTTTCAGCCCAACCAGCGCAATCGCTTCATCCACTTTTTCTCTGTCAGCAACGCCAAAACGCCCCAGCGCCCCGTGCCACGGATAACGCCCAATCGCCACCAGTTCACGCACCGTCATCCCTTCCGCCTGCGGCAACTGCTGCGGCAGATAGGCCACTTTGCGGGCAAAGGCTTTGCTGTTCCAGCTCTCCAGCGGTTGTCCGTCGAGGAGAATATCCCCGTCAGAAGGCGCCTGATGGCGGCCAAGCATTTTCAGCAGTGTGGATTTTCCTGAGCCGTTATGGCCAATCAGGCCCGTCACTTTCCCCACCGGAAAGGTCAACGACAGCGGGTGGAGCAGCGTGCGTCCCGGCACGCGAAAGGTGACATCGGTCAACTGGAAAGTGGTATCGGGAAGCGTGTTGTTTTCCTGCATGGTTGCCAACTTATCAGAGGGCACGGCGAACCGTGCCCGAAGAGAGATTAGAAGCGGAAGGTTGCGGTCGCCACCACCTGACGTTCTGCGCCCCAGAAGCAGCCGTACGTGTTAAAGCAGCTGGCGACGTATTCGCGATCAAGCAGGTTGTTGACGTTCAGCGCAATGCTGGAGCCAGCCATACCAAGACGCGCCAGGTCATACTTAACCACAGCATCCATTACCGTCGCGCTTGCCACTTTGAAGGAGTTCGCCGGATCGCCATAGCTTGAGCCAATGAAACGACCACCAGTGCCTAATGTCAGGCCAGAGAGCGGACCGTTATTAAAGGTGTAATCCCCCCACAGCGAGCCCATATTACGTGGAACCTGCTCAACGTGGTTGCCTTTAAGGTTGGTGTCTTTGGTGTATTCAGCATCAATATAGGTATACGACGCCGTCAGGTTGATGTTTGCATTAACAGCCGCTTTCGCTTCCAGTTCAACACCACGAGAACGCACTTCCCCTGACGGAACTTGCAAGTTGGCGTTGTTCGGATCGGTGGTAAGCGTATTGGTCTTCGTCAACTGATAAACCGCAGCGCTAAGAACGATTGGCTTATCTTTCGGTACGTAGCGAACACCCGCTTCATACTGTTCACCTTTAGACGGTGCGAAAGCCATACGCGGTGTACTGTAGAGATCGAATGCGTTTGGTTCGAAAGACTGGCTATAACTGACGTATGGCGCAATACCATTATCGAACACATAGTTCACACCACCACGCCAGGTAAATTTATGGTCATCACGCTCAATGGAACCACCGTCGTCTCGCACAGTCGTTTGCTGATTTGACCAGTCATAACGACCGCCCAGTGTGAAGACCCATTTATCCCATTCGGCCTGGTTTTGCGCGTAAATACCGGTCTGTTTCGTTTCGTTCAGTTGATACGGTGCCGCGCTGTCAAAATCAAAATCATCCAGCGGCTGTGGGTTGTAAAGATCAACCACCGGAGCGGTACCAAAAGTAGCGTTGATATCGTTGCGCATGCGCATGTAATCGATACCGGTCAGCAGGGTGTGTTCAACGTCGCCCGTTGCAAATTTGCTCTGCAATTGGGTATCGACACTGAAGTTCTGCAAACGCTCATTATCAACAACCGTTCCGCGGCCTAAATAGTGGCTACGATCGCCTACGGGAAGTGCCTGGCAAGGGGCATTAAAAGTATTCGCTGAGCAGATACCGGTACCGTAAACACTTTGCTGTGCGGTTTTCATCTCCGCGAAGCGCAGATTCTGACGCACGGTAAAGGTGTCATCGAAACCATGCTCAACGCTATAGCCGACCATTTTCTGGTTGCGGGAATAAGAATTGTTCTTTGCACCTTCATTGAAATCTGTACCGATACGGGAACCGTTCGGTAAAGGCTGAACAGTGCCTTCCTTAGGCAACCAGCCGTAATAGCCTGTTTGCGGTTCATTTTGGAAGTAAGACAGAAATGTGAAATTGGTTTTATCGTCAGGGCGCCAGGTGAAAGAAGGCGCGATGGCATAACGTTTTTGCTTCGCATTAACCTGCTGCTGGTCGTTAGAGCGTGCAACTCCCGTCAAGCGGTAAGAGAACTCACCGTCGTCATCCAGCGCATCGCTGAAATCAAAACCGGTTTGGTACAAATTGTCTGTACCCATTTTGAACTGAACTTCATGCAGCGGCACAGTGGTCGGACGCTTGCTGACCATAGAGATAATACCGCCAGGATTACTCTTTCCGTACAGCACCGACGTCGGACCGCGCATCAACTCAACGCGCTCCAGCATATAAGGATCAATAACTGCGTCGTTGTAGAAGTTGCCCTGTAATTTCAGCCCGTCCAGGTAGTTGTTTTGGCTCAAGCCGACGGAAGTGAAGCCACGGATACTGACAAAGTCATAAGTGTTTGATGCACCACGGTTGCTGACAACCACGCCCGGTGTATAGCCCAACGCTTCTTTTACAGACGCTGGCTGACGAATTTGCATCTCTTCGCTGGTCACCACAGAGATAGACTGCGGGGTCTTTTCAATTGGGGTATCGGTTTTGGTAGCCGTTGCGGAATGTTTTGCCGCAATAGTAGCCGCCGGGCCCCACGCACTCTCTTGCGGAGCCGCGCTGGTAACAGTGATGGTTTCTTCGTTTTGGGTGGTTGCAGCCTGTGCGTGAACAGACATGCTGCTAATCGCTGTGGCTACTACGACTGCAATTTTACGCAGCGAAATGACTGGCTGGGCAGTTTTTGGACGCGCCATGGGTTTATCTCTGAATCAATGAGTGAACAATAACGTAAACGAGAATTATTATTATGACCGCAGAATAATATGCGAAGCGCCGTATGCATAGCAAGCGCATTGCCTTCTGGCGCGGCTAAGGGACGAAGAAATAACCAGCCTAAAAGAAGGGCGTTAATCAGGTATTAAGGGGGATTTAATACGGCGTTATTTGAATGTATCGGGAAGGCCAACATAAAAAACCCCCGGCTTTGCGGACCGGGGGTTTTTGCTATCAGTTACTGCCGAACATATCCTTTATCCAACCGGCCACGCCATCGCTTTTCTGCTCCTGCTGCGGTGGCTGTTGCTGAGGTTGCTGCTGTTGCGGCGGCGCTGATTGATCAAACGGGTTGCCGGTTTGCGGCTGCATCATCTGGTTTTGCTGACACAGCGCGTCCGGGTTGGTGGTCCACACCGGCAGCTGGCGCATACCGCCCCCGCCACAGATGAAGTTACCCATATCGTCAACGCCCATCGTGGCAATGTCTTCCGGCGGCGTCAGATCGAGTGGGATCGGCGACTGGTTTTGCAGATAGCGCTGGTAAATCGCCATCGCACCGCTGGCTCCGTACAGCTTGGTTGGCTGGTTATTATCGCGGCCTACCCAGGTAATGGTCACTTCACGCCCGTCAATCCCGGCGAACCAGGTATCAACGTTATTGTTGGTGGTCCCGGTTTTACCCGCCAGATGCAGACCCGGATATTTCGCACCAAGCTGGCGGCCAGTACCGCGCTGGATAACCTGCTGCATCGTCCACAGCGTCATATACGCCGCCTGCGCCGGTACGGCACGCTCAGCCTGCGGGAAGCTCTGATAAAGCACCGAACCGTCTTCAGCAATCACCGAACGCAGCGCGGAAAGCGGCGCGCGGTTACCGCCGCTGGCAATGGTCTGGAACGCCTGCGCCACTTCAATCGGCGTCAGGTTCAGCGCGCCGAGCAGCATAGACGGCATACCGGTGAGCTGGTTTTTCGGCGCACCCAGTTTCTGCCAGGTATCCGTAACCGCCGGTAAACCGACCGCCATACCGAGGTTAACGGTCGGCACGTTCATGGAGCGCGTCAGCGCATCCACCAGCATCACCTGGCCGCTGAAACGGTGGTCATCGTTCTGCGGTGACCACATCTGGCCGTTGGGTTGACGCAGCGAAATTGGCGCATCAGCAATCCAGGTATTCAGACGATAGGTGTTAGGCTGGCTCAACGCCGTCAGGTAGGTTGCCGGTTTCGCCAGCGAACCAATCGAACGACGCGCCTGCATCGCGCGGTTATAACCCGCGAACTGCGGCGTTGCGCCGCCGACCATCGCCCGCACTTCGCCGGTGTAGCGGTCAACAACGACCATCGCCGTTTCCAGATCCGTCAGTTTGCGCTGTTTGATCAGCGCCGGAATACCTTCCACAGCGGCTTTTTCAGCGGCGTCCTGCGCCACAGAATCAAAGGTGGTGAAGATCTTCACGCCGGAGAGATCTTTGACTTTATCGCCGAGCTTGGCCTGCAACTCCTGGCGCACCATCTGCATAAACGCCGGCTGTGGTGAAATCACTCCACCGCGCGGCTGCACACCCAGCGGGCGGGCGCTCAGCATGTCATACAGTTCCTGATCGATAACGCTCTGCTGTTGCAGCAAACGCAGCACCAGGTTGCGGCGCTCAAGAGCCAGTTTCGGGTTACGCCACGGGTTGTAAATCGACGCCCCTTTGACCATCCCCACCAGCAAAGCCTGCTGATCCAGGCTCAGCTCTTCAACCGGGCGACCAAAATAGTAGAGGCTCGCCAGCGGGAAACCACGAATTTCGTTATCACCGCTCTGACCGAGGTAAACCTCGTTCATATACAGCTCAAGAATGCGATCCTTGCTGTAGCGGGCATCGACAATCAGCGCCATATAGGCTTCGTTGGCTTTACGCCAGTAAGAGCGCTCGCTGCTGAGGAACAGGTTTTTTACCAATTGCTGCGTCAGCGTACTTGCGCCCTGCACCGTGCGTCCTGCGGTCAGGTTCGCCAGCACCGCGCGGCCAATGGAGTAGAAACTGATGCCGTCATGCTCATAGAAATGGCGGTCTTCGGTCGCCAGCAGCGTATCGACCAGAAGATCCGGAAAGCCATTACGCGCCACAAACAGGCGCTGCTCGCCGTTGGGCGAAGAGAGCATGGTGATCAGGCGCGGATCGAGACGGAAGAAACCGAACTGGCGGTTACTGTCCATATTCTCGATGGTTTCCAGCCGATCGCCATCAAAGGTCAGACGCGCGCGCACCTGCCCCTCTTTGCTGTCCGGGAAATCAAACGGACGGCGGATCATCTCAATGCTTTGCGCCTGCACGGTAAATTCGCCAGGACGCGTCATCTTCGTCACCTGGCGGTACTGTGTGGCTTCCAGCAGTTTCACCATCTCGTTTTTGCCGATAGCCATATCCGGTTCGAGGTTGACCATACGGCCATACACTGCGGCAGGCAGTTGCCAGACTTTACCGTCGATACGGGCGCGGATTTTTTGATCCAGATAGACGCCATAAATGGCGATCAGCACCGCGAAAACGATGAAAATTTTCAACAGCAGCCAGAACCAGCCGCGTTTACCGCGTGGCGTCTTGCCTTTGCCTCTGCCCTTTTTCGGCACGCTTCTTCCCTCTTCATCGTCATCTTCGTAATCGTCATACTCCTCTTCCCGGAGTCGACGACGACTGATTTTCTCTTTTGCCGGACGCGCTGGTCTACCTTTGCGTCCAATTGGCTCGCGGTCATTCCCCGCCATGCTTTACTCTCCGCAACGTTCAGGCGCAAGGGCCTGATTCTCAGTTCTTCTGCTTACTTGCAGAAGAAGAAATCTCTCAATTTATAGCATTGATGAATGACGCTACATGCGTCAGCGCTATGAATACTTTTTAGTACGCCGCGTAGGCGCGGTATTTGCCGGGTCGTCCGGCCAGACGTGTTTTGGATAACGCCCTTTCATCTCTTTTTGCACTTCGCGATAGGTTCCGGCCCAAAAGGCGCTTAAATCCCGCGTGATTTGTAATGGCCGCAGCGCAGGTGAAAGCAGTTCCAGCACCAGCGCCACGCGGCCTTGCGCGATGGTCGGCGTTGAGGCTTCGCCGAACATCTCCTGCATCCGCACCGCCAGCGCAGGCGGGTTATCTTCATGATAGCGAATGGCTATCCGGCTGCCGGTCGGCACAGTGTAATGCCCAGGCAGCTCACTATCCAGCCGTTGACGTAATGACCACGGCATCATGTTTTGTAACGCCTGCGTAACATCAAGCGCCTTTAAATCGCGCAGTGAGCGGATGCCGCCCATTTGCGGCAGCAGCCACTGCTCAAGATTTTCCAGCAGCGACGCATCATCCACCGCAGGCCAGCCGTGCTCCGGCAACCATTTCGCTGCACAGTGTAGCCGTAAACGAAACTGTTCAGCCTCTGGCGTCCAGTTCAGCACGTGCAGGCCTTTATCGCGAATGCCATTCAGCATCGCCTGATGCAGCTCCTCTTCCGACGGTTTCGCCAGCGGCTGCGTGTTAAGGATCAGTTGCCCTATCTGGCGGCGGCGAAACGCTTTCAGCGTACCTTGCGCGTCGTCCCATTCCACACTGTCCGACTGCTGAATCAACTGCGGGCAGCGGGCTGCCAGCGCGTCAATATCAACGGGCAGCGCCAGTAAAATGCGCGCATCCGGCGACTGGCTGCCCTGCAATAATAGCGGCGTTATCAGCCATTCGTGGCGGTTGAGGGCATCATCGGCATCCAGCGTCGCGCCCATCCCGTTCGCCAGTTGATAACGCCCCTGCTGGCCGCGCCGACGCGCAATGCGATCGGCAAAGGCGCGGGCCAGAAGTGGTGCCAGCATCGCGCTGTCCGCCTCACCGCCGCTGCTTTTCAACCGCCGGGCAAGCAGGCGCGCACGCTGCTGCCAGTTCGCCTGGTTGCGGGAAAAAGCCGCACTTAAATCGCTGTTTGCGCCGCGCGGTGGCTCTTCAAGAATGGCGGCAAGCTTCGCGGCGCTGGCAATTTCGTCATCATTTTGCGCACTCGCCAGCATCGCCGCGAGGCGCGGATCGTTACCGAGTGCGGCCATTTTCATGCCGAACGGCGTTAATCTCTCTTCTTCCAGCGCTCCTAGCTGGACCAGCAATTTACGCGCCGCCGCCAGATTCGCCGCCGGAGGGAGATCCAGCCAGCGCAACTGTGCGGGGTCGTGGCAGCCCCACTGCAATAATTCCATCAACAGGCCGGATAAATCGCTGTTCAGTATTTCCGGGCTGCTTTGCGCCGCCGCACGTTCCGCCTGCTCTTTGCCAATCAAATGTAAGCAAATCCCCGGCTCCAGACGACCGGCACGCCCGGCGCGCTGGGTCATCGACGCCACGCTGATGCGCTGCGTGACCAGCCGCGTTAACCCGCTGCGGGCATCAAAACGGGCGACGCGCTCCTGTGCGCTATCTACCACCAGGCGAATGCCTTCAATGGTCAGGCTGGTTTCGGCAATATTGGTCGCCAGCACCACTTTTCGCTGCCCGGCGGGGGCGGGCAAAATCGCCTTGCGCTGCTCGCTTAACGGCAATGCGCCATACAGCGGGCACAGCAGAACATCGCTGCCAATACGCGAAGCAAGCTGCTCCTGCACACGCTGGATCTCGCCGACGCCCGGCAAAAAGAGTAATAGCGAACCGGATTCATGGCACAGTAGCTCGGCGGTGGCCTGCGCGACGGCTTCATCAAAACGTTGGTGAGCAGGCAAAGATTGATAGCGTTGTTCAACCGCAAAGGCGCGGCCTGCGGAAGCAATTGTGGGGGCATCCGGCAACAACGCCTGCAAACGGTCGTTATCAAGCGTTGCAGACATCACCAGTAATTTCAGGTCATCGCGCAGACCTTGCTGAACATCAAGCAGCAGCGCCAGCGCGAGATCCGCCTGCACGCTGCGTTCGTGAAATTCATCAAGAATAACCAGCCCGACGCCGCTCAGCTCAGGATCGTTTTGAATAAGGCGAGTGAGGATCCCTTCGGTCACCACTTCAAGGCGCGTATTCGGCCCAACGCAGGTTTCTGCGCGCATGCGGTAACCAACCGTTTCGCCAGGCTGTTCATTGAGCAGTTCCGCCAGCCGCTGCGCCACGTTTCGCGCCGCCAGACGACGCGGTTCAAGCAGTAAAATACGCCCATTGATGTTGCCGTGTTGCAACAGTTGCAGCGGCAGCCAGGTCGATTTCCCGGCACCGGTCGGGGCGCTTAACAGCACCTGCGGCGCACTTTGCAGCGCAGAAAGAATGTCGGACAGAACAGCGGCAACGGGCAGTGAGGACACAACAGCTCCAGGGGTTAACAGAAGACGGCCAGCAGTATACCATCCCCGTAAACCATTAACCCGAGCACGCCATGTCTGAACCCAAAAGGCTCTTTTTTGCCATCGAACTGCCCGCCGATATCCAGACGCAGGTCGTTAACTGGCGCGCGCAGCATTTTCCACCCGAGGCCGGACGCCCAATTGCCGCCGCGAATTTGCATCTGACACTGGCGTTTCTTGGCGATATCAGTGCCGAAAAACAGCGGGCGCTGGAGACCCTTGCCGGGCGGATCCGCCAGCCGGGTTTCACGCTCAATCTGGATGATGCCGGGCAGTGGCTGCGCTCGCGCGTGCTGTGGCTTGGTTCCCGCCAGCCGCCGCGCGGATTGCTGCAACTGGCCGATATGCTGCGCGCGCAGGCGTCCCGCAGCGGTTGTTACCAAAGCCCAAAACCGTTTCACCCGCATATTACGTTGCTGCGTGATGCCAGCCACGCGGTGGCCATTCCGCCGCCGGGTTTTTGCTGGTCTTTCCCGGTCAGCGAATTTGTATTATATGAATCGCAATTTATCCGAGGGCGCACCCGCTATACGCCGCTGAATCGCTGGACATTAAAAATATAAGGAAGCCGAATGCAGTTCGTCCCGCCGCTTAAATCTGCCACGCTTATTTTGCGTTATAAGCGCTTTCTCGCGGATGTCATTACACCTGAAGGGGAAACGCTGACATTACATTGCCCAAATACCGGCGCAATGACCGGTTGCGCGACGCCAGGCGATACGGTCTGGTATTCCACTTCGAATAATCTGAAGCGCAAATATGCCCACACCTGGGAATTGACTGAAACTCAGCAGGGGGCATTTATCTGCGTTAATACTCAGCGGGCAAATATGTTGACAAAAGAGGCTATTCTCGCTGACCGTCTGCCTGAGCTAACGGGCTATAGCTCACTGAAAAGCGAAGTAAAATATGGTGCGGAGCGTAGCAGAATTGATTTTCTGTTGCAGGCGGACGACAGGCGCAACTGCTATATTGAAGTCAAATCGGTCACGCTCGCCGAGCAGCAGTCAGGCTATTTCCCGGATGCGGTCACACTGCGTGGGCAAAAGCATCTGCGGGAATTAATGAGCGTAGCGGCCAATGGCGACCGTGCAGTGATTCTTTTTGCCGTACTGCACTCCGCCGTTGAACATTTCTCACCCGCACGCCATATTGACGGGGAATACGCACGATTATTGAGTGAAGCACATCGCCGGGGGGTAGAAGTTATCGCTTATAAAGCGGAACTTTCTGCCGATAATATTACTCTTAGCTTGCCGCTACCGTTTTCGCTCTAAAGGCAAGCAATTGACGAATAAGTGATTTGGTCGCGTGCGCAAATACGCTTTTCTTCACAGGGTTGTCAAGTGTTACGTTTGGATATTTGCCATCCGTAAAAGCATCTGCTATTTATAGCGGCCTGATTTTTCCCCCACACGGGGATCGATAGTGCGTGTTAAGGAGAAGCAACATGCAAGAAGGGCAAAACCGTAAAACATCGTCCCTGAGTATTCTCGCCATCGCTGGGGTGGAGCCGTATCAAGAGAAGCCGGGCGAAGAGTATATGAACGAAGCCCAGCTGGCACACTTCAAGCGAATCCTTGAAGCATGGCGTAATCAACTTAGGGATGAAGTCGATCGCACCGTTACGCATATGCAGGACGAAGCAGCTAACTTCCCGGATCCGGTTGACCGTGCCGCTCAGGAAGAAGAGTTCAGCCTCGAACTGCGTAACCGTGATCGCGAGCGCAAGCTGATTAAAAAGATCGAGAAAACGCTGAAAAAAGTAGAAGACGAAGATTTCGGCTTCTGCGAATCCTGTGGCGTTGAAATCGGTATCCGTCGTCTGGAAGCGCGTCCGACTGCCGATCTGTGCATCGACTGCAAAACCCTGGCGGAAATCCGCGAAAAACAGATGGCGGGTTAATCCACCGACATCTTTGATGACGCTCCGCTAAAGCGTGGCGTCTCTTATACGGCGGGAGTGATTCCCGCCCTATATTTTCTTGCCTGTCGATATGCCTGACTCACACTATATCGGGCGCTTTGCGCCGTCCCCATCCGGTGAACTGCATTTTGGTTCGTTAATTGCCGCTCTCGGCAGCTATCTGCAAGCCCGTGCGCATCACGGTGTCTGGCGGGTACGCATCGAAGATATCGATCCCCCTCGCGAAGTCCCCGGCGCGGCCAACATTATTTTACGCCAGCTTGAACAGTATGGTTTGCACTGGGACGGTGACGTGCTGTGGCAATCTCAACGCCATGACGCTTACCGCGAGGTGCTGGAACGCCTTCATCGTGAAGGGCTAAGTTATTTTTGCACCTGTACGCGGGCGCGTATCCAGAGCGTTGGCGGCACGTACGACGGCCATTGCCGCACGCTGAATAATGGCGCGGAAAATGCCGCGGTGCGCCTGCTGCAACGCCATCCGGTGCTGGAATTTACTGACAGCCTACGCGGTCGGATCGTGGCCGATGAGAGACTGGCACGCGAAGATTTTATTATTCACCGCCGTGATGGACTATTTGCTTACAATTTGGCGGTGGTCGTCGATGACCACTTTCAGGGTGTGACGGAGATCGTACGCGGCGCAGATTTAATTGAGCCAACGGTACGGCAAATTTCGCTCTATCAGCAGCTTGGCTGGCCGGTGCCAGGGTATATTCATCTGCCGCTCGCCCTTAATGAACAGGGCAATAAGCTCTCTAAGCAGAACCATGCGCCCGCCTTACCCGGCGGCGATCCGCGCCCTATGATAATCAGGGCTTTACAATTTTTGAACCAGGATGTAACAAAAGAGTGGCAGGATCTGCCCATCGATACGTTGCTGGAAAAGGCAGTGGCAAACTGGTCGATTTCCCGTGTTCCTGTAACACAGGATGCGAATACGGCATTCTCAAATGCCTTTCGCTGAGCTATGATTAGCCGCTATTTTTTTGTCCTGACGTCTTGACACTACCGAGGTGTACTATTTTTACCCGAGTCGCTAATTTTTGCCGCAAGGTGCTAAGCCGCGAAGAGAGCATGGCCGTTGAGGCTTTGGCCCAACCGCAGATGACGGTTATTCCGCGTGAACAGCACGCTATTTCCCGCAAAGATATCAGTGAAAATGCGCTCAAAGTGCTCTATCGGCTGAATAAAGCGGGCTATGACGCTTACCTGGTAGGCGGCGGTGTGCGCGATTTATTGCTGGGCAAAAAACCAAAAGATTTTGACGTGACCACCAGCGCGACGCCGGATCAGGTACGTAAACTGTTTCGCAACTGCCGTCTGGTTGGCCGCCGTTTCCGCCTGGCGCATGTCATGTTTGGGCCGGAAATCATCGAAGTGGCCACTTTCCGTGGTCATCACGACGATCAACAAACCGATCGCACTATCTCCCAACGCGGGCAGAACGGCATGTTGCTGCGTGACAACATCTTCGGTTCGATCGAAGAAGATGCCCAGCGTCGCGATTTCACCATCAACAGCCTCTATTACAGCGTGTCCGATTTTACCGTTCGTGATTACGTCGGCGGCATGCGCGACCTCGAAGAAGGCATTATTCGTCTGATCGGCAACCCGGAAACCCGCTACCGCGAAGATCCGGTGCGCATGTTGCGCGCGGTGCGTTTCGCCGCCAAGCTCGGTATGCGCATCAGCGAAGAGACCGCCGAACCTATTCCGCGTCTGGCGACCTTAATTAACGATGTGCCTCCGGCGCGTCTGTTTGAGGAATCGCTCAAGCTAATGCAAGCGGGCTACGGTTACGACACTTACCAGCTCCTGCGTGAATATGGCCTCTTTCAACCTCTTTTCCCGACCATCACCCGCTATTTCACCGAACAAGGTGATAGCCCGATGGAGCGCATCATTGCGCAGGTGCTGAAAAACACCGATAACCGCATTCATAATGATATGCGCGTAAACCCGGCATTTCTGTTTGCCGCCATGTTCTGGTATCCGCTGCTGGAAAACGCGCAGCGTATTACCCAGGAAGGCGGGCTGGCCTATTACGATGCATTTGCGCTGGCAATGAATGACGTACTCGACGAAGCGTGCCGCTCGCTGGCCATTCCGAAACGTATTACGACGCTTATTCGCGATATCTGGCAGTTGCAACTGCGGATGTCGCGCCGTCAGGGCAAACGTGCGTGGAAACTGATGGAGCATCCGAAATTCCGTGCCTCTTATGATTTGCTGGCGCTGCGTGCCGAAGCGGAAAATAACAGCGAACTGCAACGCCTGACAAAATGGTGGGGCGAGTTCCAGGTTTCCGCACCGCCGACCCAAAAACATATGCTTGATGATTTAGGCGAAGAACCGGCAGAGCGCCGTCGCCACCGCCGCCCGCGTAAACGCGCCCCGCGCCGTGAGGGCAGTGCGTGACCGTCGCGTATATCGCGCTGGGCAGCAATCTCTCTTCGCCGCTCGACCAGGTTAACGCCGCGATTGCCGCTATCGGGGAGATCCCGCAAAGCCGTATCGTGGCGGTTTCCTCGCTCTATCGCACGCCCCCGCTCGGTCCGCCTGATCAGCCCGATTACCTCAACGCCGCCGTTGCGCTGGAGACCTCTCTTTCGCCAGAAATGCTGCTTGAGAATACCCAACGCATTGAGCTGCAACAGGGACGCGTGCGCAAAGCAGAGCGCTGGGGGCCGCGCACACTCGATCTCGACATTATGTTATTCGGCAATGAGACGCTGAACACAGAGCGGCTCACCCTTCCCCATTACGACATGAAAAACCGTGGGTTTATGCTGTGGCCGCTGTTTGAAATCGCGCCGGATCTGCACTTCCCGGATGGCGAATCGTTACAGGCCACTCTTGCGCGTCTGAACGCGCCGAAACCCGCTGCCTGGTAATCGCCCTTTCTTTGTGACCCGCGCCAATGGGTTGCCTAAAATCATTGCCCGTCTGAATGTTGCTGATAGAATGCGCCAGAATCGCTTTCGACTATCAGGAAACGCTATGAAACCCACCACCCTTTCGTGGCTGCTTAAATGCAAGCAAGAGAAAAAACGCTTCGCCACTATCACCGCATACGACTACAGCTTCGCGAAACTGTTTGCCGAAGAAGGAATTAACGTGATGCTGGTGGGTGACTCGTTAGGGATGACGGTACAAGGTCATGACTCTACCCTGCCGGTGACGGTTGCCGATATCGCCTATCACACGCAGGCCGTGCGCCGTGGTGCGCCCGCGTGTTTGCTGCTTGCCGACTTGCCATTTATGGCTTACGCCACGCCTGAGCAGGCGTTTGAACATTCCGCCGTGGTGATGCGTGCCGGTGCCAATATGGTGAAAATAGAAGGTGGCCGCTGGCTGGCCCCGACGGTGAAAATGCTCACCGAACGCGCCGTACCGGTGTGTGGTCATCTCGGTTTAACCCCGCAATCCGTGAACATTTTCGGCGGTTACAAAGTCCAGGGGCGCGGCGACGCCGCACAGGGACTGTATGAAGATGCACTGGCGCTGGAAGCCGCGGGCGCGCAGTTGCTGGTGCTGGAGTGCGTGCCGGTTGAACTGGCGCAGCGTATTACCGACGCGTTGACCATTCCGGTTATCGGTATTGGCGCGGGCAATGTCACCGACGGCCAGATCCTCGTAATGCATGACGCGTTTGGCATTACCGGCGGACATATTCCAAAATTTGCCAAGAATTTCCTCAATGAAGCAGGCGACATGCGCGCGGCCGTCAGGCAGTATGTGGCTGAAGTCGAGTCCGGGGTTTATCCGGGCGAAGAACACAGTTTCCATTAAGGAGCTAAGTTGTGTTGATTATTGAAACCCTCCCGCTGCTGCGTCAGCATATCCGCCGACTACGCCAGGAAGGAAAACGCATTGCGCTGGTCCCGACGATGGGCAACCTGCACCATGGTCATATGAAACTGGTCGATGAAGCCAAAGCCCGCGCCGATGCGGTGGTGGTGAGCATTTTCGTCAACCCGATGCAGTTTGACCGACCAGACGATCTGGTGCGCTACCCGCGCACGTTGCAGGAAGATTGCGAGAAACTGAACAAACGCAAAGTTGATTTCGTCTTTGCGCCTGCACCGGCGGATATCTACCCGCAGGGCACCGACAGCCAGACTTACGTTGACGTGCCGGGCATTTCTACGATGCTGGAAGGCGCAAGCCGCCCCGGCCATTTCCGCGGCGTGTCGACCATCGTCAGCAAGCTGTTTAACCTGGTTCAGCCGGATATCGCCTGCTTCGGCGAGAAGGATTACCAGCAGCTACAGCTGATCCGCAAAATGGTCGCCGATATGGGCTACGATATTGAGATTGTCGGCGTGCCGACCGTGCGGGCAAAAGATGGCCTGGCGCTCAGTTCCCGCAACGGTTATCTCAGTGCCGAACAGCGCAAAATTGCCCCGGCATTAAGCAAAGTGATGAACGCCACCGCAGAAAAATTGCAGGTGGGCGAGCGTAATGTGGAAGAGCTGGTGGCGATTGCAGAGCAGGAGATCAACGACGCTGGCTTACGCGCCGATGATATCCAAATCCGCGACGCGGATACTTTGCAAGCGCTGTCAGAGAGCAGCGAGCGGGCGGTGATTTTGATGGCGGCATGGCTCGGCCAGGCGCGGCTTATCGACAATAAAGTGGTTGAATTCGCCCCTCAGACAGGACAGAAATAATCTGGCACTACGCCATGCCGGTTTGAGCGTGGCGAAAACAGACGGGGAATACGCAGGGAGCCGCCCCGTTTTCGGCTTAATTATCAGTAACAAAGGTTTAACTTATGATTCGCACTATGCTGCAAGGCAAGCTCCACCGCGTCAAAGTGACTCAGGCCGACCTGCATTACGAAGGCTCCTGCGCCATTGACCAGGATTTCCTTGAGGCGGCCGGTATTCTGGAATACGAAGCCATTGATATTTATAACGTGACCAACGGTAAACGCTTTTCGACCTATGCGATTGCCGGTGAGCGCGGCTCCCGCATTATTTCCGTTAACGGCGCGGCTGCGCACTGCGCGGACGTGGGCGATATCCTGATTATCGCCAGTTACGTCACCATGCCGGACGAGGTTGCCCGTAGCTGGCAGCCGAAAGTGGCCTATTTTGATGGCGACAACGAGATGAAACGCACCGCGAAAGCCGTGCCGGTTCAGGTTGCCTGATGTCCTACCCCTGCGGCTGGTTGCTTACCAGCCGCGACAGGGTTTCCAGCGAATCCGTCCTTAATACATACAGCCGCTTCAGTAAAAACGGGTTATCTCCCGGTTTCACCTTCCCGCGCACCGTGGTCACCGCCATATGAAAACCGGCATCATTCGCCGCTTTCACCGCTTTATCGTCATAGCCACCAAACGGGTACGACAGGTAGAGCACATGCGGGTTGAACTGCGCCAGCGCGCGGCGCGAACGCTTAAAATCAAACAAAATGTTGTGATAGTTACGGCTCAGCAAAATCGGGTGCATTGACGCATCCACCCGGTGCAGAAAATGGGTATGCGACTGCACATCAAACACGTCCCGAATGCGGTTAAGTTCCGCGACGCTCATAAACTGTAATGACTTCGGATCCCACTTTTGCGGCTTGCGTTTGATGCGCGACGAAATAATAAACGCCGTCGCTTTGAAGCCATATTGATGCAGGATCGGATACGCGTAGCGGCTTACGGATTTCAGCCCGTCGTCAAAGGTAATCACCACCGAACGCGCAGGTAAATTGATGCGGTTACGCACATACCCTTCCAGTTGATACATCGACAGCGTGGCGTAACCCTGGTCGCGCAGCCAGGTCATTTGATTGGTAAAGGCGCGTACCGAAGTGGTGGTGGAGGTGTGGCGAAAACGCGTGTTCTCTTCATCGCGCAAGATGTGATGGTACGTGAGCACCGGCAGGCCGTTATCTTCCTGCGCATCAAGGCTGCTGACCCACGCCAGCCGGTTGCCAATGCGGATCTGAAACCAGGTCTGGTTCAGCCGGTCTTTTAGTTTATCGATAATCGGGTAACGCAGGTTTTCCGCCAGCGTACCGAACTGCGGGCTGGTTTTATCCGGCGCGTTGTAGAGCGGCGTGTCCTGCCAGGTGACCAGATTCTGGTTACTGAGCGGTTTATTCAAATCGCCCAGGCTATCTTCCACGCGTTTGTCGCCCGACACCGCCCCCAGATGCCCTTTGTCGATAAACCCGCTGCCAAAGCCGAAGCGAAAGGCGTAATAATCCTCCGCACCCGGCACCACGGCGAGGATTTGCCCGGCGCGGATATTGCCCACGGTGATAACTCTGTCACCCACCTGCGCCCAGATAGCGGCATCTTCGGTAGTTTGCATATAACGGGCGGGAATACGCTGTTCACTGACAATACTGGCAGAGGCGCTGTACGCGACGAGCAGCAACAGAAGGGTAATCAAACGAGACATGAGACGAACCGGGTTGAGAAACTGCCCTAATTGTAACAAAAGCCTGAGGGATTCAATGGCTCGGTTTAGGTTAAAAAACGGATTAACTCTGCGAATGACTGCTAAACCCTTTGCCGGATGGCGGCTACCGCCTTATCCGGCCTACAGATCGGGCATGGGTGCTGGGTTTGTAGGCCGGATAAGCGCAGCGCCATCCGGCGAACAAATGGCCAGCAAAACGTAAATTAACTGCGCAGCCCGCGACCGCGGTTAATCAAATACCAGCACAGCAGATAGAAAGCGAGGATAAACACCACCAGCACGCCGACCGTGGTAAACAGCGGCACATCAGTGATGCCGAGGAAACCAAAGCGGAAGCCGCTGATCATATACACAATCGGGTTCAGGTGCGACAGCGCCTGCCAGAACGGCGGCAGCAGCGTCAGCGAATAGAACACGCCGCCCAGATAAGTCAGCGGAGTCAGCACAAACGTCGGGATCAGGCTGATGTCATCAAACGTTTTGGCAAATACCGCATTCAGCAGACCCGCCAGCGAAAACAGTACCGCAGTCAGCAGCAGCGTCAGCCCGACAAATAACCATGAATGCACCTGGAATGGCACGAAAAACAGCGAAACCGCCGTCACCAGAATGCCCACGCACAGCCCGCGCGCGACACCGCCACCGACGTAGCCAACGATAATGACATGCGTGGGCACCGGCGCGACCAACAGTTCTTCAATGTTGCGCTGGAACTTGGCGCTGAAGAACGACGACGCCACGTTGGCGTAGGCATTGGTGATCACCGCCATCATGATCAAGCCCGGCACGATAAACTGCATGTAGGTAAAGCCGTGCATTTCACCGATACGCGAACCAATCAGGTTGCCGAAAATAATAAAGTAGAGCGTCATGGTGATGACCGGTGGCACCAGGGTTTGCACCCAGATGCGCATAAAACGTTGGATCTCTTTGTACCAGATACTCTTCAGCGCCACCCAAAACAGCTGCATCATGCGCTTTCTCCTTTCCTGTCATGCACCAGCGTAACGAACAGCTCCTCAAGGCGGTTGGCTTTATTACGCATACTCAATACCTGAATCCCCTGCGCGCTTAACTGGCTGAACACGCTGTTCACCCCTTGTTCGCGCAGCACTTCCACTTCCAGCGTGGAGGTGTCCACCAGCCGGTATTGATAACCTTCCAGCTTCGGCAGCGGGCTTTTCGGCGCTAAATCGAGGATAAAGGTTTCCGATTTCAGCTTAGAAAGCAGCGATTTCATCGAGGTGTTTTCAATCAGATCGCCGCGCTGGATGATGCCGATATTGCGACACAGCATCTCCGCCTCTTCCAGATAGTGGGTGGTGAGAATAATGGTGGTGCCTTTGTCGTTCAGATCCTTCAAAAAGCCCCACATGGAGCGGCGCAGCTCAATATCGACGCCCGCCGTCGGCTCATCAAGGATCAGCAGTTTCGGCTCGTGCATCAGGGCACGGGCAATCATCAAACGACGTTTCATACCGCCGGAGAGCATCCGTGCACGTTCGTTGCGTTTTCCCCATAAATCGAGCTGGTTGAGGTATTTTTCGCTACGTACCATCGCTTCTTTACGATCGACACCGTAATAGCCCGCCTGGTTGACCACGATCTGTTGCACGGTTTCAAACGGGTTAAAGTTGAACTCTTGCGGCACCAGACCCAGCTGACGTTTCGCATTCACCACGTCTTTTTCCAGGTCGTAGCCAAAGACACTGACGCGCCCGGAACTTTTATTTACCAACGAACTGATGATGCCGATGGTGGTGGATTTCCCCGCGCCGTTTGGCCCAAGAAGGGCATAAAAATCGCCGGCTTCTACTTTTAAATCAATACCGCGCAGCGCCTGAACGCCGCCCGGATAGGTTTTTTTAAGCTGCTCAAGCTCCAGTGCAATGGTCATGAATTATCTCTTACCTGTTTTCTTACACTCGATGTGTGGTTTAAAAAGCGTGAGAGTTGACCTATATTAGCGCCACGCACTAATTTGGTTACAGGTCGTTAACCTCCATGAAAGACATAGATACACTCATCAGCAACAACGCACTATGGTCAAAAATGCTGGTAGAGGAAGACCCAGGATTTTTCGAAACGCTGGCGCAGGCTCAAAAACCGCGCTTTCTCTGGATTGGATGCTCCGACTCCCGCGTTCCTGCTGAGCGCCTTACCGGCCTCGAACCCGGTGAACTGTTTGTTCACCGCAATGTTGCCAACCTGGTTATCCATACCGATCTGAACTGCCTCTCGGTGGTGCAGTATGCCGTTGATGTGCTTGAAGTTGAACACATCATTATTTGCGGTCACTACGGTTGCGGCGGCGTTCAGGCTGCGGTTGAGAACCCGGAGCTGGGTCTTATCGACAACTGGCTGCTGCATATTCGCGATATCTGGTTTAAACATAGCTCGCTGCTCGGCGAAATGCCGCCAGAACGTCGTCTCGATACCCTTTGCGAATTGAACGTGATGGAGCAGGTCTACAACCTGGGCCATTCAACAATCATGCAATCAGCGTGGAAACGCGGCCAGAAAGTGACAATTCACGGCTGGGCCTACGGTATCCACGATGGTTTGCTGCGCAACCTGGATGTGACCGCCACTAACCGCGAAACGCTGGAACAGCGCTATCGCCAGGGCGTCTCAAACCTGAGCCAGAAGCACGTTAACCACAAATAACAATCGGGGCCATCGGCCCCGATTTTCTTATTCGTCCAGCATCACCACTTTGCCGACATAGGGCAGATGGCGATAGCGCTGCGCGTAATCAATGCCGTAACCCACCACAAACTCATCGGGAATGGAAAAGCCAACGTATTCGACGGTGACATCCACTTCACGGCGGGACGGTTTATCCAGCAAGGTGCAAATCGCCAGCGATTTTGGCTCGCGCAGGCGAAGGATCTCACGCACTTTCGACAGGGTATTGCCGGAGTCGATAATGTCTTCAACGATCAGCACGTCTTTGCCACGGATATCTTCATCCAGATCTTTGAGGATTTTCACATCGCGGGTAGAGGACATGCCGCTGCCGTAGCTGGAGGCGGTCATAAAATCGACTTCGTGAGACACCTGCACTTCGCGGCACAGGTCGGCCATAAACATAAACGACCCGCGCAACAGCCCCACCAGCACCATTTCGCTGCCGCTATCTTTATAACGCTCAGTGATTTGACGACCCAACTCGGCAACGCGCGCTTTGATCTCCGCTTCTGGGATCATCACTTCAACTTTGTGTTTCATCTTAACTAACCATATGGTTTTAAAGGTAAATCATTCAATACCGCATGTTGAAAACGGTGATTGAAACGCAAGGCGTGCAGTATACCAGCAAAACCTTTTCGGGTGGGCACTGAACAATAAAGCTCTATTTGTGATGACGATCACAGTTGTTAACACCTATACTTAGTTGCTATCAAAAATTTAACAAACTGGTGAGTCTCTTTTTTATGGCAGAAACTAAAACGCAACGGTCGCGGCTTCTTGTCACGCTGACGACGATCTTTGCAGCCTTCTGCGGGCTGTATCTTTTAATCGGTGGAGTCTGGCTGGTCTCAATTGGCGGCTCCTGGTACTACCCCATCGCCGGCCTGGTGATGCTGGGTGTCACCTGGCTACTCTGGAAAGGTAAGCGTTCGGCGCTGTGGCTCTATGCCGCGCTGCTGCTCGCCACCATGATCTGGGGCGTTTGGGAAGTCGGCTTCGACTTCTGGGCACTGACGCCACGTAGCGATATCCTCGTCTTCTTCGGTATCTGGCTGATCCTGCCGTTTGTCTGGCGGCGGCTGATTGTTCCGTCCAGCGGCGCAGTGGCGGCACTGGTTGTTGCTCTGCTGATTAGCGGCGGCATTCTGACCTGGGCCGGCTTTAACGATCCGCAAGAAATCAACGGTACCCTGAGCACCGATGCCACCGCAGCCGCGCCGATCTCGCAGGTCGCCGACAGTGACTGGCCTGCGTACGGTCGTAACCAGGAAGGCCAGCGTTACTCGCCGCTGAAGCAGATTAACGCCGATAACGTGAAGAACCTGAAGGAAGCCTGGGTATTCCGCACCGGCGATCTGAAGCTACCGAACGATCCGGGTGAAATCACCAACGAAGTGACGCCAATTAAAGTCGGCGACACCTTGTTCCTGTGTACGGCGCACCAGCGTCTGTTCGCCCTGGATGCGGCGACCGGTAAAGAGAAGTGGCATTTCGATCCGCAACTCAATGCCGACCCGACCTTCCAGCACGTGACCTGCCGTGGTGTTTCTTACCATGAAGCGACCGCAGAGAACGCCAGCCCGGACGTGGTAGCAAACTGCCCGCGCCGCATTATTCTGCCGGTGAACGACGGTCGCCTGTTTGCGGTGAACGCCGATAACGGCCAGTTGTGTGAATCCTTCGCCAACAAAGGCATTCTGAACCTGCAAACCAACATGCCGGTGACCACGCCGGGGATGTATGAGCCGACGTCGCCGCCGATTGTCACCGATAAAGTGATTATCATTGCGGGCGCAGTAACGGATAACTTCTCCACGCGCGAGCCGTCTGGTGTGATTCGTGGTTTTGATATCAACACGGGTGAACTGCTGTGGGCCTTCGATCCGGGCGCGAAAGATCCGAACGCGATCCCATCGGATGAGCACCACTTCACCATTAACTCGCCAAACTCCTGGGCACCGGCTGCCTATGATGCGAAGCTGGATATCGTCTATCTGCCGATGGGCGTGACCACGCCGGATATCTGGGGCGGTCACCGTACGCCGGAGCAGGAGCGTTACGCCAGCTCTATTCTTGCGCTGAATGCCACCACCGGTAAGCTGGTGTGGAATTATCAAACCGTGCACCACGATCTGTGGGACATGGATATGCCGTCGCAGCCAACGCTGGCGGATATCAACGTTAATGGTAAAACCGTACCGGTGATTTATGCCCCGGCGAAAACCGGTAACATCTTCGTGCTGGATCGCCGTAACGGTGAGCTGGTCGTGCCTGCGCCGGAAAAACCGGTACCGCAGGGTGCCGCGAAAGGCGATTACGTCACCAAAACGCAGCCGTTCTCTGATTTGAGCTTCCGTCCGAAGAAAGATCTGAGCGGTGCGGATATGTGGGGCGCAACCATGTTTGACCAACTGGTGTGCCGCGTGATGTTCCATCAGTTGCGTTATGAAGGCATTTTCACGCCGCCGTCAGAGCAAGGCACGCTGGTGTTCCCGGGTAACCTCGGCATGTTCGAATGGGGCGGTATCTCCGTTGATCCGAACCGCCAGGTGGCGATTGCTAACCCGATGGCGCTGCCGTTTGTTTCCAAACTGATCCCACGTGGTCCAGGCAACCCGATGGAGCCGCCGAAAGATGCGAAAGGCACCGGTTCGGAATCCGGTATTCAGCCGCAGTACGGCGTGCCGTATGGCGTGACGCTAAACCCATTCCTCTCTCCGTTTGGCCTGCCGTGTAAACAGCCTGCGTGGGGTTACATTTCCGGACTGGATCTGAAAACCAACCAGGTCGCGTGGAAAAAACGTATTGGTACGCCGCAGGATAGCCTGCCGTTCCCGATGCCGTTTAAAGTGCCGTTTACGCTGGGTATGCCAATGCTGGGTGGCCCGATTTCCACTGCCGGAAACGTGCTGTTTATCGCCGGCACAGCGGATAACTACCTGCGCGCATACAACATGACCAACGGTGAAAAACTGTGGGAAGGTCGTCTGCCCGCAGGCGGTCAGGCAACACCGATGACCTATGAGGTGAATGGCAAGCAGTACGTGGTCATTTCCGCAGGCGGTCACGGTTCGTTCGGTACGAAGATGGGCGATTACATTGTCGCCTTTGCCCTGCCGGATGAGGCGAAGTAAACACGACTCGTAGGCCGGATAAGGCATTAGCCGCCATCCGGCAATAACGCCTGATGGCGCTTCGCTTATCAGGCCTACAGATCGAGCATGCCCGGTGGTCTTGCGCTATCGGGCTTTTTTATACCGTAAACCCTAACATCATCCCGGTATCTTCATGTTCCAGCAGATGGCAGTGCGCCATATAGGCATACTCTTTTGGCGCGTCATGCTGAAAACGCACTAACACTTCGCTGCGCGCACCGTACACATTCACCGTATCTTTCCAGCCTGCACGATGCGCCGCTGGCGGTTTGCCATTCTCGGACAAAATGCGGAACTGCGTACCGTGGATATGGAACGGATGCAGCATCATGTCGCCTTCCCCGGAAATCACCCAGCGCTCATACTGCCCTTTTTGCGCGGCAAATTGCGGTGTCGCCATATCGAAAGCTTTGCCGTTAATACGGTTGGCATTGTGGAAATCGAATCCCTGGTTGCCGTGGCCCATATGCCCATGGTCCATCTGCATATTGCCCATATCGCCGTGATGCATCGACATTCCGGCCATTGCGCCCTCGCCGTACTTCTGCTGTAGCGCCTGCATCCCCATCATGTCGAGCATCGGATCCATGGATAACTGCAACGTCCGCTGCGTTAATCCTTCGAAGTTCGGCAACGCGGGCAAAGACGCCAGCGTATCGGGTAAATCACCCGACGCAGTGACCTGCAACGGCTGAATACGCAACACCGGATGCGGCTTATTAAATGGCGCAACGGTCATTCCCATCTGCTTGACAGGCAGCGTGACAATATCAAACGCTTTGCCATCGCTAATATCCACCAGCACTTCGAAGCGCTCGCCCATTAACATCGGCAACTCGCTGACTTTTACCGGTTCACTTAACAAACCACCGTCGCTCGCTATTACGTAAAACGGGCGTTTATCGCTGGTGGCAAAATTAAGCGAGCGCGCGTTACAGCCGTTGAGCAAACGCAGGCGTAACCAACCGCGCGGCGCGGCATGCTGCGGGTAAATCGCGCCGTTGGTGAGCAACGTATCGCCAAACCAGCCGACAGCTGCGCTCATCACATCCAGTTGATAATCAATTTGCCCCTGCGCGGTAAACTTTTTGTCCTGCACAATCACCGGCACATCATCAATGCCCCACTGCTGCGGCAGGCGCAGCTTGCGGCTATTTTCATCTTCAATCAGCACCAGTCCCGCCAGGCCCATCGCCACCTGATGCCCCGTTTTTCCGTGTTGATGCGGATGGAACCAGCAGGTCGCGGCTTGCTGCGTCGGGGTGAATGTCACCGAACGGCTGTCGCCCGGCTTAATAATTCCCTGCGGGCCGCCATCGACTTCACCGGGCACTTCCACACCGTGCCAGTGCACGGTGGTCTCTTCCGCAAGGGTGTTACGAACATTTATGGTGACCTCTTTTCCCTGGCGAAGTTGCAGCGCCGGCCCCAGCAATGCGCCGTTATATCCCCATGTGGTCGCCGTTTTATCGCCAAAGCGGCTTGCGCCCGCCTGCACCGTCAATTGAATGCGGCTTTGCGCATCGGCGGTGAGTAACGGCGGGATCGGCAGCGCAGGTTGCCCGGCGGCAAACAACGGACGGCTCCACAGCGGCAGCGCGCTGGCGGCTCCGAGGAGGGCGGAATATTTCAAAAAATCTCGGCGTTGCATGAGTATATCCTTATCAGGTGTCGGCGATGTTTTGAGCTTAAACCCTTCCCCTGCCGGAAGGTCAAGCCAGCGAGAAATAATAAATATCGTCGGCTTAACGGGACTGTGCTAACGTTTAATTTCCGTTACGCCGTGGTAGAAAGAATGAAGACGTTTCTCAGAACTGTAATCTTTGGCAGCCTGCTCGCTGTCTCCGCTAATAGCTATGCCCTGAGTGAATCCGAAGCCGAAGACATGGCCGATCTCACGGCAGTGTTTGTATTTCTGAAAAACGATTGCGGTTATAACAACTTACCTAACGGGCAGATCCGCCGTGCGCTGGTGTTTTTCGCCCAGCAAAACCAGTGGGATCTCAGCAACTACGATACCTGGGATATGAAGTCGCTCGGCGAAGAGAGCTACCGCGATCTGAGCGGCATCGGCATTCCGACCGCCAAAAAATGTAAAGCCCTGGCCCGCGACTCCCTGAGCCTTCTCGCTTACGTCAAATAATGCTTATCTTTTGACCGTGCATCGTTCGCCAGAGTTGGCTATCATGTTGCGCCCGTTTTTCACGGACGTTAACAAAGGAGCGACCTATGGCCGAAAACAACGTATGGCAAGAAACGCTGCACGACCACTTTGGTCAATACTTTGCTGTTGATAAGGTGCTGTACCACGAGAAGACCGACCATCAGGATCTGATAATCTTCGAAAACGCCGCCTTTGGCCGCGTTATGGCGCTGGACGGCGTGGTGCAAACCACCGAGCGTGATGAGTTTATCTATCACGAAATGATGACCCATGTTCCGCTGCTGGCGCACGGCCATGCAAAACATGTGCTGATTATCGGCGGTGGCGACGGCGCGATGCTGCGCGAAGTCTCACGTCACAAAAATATTGAAACCATCACCATGGTGGAAATTGACGCAGGCGTCGTCTCTTTTTGCCGCCAGTACCTGCCAAAACACAACGCCGGGGCGTACGACGATCCACGCTTTGAACTTGTAATAGACGACGGCGTGAACTTCGTTAACCACACGCAGAAAACCTTTGATGTGATCATCTCTGACTGCACCGATCCTGTCGGTCCGGGCGAGAGCCTGTTCACTTCTGAGTTTTATGCAGGGTGCAAACGTTGCCTGAACCCCGGCGGGATTTTTGTCGCGCAGAACGGCGTCAGCTTCTTGCAGCAGGATGAAGCCGTCGGCAGCCATCGCAAGCTCGGCCACTATTTTGCCGATGTGAGCTTCTATCAGGCGGCTGTTCCAACCTATTACGGCGGCATCATGACCTTCGCCTGGGCGACGGATAATGAAGCCCTGCGCACGCTTTCAAGCGAGATCATCGCAGCCCGCTTCCATAACGCCGCGCTCACCTGCCGCTATTACAATCCGGCAATCCATACGGCAGCGTTTGCTCTGCCACAATATCTACAGGACGCACTGTCTGCACAGTGACGCTAAGGGGGTGATAAAAATTGAAAAAGCTTAAACTACATGGCTTTAACAACCTGACCAAAAGCCTGAGTTTTTGTATCTACGACATCTGCTACGCCAACACCGCAGAAGAGCGTGACGGCTATATTGCCTACATTGATGAACTCTATAACGCCAACCGTTTGACGGAGATCCTCACGGAAACCTGCAACATTATTGGCGCAAACATTCTGAACGTTGCCCGCCAGGATTACGAGCCGCAAGGCGCGAGCGTGACGATTCTGGTGAGCGAAGAGCCGGTTGATCCGCATCTTATCGACAAAACCGAGCACCCAGGCCCGCTGCCGGAAGCGGTTGTGGCGCATCTCGATAAAAGCCATATCTGCGTGCATACCTACCCGGAAAGCCACCCAGAAGGCGGGCTTTGCACCTTCCGCGCGGATATTGAAGTCTCAACCTGCGGCGTGATTTCGCCGTTGAAGGCCCTGAATTACCTGATTCACCAGCTTGAGTCCGATATCGTGACCGTTGATTATCGCGTACGCGGCTTTACCCGCGACGTCAATGGCATGAAACATTTTATCGATCATGAGATTAATTCGATTCAGAACTTTATGTCCGAGGACATGAAATCCCTGTACGACATGGTGGATGTGAACGTTTATCAGGAAAACATCTTCCATACCAAGATGTTGCTTAAAGAGTTCGACCTTAAGCACTACATGTTCCATACCAAACCGGAAGATTTAACGACGCAGGAGCGTAAAGAGATCACCGAAGCGCTGTGGAAAGAAATGCGCGAGATTTACTACGGCCGCAATATTCCGGCCGTGTAATGCGCAAAGGGAGCAAGGAGGCTCCCTGATTAACGCTGTTTGAGGAATTCGCGATAGGCGGTCACCACCTGAAGAAAATCCTCAATGCCGCACAGCGACAGGCTCTCTTCGTCGTAGTAACTCATGCCCTCTTCCATTTCATCGCCGGTAAACTCCAGCTGGTTCGCGCGGATCATCACTTCTTCGCCATCCAGCCACAGCGTATATTCATGCCCGGCACGCTGCCAGGAACGCTCACTGCCTTTCACTGTTCTTGCCGCCTGCTCCACTTCATCCAGCAGCGCCAGGTTCTCTTTCACTTCTTCATTAAACCAGTGACCGACCACTTCGTGGCCCATCGACATACGCACTTTTACCACACCGGTAACATCGCGCAAAAATTCGTGATCCATAATCGCTTCCTCATGCAGGCCAGATAGCCGCCAATGCATTAATTATCGCAGCACAATACAGGAAAAACAGCGCGCAGGCGGGAAGCGTGGGAAAAATTTCTGATAAACGAGCAGGAACTATCCATTAGACATCCTGTCATTCTCACACCTCGCTGATTATCTGGTTCGTCAGGTTGTGCTTATTAATTGATTACATTCAAAATGCGACTTTACTCACCTTTGAGTCGTGTTAATTCTCCATTATCTTCCAGGCGATATCGTCCATCTTCCACCGTAAATACGATCTTGCCGTTCCTGTCATTCCCGACGGTAAAGACTTTATTTTTATCGATACAGTTCTTTTCCGTTTTCATCTCTGTAAAACACAACCGATCATATTTCCCCTCTTCCTGATAGCCATCGCCAAAAATCCAGAACATAACGCTGAAGTGTCCCCATGAAGAGGGTTTTGGAATGCCATATTTTTGTTTTAGCATTCCTTTATTTTGTAGCCACCAATTTATTTTCCCTTTATCGGTGATAGGGAACTGCTTCACCAAAACAGAGCTGTAATGACTATCTTCATGAACTGCAACAATTTCAACCGGACGAATAGATAACCAGAACGCATACCCCAGGCTTATTGACATTAATAATACCAGCGCACTCACCATTCTTTTTCTTTTAATGTCCATTACGATCACCAGTAATCTCGATCATTGTTTCCAAATTAGTGATAAAAGGCTTAAAGCCAAATTGTTCGTACCGCTGGAGCATAAACCAGATCCGAAAGAAACGGAACTGATGAAATTTAAAATTAGAAATATCTGCACTATCAAGACCGAAATGATCCTGTACTTTGTAATGTACCACCGCACGGTAACGCTCATCGTCAATATGTAATGATTTTATGGTGATATCCGTTGCCCAGGTATCATGAACCGTAATTCCCATACCGTTAAAGCTATCCTGAAATCTGTCAAACTTAGGTAATCGACCAATTAATATGGCCTGAGTTAATTCGCTCGCTCTGCCTGCCGGATAATATTTTCTTAGCCAATTTATATTTCTATTAAATGTATCTTTTAATAATAACAAGGTACTGTTATCTGGTGAATTATCCTTCATTATTTGTTCTTTCAATGCTCTATCCAAAAATATATCCCGAAAGGGCATGCCATTCCCATTTCGCATATGCGCAACCATTTTTTGCATCGTATATTGCCAGGGACCATAAAAAGAAAAAGCGCGAGATAAATGGCGAAATTCGTCAAATAAAATATCAGCACATTCACAGATTGTAATTTTATCCCCCTCCCCGCGAGAACCATAAAACATTGATTGAGGCTGATTAAAAGGCGTTATTTTCGTTAATGCATACGGATTTACCCGGGCAGAAACATCCACAAGATGAAAATTATTTTTTAATTGATATTCGGATAGATCACCATAACGCATATCAGTGGCACTATAATCATCCATTCTTTTTTGGGTTTTGAATATGGTTCTGGGAAATGTTAATGCAGCCATTAAGAAACACTCCTTGTATTATTTTCCATTGCGGCCTTTGCGCAGGGATAATAATTCTTCAAAGACGGGAGTGTAAGTCTGCTGCTAATTACCTGAGTGGAATTCGGATTTCAACCCGGTTTCAGGCTGATACGGAAAAAAGCCACCCCGAAGGGTGGCTTTCTCATTTAGACGGCGGTCTGGAAAATCACGCCTTCAGCTTTATCGGTGTATTGATTTAGCTGGTCAAAGTTGAGGTAGCGGTAAGTATCCACGGCGGTTTTATCCACCTGATCCATAAAGGTCAAATACTCTTGCGGCGTCGGCAGTTTACCGATCAGCGCCGAAACGGCCGCCAGTTCCGCAGAGGCCAGGAAAACATTGGCGCCGGTACCTAAACGGTTCGGGAAGTTACGGGTTGAGGTCGAAACAACTGTCGCACCGTCCGCTACGCGCGCCTGGTTACCCATGCACAGCGAGCAGCCTGGGATCTCGATACGCGCACCGCTCTTACCGAACACGCTGTAGTAGCCCTCTTCGGTCAACTGAGCGGCATCCATACGGGTCGGCGGCGCAACCCACAGGCGGGTTGGCAGCTGGCCTTTGTGGCTGTCCAGCAGTTTACCGGCGGCGCGGAAGTGGCCGATGTTGGTCATACAGGAACCAATGAACACCTCGTCAATGCTCTCGCCCTGCACATCGGAGAGCAGACGCGCATCATCCGGGTCGTTCGGTGCACACAGGATCGGCTCTTTGATTTCCGCCAGATCGATATCAATCACCGCTGCGTATTCGGCATCGGCATCCGCTTCCAGCAGTTCAGGTTCCGCCAGCCATTTTTCCATGCCCTGGATACGGCGCTCCAGCGTACGGCGATCGCCGTAACCTTCGGCAATCATCCACTTCAGCAGCACGATGTTGGAGTTCAGATACTCGATGATCGGCTCTTTGTTCAGCTTGATGGTGCAACCGGCAGCGGAACGTTCAGCGGAGGCATCGGTCAGTTCAAATGCCTGCTCAACTTTCAGATCCGGCAGACCTTCAATCTCCAGAATGCGGCCAGAGAAGATGTTTTTCTTCCCTTTCTTCTCAACGGTCAGCAGACCCTGCTTGATCGCGTACAGCGGAATGGCATGAACCAGATCGCGCAGGGTGATGCCAGGCTGCATTTTGCCTTTAAAGCGCACCAGCACAGATTCCGGCATATCCAGCGGCATCACGCCAGTCGCCGCGGCAAACGCCACCAGACCAGACCCTGCCGGGAAGGAGATACCAATCGGGAAACGGGTATGGGAGTCACCGCCTGTACCAACGGTATCCGGCAGCAGCATACGGTTCAGCCAGGAGTGGATCACGCCATCGCCAGGGCGCAGCGACACACCGCCACGGTTCATAATGAAGTCCGGCAGCGTATGGTGCGTGGTCACGTCCACCGGCTTCGGATAAGCCGCCGTGTGGCAGAAAGACTGCATCACCAGATCCGCAGAGAAGCCCAGGCACGCCAGGTCTTTCAGCTCATCACGGGTCATCGGGCCGGTGGTGTCCTGCGAGCCAACGGAGGTCATCTTCGGTTCGCAATATGCGCCCGGACGCACACCGTCCACGCCGCACGCACGGCCAACCATTTTTTGTGCCAGCGAGTAACCACGGCTGCTTTCCGCCACGTCTTTCGCCTGGCGGAACACGTCACTGTGCGGCAGACCCAGCGCTTCACGCGCTTTGGTGGTCAGGCCACGGCCGATAATCAGCGGAATACGGCCACCGGCGCGCACTTCGTCAATCAGCACATCGGTTTTCAGTTCAAAGTTCGCCAGCAGCTCGCCGGTTTCGTGGTTGCGCACTTCCCCTTTGAACGGGTAAACGTCAATCACATCGCCCATATTCAGGTTATTAACGTCCACTTCGATCGGCAGCGCGCCCGCATCTTCCATGGTGTTAAAGAAGATTGGCGCGATTTTGCCGCCGAGCACCAGCCCGCCGCCGCGTTTGTTCGGCACGTTCGGAATATCGTCGCCCATAAACCACAGCACCGAGTTGGTGGCGGATTTGCGCGAAGAACCGGTACCGACAACATCGCCGACGTAAGCCAGCGGGAAGCCTTTTTGCGCAAGTGCTTCAATCTGTTTGATCGGACCGACGCTGCCCGGTTGATCCGGTTCAATACCTTCACGGGCGTTTTTCAACATTGCCAGCGCGTGCAGCGGAATATCCGGGCGCGACCAGGCATCCGGTGCCGGAGAGAGATCGTCGGTGTTGGTTTCACCGGTCACTTTGAACACCGTAACGGTGATTTTTTCCGCCAGCGGCGGACGGCTCTGGAACCACTCAGCATCGGCCCAGGATTGCATCACCTGCTTCGCGTAGGCATTGCCCGCTTTGGCTTTCTCTTCCACATCGTAGAAGTTATCGAACATCAGCAGGGTATGAGACAGCGCTTTGGCCGCGATTGGCGCGAGCGTGTCGTTATCCAGCGCGTCAATCAGCGGGTGAATGTTATAACCGCCCTGCATAGTGCCCAGCAGTTCGATGGCTTTTTCAGGCGTAACCAGCGGAGAGGTCGCTTCGCCTTTGGCGATAGCAGCAAGGAAACCCGCTTTCACATAAGCGGCTTCGTCAACGCCTGGCGGGACACGGTTGGTCAGCAGATCTAACAGGAATTCTTCTTCGCCAGCAGGCGGGTTCTTCAGCAGCTCGACTAACGCTGCCATTTGGGTTGCATCTAATGGTTTTGGCGCAATCCCCTCAGCGGCACGTTCAGCTACGTGCTTACGGTATTCTTCTAGCACGACGGTTCTCCTCGCTCTCATTGTCATAATGCGGCAGGCGTTTCTCTTCACGCTCCTGTGAGACAGCAGTTTGTAGGGTAAATCCGCGAACCGCGTCGGGCAGCATAGCAGGATTTTCAGGGGGTGTTAATCCGTTTACAAAAAAGCAACATTAAATACTTGCTGAATCGTTAAAGACGGCATAAAGCAGGCGGGAGAGGGTTTTTACAGGGGAGAATCCTCGCCTGTGCCCCAACAAAAATGACCCCGTAGGGCCATTTCGTTATCGTGATGTTACAGCGAACGCAGAATTACCATCTTCCGGTTATTGGCGTACTGCTCCGGCCTCATGGTCTGATCAACCAGCTTGCCCAGCACATATTTTTTCACCGTTTCACGGTTATTTACCTGCTCGTTGTAGCCCACATCGGCAAGCTGCCCGCGGCCGTTATAATTGAGCGTAGTAGTGCTCGTTTCGTCATTTTCCAGCAGGTGATAAGTGTAGTTCTGCGACGATTTCATGGCATTGAGCGCCAGCGGAATCGACGGATCGAGCGCCTGGTGCCAGGCCGCGCTGAGATGGCTGCGTGCTGTCTGTATCACCGTTTTTGAACCGTTACTGTGCAGGCCCTCTTCGGTTGACTGCGAGGCAGAATAAGCAAAGCGATCCTTCTCTTCCGTGTGTGCCGGGTTGCTCGCTTTCTCTCGCTGGGTCAGGGAGAGCGAGAAATCGTTCAGGCCGCTTAATTGGGACGCGCCATTATCGCCAATTCGGATCGCCTGCCCTACGGTGATTATCTTCGTTGCTTCAGCACTGGCGGTGCTATTTAACGCACGGAATACGGATTTGAGCGCTGCCATTTGGTCGCGGTCGCCCTGCCCGGCAATACGCGCTTTATCGAACTTGTCGTCATAGGCTCTTAATGCCGACTGTTGCTGCGCATAGTTACCGGAAAACACGGCATGGGAACTGTCGCTGCTCATTTTCAGGGAGAAGTTCCCATCTTCATAGGCAACCGATCGGGTTTTATCATCGGCATGGAAATTGAGCGATTGCAGCGTCTCGCCGTTGTTGCGCACGTCTGTTTTCAGGTCAACAGACTTGAGCATCCGGCTGTCAAAGTTGGTCAAACCGCTGATATCGAGTTGCGGCGGCTCCTGCCCCAGCCCGTTCAACGTTTTTTCCAGCGCTTCGCTTAAATTCGCCACCGCCGCCGCTTCATCATCATTCAGCGCTTCGCCGTCGGTTTTCAGCTGTACGGTCAGGCCGTCGTCCTGCTGGGACATGACCAGATGCACCGTTGACCCCGATTGCGTGACGATATCCAGCGTCACCGCCGAGTTATTCGGTGCTCGCGTTGTACCCAGTGCCGCGCCGCTTAATACCTGCGTGACATCGTCGCGGCTCTCTGTCAGGTTGCTGAGCAATGTGCTGCCGAGGCTGGCGAAAGCCGATACCGAGGCGCTTCCGGCGGCGACTTTCATCAGCCCCTGGAGTTGGGTGTTTTGTTGCAGCACCCCGCTGGCACTTATTTTTTTAGCCGACAGGTTATAAACCGCAGCAATCTCCTGCGTCTGGCTGCCGAACATCACTTTCGCCGAGGCGTTGTCACTGTTTGATGCGGCGTTATTACCGGTGGCGCGCGCAGACTGCGCGGATGGACTGACCCGCGCCGGGGATGTCAGCAGCGTCGTAAAGTTAAGCCCGTTAATCATGGCGATGAAACTCCCTCTCACCGTTAGTCGTAGACCATTAACATCGGCAGCGATTGGGTAATGTTTATCCTTTTTGGCCGAAAACACTCAATTCATCACGCTATGAAATAAAAAAAGCGGGCCAGTTGCCTGGTCCGCTTTTTTTCATCTATGCGTATACGCATTACATAATGTTAGCGACGGATTTCGCCAGTTGCGCTTCGAGAGCCGGTTTCGCTTCTTCGAACTTCAGGTTTACTTTGTTGGCATTAGAAACAACACGCGTCTGGTACTTCGCACGGTTGCCCTCTTCGCTGCTGGTTTGCAGCTTGATGCCGGAGGTGCCCTGGCGCAGCGCGGCCACGTTATCGGTGGTCACTTTCGCTTTGCTACGTTCGGAGATTTGCAGGTCGGTGATCATGGTGTAGTTCACATCTTCCACCATCGCGTCAGCCGCCAGACCGATCAGGCCAGCCGCCAGACCTACGCCCAGCGCCGCGCCGGAAGAGTTGCTGTTATATGCCGTGATACCAGCCCCCAGCCCTGCGCCAATAGCCGCGCCTTCGTAACCGCTTTTCAGGTAGCCCTGGGTTTCACGCAGATCCATTTTATCTGCTTTCAGCACGTTTGCCTGGATCCAGTAATACGCAGTATCCGGGGAAGACGTGACTTTATAGCCTTTGTCGGTGAGCTCTTTAGAGAGCAGGGTTTGCAGATTGCTCATGTCTTTATCAGAGGTATTTTTCACCTGGATATAGACGCTTTTCTCAGAGGAAGGCTCCAGCCAGATGGTCTGGCTCATCTGGGTTTTGACTTCCAGATTGCGTTTTTTCACTGCTGTAGTCATCGCGCCGCAACCGGACAACGCAAAGGCTGCCAATACCACACCAACGACAGCGATTTTTTTAATAGACATAATGGTTCCTTTTTTATTTCCATGACCAGAAGAAGAACAAATAAGGCAAAGACAGGACGGGAGCGATGAAACGGGGAAAAGTCACAAAGTCCATGTCATGACGACGCCTGAGTCGCAGACCTGAAGCCTACGGCTAACAGCTTTATTAGATGAGTTATCGGCATTTTAATGAACAATTTGAGTAAAAAATGCCTACCAATAGTTGTAGTTTTGAAATTCAGAAAAAATTAAAGCGGCCAAAACGCATTTCGCACCGTTATATAAAAATGATGCAAATCACATAATAAACTTATTCAATTACTTACAGTAAGGTGGATTTAATTTAAGGGGACATAAATGAAATTAATAAAACGAATCCTTTATCAGGCCGTGTATCTGCTGCTTTTTATTATTGGATTTTCATTACTCGATAGCACTCATATTCTTGATACTGATACAACCTCAAGAAGCGAAGCCGCAGCAAAGTTTATTGTGATGATCATTGTGCTCGCTGCTATCACTCACTGGGGCATGAAATTTTATACGTGGCTTACCGGCTATAAGAAATAAAAAAAGCCGCCTTCAAAGGCGGCTTTTTCATATATACACAAAAGAAATTTATTTTTTCTTCGCTTTCGGGTTCGGCAGGTCGGTGATGCTACCTTCGAACACTTCTGCCGCCAGACCGACGGATTCGTGCAGAGTCGGGTGCGCGTGAATGGTCAGCGCGATGTCTTCTGCGTCGCAGCCCATTTCGATAGCCAGACCGATTTCACCCAGCAGCTCACCGCCATTGGTGCCAACAATCGCGCCACCGATAACACGGTGCGTCTCTTTGTCGAAAATCAGTTTGGTCATACCGTCAGCGCAATCGGAAGCGATAGCACGGCCAGAAGCAGCCCACGGGAAGGTGGCGGTTTCATAGCTGATGCCTTTCTCTTTCGCTTCTTTCTCGGTCAGACCCACCCATGCCACTTCTGGCTCGGTGTAGGCGATGGACGGAATCACTTTCGGATCGAAGTAGTGTTTCTTACCGGCGATAACTTCTGCGGCAACGTGGCCTTCATGCACGCCTTTGTGCGCCAGCATCGGCTGACCGACGATATCGCCGATAGCAAAGATGTGCGGCACGTTGGTGCGCAGTTGTTTATCAACACGGATAAAGCCACGGTCGTCCACTTCCACGCCCGCTTTGCCTGCGTCGAGATTTTTACCGTTCGGCACACGGCCGATAGCCACCAGCACGGCGTCGTAACGCTGCGGTTCTGCCGGGGCTTTTTTGCCTTCCATGGAAACGTAAATACCGTCTTCTTTCGCTTCAACGGCAGTCACTTTGGTTTCCAGCATCAGGTTGAATTTCTTGCTGATGCGTTTGGTGAAGACTTTAACGATGTCTTTGTCAGCCGCCGGGATAACCTGGTCGAACATTTCAACCACGTCAATCTGGGAGCCCAGTGCGTCATACACGGTCCCCATTTCCAGACCGATGATACCGCCACCCATCACCAGCAGGCGTTCCGGGACGGATTTCAGTTCCAGTGCGTCGGTGGAATCCCACACGCGCGGGTCATCATGCGGAATGAACGGCAGTTGAATCGGACGGGAACCCGCCGCGATGATCGCGTTGTCGAAGTTGATCACGGTTTTGCCGTTTTCACCTTCAACTTCCAGGGTGTTCGCCCCGGTGAATTTACCCAGACCGTTAACCACTTTGACTTTACGGCCTTTCGCCATACCCGCCAGACCACCGGTCAACTGCGTGATCACTTTCTCTTTCCAGGTACGGATTTTATTGATATCGGTTTGCGGTTCGCCGAAGACGATACCGTGTTCAGCCAGCGCTTTGGCTTCTTCAATCACTTTTGCAACGTGCAGCAGCGCTTTAGACGGGATACAACCCACATTCAGACAAACACCGCCGAGGGTGTTGTAACGTTCAACGATGACGGTTTCCAGACCTAAATCAGCGCAACGGAAGGCAGCAGAGTAACCTGCCGGGCCTGCCCCAAGTACCACGACCTGAGTTTTGATTTCAGTACTCATCATGACCTCTTATTGATTTCCGGCGGTCAGGGGTACTTCATGTCGCCCTTCATCCACCGGGACGTTCTATCCGCCCGCAGTTTACAAAATTGTTAACATTTTTGAAACAACAAACGGCTAACGATTTGTCCTTTGCCCCTGATAACCCCAAAAGCAGAATGAGATTAGCAGAAAAAAGCCGGCCGTTTGGCCGGCTTTCCGATTACATCACCAGACGGCGAATGTCAGACAGCATGTTGTTGATGATAGTGATAAAGCGCGCACCATCAGCACCGTCAATCACACGGTGGTCGAAGGAGAGCGAAATCGGCATCATCAGGCGCGGAACGAACTCTTTACCGTTCCACACCGGTTCCATCGCTGACTTAGAGACACCCAGAATTGCCACTTCCGGCGCGTTAACAATCGGCGCGAAGTGGGTGGTCCCCAGGCCGCCGATGCTGGAGATGGTAAAGCAGCCGCCCTGCATTTCGCCAGCGGTCAGCTTGCCATCACGCGCTTTTTTGGAGATGACGGTCAGTTCGCGAGACAGTTCGGTAACGCTCTTCTTGTTCACGTCTTTAAAGACCGGAACCACCAGGCCATTCGGGGTATCAACCGCCACACCGATGTTGATGTATTTTTTCAGCGTCAGACGCTGGCCATCTTCAGACAGAGAACTGTTGAAACGTGGCATCTGCTCAAGGGCCGCAGCAACGGCTTTCATGATGAAGACCACCGGCGTGAATTTCACGTCCAGTTTACGTTTCTCAGCTTCGGCGTTCTGCTGTTTACGGAACGCTTCCAGATCGGTGATATCGGTTTTGTCGAAGTGCGTAACGTGCGGGATCATCACCCAGTTACGGCTCAGGTTCGCACCGGAGATTTTCTGGATACGACCCAGTTCCACTTCTTCAATTTCACCAAACTTGCTGAAGTCCACTTTCGGCCACGGCAGCATGCCTGGCAGACCACCACCGGCGGCGGCAGGTGCAGATTCAGCGCGTTTCACCGCGTCTTTCACGTAAGCCTGAACGTCTTCGCGCAGGATACGGCCTTTACGGCCGGTGCCTTTCACTTTCGCCAGGTTAACGCCGAATTCGCGCGCCAGGCGGCGGATCAGCGGTGTTGCATGGACGTAAGCGTCGTTTTCTGCAAAGTCAGATTTACCTTCTGCTTTGGCCGGAGCCGCCGCCGCTTTTTCTGCTTTTGCAGCCGGTGCCGGTGCCGCTTCCTGTTTCGCTGCCGGAGCAGCCGCAGGCGCAGCGCCTTCCACTTCGAACACCATAATCAGCGAGCCGGTGGAGACTTTGTCGCCCACGTTCACTTTCAGTTCTTTCACCGTACCGGCGAACGGAGCCGGGACTTCCATTGAGGCTTTGTCACCTTCAACGGTAATCAGAGACTGTTCAGCGGAGACTTTGTCGCCCACTTTGACCATCACTTCGGTCACTTCAACTTCGTCACCGCCGATATCCGGCACGTTAACGTCTTTCGCGCCAACCGTTGCCGCCGGAGCAGAAGCCGCTTGCTCTTTCACCTGCGGTTTCGCCTCAGAGGCAGCCGGTGCAGCACCCGCCACTTCGAAGACCATAATCAGTGAACCGGTGGAGACTTTGTCGCCGGTATTCACTTTGATCTCTTTCACGGTACCGGCAAACGGCGCCGGAACTTCCATAGAGGCTTTGTCACCTTCTACGGTGATCAGCGACTGCTCAGCGGTCACGCTGTCGCCCACTTTCACCAGGATTTCGGTGACTTCAACTTCGTCGCCGCCGATATCCGGAACATTAACGTCTTTCGCTGCCGCAGCGGCGGGAGCCGCCGGAGCCGCTTCTTTCTTCTCTTCTGCCTGAGCTGGTGCAGCGTCTGCTGCACCGTCGGCGGAATCGAAAATCATGATCAATTTACCGGTCTCGGTTTTGTCGCCGACAGAGACTTTGATCTCTTTTACGACGCCAGCCTGCGGAGACGGAACTTCCATAGAGGCTTTGTCGCCTTCTACGGTGATCAGCGACTGTTCAGCTTCAACTTTGTCGCCCACTTTGACCAGAATTTCGGTGATTTCTACTTCATCAGACCCGATGTCCGGTACGTTGATTTCGATAGCCATTGTCTCTTTACCTCTTACGCCAGACGCGGGTTAACTTTATCTGCATCGATGTTGAATCTGGTGATTGCTTCCGCCACCACTTTCTTGTCGATTTCGCCACGTTTAGCCAGTTCGCCCAGTGCTGCTACAACCACATAAGAAGCATCAACTTCGAAGTGGTGACGCAGGTTTTCACGGCTGTCGGAGCGACCAAAGCCGTCGGTACCCAGTACGCGGTAATCATCAGCCGGTACATAAGTACGAACCTGCTCGGCGAACAGTTTCATATAGTCAGTCGATGCTACAGCCGGTGCGTCGTTCATCACCTGAGCGATGTACGGAACGCGCGGGGTTTCCAGCGGGTGCAGCATGTTCCAGCGTTCACAATCCTGGCCATCACGCGCAAGCTCGGTGAAGGACGTCACGCTATACACGTCAGAACCCACGCCGTAGTCTTTCGCCAGGATCTGCGCCGCTTCACGCACGTGACGCAGAATAGAACCGGAGCCCAGCAGCTGAACTTTACCTTTGCTACCTTCAACGGTTTCGAGTTTGTAGATACCTTTACGGATACCTTCCTCGGCACCTTCCGGCATCGCCGGCATGTGGTAGTTTTCGTTCAGCGTGGTGATGTAGTAGTAAACGTTCTCTTGTTTTTCACCGTACATACGTTGCAGGCCGTCATGCATGATGACAGCCACTTCGTACGCGTAAGACGGGTCGTAAGAGATACAGTTCGGGATAGTCAGCGACTGAATGTGGCTATGACCATCTTCGTGTTGCAGACCTTCACCGTTCAGGGTCGTACGACCGGAAGTCCCGCCTACCAGGAAGCCGCGAGCCTGCTGGTCGCCAGCCTGCCAGCACAGGTCACCGATACGCTGGAAACCGAACATGGAGTAGTAAATGTAGAACGGGATCATCGGCAGGTTGTTGGTGCTGTAAGAAGTCGCAGCCGCCAGCCAGGATGCGCCAGCACCCAGTTCGTTGATACCTTCCTGGAGGATCTGGCCTTTCTCGTCTTCTTTGTAGTAAGCAACCTGCTCACGGTCCTGCGGGGTGTACTGCTGGCCGTTCGGGCTGTAAATACCAATCTGACGGAACAGACCTTCCATACCGAAGGTACGCGCTTCGTCGGCAATGATCGGAACCAGACGATCTTTAATCGACTTGTTCTTCAGCATCACGTTCAGGGCACGCACGAAAGCGATAGTGGTGGAGATCTCTTTGTTCTGCTCTTCCAGCAGCTGAGAGAAGTCTTCCAGCGCCGGCAGATCCAGTTTTTCAGTGAATTTCGGCTGACGAGATGGCAGGTAGCCTTTCAGCGCCTGGCGACGTTCGTGCAGGTACTTGTGCTCTTCAGAACCTTCATCGAAAGTCAGGTAAGCGAGTTTTTCAACCTGCTCATCAGTGACAGGAACATTGAAACGGTCGCGGATGTAACGTACGCCGTCCATGTTCATTTTCTTCACCTGGTGAGCGATGTTTTTACCTTCGGCGGTGTCGCCCATGCCGTAACCTTTAATGGTGTGGGCCAGGATGACAGTTGCTTTGCCTTTGGTTTCCTGCGCTTTTTTCAGTGCAGCGTAGATTTTCTTCGGATCGTGACCGCCACGGTTCAGGGCCCAGATCTGCTCATCAGTCCAGTCTGCAACCAGCGCGGCGGTTTCCGGGTATTTACCGAAGAAGTGCTCGCGAACGTACGCACCATCTTTGGATTTGAAGGTCTGGTAATCGCCGTCGACGGTTTCGTTCATCAGCTGGATCAGTTTACCGCTGGTGTCTTTACGCAGCAGTTCGTCCCAACGAGAACCCCACATCACCTTGATAACGTTCCAGCCAGCACCTGCGAAGATGCCTTCCAGTTCGTTGATGATTTTGCCGTTACCGGTGACCGGGCCATCCAGACGTTGCAGGTTACAGTTGATGATGAAGCACAGGTTGTCCAGTTTTTCACGGGTGGCGATAGTGATCGCACCTTTGGATTCCGGCTCATCCATCTCACCGTCGCCCAGGAAAGCGTAAACGGTTTGTTCAGAGGTATCTTTCAGACCGCGGTGTTCCAGGTATTTCAGGAACTTCGCCTGATAGATAGCACCAATCGGGCCCAGACCCATGGATACGGTCGGGAACTGCCAGAATTCCGGCATCAGTTTCGGGTGCGGGTAAGAAGAGAGACCTTTACCGTGAACTTCCTGACGGAAGTTGTTCATTTGCTCTTCAGTCAGACGACCTTCAACAAATGCACGTGCATAGACGCCCGGAGAGATGTGGCCCTGGAAGTAAACCAGGTCGCCACCGTCTTTCTCGTTGCGGGCGCGGAAGAAGTGGTTGAAGCAAACTTCGTAAATGGTCGCAGAAGACTGGAAGGAAGCCATGTGGCCGCCCAGCTCGAGGTCTTTTTTGGACGCGCGCAGAACGGTCATGATGGCGTTCCAGCGGATAGCTGAACGGATACGGCGTTCCAGTTCCAGATTGCCCGGGTATTCCGGCTCATCTTCAACGGCAATAGTGTTTACGTAGTTGCTCGCCCCTGTGCCAGCTGCCACTTTCACACCGCCTTTGCGGGCTTCAGAAAGGAGCTGGTCAATCAGATACTGAGCACGCTCAACACCTTCTTCACGGATGACCGATTCGATCGCCTGTTGCCAGTCGCGAGTTTCGATCGGATCCACGTCATTTTGTAAACGTTCTGACATGGGGGGTATTCCTTATCTATCTAATCGTTGATTTGTCTGGAACCTGTCCCATTGCATCCTTGAGAAAGACGCAATAAGACAGGTTCTGCGTTTAGTTGCCGCGCTCTACAGTTTGGCGCTGGTGTTACAACTCTTCCGGCACAAAAAGCACCAGAAAATCCTAATTCTTGCGCTGCTCCAGCCGACGAAGCGAGCGTTCACGACGGCTCTGCTCACGGCTGCGATCCAGCAAAATCTCTTCGATAAACGCCAGGTGACGGTGCGACGCTTCGCGCGCCTCTTCCGGCTTCCCGGCCATGATCGCCGCGAAAATACTCGCTCGATGGTTGCTGACAAGCGGGAGCATTTCCCGGCGCGCGTACAGCAATTCGAAGTTTTGACGAACGTTTTGCGCCAACATCGGCTCCATGCAGCGTAGCAGATGAAGGAGAACGACATTATGTGCCGCTTCCGTTACGGCGATTTGATACTGCACGACAGCGTCCGATTCCGCGTCCAGATCGCCCGATTGCTGCGCCAGTTCGATAGCCCGATGCAGCTCGCCAATGCGCACTTTGTCTTCCTCGGTGCTGCGTAGCGCTGCGTAATAGGCGGCAATGCCTTCCAGCGCGTGGCGCGTTTCAAGAAGGTCAAACTGGGATTCGGGGTGATCGGTCAGAAGTTCTACCAGCGGGTCGCTGAAGCTCTGCCACAGACTGCTTTGGACAAAGGTACCACCGCCCTGGCGACGAAGGAGCAGGCCTTTCGCTTCGAGGCGCTGAATGGCCTCGCGCAGTGAAGGACGAGAAACATCGAACTGTTTGGCCAGTTCGCGTTCTGGAGGAAGTTTTTCACCGGGACGTAATGTCCCTTCGAGAATCAAAAACTCCAGTTGCTGCTCAATCACATCGGATAGTTTCGGTTGGCGGATTTTGCTGTAGGCCATTGTTCCCTGTCTCTGCCATTCGCCCGGAGTAAATTGGTCTTACCAATTTCATATTCGTGACGCTAAAGTAACAAAGTATTCACCTTCTGTCCATACAGGTTTTGATTGAAATCAGTAAACCACGCACATTTTAACAATCGAACAGAAATAGCGTTTCAAAGATGTAACCTTGCACAAATGACTCGTTTACCACGAAAGAGGGAGTTTTAACTTTCCTGAAACGGCAATTAAGGCAAATGAACCGATTCAGTTAATGAATAAATGATTATTTATGCTTTATAAATGCATAAAAAATAAATTCATAATCATGCGAGGGGTAAAAGGGGTATTTACAAATGGTTTCTTTTTCGCCAGCTCGTCATCTGAGATTCATAAAGCAGATGCATTCCCGCGCACTTATCACTATTCTGAGCGCTGTGAAAGGGTCTGGCATAAAATCGTGCTGCCATTTCGTAAAGCAAAAAATACAAACAACTGGAAGTTATTCCTTACACGCAAAAGCTAGCGTACATAAAATAATCACTCACGAGGTTTCATGATGGAAGGTCAACAGCACGGCGATCAGCTAAAGCGCGGCCTTAAGAACCGCCATATTCAGCTTATCGCGCTGGGCGGGGCTATTGGGACTGGCCTGTTTCTGGGCAGCGCTTCAGTTATTCAATCTGCCGGCCCCGGCATTATCCTGGGCTACGCCATTGCCGGTTTTATTGCGTTTTTGATCATGCGCCAGCTCGGCGAAATGGTCGTCGAAGAGCCAGTGGCAGGGTCGTTCAGCCACTTCGCTTATAAATACTGGGGCAGCTTCGCCGGTTTTGCTTCCGGCTGGAACTACTGGGTGCTGTATGTTCTGGTCGCGATGGCAGAACTGACGGCGGTCGGTAAATATGTTCAGTTCTGGTGGCCGGAAATCCCCACCTGGGTTTCTGCGGCCGCCTTCTTTGTCATCATCAACGCCATCAACCTGACCAACGTTAAAGTGTTTGGTGAGATGGAGTTCTGGTTCGCCATTATTAAAGTCTTCGCCGTGGTGGCGATGATCATCTTTGGCGGCTGGCTACTGTTTAGCGACAGCGCAGGTCCGCAGGCGACCGTGCGTAACCTGTGGGAACAGGGCGGCTTCTTGCCGCACGGCATCGGCGGGCTGGTGATGATGATGGCTATCATCATGTTCTCGTTCGGTGGGCTGGAGCTGGTCGGTATTACCGCCGCCGAAGCCGACAACCCGGAGCAAAGCATTCCGAAAGCGACCAACCAGGTTATTTACCGCATCCTGATCTTTTATGTCGGTTCACTGGCCGTGCTGCTCTCTTTGCTGCCATGGACACGCGTCACCGCCGACACCAGCCCGTTTGTACTGATCTTTCACGAACTGGGCGACTCTTTCGTTGCCAACGCGTTGAATATCGTGGTGCTGACCGCAGCGCTCTCCGTTTACAACAGCTGCGTTTACTGCAACAGCCGCATGCTGTTTGGCCTGGCAAAACAGGGTAACGCGCCGAAAATGCTGCAAAAAACAGATAAACGCGGCGTGCCGGTCAATACCATTCTGGTCTCTGCCCTTTTCACCGCCTTGTGCGTACTGATCAACTATTTGGCACCGGACTCGGCGTTCGGCCTGTTGATGGCGCTGGTGGTTTCCGCGCTGGTAATTAACTGGGCGATGATCAGCCTGGCGCATATGCGTTTTCGCCGGGCTAAACAGCAGCAAGGCGTCACGCCGCGCTTCCCGGCGCTGCTCTACCCGCTCGGTAACTGGATCTGCCTGCTGTTTATGGCGGGTGTGCTGGTTATCATGCTGATGACGCCTGGCATGGCGATCTCGGTGTGGCTGATCCCGGTGTGGATTGCCATTCTGGCTGTTGGCTACCTGTTCCGACAGAAAAATGCAAAAGCGGTGAAAGCGCAATAATCCCCGCCCGCCCTTCCCTCTCCCGCCCGGGAGAGGGTTGTTATACCTTTGTTACCTTCCTCACACTTTCCTTTACATAGCCATTTTGTCCATCTCTCCGGCCTGATCCTGCTACGCAAACAAAAATTTGCAGGCGAATAATTCATGCCATACCTCAGAGGGAGAACCGACAATGGACAACAACAAACTGTCTGTTAAAGAAAAGATTGGCTATGGCATGGGTGACGCCGGATGCAACATCATCTTTGGCGCTATCATGTTGTTTGTTAACTATTTTTACACAGATATCTTCGGCCTCGCGCCTGCGCTGGTCGGCGTGTTACTGCTGTCGATTCGCGTTATTGACGCGATTACTGACCCGCTGATGGGCGCGCTGGCTGACCGTACACAAAGCAAATATGGCCGTTTCCGCCCGTGGCTGCTGTGGATAGCGGTGCCTTACGCCGTGTTCAGCGTGCTGATGTTCACCACGCCGGCGTGGAGCTACAGCAGCAAAGTTATCTATGCCTTTGTCACCTACTTCCTGCTGTCGCTGACCTATACCGCCATCAATATTCCCTACTGCTCGCTGGGTGGCGTGATTACTAACGATCCGAAAGAGCGTGTTGCCTGCCAGTCGTATCGCTTTGTGATGGTGGGTATCGCCACGCTGCTGCTGTCGCTGACCCTGCTGCCGATGGCGGAATGGTTTGGCGGCGCGGATAAAGCCAAAGGCTACCAGATGGCAATGGCGGTGCTGGCGTTTATCGGCATGTGTATGTTTCTGTTCTGTTTTGCCACCGTGCGCGAGCGCATTCGCCCGGCGGTACCGACCAATGACGATCTGAAGAAAGATTTTAAAGACGTATGGAAGAACGACCAGTGGGTACGCATTCTGCTGCTGACGCTGTGCAACGTCTGCCCCGGTTTTATCCGCATGGCCGCCACGATGTATTACGTCACCTGGGTTATGCAGGAGAGCACCCATTTCGCCACGCTGTTTATCAGCCTTGGCGTGGTGGGCATGATGATCGGCAGTATGCTGGCAAAAGTGCTGACCGACCGCTGGTGCAAACTGAAAGTCTTCTTCTGGACCAACATCGCGCTGGCAATTTTTTCCTGCGCCTTTTACTTCTTCGACCCGCACGCCACGGTGATGATTGTGGTGCTCTACTTCCTGCTTAACATCCTGCATCAAATCCCTTCCCCGCTGCACTGGTCGCTGATGGCGGACGTGGATGATTACGGCGAGTGGAAAACCGGCAAACGCATTACCGGGATCAGCTTTTCCGGCAACCTCTTCTTCCTGAAAGTGGGTCTCGCCGTGGCGGGCGCAATGGTCGGCTTCCTGCTCTCCTGGTATGGTTACGATGCCGGAGCCAAACAGCAGAGCGCCAGCGCTATCAACGGCATCATGCTGCTGTTTACGGTGATCCCGGGCGTTGGTTACCTGATTACCGCAGGCGTGGTGCGCCTGCTGAAAGTCGACCGTGAATTAATGAAACAGATCCAGGCGGATCTGGAAAAACGCCGCGTCAACTACCACGAACTGAGCGAACGCCAGCCGGTCCCCGCAGGCGAAAACGTAAGGAACGCATAATGAGTGACTGGCCAAACCCGTTTATTGAGCAGCGCGCAGACCCTTTTATTCTGCGCCACGAAGGCAACTATTACTTTGTCGCCTCGGTGCCGGAGTATGACCGACTGGAGATCCGCCGCGCGACCACACTGGAGGGGCTACGCCGCGCCGAAGGCGTAGTGGTCTGGCGCAAGCCGCAAAGCGGGCCGATGAGTGAGCTTATCTGGGCGCCGGAGCTGCATCATATTGATGGCAAATGGTATTTATATTTTGCCGCCACCTGGACGAAGGCGCTGGATGCACTGAATATGTTCCAGCACCGCATGTTCGTGCTGGAGTGCGCCGATGCCGATCCGCTCACCGGCCGCTGGGTGGAAAAAGGCCAGGTCCAGACACCGTTTGATACCTTCGCCCTCGATGCCACAACCTTTGTCCATCAAGGCAAACGCTGGTATCTGTGGGCGCAGAAAGCGCCAGATATTGCGGGCAACTCCAACCTCTATCTGGCGGAAATGGAAAACCCGTGGACGCTGAAAGGCGAGCCGGTAATGTTAAGCCAACCGGAGTTTGACTGGGAGTGCCGGGGCTTTCGGGTGAACGAAGGGCCTGCGGTGCTGTTTCACGGCGACAAGCTGTTTATCAGCTACTCTGCCAGCGCCACCGATGAAAACTACTGCATGGGTCTGCTGTGGATCGATATCCACGCGAATCCGCAGGATCCGGCGAACTGGCAGAAAACGCCGCAGCCAGTGTTTAAAACCAGTTATGAAAATCGCCAGTATGGCCCAGGCCACAACAGCTTTACGCAAACGCCGGACGGGGAAGATGTGCTGGTGTATCACGCGCGTAACTACACCGAAATAGAAGGCGATCCGCTGTACGATCCCAATCGCCACACCCGCCTGAAAACGATCCGCTGGCAGGAAAACGGGATGCCTGATTTTGGCATCCCGGCAGCGGATAATCGCTAAACGAGCGGCACGCGGTTACATCAGCGTGCCGTAAATCGTTAACAGCGCCACCACAACCACCAGCACCAGCGACGTTTTTTTCGCCATCGACACTGCCGCTTTCGGTGTGGCGACCTTATCCATATGCGGCTCGCGCGCCAGCGAGAACTGGGCAAGACGCGTCAGCACGTGATACTGCGAGGTATGGGCATCACCCAGCGAGGCAAACCAGGCCGGTAGCGCTTTCTCGCCATGCCCAACCAGCGCATACACCACGCCCGCCAGGCGCACCGGCACCCAGTCCAGCAGATGCAAAATGGCATCGATGCCGGATTGCTGGCGCTCGTTTGGCGTTTGATAGCGCGCCAGCCACGACTGCCAGGCACGTAAGAATGCATAACCCACCAGCAGCACCGGCCCCCAGGGGCCACCGACGATAAACCAGAACAGCGGCGCGAGATAAAAACGGAAGTTAATCCACAGCAACGCGTTTTGCAGTTCGCGCAAGAACTCGCGCTCACTACAGCCAGGCGGCACACCGTGGATCAGCGTCAACTCATTGGCCATCGCCATATGCGCATGGCTGTCGTTGCGCGCCGCCGCTTTCAGGTAAGCATGGTAGTGCAACCGCACTTTACCTGCGCCGATACACAGCACGCCAATCAGGATCCACACCACCAGCAGCGGCACATTAAAAAATAACCCGAGCAGCGCGCGCAAAATCAAAAACGTCACCAGCATCGCCAGCGCCGTCATCAGCAACGTTCTGAACATGGAGTAGTGTTTTACGCGCCGGAACAGCACCTCTACCCGGTGATCCAGTTGCCAGTGTTCTCCCAGTTTAAATAGCCGTTCTGCTGCCAGTACCAGCAGCATGGTGAATAATGTCATGGCATCTCCTTTTCTGACAAACCAGCAACCAGGGCGCGAAACCTCGCCCAGTCAAACGCCGGGCCGGGATCGGTCTTGCGCTCAGGGGCGATATCGCTATGTCCGGTCATATTGTCGGCAATCGACGGGTAAAGCTTAATGACCGTTCGCGTTACTGCCGCCAGTTGAAGGTACTGCGCGTCGGTATACGCCAGTTGGTCCGTTCCCTCAAGCTCAATACCAATCGAAAAATCATTACAGCGCTCCCGTCCCTTATACGACGACACGCCCGCATGCCAGGCGCGCTTATCGAACGGCACATATTGCACAATCTCGCCGTCGCGGCGGATCAGGCAGTGGGCAGAAACGCGCAAATGAGCAATCTCAGCGAAGAAGGGATCGGCGCTTGCATCCAGCGTCCCGGTAAAGAGCGCGTCAATCCACGGTCCGCCGAACTTGCCAGGCGGCAGGCTAATATTATGTACCACCAGCAGTAAAGGCTGCTCATCGTCCGGGCGGCAATCGAAATGGGGAGACGGCACGTGCCGCGCCTCCACCAGCCAACCCTTGCGTAACTGCATAAGGAACTCCTTATAGAGGATGGTGCTGAAACACGCTTCAGAGTAGCATGCTTAGGCGGCGTCCCATAATGCCAGACCCGCACAACCAACCGCTAACATTGTGATTCGTTACCCTTTTTGGAGTTTATCATGCCGCCTCGCCGCTATAACCCCGACCTTCGACGTGACGCGCTACTCAAACGCATTGAATTGGATATTCCTGCCGCTGTTGCCCAGGCGCTGCGCGAAGATTTGGGGGGTGAAGTCGATGCGAATAACGACATTACCGCTCAATTGTTACCGCCAGAGAACCGTTCTCATGCGGTCGTCATTACCCGCGAAGTGGGCATTTTCTGTGGTAAACGCTGGGTTGAAGAGGTGTTTATCCAACTGGCAGGCGATGACGTAACACTGACCTGGCACGTGGACGATGGCGATGCCGTGCGCGCCGACCAACCTTTATTCGAGCTTGATGGCCCCTCACGCGTGCTGCTCACTGGTGAGCGAACCGCCCTTAATTTCGTGCAAACGTTATCCGGCGTGGCAAGCGAAGTACACCGCTACGTTGAATTGCTGAGTGGTACTAAAACGCAATTACTCGATACGCGTAAAACGCTGCCGGGGCTGCGCACAGCGCTGAAATATGCCGTGCTGTGCGGCGGCGGCGCTAACCATCGGCTGGGGCTTTCCGATGCGTTTCTGATCAAAGAGAACCACATTATCGCTGCGGGCTCCGTTCGCCAGGCGGTGGAAAAAGCCTTCTGGCTACGCCCGGATGTGCCGGTGGAAGTTGAAGTTGAAACGCTGGAAGAACTCGACGACGCGCTGAAAGCCGGTGCCGACATCATCATGCTGGACAACTTCGCCACCGAACAAATGCGTGAAGCGGTAAAACGCACCAACGGCCAGGCAAAACTGGAAGTCTCCGGCAATGTCACGCAAGAAACCCTGCGTGAATTCGCCGAAACCGGCGTCGATTACATCTCCGTCGGTGCGCTGACGAAACACGTCCGCGCCCTCGATCTGTCAATGCGCTTTCGCTAACTTTATTGCGGCTAAGCGGGCCATTTTTGCGGCCCGCCTCGCAGATAATATGTCGCATTGTGCAAACTGCGCAATAAAACCGGAAGCGCTTTTCCTGACCTCATTTTTACTCCTCGCCCCGCATTTATCGAACTGACACAGTAGCGGCTCTGCACAAGGAGCCGTTTATGAACAAAGAACACGGATTTACCCTCATCGAACTCATGGTGGTGATCGGCATCGTCGCCATACTGAGCGCCATCGGCATTCCCGCCTACCAGAACTATCTGCGCAAAGCGGCATTAACCGACATGTTGCAAACCTTCGTCCCTTACCGCACCGCCGTGGAGCTTTGCGCGCTGGAGCGCGGCGGTGTCGATAACTGCGATGCCAGCAGCAACGGCATTCCTGCGCCCACTACCACCCGCTATGTCTCCGCGCTCAGCGTCACCAAAGGCGTGGTCTCGCTGACCGGCCAGGAGAGCCTGAACGGACTCAGCGTGGTGATGACACCGCAGTGGAGCAATGCCGATGGCATCCAGGGCTGGGCGCGGGCCTGTAACACGCAAGCGGACAGCGCACTGCAACAAGCCTGCGAAGACGTTTTTCGTACCGGACGTTAAGGAGCCATGATGAAAGAGGACAAACTGGCCGCGCTGTGCCAGCGCCATAAAGCGCTGTTACTCAGCCGTGACGACGAACAGGTCACCATCGCCGTGCTGGAAAAACCCAGCACGGAATTTATGGAATCACTCAGTTTCGCTGTCCGACAGCGCGTTGATATTCGTTGCTGGACACCGGAGCAAATGGACAAGCATCAACAACTGGCAGCGCAAGCAGCGTCGTCTGCGGTAGCTGACGTTGAAGAAAGCGGTTCAGCAGTGGAAATAATCAACCATACGCTGCAACAGGCGCTGGTGCTGCGCGCATCGGATATCCATTTCGAACCTGCCGAAACAGAGTACGCCATTCGTCTGCGTGTCGACGGCGTGCTTCATCCCCTGTCACCCCTGCCCTGTTCGCTCGCCAGCACCCTGACCGCAAGGCTAAAAGTCCTCGGCAATCTTGATATCGCCGAGCGACGACTGCCGCAGGATGGGCAATTCAACGTCGATCTTTACGGGCAATCCGTTTCCTTTCGCATTGCGACGTTGCCCTGTCGCCACGGCGAAAAAGTGGTGCTGCGCCTGCTGCATCAGGTAAATCAGGCGCTGGAACTGACCGCGCTCGGCATGACCGAAACTCAACAGGCGCTGTTTAAAATCGCGCTGGCGCAACCGCAAGGATTATTATTGGTCACCGGCCCGACAGGCAGCGGTAAAACAGTGACGCTCTATAGCGCGCTACAGGCGCGCAACAAGCCAGAGGTCAATATTTGCAGCGTTGAAGACCCGATAGAAATCCCGCTCGCTGGCTTAAACCAGACGCAGATTACGCCACGAACCGGACTCACTTTTCAAAGTGTATTGCGCGCTCTGCTGCGCCAGGATCCGGACATCATCATGGTGGGAGAGATTCGCGATGGCGAAACGGCAGAAATTGCCATCAAAGCCGCGCAAACCGGGCATCTGGTGCTATCAACACTGCATACCAACTCCACCAGTGAAACCCTGGTGCGCATCCAGCAGATGGGCGTCGCGCGCTGGATGATCTCTTCGGCACTCTCGCTGGTGGTGGCTCAGCGGCTGGTGCGCAAGCTTTGCCCCCACTGCCGCAAGCTGGCGGCGGACTATACCCATCTTCCTGAGAAAGTATGGTCACGGCCGCTGCCCCGCTGGCGCGCCGAAGGGTGTGAACAGTGCTATCACGGCTTTTATGGCCGGGTGGCGCTATTTGAAATCCTCGCCGTCACCCCGCCCATACGCCAGGCTATTGCCAGCGGGATGAGCGCAAACGACATCGAACAGTGCGCCCATAAAGAGGGTATGACGTCACTGTTTCAACATGGTTGCCAGGCCGTGGAACAAGGACTTACCACCTTTGAAGAGCTGGTGCGCATATTGGGTTTCCCGGATGGCGAGTAAACAACTCTGGCAATGGTCCGGGCTGAATGAACACGGCGAACTGCAAAGCGGCCTGCACTGGAGCGAAAACCGTACTGCGGCGATAGTGCGGTTGCAGCAACAGCAGCGCCATCTGTTAACGCTCAAACGCCGCCCGGTGCGCCGTGCGCTCTGGCGGATTGAACACAGCACGCCGCTACTCAACCAACTCGCAACGCTGCTCCAGGCCGGGCTTACGCTGCCAGAAGGATTGCAGCTTATGGCCGAGCAACACCCCGCCAGACAGTGGCAGGCGCTGTTACGCCATCTGGCAGAGTCGCTGGAACAAGGCGAAACCTTCTCGGCGGCGCTACGCCAATGGCCGGATGTGTTTCCGCCGCTGTGGCAGGCGATGATCCGCACCGGCGAGCTAACCGGCAAGCTTGATGAGTGCTGCTTCCGGCTGGCCAGCCAGCAAAAAGCGCAGCATGAGCTCACACTGAAGGTGAAAAAAGCGCTGCGTTATCCGTTGATCATTTTGTCGCTGACGGCGGCAGTGGTGCTGGCGATGGTCTATCTGGTATTGCCGGAGTTTTCCGCCATTTACCAGACGTTCAATACGCCACTCCCGGCATTAACGCGCGGCGTCATTGCCGCAGCCACCATGGTACAGCAAGGCGCACTGCCTTTTATGGTATGTGCCGGGCTTGTGAGCGCCGCGTTGCTCAAGGTACGTAACCATGCCGGATGGCTGCGCTACAGGCAGCGGGGGTTACTTGCAAGCCCGATAATCGGGCCGCTGGTGCGCGGACAACGGCTGAGTCAGATTTTTACCGTTCTGTCGCTGACGCAGCGCTCCGGTATCTCATTTTTACAGGGGCTGGAAAGTGTTACCGACACCGTAACCTGCCCGTACTGGCGTGAGCTGTTACAACGTGCGCACCAGGAGATAACAGAGGGCACATCAATTTCCGCTGCGTTAAAAGCAAACGGCGAATTCCCGCCGCTGTGCATTCAACTGATTCGTACGGGGGAAGTTTCCGGGGCGCTGGATAACATGCTCGACAATCTGGCGCAACATCATAGTGAGCAGACGCAGCGTCAGGCCGATGGGCTGGCGGCGGTGTTAGAGCCGCTGCTGCTGGTTGTGACGGGAGTGATCATTGGCGTACTGGTGGTGGCCATGTATCTGCCCATCTTTCATCTGGGCGATGCGATGGGCGGTACAGGATAATCAGGCGCAGCGCCGTGCGCCTGTAAGCCAATTAGAGGCTGTTAAACACGCGGTTTTCCTGCTCCTGAACGCGGATAAAGGTCGTGCGTTTGGTCAGCTCTTTCAGGCGAGAAGCGCCGACATATGTACAGGCTGAACGCAAGCCGCCCAGGATATCGCGCGCGGTATTTTCAACCGGGCCGCGCAGTGGAATTTTCACGGTTTTGCCTTCTGCGGCGCGGTAACCGGCAACGCCGCCAACGTGGCGATTCATCGCGGATTCAGAGCTCATGCCATAGAACTGCATGAATTTCTCGCCGTTTTCTTCAACGATGGAGCCGCCGCTCTCTTCATGACCGGCCAACATACCGCCGAGCATCACGAAGTCTGCGCCGCCGCCAAAGGCTTTTGCCACATCACCGGGTACGGTGCAGCCGCCATCGCTGACAATCTGCCCGCCGAGACCGTGCGCCGCATCAGCACATTCGATAACCGCAGAAAGCTGCGGGTAGCCAACGCCAGTTTTCACGCGCGTAGTGCAAACAGAGCCAGGGCCAATGCCCACTTTCACAATATCGGCCCCGGAGAGGATCAGCTCTTCGCACATTTCGCCGGTAACGACGTTACCCGCGCAGATAGTTTTGTCCGGCCAGGCTTCACGTGCTTTCGCTAAAAACTGCACGAAGTGCTCGGAGTAGCCATTCGCCACGTCGATGCAGACAAAATTCAGCGATGGGTGCAAAGCGAGGATCTGTTTGGTTTTTTCGAAGTCCGTATCGGATGTGCCGGTAGAGACCATCACATGGCGCAGCACATTTTCAGATTCAGACTGCACAAAGCCTTTCCACTCTTCAACGGAATAGTGTTTATGTACGGCGGTGAGAATATCGAAGGATGCCAGCGCTTTCGCCATGGCGAATGTGCCCACGGTATCCATATTGGCGGCAATAACCGGTACGCCAGACCAGCGCATTCCAGAATGTTTGAACGTAAACTCGCGCTCCAGTTCGACATCGGAACGGCTTTTAAGGGTAGAACGTTTAGGGCGGATAAGGACGTCTTTGAAACCTAACTTCAGATCTTCTTCGATACGCATGTGGGGATTCCTGGGGTTAATGGCGACAATACAAACTCACAACTCCAGTGACGCTATCATACGCACTAATAAGGGTCGCGCAAGACTGCGAAAATCTCTTTTTTTACGCTACAATCCTATAAATTTATCTGGTGAATGAGCCAGTTTCGGTTAATTGATTTCATTGTTACTTGATTAATTTACAATCCATTGATTTTTATCATAAATATATTTCCGCTTTTGCGTTTTTCCTCGCTCCGGACAACGGTATTTGTTGGTAATGAGTGGGGAAAATCTCAACAGATTGTGATGTCGGGCTAACTTTTTAGGGTTGAGCGTTATGAGGTATACGGTCGCGTTAACCGGCGGCATTGGCAGCGGAAAAAGCACCGTGGCGGATGCCTTCGCGAAACTTGGCGTTAACGTTGTCGACGCGGATATTATTGCCCGCCAGGTTGTGGAACCTGGCTCTCCTGCGTTAAGCGCCATTGCCGGGCGATTTGGCGCAGAAATGTTCCTCGCAGACGGTTCGCTCAATCGCCGTTTACTGCGCGAACGCATTTTTGCTTCTCCGGGCGATAAAAGCTGGCTCAACGGCCTACTCCACCCGCTGATTCAGCAACAGACTCAGCGCCAGATTGCCGAGGCGACATCGCCTTATGTATTGTGGGTTGTTCCGTTGCTGGTGGAAAACGGGCTTTATCGCAAAGCCGATCGGGTGTTGGTGATTGACGTCCCGGTTGAGACGCAAATTTTACGCACCATGCAGCGTGATGGTGTAACCCGCGAACATGCGGAAAACATTCTCGCGGCTCAGGCCACACGCGAAGCGCGACTTGCCGTCGCAGATGATGTTATTGACAATAATGGCGCACCAGATGCGATAGCATCGGATGTTGCCCGCCTGCATGCAGACTATCTAAAGTATGCTTCGCAGGTCGTATCACAGGAAAAACCGTAATGCACACCCACATCCTTTTTGAACATCCACTTAACGAAAAGATGCGCACCTGGCTGCGCGTTGAATTTTTACTGCAACAACTCTCCACCCATTTGCCGCTCAGCGGCCATGCCGACGCGTTGCACTTTTTCCGTAACGTGGGCGATTTGCTGGATGTGTTCGAACGCGGTGATACCCGGACTGAATTACTGAAAGAGCTGGAGCGCCAGCAACGTAAACTGCGCGCCTGGAGTGAAGTGCCGGGTGTTGATCTCAACCGCATTGAAGAGATTCGCCAGCAGTTGAAAGAGAGCGGAAGCGTGCTGATGACCGCGCCGCGCATTGGTCAGGTATTACGTGAGGATCGCCTGATAGGCCTGGTGCGCCAGCGCTTAAGCATTCCTGGCGGCTGCTGTAGTTTCGATCTGCCGACGCTGCATATGTGGCTACACTTATCGCAGGCGCAGCGCGACGCGCAGGTTTCATTCTGGCTGGAAAGCCTTGAGCCATTGCGTGCGACGCTGACGCTGATCCTCGATCTTATTCGCAATGCCGCGCCGTTTCGCCGCCAGACCAGCCTGAATGGCTTTTACCAGGATAATGGTGATGATGCCGATTTGCTACGTCTGCAACTGCCGCTTCAGGAGAAGCTTTACCCGCAAATCTCCGGGCATAAGAGCCGTTTTGCCATTCGTTTTTTACCCTTCGACAGCGAAAACGGCGTCGTGCCGGAGCGGCTGGATTTTGAACTGGCCTGCTGTTAAGGAGCCGTAATGACTGAAGAAACTATTGTTAACTGCCCGACCTGCGGGAAATCTGTGGTATGGGACGAAAAAAGCCCGTTTCGCCCCTTCTGTTCCAAACGTTGCCAGCTGATTGATTTAGGCGAATGGGCAGCGGAAGAGAAACGCATCGCCAGCTCCGGCGATCTGTCAGACAGTGATGACTGGAGTGAACAACAGCACTGATCCCGCGAGTTGCCTGCTGGCACGTTGCTTAGCAGGCCTGGCTGCCTCTTACTAACTTATTGATAATGGGTTCGTTGGCGGGTGGGAAATCTTCTGCATTAAGCGCGCTTTGCGCGATCCACTCGCCCGGCTGGCCTTCTTTACCCCACGGTTCGCCCTGCCAGTTTTCCACCAGCCAGAACCACAGCGTGATATGGCGATCGGGAAACTGATATTCCAGCTTCTCAAACAACGTTGCGCCCAGCGCGGTGATACCCACTTCTTCGTGTAGCTCGCGGATCATTGCCTGCTCAGGCGTTTCACCCGCTTCAATTTTCCCGCCCGGAAACTCAAGTTTATTAGCCATGTGTGCATCGGCAGCGCGTCGGGTGATAAAGATTTCACCCTGCGGATTACGGATAATGCCAACAGCGATGTTGAGTATTTTCATTATGCAGACTCCATAAAAAAGGCGCAGATATCTGCGCCTTTCCTTTTTTATCAGCGCATTACGCCAGACGGCCGTGACACTGTTTGTATTTTTTACCGGAACCGCAAGGGCAAGGATCGTTACGACCGACCTTGCGTTCACCGGTTTGTGCCGCAAGCGCGGCTGCCGCTTCAGATTCGTCGTTCTGGTGGCTCAGTTGCTGCATCTGTGCCAGACGCTCAGCTTCTTCGCGACGCTGTTGCTCCATCGCTTCCACTTCTTCCGGCATACGCACCTGCACCTTGCTCAGCGTGCTGATCACTTCATACTTCAGAGATTCCAGCATCGCAGCGAACATGGCAAAGGATTCGCGTTTGTACTCCTGCTTCGGATCTTTTTGCGCATAGCCACGCAGATGGATCCCCTGACGCAGGTAGTCCATTGCCGCCAGGTGCTCTTTCCACAGGGAATCCAGCGTTTGCAGCATGACGCCTTTTTCAAAGTGACGCATCATCTCCGCGCCAACCACCTCTTCTTTGCGCTGGTACGTTTCCACCGCGCTTTGCAGGATACGCTCACGCAGCGTTTCTTCATGCAGGTCCGGCTCTTTATCCAGCCATTCGGCGATCGGCAGATCGAGATCGAAATCGTTTTTCAGACGTTCCTGTAAGCCTGGAATATCCCACATCTCTTCCAGCGACTGCGGCGGAATATGTCCATCAATCGTCGCTTTGAAGACATCTTCGCGGATGCTGTTAATGGTTTCGCTTACATCGGAAACATCCAGCAGTTCGTTACGCTGAGTGTAGATTGCACGACGCTGATCGTTAGCCACATCATCATATTCCAGCAGTTGCTTACGAATATCGAAGTTACGGCTTTCCACTTTGCGCTGTGCGTTGGCGATAGCTTTGGTGACCCACGGGTGCTCGATGGCTTCGCCCGGTTTCATCCCCAGCTTACGCATCATGCCGGAAACGCGATCGGAGGCGAAAATGCGCATCAGAGCATCTTCCATGGAGAGGTAGAAACGTGAAGAACCCGCATCGCCCTGACGACCGGAACGACCACGCAGCTGGTTATCGATACGGCGCGATTCATGGCGTTCAGTACCGATAATATGCAGACCACCCGACGCCAGCACCGCATCATGGCGCTTCTGCCACTCCGCTTTCACCTGCGCGATTTGCTCGGGCGTTGGATCGTCGATCTCCGCCAGTTCAGCCTGCCAGCTACCGCCCAGCACGATATCCGTACCGCGACCAGCCATGTTGGTCGCGATGGTTACCGCGCCCGGATAACCCGCCTGCGCCACAATATCGGCTTCTTTGGCGTGGAATTTGGCGTTCAGGACGTTGTGCTTAATGCCCGCTTTAGTCAGCTCATTCGAGACAACTTCTGATTTTTCGATAGAGATCGTACCTACCAGCACCGGCTGGCCATTGGCGGTACGCTCTTTGATATCTTCAATAATCGCCTGAATTTTTTCCGCTTCGGTCATATACACCAGATCCGCCATATCTTTACGGATCATTGGGCGGTTTGTCGGCACAACCACAGTATCAAGCTTGTAGATCGAGCTAAATTCGAAGGCTTCGGTATCCGCTGTACCGGTCATACCGGCCAGCTTTTCATACAGACGGAAGTAGTTCTGGAAGGTGATGGAGGCGAGCGTCTGGTTTTCGTTCTGGATTTCTACGCCTTCTTTCGCTTCAACGGCCTGGTGCAAACCATCGGACCAGCGACGACCTTGCATGGTACGACCGGTGTGTTCATCGACGATAATCACTTCGCCATCTTTCACGATGTAATCGACATCGCGGGTGAACAGCGCATGCGCGCGAAGTGCAGCGGTGACGTGGTGCATCAGCATGATGTTAGCCGGAGAGTACAAAGACTCGCCCTCTTCCATGATGCCTTCTTTCACCAGCAGTTCTTCAATTAACACCAGACCGCGTTCGGTCAGGGTCACCTGACGCGCTTTTTCATCCACTGAGAAGTGGCCTTCACCCTGGAAGGTGTCGGAATCTTCCTTCTCCTGGCGAACCAGATACGGAATGATTTTGTTCACTTTCTTGTAGAGATCGGAGCTGTCTTCCGCCGGACCGGAAATGATCAGCGGAGTACGCGCTTCATCGATCAGGATGGAATCCACCTCATCCACCAGCGCATAGTGCAATTTACGTTGCACACGCTCTTCAGGGCTGAATGCCATGTTATCGCGCAGGTAGTCGAAGCCATATTCATTGTTGGTACCGTAGGTAATATCGGCAGCGTAGGCTTCGCGTTTAGCAACGGAAGGCATGCCCGGAAGGTTGATGCCGACGCTCATGCCGAGGAATTCAAACAGCGGACGGTTGTTTTCGGCGTCACGTTGCGCCAGGTAGTCGTTGACGGTAACAACGTGCACGCCTTTACCGCTTAGCGCATTCAGATAAGCCGGTAGCGTTGCGGTCAGGGTTTTACCTTCACCGGTACGCATTTCGGCGATGCAGCGATCGTTCAGCACCATCCCGCCCAGCAACTGCACATCAAAGTGGCGCATACCGAACACGCGCTTACTTGCTTCACGCACAACGGCGAATGCTTCTGGCAGCAGGTCTTCAACGCTTTCGCCTTTTTCCAGACGCGCGCGAAACTCAGCGGTTTTGCCTTTCAGCTCTTCATCGCTGAGTTGCTCCATGGCAGGTTCCATGGCATTGATCTGGGTAACAGTTTTACGCATGCGACGCAGCGTACGATCGTTACGGCTACCGAATACTTTAGTTAACAAATTGATTAGCATAATAAAAATCTCAAATGCTCCGCTCGGCGAAGCTAAAAAAATGGATGAATCACTCTATTTTTTAGCTGAGAAATCGTGGGCCGGCGCGTATGCCCTGCACCTGGCTTATCCAGGCAGAGACACTAAATGAAGCATGCGGAGTAAATGAGGTTTGCGCCACCAGACGCACGATGGCTGGCGGCTTGCTTTCCAGCGTCAGCAATGCGCTGAGCGTATCCAGCAAAACAAGATGATGCGCCTGAATGGGCAAAGGTTCTTCCGTTGCAACCGGCAGTGCCTGCGGTGCCATGGCGAACGAAAGATGACGAATAACGGTGCGGATGGCATGCTGATGCCAGTAATCGACGGTGAAGTTCGGGCGGCGTTTCGCTTCCAGCAAGGCGAGACTGGTGAAATTAACCGTACTGGCGCTGTCGTGATTGCGGGTGGTTTCGCGCGCGGGATGAGCAGTTTCGGTATTACTGGCGAGTGCAGGCAAGCCAAAACTCGCCGCGACCATCCCTAATAAGAGATGCGGCCAGAAATAGCGTCTACCAAATTGTCGCCAACGCGTAAGAATTCCGCTCACTTGCTCCACCAAAAAAGACGCTTCCCTGAAGCTGCGTCTGTGTATGTCGTTTGCGCCCAAATCTTACCACTAAAGCCGCCTGCACACAGCAGTATTCAGGACTTATGCGGGATAAAACTGACCAGGAAAGCAGCAATCAAACGCGCAAAAGGGTCGGAGGCGTGATTATGAAAAGAACAGGGGTAAATTGAGATAGCCAACTAACGGGCAAAGAAAAACGACTGGTTTCCCTGACCGGAGAGAGTGCCAGGTTAACCAGTCGATTTTTAGGTTATGGCGTTATGCCAGAACCATAGTAGGTGCTTTGAATGCCAGCGGCAGTTCAGCTTCGTCTTCGAAAGTCACATATTCCCAGGCTTCCTGTTTTGCCAGAACAGCCTGCAACAATTTGTTGTTCAAAGCATGACCGGATTTGTACGCGGTAAATGCGCCGATGATGTTGTGACCGCACATGAACAGATCGCCGATTGCATCCAGCATTTTGTGACGAACAAATTCATCTTCGAAACGCAGGCCGTCTTCGTTCAGTACGCGATAATCGTCAACTACGATGGCACAATCGAAGCTACCGCCCAGGCACAATCCGCGCGACTGGAGGTATTCGATATCACGCATGAAACCGAAGGTGCGCGCGCGACTAATCTGGCGCATAAATGCATCGGCAGAGAAGTTCATCGCGTAGCGTTGCGTGCTGGCATCAATCGCCGGGTGGTTGAAGTCGATAGTGAAATCGAGCGTAAAACCGTTATGCGGTTTGAACTCTGCCCACTTATCGCCATCTTCAACACGCACCGTTTCTTTGATGCGAACGAATTTCTTGGCGCTGTTCAGCTCTTCGATCCCTGCATCCAGCAACAGGTAAACGAACGGTGCTGCACTGCCATCCATAATAGGAATTTCCGGTGCATCGACTTCGACAATGATGTTGTCGATACCCAGCCCCGCCAGAGCCGCATTTAAGTGCTCGACGGTTGAAATCCGCACGTCATGCTCGTTGACCAGACAAGTACAGAGCATAGTATCACGCACAGATTTAGCATCAGCCGGAAAGTCTACCGGTGGATTTAAGTCAGTGCGACGATAGATGACCCCGGTATTTGCCGGCGCAGGGCGCAACGTCAGTGTGACTTTTTTGCCGGTATGTAAACCGACACCAGTCGCCTGAACGATACGTTTAAGTGTCCTTTGTTTGATCATCGTATAATCTCGCCTAATTACCAATCCAACCAAATTGTATAACACAATGGGTGGGCCAGTTTAGCACAAAGAGCGAAGAAGCCCAACTTCCAGTCAATTCTTAATCCGCTTGTTTACGCAGGAACGCCGGAATATCCAGGTAATCGGGCTCTTTTGTGGTCTGCGGCGTATTGTCGTTGACCACTTTCGCCGGTTTCTGCTCCTGCTGCATCGGCTGCATGCCGTGCTGCTGGTAGCGATCCATCACTGGCTGCTGCGCCTGTTTGTTGGTTACCAGCGTAATCTCAGGACGCTTGTCCATGCCGATACCGGTAGCAACAACTGTTACGCGCAGTTCGTCATTCATATCCGGATCGAGCGACGTACCGATAACCACAGTCGCGTTATCTGACGCGAACGCACGAATGGTGTTACCGACAGTTTCAAACTCGTCCAGGCGCAGGTCAAAGCCCGCCGTGATGTTAACCAGCACACCACGCGCGCCGGACAGGTCGATATCTTCCAGCAGCGGGCTGGAAATCGCCATTTCGGCCGCTTCTTCTGCACGATCCTCACCGCTTGCCACGCCGGAGCCCATCATCGCGTAGCCCATTTCGGACATCACGGTGCGCACGTCAGCGAAGTCGACGTTCATCAGGCCAGGACGGGTGATCAATTCCGCGATACCCTGCACTGCACCTTTCAGCACGTCGTTTGCTGCGCCAAAAGCATCCAGCAGAGAGATGCCGCGACCCAGCACTTTCAGCAGCTTGTCGTTCGGAATGGTAATCAGCGAGTCCACATGCTTGGACAGTTCGGTGATCCCCTGCTCCGCAAATGCCATGCGCTTCTTGCCTTCAAAATTGAATGGCTTCGTCACAACAGCAACGGTCAGGATACCCAGATCTTTTGCTACTTCAGCCACGACAGGCGCAGCACCAGTACCGGTACCGCCGCCCATACCCGCTGCGATAAAGACCATGTCAGCGCCTTCCAGCGCAGCGCGCAGCGCTTCACGATCTTCTTCTGCCGCGTTACGGCCGACTTCAGGGTTAGCCCCTGCGCCCAGACCTTTGGTGATACCACCGCCGATCTGAATGGTTTGACCCACCGCCGTTTTACGTAACGCCTGCGCGTCGGTATTCACGGCGAAGAATTCAACCCCCTCGATGCGCTCGCGCACCATATGCTCTACGGCATTACCGCCGCCGCCACCGACGCCGATGACTTTAATCACCGCGTCGTTGGTTAATTCCATCGGTTCAAACATAATCTCTCTCCGTTGTGCCTGTCGCCTGAGACCGCTAATTCTCTACGGTCTCTGAAAAAAATTAAAACTCTTTTCGCAGCCAGCTGTTGATTCGTTTGAACCACGAGCCGACTGACGTACGCTTTTCTACTTCCGCTTCACCACTTAAATGGGTCTCTTTCCCGTAGTGCAGCAGCCCCACCGCCGTAGAATAATACGGCTCCTGGGCGTAATCAGTTAAGCCAGTAATATTAAGAGGCGCACCAATACGCACCTGCGTATGGAATACACGCTGTGCGCAGGCCGCCAGGCCTTCCATTTGCGCCGCGCCTCCTGTCAACACAATCCCCGCCGCGAGGTGATGTTTCACGCCCTGCTGGCGAAGCTGCTCCTGCAACTGCAAAATCTCGTCATTCACCAGATTGAGTAACTCCGCGTAGCGCGGCTCAATCACATCTGCAAGCGTCTGGCGTTGCAGACTACGCGGCGGACGGCCGCCCACGCTCGGTACTTCGACGCTTTCGTCTTTGCCGACCAGGGAACCCAGCGCGCAACCGTGGCGAACTTTAATCGCCTCTGCATCGCTCGGCGGCGTCCCGAAAGCGTAAGCGATATCGCTGGTCACCACATTCCCCGCATACGGGATAACTTTGGTGTGACGCAGCGCGCCGCCGGTGTAAACCGCCATGTCCATTGTACCACCGCCGATATCGACGACGCAGACACCCAATTCGCGCTCATCTTCCGTCAATACGGAGTAGCTGGACGCCAGTCCGGCGAAAATAAGTTGGTCAACTTTCAAACCACATCGTTCAACGGCTTTAACGATGTTTTTCGCCATATCGTTATGGCAGGTAATCAGGTGAACCTTCGCCTGCATACGTACGCCGGACAGACCTACCGGGTTTTTAATCCCCTCCTGGTAGTCAATGGCGTACTCCTGCGGAATAACATGCAAAACGCGGTGTTCATCACGTACACGCACCGATTTGGCGGTATGCACTACGTTCTCCACATCTTCCTGCGTCACTTCTTCTTCTGAAATCGGCACCATACCAATTTCGTTTTGGCAACTAATATGTTTCCCCGAGAGCGCAAGGTAGACCGAGGAGATCTGGCAATCGGCCATCAGTTCGGCCTGATCGATGGCGCGCTGTACGCATTTCACCACCGACTCCAGATCGTTCACTCCGCCTTTGTCCATCCCGCGGGATGGGCAACTGCCTACGCCAATGATATTCACAATACCGTCGGGCAGAACTTCCCCTACTAAAGCGGCGACCTTCGCGGTGCCAATCTCCAGCCCTACTACCAGTTTTCTGTCCGTCGCCTTGATCATTGTTGCTCTGCCTGTGCCTGATTCTGTTGTGCCTGATTTTGCTGCTGATTCGGTTCCTGAACAGGGGCTGCTTTCCAGCCTACAGCCGCACCTGAGTCATAGCGTAAATCCACGTAGCTAATCGCTTTGCCATCCGTCTGCGCCTGCTGCTGCAAAACCGGGTAAAGTTCTACAAAGCGCGAAAGACGTTTCATCGTATCGCCACGGCCCAGGTTGAGCTTGATGTCATTGCTCAACGTTAATTGCCAGGAGCGCCGCGCGGTCATCGCCGCTTCTTTTAACGTGAACTTATCCTTTGCCAGCACCTGCCCCATGTCGCGGTATCCCTGCAAAACTTCGCTTTCGCTGCCTTCAGGGCCGTACAGCATCGGTAAAATCTGGTTACTGGTTCGCTCCGCCGGTACGCTAAAGGCATTGCCATCCGCATCAACCATGTGCTGGTCATTCCACCGCGCAATGGGCACATATTCAACCAGATGAATCTTCAATTCGTCTGGCCACTGCTTTCTGACGCTCGCCTGCTTGATCCACGGCAGACGTTCAATCTGGCTCTGAATAATGTTGACGTCCTGGGTCATAAAGGTGCCAGGCGCGCCCAATGCCAGTATCGACTGACGAATATCGTCGTTACGGGTGTAATGACGCTCGCCGGTTAATACCAGCTTCGACAACGGCAAACGTTGCGCATCATCCATCCAACCTAACACCACCCAGCCGCTCACTAACACGGTGCACAACACCGTCAACAGGAACAGAATGCCTGCAAGGCGCGTTCCATTGTTGCGGCGGGAGGTCGTTACGGCCTCCGCTTCGCGATTTCGTGTATTCAGCGCAGCCTGAGACATATCACTCCGCCAGATCCAAAATACGAACAACCAGTTGCGAGAAGCTCAGGCCCGCCTGACGCGCTGCCATCGGCACCAGGCTGTGGCTGGTCATGCCCGGCGACGTATTCGCTTCCAGCAAATAAAATTGACCGTCGCTATCCAGCATGGCATCAATGCGCCCCCAACCACGGCAACCTAAAACCTGCCACGCTTTAAACACCAGGGACTGCAATGCAGCCTCACGTTCTGCTTCCAGACCTGATGGACAGAAATACTTCGTCTCATCAGAGAGATACTTCGCCTCATAATCATAGAAGATTCCCGCCGGTTGGATGCGAATCGACGGTAAAATTTCATTTCCAAGCAGCGCGACGGTAAATTCCGGGCCACTGAGCCATTTTTCAATCAGAACTTCATCATCATGTTGAAATGCAAGCGCTAAAGCCGCATGCAGATCGCTATTTTTGTCAACTTTTGACATACCCACACTGGAGCCTTCACGGCTGGGCTTGACAATAACAGGTAACCCCAGCCCATCAATCCGTTGAATATCATCGTCTTTTAGGCCTGATTCAAATTCACTACGCGTTACGGCAACCCACGGCGCAACTGGCAACCCGGCGCCTTGCCACAGCAGCTTGCTGCGCAATTTGTCCATCGAAATGGCGGAGGCCATCACACCGCTACCGGTGTAAGGCACGCCAGTCAGTTCCAGCAGCCCCTGCAATGTGCCATCTTCGCCACCGCGACCATGCAGAGCGATAAACGCTTTGCTAAAGCCCATCTCTTTGAGGCGGGTGACATCAACCTCGCGCGGATCCACACCGTGCGCATCCACACCGCCTTCGCGCAAACCTGCCAGCACCGCTGCACCAGAATTGAGCGAAACATCACGCTCGGCGGACGTGCCGCCCAGCAAAACAGCGACTTTCTCAGCCACGATGCTCCTCCTCCTGGGTCTGCGGTACCAGTTTGCTCTGCGCGAGGCTGCGGGCTATTTTGCCGATATTCCCCGCCCCCTGAATCAGAATCAAATCATTACCGGTCAGCACCGGCGCCAGCATTGCTGCCACCTGCGCCGGATCGGGAACCAGAATCGGGTCAATTTTCCCGCGACCGCGAATAGTGCGGCACAGCGAACGGCTGTCTGCGCCCGGAATGGCCGCTTCGCCCGCCGGGTAAACCTCCAGCATCAACAGCGAATCAACCTGCGTCAGCACATTGGCAAAATCGTCGTACAGATCGCGGGTACGCGTGTAACGATGCGGCTGGAACAGCATGACCAGGTTTTTATCCGGCCAGCCTGCGCGAGCGGCTTTGATCGTTGCGTCCACTTCCGTCGGGTGATGGCCATAATCATCCACCAGCATCGCCGTACCGCTTTTGCCGTTTACCGCATCCAGCGGGAACTCGCCGAGGAAGTCGAAACGACGGCCAGTGCCCTGGAAACTTTCCAGCGCGCGCAGAATGGCGTCGTCGTCAATGCCCTCTTCCGTCGCCACGGCTACCGCGGCCGCCGCGTTCAGCGCGTTATGGCGACCGGGCGCATTCAGCGTTACGCGCAGTTCCGGCTTATCCTGACGCACCAGCGTGAAGTGTCCCTGCGGCCCCTGCTGGCGGTAATTTTCAACACGCACATCCGCATCGTCGCTAAATCCGTAAGTCGTAATTTGACGGCCCACACGCGGCAGCAACTCGCGAATCACCGGGTCGTCGACACACATCACTGCACGGCCATAAAACGGCAAATTGTGCAGAAAATTAATAAACGTCGTTTTTAAATTTTCGAAGTCGCCCTGGTAGGTATCCATATGATCGGCTTCGATATTGGTCACAATCGCCACCATCGGTTGCAGATGCAGGAAAGAGGCGTCGCTCTCATCCGCTTCGGCAATCAGGTAACGGCTATGGCCCAGGCGCGCATGCACCCCGGCAGCTTTAACCAGCCCACCGTTAACAAAAGTCGGGTCAAGCCCGGCTTCTGCATAAATACTGGACACCATCGCGGTGGTGGTGGTTTTCCCGTGCGTACCGGCAATAGCGATGCCATGGCGGAAACGCATTAACTCAGCCAGCATCTCCGCGCGGCGGATCACCGGGATACGCGCTTCCTGCGCTGCAACAATTTCCGGGTTGTCGGCAGCGATGGCGCTGGAGACGACCACGACGCTGGCATCGCTGACGTTTTCCGGGCGATGGTTAAAATAAATCGTGGCACCAAGGGACGTTAACTGCTGCGTCACCGGGTTCGGAGCCAAATCGGAACCGCTAATCTGGTAGCCTTCGTTGGCCAGCACTTCGGCAATACCGCCCATGCCGGCACCGCCGATGCCAACGAAGTGAATGTGCCGGACGCGACGCATCTCGGGCACGATTAAACGCAGTTTCGCCAGTTCTTGTGTATTCATTCTCTAAACGCCATCGACATCAAAAAGTAGCGCGACGCAAAAAGGCGTCGCCAGTATTTATGCCTGAGCTGCCAGGCTGACTTCATGTGCCACCCGCTCGGTGGCATCCGGGATCGCCGCCGCGCGAGCGCGTTCAGCCATCTCCACTAATACGTCGCGGTTCCAGCCAGCAAGCGTTGCCGCGACCGTCTCAGCGGTAAATTGCGGCTGCTCCAGAATCTTCGCCGCGCCGACTTTTTCCAGCGGCAGGGCATTCCAGTACTGCTGTCTGTCTTTGTGCTGGAACGGCACGAACAGCGCCGGTAAACCCGCAGCGGCAATCTCACTGACCGTTAACGCACCGGAGCGGCAGACAACCACATCGGCCCACGCATAGGCCTGAGCCATATCGTCAATAAATTCGGTAACTTTATGCTGCGCTGCACACACCGCCGCATAAGCCTGTTCAACATCCTGCTGCGCGCCTTTGCCGCTCTGATGCCAGATGGTCACCGCCGCGCCCAGTTTTGCCGCCACTTGCGGCATGGTCTGGTTCAGCACGCGCGCGCCTTGCGAGCCGCCGACAACCAGCACGCGAATGGGACCTTCACGCCCTGGCAGACGCGTCTGCGGCAGCGGCAGCGCCAGCACATCCACACGCACCGGGTTACCCACCACTTCCGCTTTCGGGAATGCACCGGGAAACGCCTGCATCACTTTGGTGGCGATTTTCGCCAGCCATTTGTTTGTCAGACCGGCAATCCCGTTTTGTTCATGCAACACCACGGGAATGCCAAGAGACCAGGCGGCAAGCCCGCCGGGGCCGGAAACATAACCGCCCATTCCCAGCACCACGTCCGGCTTAAAGCGGCGCATAATCGCGCGCGCCTGACGCCAGGCGTTGAAAATCCGTACCGGCGCTAACAGCTGTGCCTTGAGGCCTTTGCCACGCAGGCCGGAGATGCGAATGAAGTCAATCTCAATACCGTTTTTTGGTACCAGGTCAGCCTCCATGCGATCGGCGGTTCCGAGCCAGCGCACTTGCCAGCCCTGATCCATCAAATGGTGCGCGACCGCGAGACCGGGGAAAACATGCCCGCCGGTACCGCCCGCCATCACCATTAACCGCTTCGGTTGACCACTCATCACACACCTCGTGTAAACGCCTGGGCTTTCTCCAGACGCGTTTCATAATCTATGCGCAGCAACAGCGTTATCGCCGTTGACATAATCAATAAACTGGAACCGCCGTAACTGATAAGCGGCAAGGTTAACCCCTTGGTTGGCAGCATACCGGCTGCCGCACCGACGTTAACCAGCGCCTGGAAGCTAAACCAGATACCTATCGAACAGGCAAGGAAACCGGAGAAACGGTGGTCAATCTCCAGCGCTTTTCGGCCAATGGACATGGCGCGGAAAGCGACGAAGAATACCATTAAAAGCGCGGCTACCACACCGATATAACCGAGTTCCTCGCCGATAATGGAGAAGATGAAGTCGGTATGCGCTTCCGGCAGATACTCCAGCTTCTGAATCGAGTTACCGAGCCCCTGCCCCCACAGTTCGCCGCGACCAAACGCCATCAGCGACTGCGTTAACTGATAACCGCTACCAAAGGGATCTTCCCACGGGTTCCAGAATGAGGTCACGCGGCGAATACGGTACGGTTCGGCCAGAATCAACAGCACCACCGCCGAAATGCCCATACCGATAATCGCGATAAACTGCCACAGCTTCGCGCCCGCCAGGAACAGCATCGCCAGCGTGGTGATAAACAGCACGACCACCGTACCGAGGTCCGGCTGTGCCAGCAGCAAAATCGCCAGCACCAGGATAACCCCCATCGGTTTCAGGAAGCCGCGCAGGTTATTACGCACTTCGTCCACCTTGCGTACGAGGTAGTTCGCCAGGTAGCAAAACAGCGACAGCTTGGTAAATTCCGCCGGCTGAAAACGCATCACGCCGAGATCGATCCAGCGCGATGCCCCGTTGATCGAACTCCCGACCACCAGCACCACTAACAACATAATGATCGACGCGATCAGCATGACAGAGCTGTATCTTTGCCAAAAATCCATCGGCAGGCGCAGGGTCACCATCGCCATACAAAACGACAGGAACAGATACAAGGCGTGGCGTTTAGCGAAGAAGAAAGGATCGTCCGTCAGGCGCTGTCCTACCGGCATTGACGCCGAGGTCACCATAATGAAGCCGATCGCCGCCAGGCCCAGTGTTAACCACAGCAGCGTGCGGTCATACATCACCAGACTGTCGCTATCTTTCTGTCGCGAGCCCATTACCCAGCCTTTTAATGCCGCAAACAGCCACGCCAGGAGACTATATCCTGGCAGGCGCGGCATTCTCGGGCGGGGAAGCGTTAAACGCATTAGCCTAACTCCTGCGCCAGACGGGTAAACTCATCACCCCGTTGTTCGAAATTCTTAAACTGATCGAGGCTGGCGCAGGCGGGTGATAACAACACCATATCGCCCGGCTGCACGCGTGTGGCAATCAGCCGCATCGCCTGATCCATCGTGTCTGTTTGTTCGGCTACGTCAGGGCGCAGCGCAGCCAGTTCCGCGCCATCGCGTCCGAAGCAGTACAACCGAACGTTATCGCCGCTGAGATAGCGTTTCAGCGGCGTGAAATCTGCCGACTTACCGTCGCCGCCCAATAACAGATGCAGCGTGCCATCGACCTGCAAACCATTAAGCGCCGCTTCGGTGCTGCCGACGTTGGTAGCTTTTGAGTCGTTAACCCAGCGCACACCGTTGTGCTCCAGCGCCAGCTGAAAGCGGTGCGCCAACCCGCTAAAGGTGGTTAGCGCTTTCAGGCTGCTGGCGCGCGGTAAACCGGCCGCATCTGCCAGCGCCAGCGCCGCCAGCGCATTGGTGTAGTTGTGCTGGCCGCTCAGCTTCATCTCTTTGACATTCAGCACTTTCTCGCCTTTAACACGCAGCCAGGTTTCGCCCTGCTGGCGGTTCAGGTGATAGTCGCCAACGTCAACGCCAAAACTGACGCAGCGCTCATCGGCACCGCGTACCGGCATGGTTAATGCGTCATCGGCATTCACCACGCACACTTTCGCGTTTTCATAGATACGCAGTTTGGCGGCGCGATACTGCTGCAAGCCAAACGGATAGCGATCCATATGATCTTCGGTCACGTTAAGGATAGTTGCCGCCACGGCCTGCAAGCTGGAGGTGGTTTCCAGTTGGAAGCTTGAAAGCTCCAGCACATACAGCTCGCGCTCGTCATCGAGCAGCATCAGCGCGGGAAGACCGATATTGCCCCCCACGCCCACATTCTTACCGGCGGCTTCGGCCATTTCACCGACCAGTTTAGTGACGGTGCTTTTACCGTTCGAACCGGTAATGGCGATAACCGGCGCTTGCGCTTCACGGCAGAACAGTTCGATATCACCGACGATCTCGACGCCTGCATCCGCCGCTGCGCTCAGGGAGGGATGCGCCAGTGCGATGCCAGGGCTTGCAACAATCAGATCAGCGGCCAGCAGCCAGTCGTCGTTGAGACTACCAAGATGGCGCTCCACCTCCTCCGGCAACTTGTCCAGCCCCGGCGGTGCAATGCGCGTGTCCATCACGCGCGGCGTCACGCCGCGCGCAAGGAAAAAGTCCACGCAGGAAAGGCCTGTCAGGCCTAAACCGATAATGACGACTTTTTTACCCTGGTAATCCGTCATGATTAACGCACCTTCAGCGTTGCCAGGCCAATCAGCACCAGCATCAGCGAAATAATCCAGAAGCGCACAATGACGCGCGGTTCCGGCCAGCCTTTCAATTCATAGTGGTGGTGAATCGGTGCCATGCGAAAAATGCGCTGGCCGCGCAGTTTGAACGAGCCAACCTGCAAAATCACCGACAGGGTTTCCACCACAAAGACGCCACCCATAATCACCAGCAGGAACTCCTGGCGCAGCAGCACGGCAATAATGCCCAGCGCGCCGCCCAGCGCCAGCGACCCGACATCACCCATAAAGACCTGTGCCGGATAGGTGTTGAACCACAGGAAACCCAGCCCGGCACCGACAATCGCCGTACAGACAATGACCAGCTCACCAGCGTGACGCAGATACGGAATGTGCAGGTAGTTGGCGAAATTCATGTTACCGGTCGCCCAGGCTACCAGCGCGAAACCGCCTGCGACAAACACCGTGGGCATGATAGCCAGCCCATCAAGGCCATCCGTCAGGTTGACGGCGTTGCCGGTACCGACAATTACAAAGTAAGCCAGCAGGATGTAGAACAGCCCCAGTTGCGGCATCACATCTTTAAAGAACGGCACCACCAGCTCTGTAGCTGGCGTATCTTTCCCGGCGAGATAAAGCGCGAAGGCGACGCCCAGCGCAATCACCGACATCCAAAAATATTTCCAGCGGGCAATCAGCCCTTTGGTGTCTTTGCGCACCACTTTGCGGTAATCATCGACAAAGCCAATCACGCCGTAACCCACCAGCACCACCAGTACGCACCAGACATACGGGTTTGACGGGTAAGCCCACAACAGTACGGAAACCACAATGGCGGTGAGGATCATGATCCCGCCCATCGTTGGGGTGCCGCGTTTGCTGAAGTGCGATTCCGGGCCGTCGTTACGCACAACCTGGCCAAAAGAGAGTTTCTGTAAGCGGGCAATCATGCGCGGCCCCATCCACAATGAGATGAAGAGCGCGGTCAGCAGGCTGACAATGGCGCGAAACGTCAAATAGGAAAAGACGTTAAAGCCGGAATAATATTTGACCAAATGTTCGGCCAGCCAAACTAACATGTCCCGTTCTCCTGTAATTCGCGTACCACCTCTTCCATGGCGGAACTACGTGAACCTTTCACCAAAATGGTAATAATTGACTGCTCAGCAATCAGCGCTTTTAAGCGCGCCGTTACTGCCGCCTTGTCATTAAAATGCTCGCCAACACCGCTGGCGTCGCTCAGGGCTTTACTTAACGTGCCGACACTCAGCACTTTATCGATACCGACGGCTTTCGCCGCTTCACCCACCTGAATGTGGCAAGCTTCGCTCTCATCACCCAGCTCGGCCATATCGCCCACCACCATGACCCGGTAGCCCGGCATTTCAGACAGCACATTCGCTGCGGCGGTCATTGAACCCACGTTCGCGTTGTAGGTGTCATCCAACAGCAGTTGGTTTTCACCCAATTGCACCGGGAACAAACGCCCCGGCACAGCTTTCAGCTTCGCCAGCCCCTGTTTGACTGTCTCCAGGCTTGCTCCCACCGCCATTGCCAGCGCGGTTGCGGCCAGCGCATTGGCGATGTTATGACGGCCCGGTAACGGCAGCGTCACGTCTACATTGCCGGTCGGCGTTTGCAGGGTGAATTCAGTGCCGTGGGAAGTCACATGGACATTGGTGGCGGTAAAATCGCTGTTCGCCGCGTTCGGCGAGAAGCGCCACACCTTGCGATCGCCAATAATGCTCTGCCAGTTCAGCCAGTCATTGTTATCGGCATTCATAATAGCGATGCCGTTGGCTGGCAGGCCGGTGTAAATTTCACCTTTCGCTTTCGCCACACCCGCCAGAGAACCAAAACCCTCCAGATGCGCCGCCGCCAGGTTGTTCACCAGCGCCGCTTCCGGGCGGGTCAGCCCAACGGTCCAGGCGATTTCGCCCTGGTGGTTAGCACCGAGTTCTATCACCGCGTATTGATGTTCTTTGGTGAGACGCAACAGTGTCATCGGCACGCCGATGTCATTATTGAGATTACCTGCGGTATAGAGCGTATTGCCGCACTCGCCAAGAATGGCGGCGGTCATCTCTTTGACCGAGGTTTTGCCGGAAGAACCGGTCAGCGCAACCACGCGCGCCGGCACCTGCTGGCGAACCCATGCCGCCAGTTCGCCAAAGGCCTGGCGGGTATCTTTCACCACCAGTTGCGGCAAGTCGGTAGCCAGTTTGCGGCTGACCAGCAGCGCGCCCGCGCCGCCCTCTTTTGCTTTATCGGCGAAGTCGTGGGCATCAAAGCGCTCGCCTTTCAACGCCACAAACAGGCAACCCGGCGTCAGCTTGCGGGTGTCGCTGGTTACGTCATCAATAGTGGCGTCCTGGCCATGTATTTCACCGTGCAGAATGCCGGCGAGCTGGCTGAGCGTTACGCTAATCATGCCACTACCCCCAGCAAACGCGCTGCCGTTACGCGGTCGGAGTAATCCAGACGATGCGTGCCGACAATTTGATAATCTTCATGGCCTTTACCGGCCAGTAAGACAACATCGTTCTCTTTGGCCTGCATAATGGCGTTGGTTACCGCTTCCGCGCGGCCTTCGACCACGCGAGCCCGACCCGCATCAAGCATGCCAGCCAGAATGTCATTGATAATGGCGCGCGGCTCTTCGGTTCGCGGGTTGTCGTCAGTGACAACCGGTACATCGGAGAACTCTTCGGCAATCGCGCCCATTAACGGACGTTTGCCTTTGTCGCGATCGCCGCCGCAGCCAAACACGCACCACAGTTTGCCGGTGCAGTGCAGGCGCGCGGCCTGCAACGCTTTTTCCAGCGCATCTGGCGTGTGGGCATAATCGACTACCACCGTCGGTTTGCCCGGCGCACTAAATACTTCCATGCGACCGCAAACCGGTTGCAGGCGGGACGCCGTTTTCAGCAGTTCATTTAACGGATAACCGAGCGCAAGGAGCGTGGCGAGTGCCAGCAGTAGATTGCTGACGTTAAACGCGCCCATCAGACGGCTTTCGATTTCGCCTTCGCCCCAGGTGGAGCCGAAACGGATCGTCGCGCCGCTGTCGTGGTAATCCACGCTCAGGGTTTTCAACCAGCGGCCGTGGCAGTCCGGGTTAATGTTGTTTTCCATTGATACCGCAACTGCATCTGGCAGTTTTGCCAGCCAGCGACGGCCCACTTCGTCATCAGCATTGATGATCGCCTGGCCGTAATGGTGCGAGGAGAACAGCAGCCATTTCGCCGCTTCGTAGCGGGTCATATCGCCGTGATAATCGAGGTGATCGCGGCTTAAATTGGTAAACACCGAGGCGGCGAATTTCAATGCCGCAACGCGATGCTGAACTAAACCGTGGGAAGAGACTTCCATCGCCGCGAAGGTTGCGCCCTGCTCTGCCAGGCCAGCAATCACATGCTGAACATCCACCGCAGAGCCGGTGGTGTTTTCTGTCGGCGCGACTTTGCCCAGCAGACCGTTACCAACGGTGCCCATCACCGCGCTGGTTTCGCCCAGCAACTGGCTCCACTGCGCCAGCAGTTGCGTGGTGGTGGTTTTGCCGTTGGTGCCGGTGACGCCAATCAGACGCAGTTGTTCAGACGGCTCGCCGTAGAAACGGCCCGCCAGCGCGGAAAGGCGCTCATTCAACTGGCTCAGGTAAATGACCGGAACCCCGTGCATTTCACGAATTTCACCGTCATTTGCTTCGTCTTTCGCTTCAGCAATAATGGCAGCAACACCTTGCGCAATCGCCTGCGGGATATACCGACGCCCGTCCGCCTGATGACCGACCACCGCCACAAAGAGATCGCCCGATGCAGCCACACGGCTGTCGAGTGTCATCTCCCGCAGTGCTCGCTCCGGTGCCGATGGCACCCACGGAGCGAGAAGGTCGCGCAAATTACGATCTGCCACCTGTTCCCTCGCCTTGATTAATTACAAACTCGCTTTTTTCGCCCGTGGTCAACGCATCCGGCTCAATGTTCATGGTGCGCAGAACGCCGCCCATGATGGCACCGAAGACCGGCGCAGAGACCGCGCCACCGTAATATTTACCCGCTTGCGGATCGTTAATGACCACCACCAGCGCAAAGCGCGGGCGGCTGGCAGGCGCGACGCCAGCGGTGTAAGCAATGTATTTGTTGATGTAGCGGCCATCCGGCCCGACTTTTTTCGCCGTACCGGTTTTGATCGCGATGCGATAGCCTTTGATTGCCGCTTTCACCCCACCGCCGCCCGGCAACGCTACGCTCTCCATCATGTGCACCACGGTGCGCACAATGGATTCGTTAAAGATGCGTTCGCCCGGCACCGGCGGGTCAACTTTGGTTATCGACAGCGGGCGATAAATGCCATAGCTGCCAATCGTTGCGTAGACTCGCGCTAACTGTAACGGCGTTACCATTAGCCCGTAGCCGAAAGAGAAGGTGGCCCTCTCTATGTCAGACCACCGTTGTTTTTGAGGAAATAAGCCACTGCGTTCCCCGACCATCCCCAAATTGGTCGTTTTTCCCAGTCCAAAACGTGAGTAAGTATCTACTAACGCTGAGGAGGGCATCGCTAACGCCAGCTTCGAAACGCCGACGTTACTCGACTTCTGGAGCACCCCGGTAAGGGTCAATTCGCTGTATCGCGCCACGTCTTTGATTTCGTGGCCGTTAATCCGGTACGGCACGGTGTTGAGCACCGTGTTAGGCGTGACAACGCCGCGCTGTAACGCGGTCATCACCACCATCGGCTTGACCGTCGAGCCCGGCTCAAAGACGTCGGTTATCGCGCGGTTACGCATCGCGTCTTTCGCCGTGCCGGAGAAATTATTGGGGTTATAAGAGGGGCTATTCGCCATCGCCAGCACTTCGCCGGTGTTGACATCCACCAGCACGGCGCTACCGGACTCCGCTTTGTTAAACGCCACGGCGTTATTCAGCTCGCGATAGACCAGGGCTTGCAGACGTTCATCAATGCTGAGCGCCAGGTTGTGCGCGGCCTGGCTGTCCGTTGAGGAGATATCTTCAATGACCCGACCATAGCGGTCTTTACGCACAATACGCTCTCCGGGCTGGCCGGTGAGCCATTTATCAAAGCTTTTTTCGACCCCTTCGATCCCCTGGCTATCAACGTTGGTGAAACCAATGAGGTGAGCGGTGACTTCCCCGGAAGGATAATAGCGGCGGGATTCTTCACGCAGATGAATGCCCGGCAGCTTGAGTTTTTTGATGTAATCGCCCAGATCCGGGTTCACCTGACGCGCCAGATAGATAAAGCGCATCTTCGGGTTGGTGTTAATGCGGGTGGCAAGCTGGTCGAGCGGCATATTTAGCGCATCGGCGAGCGCTTTCCAGCGGTTATCCAGCGTTACACCGCCCGCATCGTGCAGCTCTTTCGGGTCTGCCCAGATAGCTTTTACCGGCACGCTGACCGCCAGCGGGCGTCCGGAGCGGTCAGTTATCATGCCGCGCGAGGTCGCCACTTCTTGCACGCGCAGGGATCGCATGTCCCCTTCGCGAACCAGCATGTCCGGGTTAATAATTTGCAGATACGCCACGCGGCCAATGAGGAACCCCAGCGCCAGCAGGATACAACCGCAAAGCAACGCAAAACGCCAACTTATAAAGTTGGCCTGTTCTTCCTGGCGTTTCGGTTTAATCGTCTTCGCCACTGCTTTCATGCGTCGGGTTGTTCCTTATTCATCTCTATTTCTGCACGACTATATTTTCCTGAGAGGGATCGACGTGCTGCATTTGCAGCTTCTCCGTGGCGATCCGTTCAACCCGGCTGTGATCGCCGAGCGCGTTCTCTTCAAGAATCAGGTTGCGCCATTCGATATCCAGCGCATCGCGCTCGATGACCAATTGTTCACGCTGTGCGGTTAACAAGCGTGTGTGGTGCGCGGTGGTAACCACCGTTATCGCCGTCATGATGATGCAAATGAACAAGCAGAGTGGCAGTTTCCCGAACCGCAATAGATCGTCGCCGATCACGCCAGGCAAGGCATGGCGCTCGTTGCTTCCTAACGATCCTTTTACTTTGCTGAGGGTCTCTGTCACTCTGCCGATCATGCGTTCGTCCTCTCTGCAATACGCAGAACTGAACTACGGGCACGTGGGTTTTCAGCCACTTCTTCTTCGCCCGGCATCAATTTTCCTAAGGCTCGCAATTGACGGCCACCCAGTTTACTGAGTTGCGCTTCGGTCATCGGCAGCCCGGCAGGAACCTGCGGACCCCGGCTTTGCTCACGCATAAAGCGTTTTACAATGCGGTCTTCCAGTGAATGGAAGCTGATAACCGAAAGCCGGCCTCCCGGGGCCAGCACGCCGAGCGAGTTTTTTAGCGCCTGCTCTATCTCCTCCAGTTCACTGTTCACCCAAATGCGCACCGCCTGGAAGGTACGGGTCGCGGGATGTTTGAATTTGTCTTTTACCGGCGTCGCCGCCGCCACAACTTCAGCCAGCTCTTTAGTGCGAGTCATCGGATCCACGCGATTGCGCTCAGCAATGGCGCGGGCGATACGTTTGGCGAAGCGCTCCTCGCCAAAGGTTTTTAGCACCCAGGCAATATCGGCTTCCTCTGCGGTTTGCAGCCATTCGGCGGCAGATTGCCCGCGAGTGGGATCCATACGCATGTCCAGCGGACCATCGCGCATAAAGGAGAAGCCGCGTTCGGGATCGTCAAGTTGCGGTGATGAGACGCCAAGATCGAGAAGAATACCGTCGATCTTGCCGACAAGTTCGCGCTCGCTAACGTAATCAGCCAGCGCAGAGAAAGGTCCATGAATGATGGAGAAGCGGGGATCATCAATAGTGTTAGCGACGGCAATCGCCTGCGGGTCGCGATCGATCGCCAGCAAGCGGCCTTCCGCTCCCAAATGGGAGAGGATCAGGCGCGAGTGACCACCGCGACCAAAAGTGCCATCAATGTAAATGCCGTCCGGACGAATATTCAGGCCGTTAACGGCCTCATCCAGCAGCACCGTCGTGTGTTTAAAATTTTCCATCATCATTACAGAGACAAATCCTGCAACCGATCCGAAAGCCCTTCGGAACCGGATTGCTCAGCGTCGATATCTTCCTTGACCTGTTGATACCAGGTCGTTTCGTCCCACAGCTCAAATTTATTGAACTGCCCGACCAGCATCACTTCTTTGGTTAGCCCGGCGTGCTGCCGTAAAACAGGCGCAATCAATATGCGACCGGCGCTATCCATTTGGCACTCGCTGGCATGCCCCAGCAATAAACGTTGCACTCGCCGCTCGAGCGGATTCATGCTCGACAGACGCGACAGTTTTTGCTCGATAATTTCCCATTCGGGCAAGGGGTAAAGCAGCAGGCATGTGTGACGGATGTCAATGGTACACACCATTTGACCGGAGGCATTCTCCTGTAGCAAATCCCGATAACGGGTCGGAACGGATAACCGCCCTTTGCTGTCGAGATTAACCAACGTCGCGCCACGGAACATATCCGGTTCACCCCCAGGTGATCGTTTTCACCACTTTATCCCACAAATCCCCACTGAGGGAGTTTACGGAGCGGAGGAAAAGCTTGTCAAGCCAGCACAAAGGCCAACCAGAACAAAAGATCCCTTATTTGCAGCGAATATCTGCGTCGGTGAAATAGTGCTCAGCTTACGAGGCAAATTAACGTCATGAATATTTGCAAGAAAAAAAACGAAATATACGCCCAGGCGTTTCAGACCATTCCATTTCCACGCGCTAAATATAAAGTGTCAGTTTGCGACGCGGGCGGCATTTTAAGGCATATTGGCGCGACTTAACAGCACCAGATGCATTGGTGCATTCTAAGCCCGGCGCTATTTTTGCCGACAAAAATCCGTTGGCTGAGAACTGGTTGTTAATTCATCGAAAGTTTCTTTTAGATGTAACAATTCAATACAGACATCATGTTCAGTAACTTCTCAATCAGGCTTATGAAATTGGCGTTAAACAACCTCAGAGAAATAATATTTGCGCAGCCATTCAGAAATTAAGGATTTATCTTAGGTGGCATAAGACAATAATTTGATTAAGGGTATGGCGTGAATACTAAAAAGGCAGCTAAAGCTGCCTTTAATGTATATGTTTATACCCGACTTAATATGCCACGCCGATAGAGATTGCGCCGAATACGGCTGAGACCGGGTTTCGGCTTACGCGGTTCATCAAGACTCGCCAGTACAATTTCCAGCACCCGCTCGGCAACATCGCGATGGCGTTGCGCCACCGCCAGCACCGGGCATTGCAGGAAATCCAGCAGTTCGTGATCGCCGAACGTCGCGATTGCCAGATCCGAAGGCAATTTACCATCGCGGCGTAATGTCACATCCAGCACGCCCTGCAATAATGCAAATGAGGTGATGAACATGGCTTCCGGCATTGGGTTGGTTTCCAGCCATTTCTCGAATAACTGCGCAGCGGCCTCGCGCTCGTAGCTGTTCGCATAGAGGTACTGAACCTCGCGTGGATCGTCCTTCCATGCGGTGCGAAAACCCTGTTCACGCAGGAAACTCACCGACAATTCCGGTAGTGCGCCTAAATAGAGCACGCGCTCTGCCGGGAATTTGCGTAGCTCTCCCGCCAGCATCTCCGAATCATCCTGGTCGGCACCGACCACACTGGTGAAGTGCTCACGATCTAATGCCCGGTCCAGTGCAACGATGGGGAAAGAGTCATTGGCCCAGCGCTGATAAAACGGATGCTCCGGCGGTAATGAAGTCGACACAATAATGGCATCGACCTGACGCTGTAATAAATGTTCAATACAGCGCATTTCGTTATCAGGTTGATCTTCCGAGCAGGCGATCAGCAACTGATACCCGCGCTGGCGCGCCTGGCGTTCCAGATAGTTGGCAATGCGCGTGTAGCTCGTATTTTCAAGATCGGGAATAACCAGCCCGATCGATCGTGTGCGTCCTGCGCGTAACCCAGCAGCCACCGCGTTCGGGTGGTAGTTATGCTCGCGAACCACCGCCATAACTTTCTCAACAGTTTTATCGCTGACACGATATTGCTTCGCCTTACCATTGATGACATAGCTTGCCGTTGTTCGTGAGACGCCGGCTAGCCGGGCGATTTCATCCAGTTTCACAATTGCCCCTTAAAATGACGTACTCCATAACCTTTTTAGGGATATAGGATAATTTCCTTAACATCTAAGCGCAGAAAGGTGACTCCGGCAACCGCTTTCGTGTCTGCTTCCGCGCGATTTCGCAAAAAAAAGCCCGGCATAATCAGCCGGGACTTAAAATGTGGAACATTTCTCGCATTAACGCATGATTTTATCGCCGCGCGACAACCCCACCACGCCCGAGCGCGCCACTTCAACAATTTTTGCGACATCGCGGATGGTCGCCAGAAAAGCGTCCAGCTTATCGCTGGTTCCGGCGAGCTGAACCGTGTAAATCGACGGCGTGACATCAATAATCTGCCCGCGGAATATTTCCGCATTGCGTTTAACCTCTTCACGCCCGTACCCGCTGGCCTGGATTTTCACCAGCATAATCTCGCGCTCAACATACGCGCCCTGCCCAAGTTCGTTCACGCGCAGTACGTCAACCAGCTTGTGCAGTTGCTTTTCGATCTGCTCGAGAACTTTTTGATCGCCCACGGTTTGGATAGTCATACGCGACAGCGTGGGATCGTCAGTTGGCGCAACCGTCAGGCTTTCAATGTTGTAGCCGCGCTGGGAGAACAGGCCAATCACGCGCGATAACGCGCCCGATTCGTTTTCCAGTAACACAGACAGTATCCGGCGCATAATCAGGTTCTCTCCGTTTTGCTTAACCACATCTCATCCATGCCGCCACCGCGGATCTGCATCGGATAAACGTGTTCACTACCATCAACGGTAACGTCAACAAACACCAGGCGATTATTTTTCACCTGCTCCAGTGCTTCCGCCAGCTTCGTTTCCAGCTCTTCCGGACGCGTAATATTAATACCTACGTGACCATACGCTTCGGCGAGGCGGGCAAAATCAGGCAGCGACTGCATATAGGATTGCGAGTGGCGGCCGGAATAGATCATGTCCTGCCACTGTTTCACCATCCCCAGATAACGGTTATTCAGATTGAGCACCAGCACCGGCAGCTCATATTGCAGCGCCGTGGAAAGCTCCTGAATATTCATCTGGATACTGCCATCGCCGGTCACGCAAATGACCGTTTCGCCCGGCAACGCCATCTTCACACCCAGCGCGGCTGGCAATCCAAAACCCATCGTGCCAAGCCCGCCAGAGTTGATCCAGCGTCGCGGTTTATCAAAGCGGTAGTAGAGCGCGGCGAACATCTGGTGCTGGCCGACATCGGAGGTGACGTAAGCATCGCCGTTGGTTAAACGCCAGACCGCCTCGATCACCGCCTGCGGTTTGATGCTCTCGCTCTGGGTGTCATATTTCAGGCACTGGCGCGCGCGCCACTGATCAATGCGCGACCACCAGTCACGAATATCATCCAGCGGTTGCGGGTACGTTTCTTGCTCCAACAGTTCAAGCATCTGTTCGAGAACCCGCCGTGCATCACCAACAATCGGCACATCGGCCTGCACAGTTTTGGAAATCGAGGTGGGATCAATATCAATATGCAACACCGTGGCGTCAGGACAGTATTTCGCCAGACTATTCGTGGTGCGATCGTCAAAGCGCACACCAACGGCAAAGATAACGTCAGAATTATGCATCGTCATATTGGCTTCGTAGGTGCCGTGCATGCCCAGCATACCCAGCGCCTGACGATGCGAGGCTGGAAAGGCTCCCAGTCCCATTAAAGAAGAAACCACCGGCGCATTCAGCTTTTCCGCCAACTGACGCAATGGATTTTCACAGGCGGAGTTGATTGCACCACCGCCGACATAGAAAACCGGTCTTTTGGCGGCGGTCAGGGTTTGCAATGCCCGTTTGATCTGCCCCTTGTGCCCCTGCGTGGTGGGGTTGTAGGAGCGCATGCTGACCGATTCCGGCCAGACGTAGGGTAATTTATTGGCCGGGTTCATGATGTCTTTCGGCAAATCCACTACCACCGGACCCGGACGCCCGCTAGCGGCCAACCAGAACGCTTTCTTTATTACGCCAGGAATATCTTCGGCCTGTTTCACGAGGAAGCTGTGTTTTACTACCGGGCGGGAGATCCCCACCATGTCGCACTCCTGGAAGGCGTCATAACCAATCAGCGAGGTGGCAACCTGGCCGGAAAGCACCACCAGCGGAATGGAGTCCATATAGGCTGTTGCAATACCGGTAATGGCATTCGTCGCACCGGGACCTGATGTCACCAGCACCACGCCCACTTCACCCGTCGCCCGCGCCAGCCCGTCGGCCATATGCACCGCCGCCTGTTCGTGGCGCACCAGTACATGCTCAATACCGCCGACGGTATGCAGGGCATCGTAGATATCAAGAACTGCGCCTCCGGGATAGCCGAATACTTTCTTTACGCCTTGATCGATAAGCGATCGGACGACCATCTCGGCTCCAGACAACATCTCCATGCTTTGCCTCCAGGCTTACGTTTGTCGACTGACGGCAGAAATCATTTCCGCGCTGTCGCTCTGTTCAGAGCAGGAGAACCCTGCGTTCTGATTATGAATGGCAGTTACCATAACCGCTCAAAATCTGGCAGGCAATGAGCAACCCGTTGATGTAAAGCTCGGTCAAAAGTGAAATAGCAATGTCAAAAACGAAGTTATGGTGAAAACATCTGTGATAAGGAGAGACGATGACCATAGATCATCCGAATGGCGTCCTGGTCAGTAATTCATGCATTTTTAACGTAGCGCTGGCGAGCCCGGCGCTTGCAAAACAGAACAAAATAGTACCGAGAAATAAAAACACAGAATAAACCGGGCGATTCCTGCCCGGTCTATTCTGCCCATAATTTAGCGGCTACAGACCGATACTAATAGCTCTTCCATCCACTGATGGCCTTTATCGCGACCGGCAGATTCATGCCAGGAGAGAGAACAGGTACGGCTATTAAGCGTTAACGGTAACGGCAAAGCCTTCAGCGCCAACCCTTCGGCAAAACGCTCAACCAGCCAGCGCGGCGCAATGGATACAAAATGTGTCTGCGACACCACATTCAATACGCTGGTCAATGCCATACCCTGGTAGGCAATACGGTTTCGCTTCTCAACCGTGTCGTACCATGGCTGGCTAAAGGAGGCATAGCGCTCCAGCGAGACAACGGCGTGCTGTTCGTTAAACAACGCCGTTTCAGAAGTCAATTCGCTAATGCGAGGATGTTTCTGGCTGGCAACCAGCACCATTTCGTCTTTAAAGAGTGGTACGCATGAAAATTCAGGGCGACGAAACTCTTCATAGCCAATCACAAATTCAATTTCCTGATACCGTAACTGGTGTTCAGTACTGTGACTGAGATCAGACTTAAATATCAGATTAATATTTGGCGCGACGGTTTTTACATTGCTGTAAATAACAGACGTCAGGAAATTATCAAGTGGGCTACAAACACAAAGATTAAAAATACGCTCACTGCTTAGCGGATCAAAACCGGAGCCTGGCAGCTCATTTTGCACCAACTGTAATGCCTGACGGATGGCGCCAAAAAGTTGATAAGAGCGTGCAGTCGGTTGAATACCGCGACCATAACGGACAAAAAGTTCATCGTTAAACATCACTTTAAGCCGCGCAACCGCGTTACTGACCGCAGGCTGAGACATGCCCAGCGCCTGGGCCGCGCGGGTGATGTTTTGCTCCTGCATTACCGCATCGAAAACGGTCAGTAAATTGAGATCAACAGAACGTAATTGAGGTTTTTCAGAATCACTAACTTGCTGATTATAAAGGATTTCCCCTGGAACATTGCAATCCGTCGTCATGATAAACTCCCTTGACCTATGTAATAATAATATTCAGGAAGATGATTTATCACGCATATAGCATTATTAGAAGCACAGCAGGAAAAATTAGGAATATATAAAGCTTCATTTTATTCCGAAGAGAAAATTCGAAAAAACAATAATCATCAATCAAATAAAACCTCCTATTAAATATTTTTACTTTATTGAACATTTTGCAACGTAAACAATAAGAAGTTCTCGCTGCTCACTAATTTTATTAACAAAAATAAATAAAGATTATTTATTAACACCCCATTTAATAAGCAATTCCACCGTTAACGTTCTTACCCCTTCCATGAGCACGAAAACCGCAATCTTGTCGTTGATGCAGAATATTAAACTAAAAGCGGACAATGCAATTGGCGATCTCCGCAGGCTGTTTTCACGACAGGGGTTGACATCAAAAGGCGTATCCAGTACCACTAAAAGCATATCGGTTTTCACTGGAGCAAGATTCATGATTCACCACGTCGGTTTCACTGGTCTACTACTACTAAACGCATCAATTGTGCGCGGTAGACCGGTGGACGACACTCAGAACTGAATCGTCTTCCCGTTAAGACTAAGAACCCGCGCCTTGGCGCGGGTTTTTTTATGCTCGTAGCGAGGCGACCTAAGAGAAAAGGAACTAAACCATGAGCCAGCAGCAAGTCGTTATTTTCGATACCACATTACGTGATGGTGAACAGGCGTTACAGGCTAGCCTGAGCGTGAAAGAGAAGCTGCAAATCGCCCTCGCGCTGGAACGTATGGGCGTTGACGTAATGGAAGTCGGCTTTCCGGTTTCTTCCCCGGGTGATTTCGAGTCAGTACAAACCATCGCGCGCCAGGTCAAAAACAGCCGTGTTTGCGCCCTCGCCCGCTGCGTCGAGAAAGATATTGATGTTGCGGCGGAATCATTAAAAGTCGCGGAAGCCTTCCGCATCCACACCTTTATCGCCACCTCGCCCATGCATATCGCCACCAAGCTGCGCAGTACGCTGGATGAAGTGATCGAACGCGCGGTGTATATGGTGAAACGCGCACGCAACTACACCGACGATGTTGAGTTTTCTTGTGAAGACGCCGGTCGCACCCCTATTGCCGACCTGGCACGCGTCGTCGAAGCCGCCATCAATGCCGGTGCCAAAACCATTAATATCCCGGATACCGTGGGCTACACCATGCCCTTTGAGTTCGCCAATATCATTACCGGGCTGTATGAACGCGTTCCAAATATTGATAAAGCCATTATCTCTGTTCACACCCATGATGATTTAGGCCTGGCCGTCGGCAACGCCATTGCAGCGGTCCATGCTGGCGCACGCCAGGTTGAAGGTGCGATGAACGGTATCGGCGAACGCGCCGGAAACTGTTCGCTGGAAGAGGTCATCATGGCGATTAAAGTGCGCAAAGACATTATGAACGTGCACACCCGCATCAATCACCACGAAATCTGGCGCACCAGCCAGACCGTCAGCCAGATCTGCAATATGCCTGTTCCGGCGAACAAAGCGATTGTCGGCACCGGCGCTTTTGCCCACTCCTCCGGTATCCACCAGGACGGCGTACTGAAAAACCGCGAAAACTACGAAATCATGACGCCGGAATCCATCGGCCTGAATCAAGTGCAACTGAATCTGACGTCGCGCTCTGGCCGTGCGGCGGTTAAGCACCGCATGGAGGAAATGGGTTATCAGGAAGCCGATTACAACCTGGATAACCTGTACGACGCCTTCCTGAAGCTGGCGGATAAAAAAGGTCAGGTCTTTGATTACGATCTGGAAGCGCTGGCCTTCATCAACAAACAACAGGAAGAGCCGGAGCATTTCCGCCTGGATTACTTCAGTGTGCAATCCGGCTCTAACGATATCGCGACCGCCTCGGTCAAACTGGTCTGCGGCGAGGAAATTAAAGCCGAAGCCGCCAACGGCAACGGCCCGGTTGATGCGGTCTATCAGGCGATTAACCGCGTGACGGAATATGACATTGAGCTGGTGAAATATGACCTGAGCGCCAAAGGCCAGGGCAAAGATGCGCTGGGCCAGGTCGATATCGTAGTCAATTACAACGGCCGCCGCTTCCACGGTGTGGGTCTGGCGACCGATATCGTTGAATCCTCCGCCAAAGCGATGGTGCATGTGCTGAACAATATCTGGCGCGCCGCCGAAGTCGAAAAAGAGTTGCAACGCAAAGCGCAGAACAAAGAAAACAACAAGGAAACCGTGTGATGTCGAAGAATTACCATATTGCTGTGTTACCGGGTGACGGAATTGGCCCGGAAGTAATGGCACAAGCCCTGAAAGTACTGGAAGCCGTGCGCAGCCGTTTCGGTATGCACATTACCACCAGCCATTATGATGCCGGCGGTATCGCTATCGATCGCCACGGCAATCCGCTGCCACAGGCCACGGTAGAGGGCTGCGAGCAGGCTGACGCTATTCTGTTTGGCTCCGTCGGCGGGCCGAAATGGGAAAACCTGCCGCCAGCCCAGCAGCCAGAGCGCGGCGCACTGCTGCCGCTGCGTAAGCACTTCAAATTGTTCAGTAACCTGCGTCCGGCGAAACTCTATCCGGGCCTGGAAGCGTTCTGCCCACTGCGTGAAGATATTGCCGCCAACGGTTTCGATATCCTGTGCGTGCGCGAATTAACCGGCGGCATTTACTTCGGTCAACCGAAAGGCCGCGAAGGCAGCGGCCAGCATGAGAAAGCCTTCGATACTGAGGTTTATCACCGCTTTGAAATCGAGCGTATTGCGCGTATCGCGTTTGAATCTGCGCGTATACGCGGCAAAAAAGTGCACTCCATCGACAAAGCCAACGTGCTGCAAACCTCTCTGCTGTGGCGTGAAATCGTCAACGAAATCGCCGTTGAATACCCGGATGTTGAGCTGGCGCATATGTACATTGATAACGCCACCATGCAGCTGATTAAAGATCCGTCCCAGTTCGACGTGCTGCTGTGCTCCAACCTGTTCGGCGACATCCTCTCGGATGAGTGCGCGATGATCACAGGCTCGATGGGTATGCTGCCGTCTGCCAGCCTGAATGAACAGGGCTTTGGTCTGTACGAACCCGCTGGCGGCTCCGCACCAGATATCGCGGGCAAAAACATTGCCAATCCAATTGCGCAAATTCTCTCGCTGGCGCTGCTGCTGCGCTACAGCCTGGACGCGGACGATGCGGCAACGGCTATCGAAAACGCAATCAATCGTGCATTAGAAGAGGGCGTGCGCACCGGCGATTTAGCACGCGGCGCAGCGGCTGTCAGTACCGATGAGATGGGCGACATCATTGCCCGTTATGTCGCAGAAGGGGTTTAACCATGGCTAAGAGTTTGTACGAAAAGTTATTTGACGCGCATGTGGTGTACGAAGCGCCAAACGAGACCCCGCTGCTGTATATCGACCGCCATCTGGTGCACGAAGTGACGTCACCGCAGGCGTTTGACGGCCTGCGCGCGCATCATCGCCCGGTGCGTCAGCCGGGTAAAACCTTTGCGACGATGGATCATAACGTCTCGACGCAGACCAAAGATATCAACGCCTCCGGCGAGATGGCGCGCATTCAGATGCAGGAGCTGATTAAAAACTGCAACGAATTCGGCGTTGAACTGTATGACCTGAACCACCCGTATCAGGGCATCGTGCATGTGATGGGGCCGGAACAGGGCATTACCCTGCCGGGCATGACGATTGTTTGTGGCGATTCCCATACTGCGACCCACGGCGCGTTCGGCGCGCTGGCCTTTGGTATCGGCACTTCAGAAGTGGAACATGTGCTGGCAACGCAAACCCTGAAACAGGGCCGCGCCAAAACCATGAAGATTGAAGTGAAAGGCACCGCCGCACCGGGGATCACCGCGAAAGATATCGTGCTGGCGATCATCGGTAAAACCGGCAGCGCAGGCGGCACCGGCCATGTGGTGGAGTTCTGCGGTGATGCTATCCGTGCCCTGAGCATGGAAGGCCGTATGACCCTGTGCAATATGGCGATCGAGATGGGCGCAAAAGCCGGTCTGGTCGCACCGGATGAAACCACGTTCAACTATGTGCAGGGGCGTCTGCACGCGCCGAAAGGCAAAGATTTTGATGACGCAGTGGCGTACTGGAAAACGCTGCACACCGATGATGGCGCGCATTTCGACACCGTGGTGACATTGCAGGCGGAAGACATTGCCCCGCAGGTGACCTGGGGAACCAACCCCGGCCAGGTGATTTCCGTCACTGAAATCATTCCCGACCCGGCCTCTTTCGCCGATCCGGTTGAGCGCGCGTCGGCGGAAAAAGCGCTGGCCTATATGGGCCTGAAACCGGGCGTGCCGCTGACCGAAGTGGCGATCGATAAAGTCTTTATCGGCTCCTGCACCAATTCGCGTATTGAAGATTTGCGCGCGGCGGCAGAGATAGCCAAAGGCCGCAAAGTAGCGCCGGGCGTACAGGCGCTGGTAGTACCAGGCTCCGGCCCGGTCAAAGCGCAGGCGGAAGCCGAAGGTCTGGACAAGATCTTTATCGAAGCCGGTTTTGAGTGGCGTTTGCCAGGTTGCTCTATGTGTCTGGCAATGAATAACGACCGCCTTAACCCGGGCGAGCGTTGCGCCTCGACCAGTAACCGTAATTTTGAAGGCCGTCAGGGCCGCGGTGGACGCACTCATCTGGTCAGCCCGGCAATGGCCGCTGCGGCGGCGGTGACCGGCCACTTCGCTGATATTCGTACTTTGCAGTCTTAAGGAGACCACCATGGCAGAGAAATTTACCCAACATACCGGCCTGGTGGTTCCGCTGGACGCCGCCAATGTCGATACCGACGCGATTATCCCTAAGCAGTTTTTGCAGAAGGTGACGCGCACCGGTTTTGGCGCTCATCTGTTTAACGACTGGCGTTTTCTCGATGATAAGGGCGAGCAGCCGAACCCGGAGTTCGTGCTGAATTTCCCGCAGTACAAAGGCGCGTCGATTTTGCTGGCGCGGGAGAACTTTGGCTGTGGCTCATCCCGTGAACATGCTCCGTGGGCGCTGACGGATTACGGTTTTAAAGTGGTGATTGCGCCAGGCTTCGCCGATATCTTCTACGGCAACAGCTTTAACAATCAGTTGCTGCCGGTGACCCTGAGCGACGAAGAGGTGGATGAACTGTTTGCGCTGGTGCAGAGCCAGCCGGGCATTACTTTCGAAGTGGATCTGCAAGCGCAGGTAGTGAATGCGGGCGGGAAATCCTACCGCTTCAATATTGATGCTTTCCGCCGCCACTGCATGCTAAATGGCCTGGACAGCATCGGCCTGACGCTGCAAAACGAAGACGCCATCGCCGCGTATGAGCACAAACAACCCGCGTTTATGAGTTAACTGCACTATGCGGATCGCCGGATGGCGGCTCCGCCTTATCCGGCCTACAAACCGAATCGACACCTCTTGAATCCAGGGTTTTGTAGGCCGGATAAGCGCTAGCGCCATCCGGCGATAATCCAGTAATGAAAACTCACACATCCTTCACACGGCTGGTCAGCAGCAGCGTCACCAGCGAAATCCCCGCAATTCCCCAGTACACCGCGCCATGCCCAAAGCTTTGCGCCAGCGCGCCCTGGATAACTCCGGCCAGAATCACCCCGGTGGAGATGCTATTAGTAAACAGCGTGGTGGCAGAACCCGCGCGCCCCGGCATCAGATCCTGGAACCACAACATGCCAATCCCGGCAACAATACCGATAAACACCGCATTAAAAATCTGCAACAGCAGCAGCGACGTCTGGCTATGGAAAAAGAGCAGGCCGCTATAAAACAGCACACCGGCGGTAACGGCGATCAGCATCATCAGCCGCTTACCAAAACGCTTCACAAAATAGCCCGCAAGGATCATCGCCGGGATCTCCAGCCCCGCCGCCGTGCCCATTAAAATCCCCGCCAGCTTATCCGGCAGGCCAAGCTCGAGGCTTATCCACAGCGGCATGTCGATGATGTACATGGTGTTGCAGGTCCACATCAGCGTCGAGGCAATAAACAGCATGCGCACGTTCTTATCGCGCCAGCCGCTCACCTGCGTTACCGCTACGTCGGCAGGCTGCTCAATGCGCTTAACAGAGGGCAGCCAGAAGGCAATCAGCACCAGACTAATGACAAACAGCCCGGCGGCGATAGAGAACATGGCGACAAAGCCATAATTGAGCGCCAGCATAAAGGCCAGCGGCGGGCCAATCACCCACGCCAGAGAAAGCTGCGCGCGCATCACCGAGCTAAACATCACCACTTCCCGCGCGGAGCTATCGGCATATTCACGCGCCAGCGCGAACAGCTGTGGCATGGCGGTATTAGCAAGTGACGCCAGCAGCACACCGCAGGTGATTAACGTCAGGTAGTGACGATTAAAGGCAAACAACAGCGCGTTGCCCACCGCCATCAGGCAACAAAAGAGGATAAGTTTGCGGCGATCGCCCTGGCTATCGGATCGCTTTGCCAGCGCCAGGCTGACAAGGATCCCGGCAATGGCGTTGACGGTATAAAACAGTCCAATCCAGAACGGCTCTGCGCCCACTTCACGGCTGAGAAACAAGCTTAGCGTCGGGGCCTGAACCGCGCCGGCAACGCCCATCATAAAGGCGACGATCATAAACGCGATGTAAACACCGTTCAGGCGGCGTCCCATCGTCATTAACCAGAGCATGGTATTTCCTTGTTAAAAGCGGCAAAAAGCGTTGAAAGCATAAACGAAAAAAGCCAGCAAAAACATTTTGCTGGCGGGTGCATTCGCACTTAATACTCAGTCACACATGATGGCCGCGATTAAGCCTTTAAAGCAGGCGTTGTCATTTCCCCACTTCGCCCGGCACTTCCTCGCTTTCATCGAAGAGAATTATTGGCTTAATATAGGGAAAAATAAATTGCTGAGTTTTTCTCGGGAGTTCCCCTTTTATGTCGACCGGCCGTCTACAACAACAGTTCATCCGTCTGTGGCAATGCTGCGATGGAAAGTCTCAGGAAACCACGCTTAATGAACTGGCGGAGCTACTGAATTGCTCGCGCCGCCATATGCGCACACTGCTGAACACCATGCAGGAACGCGGCTGGCTGACGTGGGAAGCCGAAGCCGGTCGCGGCAAACGCTCGCGTCTCAGTTTTCTTTATACCGGCCTTGCACTCCAGCAACAGCGCGCGGAAGACCTGCTGGAGCAGGATCGCATCGATCAACTGGTGCAACTGGTGGGAGACAAAACCGCCGTGCGCCAGATGCTGGTTTCGCATCTCGGGCGAAGCTTTCGCCAGGGGCGGCACATCCTGCGCGTACTCTATTACCGTCCGCTGCGCAACCTGCTTCCCGGTACACCGCTGCGGCGTTCCGAAACCCACATTGCGCGGCAAATCTTCAGTACCTTAACGCGTATAAATGAGGAAAACGGGGAACTGGAAGCCGATATCGCCCATCACTGGAAAGCGATTTCCCCTTTACACTGGCGTTTTTATTTACGTCCCGGCATCCATTTTCACCACGGACGCGAGCTGGAAATGAGCGATGTGATTGCGTCATTGCAACGCGCCAGCGCCCTGCCGCTCTATTCGCATATTCGAGAAGTGGTCTCCCCTACGCCGTGGACGCTGGATATCCATCTTTCGCAGCCGGATAACTGGCTACCGTGGCTGATGGGCCATGTGCCGTCGATGATTTTGCCCCACGACTGGAGCACGCTGCCTAATTTTGCCAGCCAGCCGATTGGCACCGGTCCTTATGCCGTGACGCGCAATACCAGCAACCAGCTTAAAATCCACGCCTTTGAGGATTACTTCGGTTTTCGGGCGCTGATTGATGAAGTCAACGTCTGGGTGCTGACCGATCTGGCTGACGAACCGGCCTGCGGCCTGACGCTGGAAGGCCCAACCGAGGGCGAAAAAGCGGTGGAAAGCCGCCTGGAAGAGGGTTGTTACTATCTGCTGTTTGACGCGCGATCCAGCCGGGGTGCGAATCCGGCGGTCAGAGAGTGGGTCAGCCATATCCTCTCGCCGACCAATTTGCTGTGGCATGCCAGCGAGCATAACCAGCGTTACTGGTTCCCGGCCTATGGTTTATTGCCACGCTGGCACCACGCCCGCCCCGGCAGCGGTGAAAAGCCCGCCGGGCTGGAAACACTCACGCTCACGTTTTATCGCGAGCACAACGAGCACGAAGCGATTGCCCAAACCATGAGCACGCTGCTCGCGGAGCACGGCGTAAAACTGATTACGCAGGACGTGGATTACGACGAGTGGCATCGCGGCGAAACCCACAGCGATATCTGGCTCAATAGCGCCAATTTCACCCTGCCGCTCGATTTCTCGGTCTTCGCCAATCTGTATGAAGTGCCATTGTTGCAGCACTGCATTCCCCTCGACTGGCAGGCGGACGCCGCCCGCTGGCGCGCCGGGGAGATGAACCTTGCCGTCTGGTCGCAACAGTTGCTGGCAAGCAAAGCGATTGTGCCGCTAATCCACCACTGGCTCAGGATCCAGGGCCAGCGCACCATGCGCGGTCTGCGTATGAACACCCTCGGCTGGTTTGATTTTAAATCCGCCTGGTTTGCGCCGCCGGATCCGTAAGGCTTTCGCATTTTTTACCAAATCATTACAATACGGCGTTCTCAACGGGGTGCTGCGCGTTGCGCGTGTGCTGAGAAAATACCCGTCGAACCTGATCCGGATAACGCCGGCGAAGGGATTTGAGGCTCCTTCTCAAAATCCTTTGCCACCCATTTTTGAGGTGCAAAGTGTTAAAAAAATCTCTGCTATGCCTGCTGTTTCTTGCCGCGCCCGTTTTCGCTAAACCTGTGCTGACGGTTTATACCTACGACTCCTTCGCCGCCGACTGGGGGCCAGGCCCGGCGGTGAAAAAAGCCTTTGAAGCCGACTGCAACTGCGAACTGAAATTCGTGGCGCTGGAAGATGGCGTTTCGCTGCTCAACCGCCTGCGCATGGAAGGCAAAAACAGCAAAGCCGATGTGGTGCTTGGGCTGGATAACAACCTGCTGGAAGCGGCAACGCAAACCAAACTGTTCGCCAAAAGCAATGTGCCAACCGATGCGGTCAACGTGCCTGGCGGCTGGAAGAACGACACCTTTGTCCCGTTCGATTACGGCTGGTTCGCCTTTGTCTACGATAAAAATAAACTGAAAAACCCGCCGACAAGCCTGAAAGAGCTGGTCGAGAGCGAGCAGAAATGGCGCGTTATTTACGAAGACCCGCGCACCAGCACGCCAGGGCTTGGCCTGCTGTTGTGGGTGCAAAAAGTCTACGGCGATAAAGCGCCGCAGGCCTGGCAGAAGCTGGCGGCCAAAACCGTCACCGTCACCAAAGGCTGGAGCGAAGCCTACGGCCTGTTCCTGAAAGGGGAAAGCGACCTGGTGCTGAGCTACACCACATCTCCGGCGTACCACATTATCGAAGAGAAAAAAGAGAACTACGCGGCGGCGAATTTCAGCGAAGGCCACTATTTGCAGGTCGAAGTCGCTGCCCGCACCGCCGCCAGCAAGCAGCCCGAGCTTGCAGAAAAATTCCTTAAGTTTATGGTTTCACCCGCGTTCCAGAACACCATTCCTGGCGGTAACTGGATGTACCCGGTCAGCAATGTGGCGCTGCCTGCGGGCTTTGACCAACTGGCAAAACCGCAAACCTCCCTTGAATTTACGCCGCAGGACGTCGCCACCCAGCGCGCTAACTGGATCAATGCATGGCAACGCGCCGTCAGCCGCTGATCGCCGGCTGGCTGCTTCCCGGCCTCACCGCTGCCACCTTGATGGTGGCGGTGGCGCTGGCGGCCTTTCTCGCGCTGTGGCAAAACGCGCCCACCAGCGGGTTGTCTGACTTTTTACAGGACAGCTACCTGTGGCATGTGGTGCGCTTCTCGTTCTGGCAGGCGTTTCTCTCTGCCCTGCTCTCCGTGGTTCCGGCGATCTTTCTTGCCCGTGCGCTCTACCGACGGCGTTTTCCCGGCCGCCTGATGCTGCTGCGCCTGTGCGCGATGACGCTGATCCTGCCGGTGCTGGTGGCAGTGTTTGGCATTCTCAGCGTTTATGGTCGCCAGGGTTGGCTGGCGTCGCTCAGCCAGGCTTTCGGGCTGGAGTGGACCTTTTCGCCCTACGGCTTACAGGGCATTTTGCTGGCGCACATCTTTTTTAACCTGCCGATGGCCTCGCGCCTGCTGTTGCAACAACTGGAACTTATTCCCGGCGAGCAGCGCCAGTTAGCGGCACAACTGGGAATGCGCGGCTGGGCATTCTTCCGTTTCGTTGAATGGCCGTGGCTGCGCCGCCAGATCCCGCCGGTTGCGGCACTCATCTTTATGCTCTGCTTCGCCAGTTTCGCCACTGTTTTGTCGCTGGGCGGCGGGCCGCAGGCCACCACCATTGAATTAGCCATTTATCAGGCCCTGAGTTTTGATTACGATCCGGCCCGCGCGGCAATGCTGGCGCTGATCCAGATGATCTGCTGCCTGGGGCTGGTGCTGCTCAGCCAGCGCCTGAGCAAAGCCATTGCCGTTGGTAGCCATCAAATTCAGGGCTGGCGCAACCCGGAACAGACGCGCGTTAGCCGCATTACGGATATCACGCTGATCGTACTGGCGCTGTTGTTACTGCTGCCGCCGCTGCTGGCGGTAATGGTTGATGGCCTCAATCTCAGTTTGCTGAAGGTACTCGCACAACCGGTGCTGTGGCAGGCGGTATGGACATCGCTGCGCATCGCGCTGGCCGCCGGATTACTGTGCGTGGTGCTCACCATGATGTTGCTCTGGAGCAGCCGTGAGCTACGCGCCCGCCAGCGGGTAATGGCCGGGCAAACGCTGGAACTCAGCGGCATGCTGATCCTGGCGATGCCGGGCATTGTACTGGCGACCGGATTCTTTTTGCTGCTCAATAACACGGTCGGCCTGCCGACCTCCGCCGACGGCATCGTGATTTTCACCAACGCCTTAATGGCTATCCCCTACGCGCTAAAAGTGCTGGAAAACCCGATGCGCGATATTACCGCGCGTTACTCGATGCTTTGCCAGTCGCTGGATATCCAGGGCTTTCGCCGCCTGCGGGTGGTGGAACTGCGCGCGCTGAAACGCCCACTGGCGCAGGCGCTGGCCTTTGCCTGTGTGCTGTCGATTGGCGATTTCGGCGTGGTGGCGCTGTTTGGCAATGACGAGTTCCGTACGCTACCGTTTTATCTCTATCAGCAAATTGGCTCGTATCGCAGCCAGGACGGCGCGGTCACTGCGCTTATCCTCCTGCTGCTGTGCTTTTTATTATTCACTGTGATTGAAAAACTACCGGGCCGCGATGCTAAAACTGATTGATGTCACCTGGCTTTACCAGCACCTGCCAATGCGCTTTACCCTTTCTGTTGAACAGGGTGAGCAAATTGCCGTTCTCGGCCCCAGCGGCGCGGGCAAAAGCACGCTGCTGAACCTGATCGCTGGCTTTCTCACCCCGGCCAGCGGTGCGATTATGATTGGCGGCGAGGATCACACCCGCACACCGCCATCGCGCCGCCCGGTATCGATGCTGTTTCAGGAAAATAATCTTTTTACCCACCTGACGGTGCGCCAGAACATTGGCCTGGGGCTGAACCCTGGGCTGAAGCTGAATGCAGAGCAGCAAAGCAAACTCAACGAGATTGCCGCCACCATGGGGCTGGATGAATTGCTGGACCGCCTGCCGGAGCAGCTTTCCGGCGGCCAGCGTCAACGCGTAGCGCTGGCCCGCTGCCTGGTGCGTGAACAGCCGGTACTGCTGCTGGATGAGCCTTTTTCGGCGCTCGATCCCGCCCTGCGCCAGGAGATGCTCGCGCTGGTGCAGTCGGTGTGTCGTCGTCAGCAATTAACGCTATTGATGGTGTCGCACAGCGTGGAAGATGCCGCCCGCATCGCCGCGCGTGCGCTGGTGATTGCCGATGGGCGCATCGCCTGGGATGGTTCAACCGAGGAACTGCTGAGCGGCAAATCATCGGTCTCTGAATTGCTGGGTATTCGCGGTCAGTGACCGCGCACTACGTTGCCAAGAATATCAAGGTAGATTGGCATCAGCGGGTGTTGCGCCAGCGCGACTATCGCCGCGATGGCAATCACCATCATGCCCGGAGCCAGCCACAGCAAGCGCTGGCGTGGCAGATAAGCCGTTAAGCGATCCCTGCCCGATTTCCCCGTGCGCCACAAACGCCAGCCCAGCCAACAGGCCAGCCACAGCACGATTGCCGTCAGCAACAGCAGCCATTTGAAGTTGCCGCTTTGCATATCGGCAGGAATGTCGATTGCCGCACCGGCCAGAATGCCGGGCAGAAAGTAGAATGGCGGCCAAAACAGGCAGCCAATAATATTAGGCGGCAGAAATTTGCTGACCGGCAAATCCAGCATCCCCGCCACCATCGGCACCAGCGGGCGCGTTGGCCCGACGAAACGCCCCACCAGAATGGTAAACAGGCTGTGCTGATGCAGCGCATGTTCGGTTTTATCCAGCAGCGCTTTGTTCTTTTTCAGAAACGACCAGCGGTGCAGCGGTTTTTTGAAGCGCCAGCCCAGCCAGAACGAGATCCAGTCCCCGAGCAGACAGCCAACAATACCCGCTAACCACGCCTGCCAGAAATTCACTTCGCCGCTGCCAATCAGCGCGCCCAGCCCCGCCATCATTACCGTGCCGGGCAGAATAAGCCCGACCAGCGCCAGAGATTCGAAAAACGCCACCAGCGCGATAGCCACCAGCGAGTAAGGGGCAGATTGGGTAACAAAGTGTTCCAGCAAGGCTTGCATAAGCGGTCCTGTTCAGCATGAAGGCTGGATTCTCCGGAGGTCGTCCGCGAGCGTCAAGCTTTCAATTATCTGAATCTTTACTACTTATGTCAGATTGCAGAACAGATTATTGCCATTCTTTACGCTTCATTCACATCCGGCACGGAATTCGCTCGGGCTGGCTCCGGTGCATTTTTTAAACACCCGCGAAAAGTAGAGTTGATCGTCAAAGCCGACATTGCGCCCGACGCTGGCAATCGGCATGCGCGTGGTGCTTAGCAACAGTTTTGCCTGGCTGATGCGCTGATCCTCACGCCAGCTCAGCACGCTCACGCCCAGTTGCTGGCGAAACAGGTGCGATAAGCGCGACGGCGACAGGCACACATGCTGCGCGACGCTGGCAATGTCGAAATGGTTATCCGCCAGATGGTCGCTGATGTACTGGCAGGCGTCGCGCACGCGGTTATCCAGCGGCGGATTGAGTGACTCATTAATCGCCTCCATGCGCCGCAGGAGCAGTTGTTCCAGCAGATTAATGGCAAGATGTTCGGCATAGCGCCCGCCGCTTTGGCCTGCATCGATAATTTGCGCGAACAGGTCGCGAAAACGCTGCATATGGGCATCATCAGGACGATAAAACCCGGTTTGCGCAAACAGCGTCGGCCAGTTTAACCATTCATGCCAGTAGGCGCGCGGGCGGAAATAGACCCACTGGTGATACCACGCCGAGGCGTCCGGGTGGCGGCCATAGTGGTGAATCTCCCCCGGCGGGAACAACAAAATATCGCCTGGACGGCAGATAAACTGTTTGCCCTGGTTTATCACTACCCCTTCACCGCGCACGGTCAGGTTGAGGATATAGCCCTTCATCCCCAGCGGCCGGTCGATAAAAAAGTCGAGATAGCTTTCAGATTCAATGGGTGTCAGCCCCGCCACCAGGTGCGCATTAAACGAGTACCCCGGCAGCAGTGGATCATTTTGTGATTCGGCCATAAACGCAATACTCCTGTCCCCGGTGAGGAAACCAATTGTCCATATTGTGAGTTCCGTCATTTCGCTGCCACTGGCGGGCAAGCCGCGTAAACACTGGCGTTACTTAATCCCGCCAGATAAAAGCGATTACGCCTTTTTAATGCCTTCAGACAGGGCGAAAACGGATAACGAAAGTGTCTATAAAGGTGGCAGAAATGTCCACATCGAATTTTTGCACGGCGTCACACTTTGCCATGGCATAGCAATTTCATCCATAAGATTAGCGGATCCTGCCTGACGGTTTTTGCCCCCGCTCACTATCGTTTTTCTAACGGTTATTCTTATGGAGCAACAAGCATGGCAATCACAATTGGCCTCGATTTCGGCAGCGATTCAGTACGTGCGCTGGCGGTAGACTGCACATCCGGGGCGGAGATCGCCACCAGCGTTGAGTGGTATCCGCGCTGGCAGGAGGGCCGTTATTGCGACGCGCCGCATAACCAGTTTCGTCACCATCCACGCGATTACATTGAATCGATGGAAGCGGCACTGAAAAATGTGCTGGCCGAATTAAGCGCGGCGCAACGCGCGGAAATTAAAGGCATTGGCGTCGACAGCACCGGCTCTACCCCGGCACCGATTGATGCCGAAGGTCGCGTGCTGGCGCTGCGCCCGGAGTTCGCCGACAACCCGAACGCCATGTTCGTGTTGTGGAAAGATCACACCGCCGTTGAAGAAGCGGAAACCATCACCCGTTTGTGCCACCAACCCGGAAAAACCGATTACTCGCGATATATCGGCGGGATTTATTCCAGCGAATGGTTCTGGGCGAAAATTTTACACGTCACCCGCGCCGACAGCGCCGTGGCGCAGGCCGCCGCGTCATGGATTGAATTGTGCGATTGGGTGCCCGCTCTGCTTTCCGGCACCACCAGCCCGCAAGCCATTCGCCGTGGGCGCTGTAGCGCCGGGCATAAATCCTTGTGGCATGAAAGCTGGGGCGGCCTGCCGCCTGCGCCGTTCTTTGACGAGCTCGATCCGATTATCAACAAACACTTAAGCTGGCCGCTGTTTACCGACACATACACCGCCGATATTCCGGTGGGTACGTTGACTGCCGAATGGGCGCAACGTCTTGGTTTGCCGGAATCGGTGGTGATTTCCGGCGGCGCATTCGACTGCCATATGGGCGCAGTCGGCGCGGGCGCACAGCCCAACACGCTGGTGAAAGTGATTGGTACTTCCACCTGCGACATTCTGATTGCCGATAAACAGAGCGTAGGCGAACGCGCGGTGAAAGGTATTTGCGGCCAGGTTGATGGCAGCGTGGTGCCGGATTTTATCGGCCTTGAAGCCGGGCAATCCGCCTTCGGCGATATCTACGCCTGGTTTGGCCGCATTCTCGGCTGGCCGCTGGAACAACTGGCGCAGCATCACCCGGAATTGAAAACGCAGATCAAAGCCAGCCAGAAACAGCTTCTTCCCGCGCTCACCGAGGCGTGGGTGAAAAATCCCTCACTCGATCATTTGCCCGTTGTGCTGGACTGGTTTAACGGCCGCCGCACACCGAATGCGAACCAGCGCCTGAAAGGGGTGATTACCGATCTCAATCTCGCCACCGATGCGCCTGCGCTGTTCGGCGGGCTGATTGCGGCGACCGCTTTTGGTGCCCGCGCCATTATGGAGTGTTTCACCGAACAGGGCATTGCAGTGGACAACGTGATGGCACTCGGCGGTATCGCGCGCAAAAACCTCGGCGTGATGCAGGCCTGCTGTGATGTGCTTAACCGCCCGTTACAGGTTGTCGCGTCCGAACAGTGCTGCGCGCTGGGCGCGGCGATTTTTGCCGCCGTCGCCGCTCAAGTGCATACCGATATTCCGGCCGCGCAGATGAAGATGGCCAGCGCCATTGAAAAAACGCTGCAACCCTCTTCCCAGGCACAACAGTTTGAACGGCTCTACCGTCGCTATCAGCAGTGGGCGACCAGCGCCGAGCAGCACTATCTCCCTTCAGCCGCGACAGTTTCGCAGGCCGCGTTAACCCATTAAGGACACGATCATGACTATTTTCGACAAGTATGAAATTTGGTTCGTCATTGGCAGCCAGCATCTGTATGGCCCTGAAGCGCTGAAACAGGTGACCCACCATGCCGAACAGGTGGTCAACGCCCTCAATGCAGAAGCGAAACTTCCCTGCAAACTGGTGCTGAAACCGCTGGGCACTTCGCCAGATGAAATCACCGCGATTTGCCGCGATGCCAACTACGACGATAAATGCGCCGGGATCGTGGTCTGGCTGCACACCTTTTCGCCGGCAAAAATGTGGATCAACGGCCTGGCTATTCTCAACAAGCCGCTGTTGCAGTTCCATACCCAGTTCAATGCTTCCCTGCCGTGGGACAGCATTGATATGGACTTTATGAACCTCAATCAAACCGCGCACGGCGGCCGCGAGTTTGGCTTTATCGGCGCACGCATGCGCCAGCAGCACAGCGTGGTAACTGGCCACTGGCAGGATCAACGTGCGCACAGCCGTATTGGCGCGTGGATGCGCCAGGCGGTGTCTAAGCAGGATACCCGCCATCTGAAAGTGGTGCGCTTTGGCGACAACATGCGTGAAGTGGCGGTGACCGACGGCGATAAAGTGGCGGCACAAATCAAATTCGGCTTCTCGGTGAACACCTGGGGCGTTGGCGATCTGGTGCAGGTGGTGAATGCGGTCAGCGACGGCGATGTCAACGCGCTGGTCGACGAATATGAAAGCAGCTATCGCCTGACCGCAGCCGCGCAGGTTCACGGCGAGAAACGCCAGAACGTTATTGATGCCGCGCGTATCGAACTGGGCATGAAACGCTTTTTAGAGGACGGCGGTTTCCAGGCTTTCACTACCACCTTTGAAGATTTACATGGTCTGAAACAACTGCCAGGTCTGGCAGTACAGCGCCTGATGCAGCAGGGCTACGGCTTTGCGGGCGAAGGCGACTGGAAGACCGCTGCGCTGCTGCGCATCATGAAAGTGATGTCCGGCGGGCTGAACGGCGGCACCTCCTTTATGGAGGATTACACCTACCACTTTGAGAACGGCAACGATCTGGTGCTCGGCTCCCACATGCTGGAAGTTTGCCCGTCGATCGCCCTTGATGAAAAACCGACGCTGGATGTGCAGTTCCTCGGCATCGGTGGCAAAGCCGATCCGGCGCGCCTGATCTTCTCCACCAAAACCGGCCCGGCCATTAACGCCAGCCTGATTGATCTTGGCGATCGTTTCCGCCTGCTGGTGAACTGTGTTGATGCGGTGAAAACCCCGCACGACCTGCCGAAACTGCCGGTGGCGAACGCGCTCTGGAAAGCGCAGCCGGATCTGCCGACCGCGTCCGAAGCGTGGATCCTCGCGGGTGGCGCGCACCATACGGTCTTCAGCCAGGCCCTGACGCTGGAGGATATGCGCCAGTTCAGCGAGCTGCACGATATTGAGCTGACGGTTATCGATAACGACACTCGCCTGCCCGCGTTTAAAGACACGCTGCGCTGGAACGAGGTGTATTACGGTTCGAAACGTTAAGACGTATCGGATGGCGGTTTTCGTAGGCCGGATACGCGTTAGCGCCATCCGGCATTACAGGAGATTCACATGCTCGACGATCTCAAACGGCAAGTGCTGGAAGCCAACCTGGCGCTGCCAAAACATAATCTGGTCACCCTGACGTGGGGCAACGTCAGCGCCGTTGACCGCACGCGCGGCGTACTGGTTATCAAACCCTCCGGCGTCGATTACAGCGTCATGACCGCCGACGATATGGTGGTGGTCAATCTCACCACCGGCGAAGTGGTTGAAGGGAATAAAAAACCGTCGTCGGATACCCCAACGCACCGCTTGTTGTATCAGGCATTCCCGACCATTGGCGGCATTGTGCATACCCACTCCCGCCACGCCACCATCTGGGCGCAGGCGGGGCAACCGATCCCGGCAACGGGCACCACACACGCTGACTACTTCTACGGTGAAATCCCCTGCACCCGCAAGATGACCGACGAGGAAATCAACGGTGAATATGAGTGGGAAACCGGCAACGTGATTGTCGAAACCTTCGACAGAAACGGCATCGATCCGGCGCAAATGCCCGGCGTACTGGTGCATTCCCATGGGCCGTTTGCCTGGGGGAAAAACGCCGATGACGCGGTGCATAACGCCATCGTGCTGGAAGAAGTGGCCTATATGGGCATCTTCTGCCGTCAGCTCGACCCGAAACTGCCCGCCATGCAACAAACGCTGCTGGATAAACACTATTTGCGTAAACACGGCGCGAAAGCCTACTACGGGCAATAACTGTATAAAACCACAGCACCCCACACGGAACCAGGCTATAATCTCGCCTGGTTTTGTTTAATGAGAGCACGCTGTGGCGCAGGCGCAAGAAGGCTTTATTTTAACCCGACACTGGCGGGATACCCCTGAAGGTACTGAGGTAGAGTTCTGGCTGGCGACGGATAACGGCCCGCTGCGCGTGGTTCTGCCGCCCCAGGAGTCGGTGGCGTTTATTCCTGCCAATCATGTGGAAAAAGCAAAACTGCTGTTGCGCAACGAGCACAACTGGCGCTTACCCCCCCTCTCTTTGCATGATTTTCACCGTCAGCCCGTGCATGGCCTTTATTGTCGCGCTCATCGCCAGTTAATGCGTTTTGAAAAGCTGCTGCGCGAAGGCGGCGTGACGGTGTATGAAGGCGATGTGCGCCCGCCAGAACGGTTTCTGATGGAGCGCTTTATTACCGCGCCCGTTTGGGTCGATGGCGAACCGCGCGGCGACGCGCTGGTCAATGCGCGCCTCAAACCCAGCCCTGACTATCGCCCGCCGCTGAAATGGGTGTCGCTGGATATCGAAACCACGCGTCATGGCGAGCTTTACTGTATTGGCCTTGAAGGCTGCGGCCAGCGCACGGTCTATATGCTGGGGCCAGAAAATGGCAACGCGCAGGATCTCGATTTCGATCTGGTGTATGTCGCCAGCCGCCCGCAATTGCTGGAAAAACTCAACGCCTGGTTTGCCGAGCACGATCCCGATGTGATCATCGGCTGGAACCTGGTGCAGTTCGATCTGCGCGTACTGCAAAAAAGCGCCGAACGTTACCGCGTGCCGCTGACGCTCGGGCGAAACGGCAGCGAACTGGAGTGGCGCGAGCACGGTTTTAAAAACGGCATATTCTTCGCCCAGGCCACCGGCAGGCTAATCATTGATGGCATCGAAGCGCTGAAATCGGCGTTCTGGAGCTTCTCCTCCTTTTCGCTGGAAGCGGTGTCGCAGGAGCTGCTGGGCGAAGGGAAAGCGATTGATAACCCGTGGGATCGGATGGATGAAATTAACCGCCGTTTCGCCGAAGATAAGCCCGCGCTTGCCACCTATAATCTGAAAGATTGCGAACTGGTGACGCGTATTTTCCACAAAACGGAAATTATGCCGTTTTTGCTGGAGCGTGCGACGGTCAACGGTTTGCCTGTTGACCGCCACGGCGGCTCGGTGGCCGCATTCAGCCATCTCTATTTTCCGCGTATGCACCGCGCCGGTTATGTCGCGCCGAATCTGGGCACTGTGCCGCCGCAGGCCAGCCCCGGCGGATATGTGATGGACTCCCGACCCGGCCTCTATGACTCTGTGCTGGTGCTGGATTACAAAAGCCTCTATCCGTCGATTATCCGCACCTTCCTTATCGATCCTGTGGGCCTGGTGGAAGGCATGGCGCAGCCCGATGCAGCGCACAGCACCGAAGGGTTTCTCGGCGCGTGGTTTTCACGCGAGAAACACTGCCTGCCGGAGATCGTCGGGCAAATCTGGCACGGGCGCGATGAAGCTAAACGCCAGGGGAATAAGCCGTTATCGCAGGCGCTGAAAATTATCATGAATGCCTTTTACGGCGTGCTGGGCACCAGCGCCTGTCGCTTCTTCGACCCCAGGCTGGCGTCGTCAATCACCATGCGCGGGCATGAGATCATGCTGCAAACCAAAGCGTTGATTGAAGCACAGGGCTACGACGTGATTTATGGCGATACGGACTCCACCTTTGTCTGGCTGAAACGCGCGCACAGTGAAGAGGAGGCAGCGCAGATAGGCCAGCGGCTGGTTGAGCAGGTTAACGGCTGGTGGGCCGCGCACCTGGAAAATCAGGGGCTGGAGAGCGCACTGGAGCTGGAGTTCGAAACCCATTTCTGCCGTTTTCTGATGCCGACCATTCGCGGCACCGATCAGGGCAGCAAAAAGCGCTACGCCGGGATGATCCAGGAAGGGGAAAGCCAGCGCATGGTGTTTAAAGGGCTGGAGACGGTGCGCACAGACTGGACGCCGCTGGCGCAGCAGTTCCAGCAGGCGCTCTATCTGCGGGTGTTTCGCAACGAGCCGTATCAGGATTATGTACGCGAAACCATCGCCAGCCTGATGGCGGGCGAGCTTGACGCGCAACTGGTTTATCGTAAGCGACTGCGTCGGCCGCTGGCGGAGTATGAGCGCAATGTGCCGCCGCATGTGCGTGCCGCGCGGCTTGCCGATGAAGAGAACCAGAAGCGCGGTCGCGCGCCGCAGTATCAGAATCGCGGCACCATCAAATATGTCTGGACCACCAGCGGGCCGGAACCGGTGGACTACCAGCGTTCACCGCTGGATTACGATCACTACCTGAGCAAACAGCTGCAACCGGTCGCCGATGGCATCCTGCCTTTCCTTGAGGACGACTTTGCTACACTCATTACAGGGCAACTGGGTTTGTTTTAAGGTTTTTAAGTTTCAACGCCACACGATTCAGTCTATACGAACGAAGTGGCATCCTTTACCATAGCGCCCTTCCTTTTTCTGGCCCCAATTTACCGCCCGCCTGCCTTCAGGCGGTGACAAACTATTGCCTGTAATTAGAGATATAGAGTTCATTTATGCCCTTTACACTTGGTCAACGCTGGATTAGCGATACGGAAAGCGAGCTCGGACTTGGAACCGTTGTCGCAATGGATGCGCGCACGGTCACTCTGCTTTTCCCCGCCACGGGTGAAAATCGCTTGTATGCCCGCAGCGACTCTCCGGTGACGCGCGTCATGTTCAACCCCGGTGATACGATAACCAGTCACGAAGGCTGGCAGTTAACCATCGAAGAGGTAAAAGAAGAAAACGGTCTGCTCGCCTACACCGGTACTCGTCTGGATACCGGGGAAAACAACGTCGTCCTGCGTGAAGTGCTGCTCGACAGCAAACTGGTGTTCAGTAAGCCGCAGGATCGCCTGTTCGCCGGGCAAATTGACCGAATGGACCGCTTCGCGCTGCGCTTTCGCGCACGTAAATACCAGAGCGAACAGTACCGCATGCCGTGGAGCGGCCTGCGCGGCCAGCGTACCAACCTGATCCCCCATCAATTGCATATCGCCCATGATGTTGGCCGTCGCCATGCGCCGCGCGTCCTGCTGGCCGATGAAGTGGGCTTAGGTAAAACCATCGAAGCCGGGATGATCCTGCATCAACAACTGCTCTCTGGCGCGGCTGAGCGTGTGCTGATCGTGGTGCCGGAAACCCTGCAACACCAGTGGCTGGTGGAGATGCTGCGCCGCTTTAACCTGCGTTTCGCCCTGTTTGACGATGAACGTTATGCCGAAGCCCAGCACGATGCCGACAACCCGTTCGAAACCGAGCAACTGGTGATTTGCTCCCTGGATTTCGTGCGCCGCAGCAAACAGCGCCTGGAGCATCTGTGCGATGCCGAATGGGATCTGCTGGTGGTCGACGAAGCGCACCATCTGGTGTGGAGCGAAAAAGAGGCAAGCCGCGAATATCTGGCCATTGAGCAACTGGCCGGGCGCGTACCGGGCATTCTGCTGCTGACCGCCACGCCGGAACAGCTGGGTATGGAGAGCCACTTTGCGCGTCTGCGCCTGCTCGATCCGAACCGCTTTCACGATTTCGCCCAGTTTGTTGAAGAGCAGAAAAACTATCGCCCGGTGGCAGATGCCGTTGCGCTGCTGCTGGCGGGCGAGCGCCTGAGCAATGACGACCTCAATATGCTGAGCGATCTGGTCGGCGAGCAGGATATCGAACCGCTGCTGCAAACCGCCAACAGCGATCGCGAAGGGGCAACTGCCGCACGCCAGGAGCTGGTCACCATGCTGATGGACCGCCACGGCACCAGCCGTGTGCTGTTTCGCAACACCCGTAACGGCGTGAAAGGTTTCCCGAAACGCGAACTGCACACGGTCAAACTGCCGCTGCCGACGCAATATCAAACGGCCATTAAAGTCTCCGGCATTATGGGCGCACGGAAAAGCGAGGAAGAGCGCGCCCGCGATATGCTCTACCCGGAGCAGATTTATCAGGAATTTGAAGGCGATAGCGGCACCTGGTGGAACTTCGATCCGCGCGTCGAGTGGCTAATGGGCTATCTCACCAGCCATCGTTCGCAGAAAGTGCTGGTGATCTGCGCCAAAGCCGCCACCGCGCTGCAACTGGAGCAAGTCCTGCGCGAGCGAGAAGGCATTCGCGCCGCGGTGTTCCATGAAGGCATGTCGATTATCGAACGCGACCGCGCGGCGGCCTGGTTTGGTGAAGAAGACAGCGGCGCCCAGGTGCTGCTGTGCTCGGAAATCGGCTCGGAAGGGCGTAACTTCCAGTTTGCCAGCCAGCTGGTGATGTTCGATCTGCCGTTCAACCCGGATCTGCTGGAGCAGCGCATCGGCCGTCTGGATCGTATTGGCCAGGCCCATGATATTCAGATCCATGTGCCTTATCTGGAAAAAACCGCGCAGTCCGTGCTGGTGCGCTGGTATCACGAAGGGCTGGACGCCTTCGAGCACACCTGCCCGACCGGGCGCGCGATTTATGACAGCGTGCACGGCGAGCTGATTACCTACCTGGCCGCGCCGGAAAACAGCGACGGTTTTGACGCGCTGATCAAAGCCTGCCGCGAGCAGCATGATGCGCTGAAAGCTCAACTGGAACAGGGGCGCGATCGCCTGCTGGAGCTTCACTCCAACGGCGGTGAAAAAGCGCAGGCGCTGGCAGACAGCATTGCCGAGCAGGACGACGACACCGGGCTTATCACCTTTGCCATGAACCTGTTCGATATTATCGGCATTAACCAGGACGATCGCGGTGAAAACATGATTGTGCTGACGCCGTCGGATCATATGCTGGTGCCGGATTTCCCCGGTCTGCCGGAAGATGGCTGCACCATCACCTTTGAGCGTGATGTGGCGCTGTCGCGTGAAGACGCGCAGTTTGTCACCTGGGAGCATCCGATCATTCGTAACGGTCTGGATCTTATTCTCTCTGGCGATACCGGCAGCAGCACCATTTCACTGCTGAAAAACAAAGCGTTACCGGTCGGCACGCTGCTGCTCGAACTTGTTTACGTGGTTGAAGCGCAGGCGCCGAAACAGTTGCAGCTTAGCCGCTTCCTGCCGCCAACGCCTGTCCGCCTGCTGGTGGATAAAAACGGTAATAACCTGGCCGGCCAGGTCGAGTTCGAAACCTTCAACCGCCAGTTGAGCGCGGTCAACCGCCACACCGGCAGTAAACTGGTGAACGCGGTGCAGCAAGAAGTGCATACCATTCTGCAAAAAGGCGAAGCGCAGGTGGAAGCCGCCGCACGGGAGCTGATTGACGCGGCGCGTAGCGAAGCCGATGAGAAGCTGTCGGCGGAACTGGCGCGTCTGGAAGCGCTGAAAGCGGTCAACCCGAACATTCGCGATGACGAACTGGCCGCCATTGAAAGCAACCGCCTGCACGTGTTGGAAAGCCTGGATCAGGCAGGCTGGCGACTGGACGCGCTGCGTCTGATTGTCGTGACGCACCAATAACCGGAGCACGCAAACGTGATGATGGAGCCCTACAATCCGCCGCAGGAACCCTGGCTGGTCATTCTGTATCAGGATGAACACATTATGGTGGTCAATAAACCCAGCGGTTTGTTGTCAGTGCCGGGACGCCTTGAAGAGCACAAAGACAGCGTGATGACGCGTATTCAGCGCGATTTTCCGCAGGCTGAATCCGTGCATCGCCTGGATATGGCGACCAGCGGTGTGATTGTGGTGGCACTCACCAAGCAGGCCGAGCGCGAATTAAAGCGGCAGTTTCGCGAGCGCGAGCCGAAAAAGCAGTATCTGGCGCGTGTCTGGGGTCACCCGGAAAACGAAGAAGGGCTGGTGGATTTACCGCTGATTTGCGACTGGCCGAATCGCCCGAAGCAGAAGGTGTGTTATGAAACCGGCAAGGCGGCGCAAACTGAATATCACGTGCTGGCGTTTGAAGAAGATGGCACCGCTCGCGTGCGGCTGAAGCCGATCACTGGCCGTTCACATCAGTTGCGGGTGCATATGCTGGCGCTGGGTCATCCGATTCTGGGGGATCGCTTTTACGCTCCGCCAGACGCGCTGGCGATGGCACCGCGTTTGCAGCTTCACGCCGAAACATTGACCATTACCCATCCGGTGTTCGGTAACAGCATGACGTTTAAAGCCCCGGTGGATTTTTGACCATGCTCCCCGGCCTTGCAGCCGGGGACGTTTTATTAGCGAAACCCCTTCTGCTCGCGGATCAGCTCGTACGCTTTTTGAATTTCCTGCGCTTTTTGCTTCGCCATCTCCATCATTTCCGGCGGTAACCCTTTTGCCACCAGTTTGTCCGGGTGATGCTCGCCCATCAACTTACGATAAGCGCGTTTGATGGTGGTGGTGTCGTCCGTTGGTTTCACGCCCAGCACGTTACAGGCATCTTCCAGCGTCGGGCCGCGTTGCGCCTGCTGCCAGCCACCATTATTGCCCGACTGCTGCTGTGACGAGTGATAACCGCCGCCAAATTGCGCCCCGCCCTGCATCATGCGCAGAAACTGATCAAACTGGTTGCGCGAAATCCCCAGCTCTTCGGCAATGACGTACAACACGTCCCGCTCGCTCGGGTGCAAGGAACCATCGGCGAAGGCGGCCTGGATTTGAATTTCCAGAAACATCCTAATCAAATCAAAGCGCCCGAAACAGACGCTACGGAACTGACGCATCTTGTCGCGCAACGGGTAGTTATCCGTTTTGCCGACGCGAAACGCGTGCTGTGCCGCAGTGCGCGACTCGCCGTGCAGGTTCATGCGATCCATAAACAAGCTTGCGACCTGAATGTCGGCTTCGGTCACGCGGCCTTTCGATTTGGTCAGATGGCCCATCACCTCAAAGGTGGTGGCGAAAAAGAGCGTCTGACGTTCGCGCTGGTTCGCGAACCACGCCATTTTACGGCTGCGTGATTTATCGAAAATATGCCCAATGATTAGCCCAAGCACGGCACCCCAGAAGCCACCGCCCATGAAAAGGGCGATGACCACCCCAACCACTTTCCCCCAATACTGCATATACTCCCCAAATCGTCATGCCGTCGGCTAAAATTTGCTTTATCATACCCGTCATTCTATGCCATGCACAGGCGCAGGCTTCTCCTTCTGGCTCGAACGCGGGCAGGATTAAAACTAGCGTTGCAAAGGCGAGTAAGTTAGTCTCAGACCGTTTGCCAGCGTAATGCCACAGATGACGGAACAACAAATACAACGTATGAAAAAACGTATCCCCACCCTCCTGGCCACCATGATTGGCTACGCCCTTTACAGTCAGCAGGGAATGGCAGCCGATCTTGCCTCGCAATGTATGCTTGGCGTACCCAGCTACAACCGCCCGCTGATTAAAGGCGATACCAATGATTTACCGGTGACAATTAACGCCGATCACGCCAAGGGCAATTATCCCGACGACGCCGTTTTTACCGGCAATGTGGATATTAATCAGGGTAATAGCCGCCTACAGGCCGATGAGGTTCAGCTTCATCAGCAGCAACCGGAAGGTCAGACAGCCCCCGTTCGCACGGTGGATGCACTCGGTAATGTGCACTATGACGATAACCAGGTCATCCTGAAAGGTCCGAAAGGTTGGTCGAATCTGAACACCAAAGACACCAATATTTGGGAAGGTGATTATCAGATGGTCGACCGTCAGGGGCGCGGTCAAGCCGATCTGATGAAACAGCGTGGGCAGAACCGCTATACCATTCTGGACAACGGGTCATTTACCTCCTGTCTCCCCGGCTCAAACACCTGGAGCGTGGTGGGGAGCGAAGTGATTCAGGATCGCGAAGAACAAGTCGCTGAAATCTGGAATGCCCGTTTTAAACTCGGCCCGGTGCCGGTGTTCTACAGCCCCTATTTGCAGTTGCCGATTGGTGACAAACGTCGTTCCGGCTTCCTGATCCCGAATGCCAAATACAGCACCAGTAACTATTTTGAATTCTATCTGCCGTACTACTGGAACATCGCACCGAATATGGATGCGACCATCACGCCGCACTACATTCATAAGCGCGGCAATATCCAGTGGCAGAACGAGTTCCGTTATCTGACCCACGCCGGCCAGGGCTTGATTGAGTTTGACTATTTGCCGTCAGATAAAGTCTATGCCGATGAATACCCGACAGAGGGCGATCGCCATCGCTGGCTCTTCTTCTGGCAGCACTCCGGGGTGATGGACAAAGTATGGCGCTTTAACGCCAACTACACCAAAGTCAGCGACCCGCGCTATTTCAACAACTTCTCATCGAAATACGGTTCAAGTACCGACGGTTACGCCACGCAGATTTTGAGCGCTGGCTATGCCGTCGAAAACTTTAACGCCACGGTGTCGACGAAACAGTTCCAGGTGTTTAACCGCCAGAGCAGCAACTCCTATTCTGCGCAGCCGCAGGTGGATGTTAACTGGTATCACAATGACTTGGGGCCGTTTGACTTCCGCGTTTATGGTCAGGCGGTGAATTTTGTGAACACCAACTCGAACAACCCGGAATCCACCCGTCTGCATCTGGAGCCGACCTTAAGCTTGCCGGTATCCAATGAGTGGAGCAGCCTGAATACCGAAGTGAAAATGCTGGCGACCCATTACCAGCAAACCAATCTCGATACCTATAACGAGCGAAACAACACGGACTACCGCTCCTCCGTTAACCGTGTGATGCCGCAGTTTAAAACCGACGGCAGGCTGGTTTTCGAGCGCGATATGAACTGGGCGGAAGGCTATACCCAGACGCTGGAACCGCGCGCGCAGTACCTTTACGTGCCGTATCGCGATCAGAGCCATATCAATAACTATGACTCGTCGCTGTTGCAGTCTGACTACAGCGGTCTGTTCCGCGATCGGACTTATGGCGGTCTTGACCGCATCGCATCTGCAAACCAGGTCACGACCGGCGTCACAACCCGCATTTATGATGACGCGTCGGTTGAACGTTTTAACGTTTCTGTTGGTCAAATCTACTATTTCACCGAGTCCCGTACCGGTGATGACAACATTAACTGGGAGAAAGACAACAAAACGGGCTCGCTGGTGTGGGCGGGCGATACGTACTGGCGCATCTCCGATCGTTGGGGCCTGCGCGGCGGGGTACAGTACGATACGCGTCTGAACAATATTGCTAACAGCAGTTCGGCGCTGGAATACCGCCGCGATCAAGACCGTATGGTGCAATTGAGCTATCGCTACGCCAGCCCGGAATACATCCAGGCGACGCTGCCGAACTTTGCGACTGCCGAGCAGTATAAGAAAGGCATTTCGCAGGTGGGCACTGCGGCAAGCTGGCCGATTAACGATCGCTGGTCGCTTGTGGGCGCGTACTATCTCGATACCAACACCAATAAACCTGCCGACCAGATGGTCGGTCTGCAATACAACTCCTGCTGTTATGCGATTCGCTTCGGCTATGAACGCAAACTTAACGGCTGGGAAGATTCACAAAGCAAGTATGAAAAAGTTATCGGTTTCAACATTGAGCTTCGTGGCCTGAGTTCCAACTACGGTTTAGGAACGCAAGAAATGTTGCGTTCGAACATTCTGCCGTACCGTAGCTCTCTGTGATCTGTTTGATTTGCAACGTAATCCGCATTGCGGTTAATTGAAATGGAAAAGGTATGAAGAACTGGAAAACGCTGCTTCTCGGTATCGCTATGGTTGCGAATACCAGTTTCGCCGCGCCTCAGGTTGTCGATAAAGTCGCCGCCGTGGTTAACAACGGTGTCGTGCTTGAAAGTGATGTTGATGGTTTGATGCAATCCGTGAAGGCTAACGCAGGCCAGGCAGGCCAGCAGTTACCTGATGACGCAACCCTGCGCCATCAGATCCTGGAGCGCCTGATCATGGATCAGATCATTTTGCAGATGGGCACGAAAATGGGCGTCAAAGTGACTGACGAACAGCTCGATGCCGCCATCGCGGATATTGCGAAACAGAACAATATGACGATGGATCAGATGCGCAGCCGCCTGGCCTACGACGGGATGAACTTCAACACCTACCGTAACCAGATCCGCAAAGAGATGATCATCTCCGAAGTGCGCAATAACGAAGTGCGCCGCCGCGTCACCGTGCTGCCGCAGGAAGTGGAATCGCTGGCGCAGCAGGTGGGCAATCAGAACGATGCCAGCACCGAGCTGAACCTGAGCCACATCCTGATCGCGCTGCCGGAAAACCCAACGTCCGATCAGGTCAACGAAGCAGAAGCCCAGGCGCGTTCCATTATCGAGCAAGCCCGTAACGGCGCTGATTTTGGCAAACTGGCTATCACCTACTCTGCCGATCAGCAGGCGCTGAAAGGCGGCCAGATGGGCTGGGGCCGTATCCAGGAACTGCCGAGCGTCTTTGCTCAGGCGCTGAGCACCGCGAAAAAAGGCGATGTGCTTGGCCCGATCCGCTCCGGTGTCGGTTTCCACATTCTGAAAGTGAACGATCTGCGCGGTCAGTCGCAGAGCATCTCCGTCACGGAAGTGCACGCTCGCCACATTTTGCTGAAACCGTCGCCGATCATGAATGATGACCAGGCGCGCACCAAGCTGGAACAAATTGCTGCCGACATTAAGAGTGGTAAAACCACGTTTGCAAACGCCGCGAAAGAGTTCTCTCAGGATCCAGGTTCTGCAAACCAGGGCGGCGATCTGGGCTGGGCGGCGGCGGATATTTACGATCCGGCATTCCGCGATGCGCTGATGAAGCTGAAACGCGGCGAGATGAGCGGCCCGGTTCACTCCTCCTTCGGCTGGCACCTGATTGAAATGCTCGATAGCCGTAACGTCGATAAAACCGATGCCGCACAGAAAGACCGCGCCTACCGTATGTTGATGAACCGCAAGTTCTCTGAAGAGGCGGCAACCTGGATGCAGGAACAACGCGCCAGTGCTTACGTCAAAATTCTGAGCAACTAATGAAAACGCATCGTGTCGTCATCACGCCCGGCGAACCCGCCGGGATTGGCCCGGATCTGGTGGTGCAGCTCGCCCAGCGCGGCTGGCCGGTAGAACTGGTAGTTTGCGCCGATGCGACGCTGTTAACCGACCGGGCAGCCCTGCTCGGTCTGCCACTTCAACTGCGGGAATATGATCCCCTCAGCGAAGCTACCGCGCAGCAGGCCGGAACGCTCACCGTATTGCCCATTTCACTTAATGCGCCGGTTACGCCGGGTCGATTAAACCCACAGAACGGCGCGTACGTCGTTAACACCCTTGCCCGCGCCTGCGATGGCTGCCTGAATGGCGAATTTGCCGCGCTTATCACCGGGCCGGTGCACAAGGGCGTAATTAACGATGCGGGCACGCCGTTTACCGGGCATACGGAGTTTTTCGAGGAGCGCTCGCACGCCGCCAAAGTGGTAATGATGCTGGCAACGGAAGAACTGCGCGTGGCGCTCGCCACCACGCACCTGCCGCTCAAAGCCGTTGCGAACGCCATCACGCCGGCGTTATTGCGTGAGGTGATTAGCATCCTGCACAGCGATTTACAGCAGAAATTTGGTATTCGCCAGCCGCATATCCTCGTTTGCGGTTTGAACCCGCATGCGGGCGAAGGCGGTCATATGGGAACGGAAGAGATCGATACGATCATTCCGGTGCTGGAAGAGATGCGCAAAAAAGGCATGCATTTAAGCGGTCCGCTACCTGCCGATACGCTGTTTCAGCCCAAATATCTCGATAACGCCGACGCCGTACTGGCGATGTACCACGATCAAGGCCTGCCCGTGCTAAAATACCAGGGCTTTGGCCGCGGAGTGAATATCACCCTCGGTTTACCTTTTATTCGCACTTCCGTCGACCACGGTACCGCACTTGAACTTGCGGGCCAGGGCACAGCGGATGTCGGCAGTTTTATTACGGCGCTTAATCTCGCCATCAAAATGATTGTTAATACTCAATGAATACTCGCGTCCATCAGGGCCACTTAGCCCGCAAACGCTTCGGGCAAAACTTTCTCCACGACCAGTTCGTGATCGACAGCATTGTTTCCGCTATCAACCCGCAAAAGGGTCAGGCCATGGTCGAAATCGGCCCAGGGCTTGGCGCATTGACCGAACCGGTTGGCGAACGTCTGGATAAGATGACGGTTATTGAGCTTGACCGCGATCTGGCGGCTCGCCTGCAAACACACCCGTTCCTCGCGCCAAAGCTGACCATTTATCAGCAAGATGCGATGACCATGAACTTTGGCGAGCTGTCACAGACCCTCGGTCAGCCGCTGCGCGTGTTCGGCAATTTGCCTTATAACATCTCCACGCCGTTGATGTTCCATCTGTTTAGCTATACTGATGCCATTGCCGACATGCACTTTATGTTGCAAAAAGAGGTGGTAAACCGCCTGGTTGCAGGACCAAACAGTAAGGCGTATGGTCGATTAAGCGTGATGGCCCAGTACTATTGCCAGATTATCCCGGTGCTGGAAGTGCCGCCAACCGCCTTCGCACCGCCGCCGAAAGTGGATTCCGCTGTGGTTCGTCTGGTGCCGCATGCGACCATGCCGTATCCGGTGAAAGAGATTCGCACGCTGAGCCGCATCACGACCGAAGCGTTCAACCAGCGTCGTAAGACTATCCGTAACAGTCTTGGTAATGTCTTTACCGTTGAGGTACTGACATCGTTGGGTATCGATCCGACGATGCGTGCAGAAAATATCTCTGTCGCGCAATATTGTCAGTTAGCGAATTACCTGACGGATAATGCGCCGCCAAAGGAGAGTTAACTCATGATCAATTCGCCCCGAGTCTCTGTGCAGGTACAAAGCATCTATATCGAGTCCCAGTCGCTTCCCGACAATGAACGCTATGTTTTTGCTTATACCATTACTATCCGGAATCTGGGGCGAACCTCCGTCCAGTTGCTCAAACGCTACTGGCTGATCACCAATGGAAATGGCCGCGAAACGGAAGTTCAGGGTGAAGGGGTGGTCGGTGAACAACCTCATATCGAACCCGGCGGCGAATATCAATATACCAGCGGGGCGGTGATTGAAACGCCGCTGGGCACCATGCAAGGCCACTACGACATGGTCGACGCGCAAGGCAACGCGTTTCGCATCGCCATCCCGGTCTTCCGACTCGCCGTTCCAATAGTGATCCATTAATACAATGTCTACATACCTTATTGGCGATGTTCACGGTTGCTTTGATGAACTGATCGCGCTGTTAAAACAGGTCGAATTTTCGCCGGAACAAGACACTTTATGGCTGACAGGCGACCTCGTTGCCCGTGGGCCAGGCTCGCTGGATGTACTGCGTTACGTCAAATCCCTTGGCGATAGCGTGCGCATCGTGCTGGGCAACCATGACTTACACCTGCTGGCCGTGTTTGCGGGTATCAGCCGTAATAAACCTAAAGATCGCCTTAACCTGCTGCTTGAAGCGCCCGACGCCGATGAGCTGATCAACTGGCTACGCCGCCAGCCGCTGTTGCAAATCGACGAAGAGAAAAAGCTGGTGATGGCTCACGCCGGGATCACGCCGCAGTGGGATATCGACACCGCAAAAAGCTGCGCCCGCGATGCCGAAGCCGTGCTGGCGAGCGATTCGTATCCTTTATTTCTTGATGCGATGTATGGCGATCTGCCAAATCACTGGTCGCCGGAATTAAGCGGTCTTGCGCGCCTGCGTTTTATCACTAACGCGTTTACGCGCATGCGCTACTGCTTCCCGAACGGGCAGCTTGATATGTACTGCAAAGACATCCCGCAGAACGCCCCCGCGCCGCTCAAACCCTGGTTCGCGATCCCGGGGCCGGTGGCGCAGGAGTACAGCATCGTCTTTGGTCACTGGGCTTCGCTGGAAGGCACCGGGACGCCGGAAGGGATTTACGGGCTGGATACCGGATGCTGCTGGGGCGGCGATCTGACCTGCCTGCGCTGGGAAGATAAAAAATACTTCACGCAGCCGTCGAACCGCCAGATGGATTTGGGTGATGACGAGGCGATCGCCTCTTAGAACAGATTCCCCGACGCGGCGGCGTCGGGGAAAGGGATTATCTGCGATTCAGAATTTCGAAGCAGTAGCTGTGCGAGTTCTGCTCGTCAGCGTCGTGGAATTCGCTAAATACCGATTCCCACTCATCCGGATCGTAGTCCGGGAAATGGGTATCGCCTTCCACTTCCGCATCAATATGCGTCAGATAGAGACGCTGCGCTTTCGGCAGGAACTGCTCGTAAACGCGACCGCCGCCGATCACCATGATCTCTTCCGCGTCGCCGCATTGCGCGATGGCTTCATCCACGGATTTCACCCACTGCACGCGATCGTCACTGCCCGGCTGGCTACTGATGACGATATTTTTACGCCCCGGCAGCGGGCGACCGATGGATTCCCACGTCAGGCGGCCCATCACAACAGGTTTGTTTAAGGTGGAGCGCTTAAACCAGGCGAGATCGGCAGGGAGATGCCACGGCATGGCGTTTTCCATACCGATGACGCGATCCACTGCTAACGCCGCAATCAGACTGATCATTGATTCATTCCTGGATGCAAAAAAAATTGTCGCCACTATACGGAAAGCACATTCCTTCGTCGACGGTGAGTAGGGCAAAGAATGAGAAAAATTTCTATTCTGCTGGCGGCGGCGCAACCTGCACCTGCACCGCCAGCTTTCCACGCGCGTGGAATCAAACCGTTAGCCGTAAATTAGCCTGAACACAGCACACTCTCACGCCTGCGGTTTCGCCTCGGGTTCGTCTGCCGGGTCACCGGTATGCCGCCCCTCTTCTGTCCCCTGCCAGCCGTGACGCTGGGTAACCGACAGATGCGCCCGATCTTCGGAAATGATCTCCGTTAGCATCGCACTGGTACGTTTAAACACGGCGGCGCGCGCCTGAGCGTCGTTTTCGACCTGCGCCATCTCTTCAATCATCGTCGTATTAAAACGGCGGAAATGATCGGCACGCTCGCGCGCTTCATACGCGCCAAGCCCCAATCCTTCCAGCGCCAGACGCCCGGTTTTCAGCGCCGCTTCGAAGGTTTCACGCTCGGGTTGCTCCACGCCCGCCTGGCGCAGGCGAATGTAGTGATCGACATCGCGGGCGCGGGCAATAATGCGCAGGTGCGGGAAATGTTCTTTCGCCAGCTCTGTTAATTGTAGGCTAGCCTGCGGATCATCAATGGCATTAATCAACACTTCCGCGCGTCCGGCTCCGGCAGATTCCAGCAGATCGACACGGGTGGCGTCGCCGTAAAACACTTTCATGCCGAACTTGCGCAGGGTTTCAATATGATCGGGATCGTGGTCGAGCACCACCATCCTCACGCCGCTGGAGAGCAACAAACGCCCGGCGATCTGGCCGAAACGCCCAAAGCCCGCGACAATCACCCGCGCTTCTTCTTCATCGATCTCATCGGCTTCGCGTTCCTGCTGCGAGCCGGACGCTTCAAGGCGGGTCAGCAATACCAGCAACACCGGCGTGGCCGCCATCGACAGCGCCACCGTCAGCGTCAGCGCTTTCGCCCATTCGCCATCCAGCACCTGCGCGGTTTGCGCCGCGCCGAACACCACAAAGGCGAATTCACTTCCCTGCCCTAATAGCGCCGCAAACCACCACCGCTGCTTACCGGGGACGTTTAATGGCCGGGCGATCAGCCACAGCACCGCGCTTTTAATCACCAGGAAACCGACCAGCAGCAACAGAATGCGCAGCGGATGCGTCACCAGCGTGCCGAAGTCTATCGACATGCCGACGCCGATAAAAAACAGCCCCAACAGTAACCCTTTAAACGGTTCAATATCGCTTTCCAGCGCGTGACGGTATTCGGAGCTGGCAAGCAACACCCCGGCGAGAAACGCGCCCATCGCCATCGATAACCCGGCTTCTTCGAGCAGCAAACCAAAACCGAAGACGAGGAACAGCGCCACGGCGCAGAACACTTCCCGCAGGCCAGAGCGGGCCACGAACCGCAGCGCCGGACGGGCAACATACCGGCCAATCACAACGACCAGCGTCAGGGAGGCAATCACTTTCAGAGCCGACAGGGTAAAGGCGCTGAGCGTCATCGCGCCGCCGCTGGCGGCCAGCAGCGGGATCATCGCCACCAGCGGAATGGCGGCGATATCCTGAAACAGCAGCACGGAAAAGGCGCTGCGCCCCATTTGCGAGACGGTCAGGTTGCGCTCATTCATCGCCTGCATGGCAATCGCCGTCGACGAGAGCGCCAGCGTCAGACCAATCAGCAAGGCCACCGGCCAGGGCAGGCCGAGCAGCGCGCAAAACCCGCCGAGCAGCACACCGCAACTGATCATCTGTAACGCGCCGCCGCCAAACACCGAGGCGCGTAATTTCCATAGCCGCTGCGGATCCAGCTCAAGGCCGATGATAAACAGCATCAGCACCACGCCAATTTCCGCAAAATGAAGGATAGATTCCGCATCGGTGACCAGCCGCAATCCCCACGGGCCAATAATGCCACCAGCAATCAGATAGCCGAGCACCGATCCCAGCCCGAGGCGTACCGCAATCGGCACCACCAGCGCTGCCGATCCAAGGTAGATAAGCGCCTGAATTAATGAATGACTATCCACGCTGCGCCTCCTGCCACTCCAGCAAACGTTGTTTGTAATGGCGCGCCTGCGCCTGCAAGGTTTCGTCATCGCAGACAAAGGTGCAATGGGCAGCAATTGGCGGCAACCAGTTCAGGCCACAGTAGATTGCGGTGGCTTGTAACGGCTGGGCAAGCACATCAAAACCGGGGTGCGAACCAATATCAAAATGCTGATCGCCACCGCCAGTGGTCACTGCCCACATCACGCTTTTGCCACGCAGCGCCGTGCCGCCGTGGCCGTAAGCCCAGCCGTGCGCTAACACTTTATCGATCCAGAGTTTGAGCAAGGGCGTGATGCTGTACCACTGCATTGGGTGTTGCCAGATGATGAGATCGGCGCGGGAAACCGCGTCCTGCTCGGCAGCGACGTCAATATTGAAGTCAGGATAGAGTTCGTAAAGAGAGCGGATTTCCACCTCTTCCAGCGTCCTGGCCAGTTCAAGCATGCGCTTATTCGCATGCGAGTGCTGCGGATAAGGATGGGCGTAAATAATGAGGATCATCGATTAACCTGTTTTCACTGTATTTTCATGAGAGTGTAGACAGTTAATCGGTTGGCTAACAGCAGCAATCTGTAGGGGAATTCTGAAGAAAGTGCGGCGGCAGGCGCCACCGCATCGCACGCATGGATTAGTTATCCAGTTCGCTCATGTTCTTAACCTGGTCACGGTTAATCTGCTCGGTTTTACCGGTTTCGGCGTTTTTATAGGAAACCATACCGGTGTCATCGTCCACCTGCGGTTTGCCGTCGGTAACAATGGTGCGGCCATCAACGGTGCGTACAGCCTGGTTAGATGTACAACCTGCAACGGTAAACAGTGCAGCGGCAGTCAGAACAGACGTCATCAGAAGTTTGGTTCGCATGGTTATCTCCCTGCTTTTCAGTGAATTTTATACCTCTGTTGAATGATTGTAGGTTAACGCTCTGAGAGGTGGGGGAAATGCAGAACACTCTGAAGGCCTTGCAAGATGTGTGAGAAATTTGTAGGCCGGATAAGGCGTAGCCGCCATCAGGAAATCATGCCTGATGGCGCTTCGCTTATCAGGCCTACGAATCAGGCCTGGATACTGTTACTTACTGATTTGCGCGTGCATCTCCTGCACGGAAATCACTTTCTCGGTGGCATCGGCATTCAGCGCCATCGCGGTGGCAAAGCCGCCGTTCAGCGTGGTGTCGTAATGCACTTTGTATTGCAGGGCGCTGCGGCGAATCAGTTTGGAATCTTCAATCGCCTGGCGGCCAGCCGTGGTGTTGATGATGTAGGTGTACTCGCCATTCTTAATACGATCCTGAATGTGCGGACGCCCTTCATGCACCTTGTTCACCAGGCGCGGGTTGATGCCCGCTTCGCCCAGCACAATCGCCGTGCCGTGAGTGGCATCCAGCTCGAAGCCCTGCTTCAGCAGTTTCGCCGCCAGATCCACCACGCGCTCTTTATCCCCTTCACGCACCGACAGCAGCGCGCGACCACGTTTTTTCATGGTGGAGTTGCTGCCCAGTTGCGCTTTGGCAAAGGCTTCGGCGAAGGTACGACCGACCCCCATCACTTCACCGGTTGAGCGCATTTCCGGCCCTAACAGCGGGTCGACCCCCGGGAACTTGTTAAACGGCAGCACCACTTCTTTCACCGAGTAATACGGCGGAATGATCTCTTTGGTGTAACCCTGTTGAGCCAGCGTTTTGCCGGTCATCACGCGCGCAGCCACTTTCGCCAGTTGCACGCCCGTCGCTTTGGACACAAACGGCACCGTACGCGCCGCGCGTGGGTTAACCTCAATCAGATAGACGTCGTTATCTTTCACCGCAAACTGCACGTTCATCAGGCCGCGAACTTGCAGCTCAAACGCCAGTTTTTGCACCTGCTGGCGCATCACATCCTGAATTTCCTGACTCAGGGTGTAAGCAGGCAGGGAACAGGCCGAGTCGCCGGAGTGCACGCCCGCCTGTTCGATATGCTCCATGATGCCGCCAATCAACACGGTGTCACCGTCGCAAATCGCATCGACGTCCACTTCGACTGCGTCGTCGAGGAATTTATCCAGCAGCACCGGCGCATCGTTAGAAACGCTCACCGCCGTCATAAAGTAGCGGCGCAGATCCACTTCGTCGTAGACGATTTCCATCGCCCGGCCGCCCAGGACATAAGACGGACGCACCACCAGCGGATAGGTGATCTCTTTCGCTTTCTCGACCGCCTGCTCCAGTGCAGTTACCGTGGCGTTAGCCGGTTGCAGCAGCTTCAGGCGCTCAACCGCCTGCTGGAAGCGCTCACGGTCTTCCGCACGGTCAATGGCATCCGGGCTGGTGCCGATAACCGGCACACCCGCGGCTTCCAGCGCGCGCGCCAGTTTCAGCGGCGTCTGGCCACCGTACTGCACGATAACGCCTTTCGGTTTTTCGATGCGCACGATTTCCAGCACATCTTCAAACGTCACCGGCTCGAAGTAGAGACGATCGGAGGTGTCGTAATCTGTCGAGACGGTCTCCGGGTTACAGTTGACCATAATGGTCTCGTAACCATCTTCGCGCAGCGCCAGCGAGGCGTGAACGCAGCAGTAGTCAAACTCAATGCCCTGACCGATACGGTTTGGACCGCCGCCGAGCACCATGATTTTTTCGCGATCCGGGTTCGGGTTGGCTTCGCACTCTTCTTCATAGGTGGAGTACATATACGCGGTGTCGGTGGCGAACTCTGCCGCACAGGTGTCCACGCGTTTGTAAACCGGGTGCAAGTTGTACTGGTCGCGCAGCTTGCGGATTTCCGCTTCGCGCACGCCCACAAGCGTAGCCAGACGCGCATCGGCAAAACCTTTGCGTTTCAACTGGCGCAAGAAATCCGCATCCAGACCGTTGATACCCTGAGCGGCCACCTGCTCTTCCAGACGCACCAGTTCTTCGATTTGCACCAGGAACCAGCGGTCGATATTGGTCAGGTTGAACACGCCGTCAACAGACAAGCCCGCACGGAAAGCATCCGCGATGTACCAGATACGCTCCGCGCCCGCGTCTTTCAGTTCGCGACGGATTTTGGTCAGCGCCTCCGGGTCGTCCAGATGCACTTTCGGGTCGAAGCCGGTTGCGCCCACTTCCAGCCCGCGCAGCGCTTTCTGCATGGATTCCTGCTGGGTGCGGCCAATCGCCATCACTTCGCCGACAGATTTCATCTGCGTGGTCAGGCGATCATTGGAGCCGACAAATTTTTCGAAGTTAAAGCGTGGAATTTTGGTGACAACATAATCGATGGACGGTTCGAAGGAAGCCGGAGTACGCCCGCCGGTGATGTCGTTCATCAGTTCGTCCAGCGTGTAACCGACCGCCAGTTTCGCCGCCACTTTGGCAATCGGGAAACCGGTCGCTTTGGAGGCCAGCGCCGAGGAGCGGGAAACACGCGGGTTCATTTCGATAACAATCAGACGACCATTTTTCGGGTTCACCGCAAACTGCACGTTAGAGCCGCCAGTTTCCACGCCGATTTCACGCAGTACCGCCATCGAGGCGTTACGCATGATTTGGTACTCTTTATCGGTCAGGGTCTGCGCGGGTGCAACGGTGATGGAGTCGCCGGTGTGAATGCCCATCGCGTCGAAGTTTTCAATCGAGCAGACGATGATGCAGTTGTCGTTCTTATCACGCACCACTTCCATTTCATACTCTTTCCAGCCAATCAGCGACTCATCAATCAGCAGCTCATTGGTCGGCGAGAGATCAAGACCGCGGGCGCAAATCTCTTCAAACTCTTCGCGGTTATAGGCGATACCGCCGCCGGTGCCGCCCATGGTAAAGGAAGGACGGATAATGCACGGATAGCCGACGTCAGCCGCCACGGCCAGCGCTTCATCCATGGTGTGAGCAATGCCGGAACGTGCGGTATCAAGACCAATTTTCTTCATCGCGATATCGAAACGGCGGCGATCTTCGGCTTTATCAATCGCATCAGCGGTGGCACCAATCATGGTGACGCCAAACTCTTCCAGTACGCCCTGACGCTCCAGCTCCAGCGCACAGTTCAGTGCGGTCTGGCCGCCCATGGTTGGCAGTACCGCATCCGGGCGCTCTTTTTCGATAATTTTGCGCACCACTTCCCAGTGGATCGGCTCGATATAGGTTGCGTCCGCCATTTCCGGGTCGGTCATGATGGTCGCCGGGTTAGAGTTCACCAGAATAACGCGGTAACCCTCTTCACGTAGCGCTTTGCAGGCTTGCGCGCCGGAGTAGTCGAATTCACATGCCTGGCCGATAACAATCGGGCCAGCGCCAAGGATCAGGATGCTTTTTAGGTCTGTACGTTTTGGCATGGCTCTTTTTCTCCTGATTATTTGGCGGTATTGCGATACTGCTCAATCAATTCAATAAAGTGGTCAAACAGCGGTGCGGCATCGTGCGGGCCAGGGCTCGCTTCCGGGTGGCCCTGGAAGCTGAACGCCGGTTTGTCAGTGCGATGAATGCCCTGCAATGTGCCGTCAAACAGCGACTTATGGGTGACGCGCAGGTTTGCAGGCATGGAGGCTTCGTCCACTGCAAAGCCGTGGTTCTGCGCGGTAATCATCACCGTATTGTTGTCGATATCTTTTACCGGATGGTTGCCGCCGTGGTGACCGAACTTCATCTTCACGGTTTTCGCACCGCTTGCCAGCGCCAGTAACTGGTGCCCCAGGCAGATGCCGAACACCGGAATGTCGGTTTCAAGGAACGCTTTAATCGCCTCGATGGCGTAATCGCACGGGGCCGGGTCGCCAGGACCGTTAGAGAGGAACACGCCGTCCGGGTTGAGTTTCAGGACTTCTTGCGCCGGGGTTTTCGCCGGAACCACCGTCAGGCGGCAGCCGCGATCCACAAGCATTCGCAGAATGTTGCGTTTCGCGCCGTAGTCATACGCCACGACATGGTAAGGCAGCTCGCTCTCTGGCTTCGCCTGCGGCAGCTCACCGGCCAGCGTCCAGCTGCCTTGCGTCCAGCTATAGGTTTCTGCCGTGGTCACTTCTTTTGCCAGATCCATGCCGTTCAGGCCGGGGAAGGCTTTCGCTTTTTCCAGCGCCACGGCGGCGTCAACATTTTCACCCGCGATGATGCAGCCATTTTGCGCGCCTTTTTCACGCAGCAAGCGGGTTAATTTGCGGGTATCAATATCGGCAATCGCCACGATGTTATGGCGCTTGAGGTAAGAAGAGAGGTCTTCGGTGCTGCGGTAGTTACTGGCAATTAGTGGCAGGTCGCGAATGACCAGGCCTTGCGCGTGAACTTGAGAAGATTCTTCGTCAGCGGAGTTGGTGCCGACATTGCCGATATGAGGATAAGTAAGAGTGACGATTTGGCGGGAATAGGAAGGATCAGTGAGGATTTCTTGATAACCGGTCATTGAAGTATTGAAAACGACTTCCCCAACCGCCGTGCCTGTTGCCCCTATGGCCCGACCGTAAAACTGGGTTCCGTCTTCCAGAACCAATAGCGCTGACTTAATCAAAACACCCTCCAGAGAATATTCACTCACTTTATTTGCATATTAATTCATATTGAGATGATGAATCAATGCAAATTTGCTGGCCGTGGATTTTTGGCAAACGGCGGCATTCTGGAGAGATGTCGGCTAAAAGTCAACTTATCCGCCGTATTTTTCTTTGTCTTTTACGCCATTGCCTGGTTTTACTGGGTTTAACAGATAAAAAAGCAACGTTAACCCACCGGGAAAACGCTTGCGCCGCCCTAAAAATTGTTTCTCCAGCCTGATGAATGCTAAAAAGTAGACCAGATGGTCAAAATTTACATTTTTGAAACAGTAAAAGGCAGGATAAAGCAAGATTAGTCGTACTTAGCCGCAAAAACAGGCTGGAAAGGGGAAAATAAAAGGGCAATAAAATATTGCCCTTTGCAATCAATCGATTATGACTGCAACAACCACATCACGAAGGGTAAAAACTTTTACAAATTGTTGAGATCAAGCACATCGCGCATATCAAAAAGGCCTGTTTTCTTTTGCTTCAGCCATAAAGCGGAACGCACCGCGCCATTGGCAAAGGTCATACGGCTTGAAGCTTTATGCGTAATCTCAACGCGTTCGCCGATATCAGCGAACATCGCTGTATGTTCGCCGACAATATCCCCCGCACGAACCGTCGCAAAGCCGATTGTGCCGGGCACACGCTCGCCGGTATGGCCTTCACGTGCATAAACCGCGCACTCTTTTAACTCTTTATTCAATGACGAGGCGATAGCTTCCCCCATCGCCAGCGCAGTTCCCGAGGGCGCATCAACCTTGTAGCGATGGTGCGCTTCGATGATTTCGATATCGGTGTAATCGCCCATGACTTTTGCCGCTTTTTCCAGCAGTTTCAGCATGACGTTAACGCCGACGCTGAAGTTGGCCGCAAAGACAATGGCGATATCCTGTGCCGCATCGCTGATCGCCTGCTTACCCGCATCGTCAAACCCGGTGGTGCCAATCACCATGCCTTTGTGGTGCTGGCGGCAAAAAGCCAGATGATTTAGCGTGCCTTCCGGGCGGGTAAAATCGATAAACACATCGAAGTCGTCTTTTACGGCATCGAGGCTGCTCTGCACAGCGACACCGGTTTTCGCCACACCGGCCAGTTCGCCCGCATCGCTTCCCAATAAAGAGGAGCCTTCGCGCTCCAGCGCTGCGCCAAGCGCAACGCCCTCCATTGCCAGCGCTGCCTGAATCAGTTGACGGCCCATACGTCCGCCAGCGCCCGCGATGGCTACGCGGATTGGTGCATCATGCATAGTTGTGCTCTTTTGTTAATGAAATGCGTAAAAATCGTTTCCAGATTAACCAGCCCGTGTCTGAGCCACCAGCCGAAAACGCCGATAATAAGAAATTAATGATATACAGCCAGAAATATCAGTAAAAGGCATGATCGTCAGGGTGCCAGCGCCAGTACTTCTTCTACCCAGTGGCGGAAACCCTCGACATCGATATCCAGAGCCACCTGCGCGTTCGCGGCCAGACCCAGCTTGCCATCAATATCCACTACTGTGGTTCCGGCGGTAAATTGCCCCTGCGTTTCCACAGCGACAAAACAGGATTTGAGCGTAAATAATTCCGGGCGTACAAGCCAGGCGATGGCGCAAAGATCGTGCATGCGCAGCCCCGTAGACAGGCTGCCGCTGCGATAGTGGCTGAATAATGCATGCAGCATTTTGCCTGTGCGGTTGAGCGTAGGGAGCATCGCCAGAAACTCTGGTGTGAGTGTCGCGCGGTTGGTGACATCCAGGCCGCACATCACAATCTCCAGACCGCTGTTAAACACGCGGGCCGCCGCCTCCGGATCGATAGCGATATTAAATTCGGCATTCGGCGTGAAGTTACCGCGTCCGGCGGAACCGCCCATCATCACCAGCCGGCGGATATTGAACTGACATTCGGGATAGTGGGAGAGCAACAGCGCAATATTGGTCAGCGGGCCGATGGTCACCAGCGTTATCGGCTCCGGTGAAGCCAGCAGCACATCGCGGATCGCCTGAAATGCCGGGATCGCCAAAGGCTGGCACGAATGTTCGATAAAGTCATATCCATCCAGCCCGGATTCGCCGTGGACATCTGCGGCGCTATACAGCGAGCGCAGCAGTGGCGTGGCAGCCCCTTGTGCCAACGGAATATCGGCGCTCCAGAAGTTCAGCAGTTGCAGCGCATTGCGGGTGGTTTTTTCCAGCGAAACGTTGCCGGCAACGGTGGTGATAAGTTTGAGATCGCACTGCGGCGCAAACAGCGCGGCGGCAATCGCCACGGCATCATCAATGCCCGGATCGGTGTCGAGAATCATTGGCAGACGCATAGCTCCTCCACGAAAAATGCCCATAAAAAATGCCAGACTCGGTCTGGCATCTTCGCATAAAGCTTAGTGAAAAAGGTTATTCGACTTCGCGAACATCAACCCGCAGCTCTTTTGGCACTTCGAAGACGATGTTCTCCTCGCGTCCTTCCAGCGGAATGGCGTCGCCGCCGCCCAGCTCTTGCAGGCGGGTAATAACGTTTTGCACGAGGATATCCGGCGCGGATGCCCCGGCGGTCACGCCAACGCAGTTAATCTCTTTTACCCAGCTTTCCTGGATATCGGAAGCGTCATCAATCAGATACGCCGCTTTGCCCATGCGCTGCGCCAGTTCGGCCAGACGATTGGAGTTGGAGGAGTTTTTCGAACCGACCACCAGCACCACTTCTGCCTGTTCTGCCAGGGCACGTACCGCCTCCTGGCGGTTGGTCGTGGCGTAGCAGATGTCATCTTTGCGCGGGCCGACAATTTGCGGGAAACGCGCGCGCAGAGCGTCAATCACATCCGAGGTATCGTCCACGGAAAGCGTCGTCTGGGTCATAAACGATAATTTGTCTGCGTCTTTGATATTCAGCGTGCCGACATCCTCCGGTGATTCCACCAGATACATGCCCCCTTTCGGGTTGCTGTACTGGCCCATCGTGCCTTCCACTTCCGGGTGCCCGGCGTGACCAATCAGGATCGCCTCTTCGCCGCGGCGGCTGGCGCGCGCCACTTCCATATGCACTTTGGTCACCAGCGGACAGGTGGCGTCAAAGACCGTTAAATCACGGCTTTTTGCTTCGTTACGCACCGCCTGGGAGACGCCGTGGGCGGAGAAGATCAGGATCGCGCCGTCCGGCACTTCGCTAATCTGTTCGATGAAGATAGCGCCGCGCTCGCGCAGGCTGTCGACAACGTAACGGTTGTGCACCACTTCGTGACGCACGTAAATGGGTGCGCCGTACAGTTCCAGCGCGTTTTCAACAATGCTGATAGCGCGGTCAACCCCGGCGCAAAAGCCGCGCGGGTTAGCCAACAGGATCTGCATTTGTCTCCTCCAGTGCCGGATCGACTTCCAGCACATCAATATCAAAATGAACGGTTCTGCCCGCCAGCGGATGGTTGAAATCAACGGTGATGGAATCGCCGTTAACTTCGCGGATCACGCCCGGCATTTCGCTGCCATCCATTGCGGTAAAGAGCATTATCGCGCCGATTTCAGGCTCCCCGGCGTCCATAAATTCACGGCGCGAAAAGTACTGAATCAGGTCCGGGCTTGGTATGCCGAATGCGGCATCAGGCTCGAGCGAAAAGACTTTTTTCTCCCCGGCTTTCAGGCCAAGCAGATGTTGTTCCAGTCCTTCGGAGAGTGAACCGTCGCCCAGACGAAACAGCGCCGGTTTGCCGTTATTGCGGGTTGACTCGGCAAGAGAGCCATCTTCGAGCTTAAGCGTGAAGTGCACCAGCACCGCGCTGTCGCTCTGTACGGATTTAGACATGCAGGTTGCTCTTATGTTTTTAGCAAATGTATTGCCCGGTTGCGCATTGATTGCCGGATGGCGCTACGCGTATCCGGCCTACAAACCGGGCCTACAATGCTTTAATGGCTTACGCCTGTTTTTTCACTGCGGCGGAGGGCAAAAAACCTTCCAGCACAATCAGCGCCGCGCCGATACAGATTGCGGTATCAGCAAGGTTAAACGTAGCAAAATGCCAGTCGCCCAGATAAAAATCGATCATATCGACGACAAAGCCATGCCACAGACGGTCGAACAGGTTGCCAAGCGCACCGCCGATAATCAGCGCATAGGCGATGTTATTCAGCTTTTGTGTCGCCCGGCCACGGTACATCAACACCGCCAGCACGACGCAGATACCAATCGCGATACCCGCAAAGAACCAGCGCTGCCAGCCGCCGCTGTCTGCCAGGAAACTGAATGCCGCACCGTAGTTACGCGCGTAGTGCAGGTTAAGCGACGGGAACAGTGACACCGTATCCCCCAGAGCGAAGTTCTGGAGGATCAGGTACTTACTGCCCAGATCGATAATCAGCACCACCACCACCAGCCACAGCCAGCGCAGTCCTGTTGAAAAGATCGGTTTACTCATCAGGCAAACTTACGTTTTTCGCCGTCGCCGGCAACGTTGCTAACACAGCGTCCGCAGATATCTGCGTGTTCCGCCACCTTGCCGACATCGTTGGTGTAGTGCCAGCAGCGCGGGCACTTCTCACCTTCGGCTTTGCTCAGGGACACTTTCAGGCCTTTGAGCAGCTCGCTCTGCTGTGCATCCGCAGAAGCGCTGGCATAATCCGCAACTTTCGCCCCGGAGGTCAACAAGACAAATCGTAATTCGTCGCCCAGTGCGGTCAACTTCGCTGCCAGCTCCGGTTCGGCAAACAGCGTCACCGCCGCTTCCAGCGAGCCGCCCACTTTCTTGTCGGCGCGTGCCTGTTCGATAACCTTGTTCACTTCGCCGCGTACTTTCAGCAGCTCGTCCCAGAAGGCATCGTTCATGGCTTCGGTTTCCGCCAGACCAAACAGCCCTTCGTACCACTCACCGGTGAAGACGTATTTCTCGCGATCGCCCGGCAGATAGCCCCAGATTTCATCGGCGGTGAAGGACATAATCGGTGCCATCCAGCGAACCAGCGCTTCACAGATGTGATACAGCGCCGTCTGGCAGCTACGACGCGCCACGCTATCTGCTTTCGCGGTGTACTGGCGGTCTTTGATGATGTCGAGATAGAACGAGCCCATTTCGATGGAGCAGAAACGCATCAGACGCTGTACCACTTCGTGGAAGTCATAGGATTCGTAGGCTTTCAGGATATCGTCCTGCGCCGCTTTCGCGCAGCCCACCGCCCACCTGTCCAGCACCACCATCTCTTCCGGTTTCACCATGTCTTTTGCCGGATCGAAACCGTTAAGGTTAGCCAGCAGGAAGCGCGCGGTGTTACGGATACGACGATAGCTGTCGGCAGCACGTTTGAGGATCTCGTCAGAAACTGCCATTTCGCCGGTGTAATCGGTAGAAGCCACCCACAGACGCAGAATATCCGCGCCGAGTTTGTTCATTACATCCTGCGGGGAAACGGTGTTACCGATGGATTTGGACATTTTGCGTCCCTGACCATCAACGGTAAAACCGTGCGTCAGCACCTGACGGTACGGCGCTTTGCCTTTCATTGCCGTGGAGATCATCAGCGAGGACATAAACCAGCCGCGATGCTGATCCGAACCTTCCAGATACATATCCGCAGCGTGACCGGCGAATTCCGGGCGCACGTCCACAACGGAAGCGTGAGTTGAACCGGAGTCAAACCAGACGTCCAGCGTATCCGGCACTTTCGTATAATTGTCGGCATCGTCGCCCATGATGTCGCGCGGATCGAGATCCCACCACGCCTGAATACCATCAACTTCGACACGTTTGGCGACTTCTTCCATCAGCTCCAGCGTGCGCGGGTGCAGCTCTTCAGTATCTTTATGCACGAACAGCGACATCGGCACCCCCCACGTACGCTGACGCGAAATACACCAGTCAGGACGGTTAGCGACCATCGATTCGATACGCGCCTGACCCCAGTCCGGGATCCACTGCACGCCTTTGATCTCTTGCAGCGACTGCGCGCGCAGGCCTTTCTGATCCATGCTGACAAACCACTGCGGAGTGGCACGGAAGATGATCGGTGTTTTGTGGCGCCAGCAGCACGGGTAGCTGTGCTGGAGCTTCTCAACATGCAGCAGCGCGCCTTTTTCCGCCAGCAGCGCAACCACAATGTCGTTCGCTTTGAAGACGTTCACGCCATCCAGCGTCGGGTAAGTTCCCGGCAGATACGTACCGTCCGGGCCAACCGGGTTCGCCGTTTCCAGACCGTATTTTTGACCGATAACATAGTCATCCGGGCCGTGACCTGGTGCCGTATGCACCGCACCGGTACCCGCATCCAGCGTCACGTGATCGCCGAGGATCGCCGGTACGTCGAAATCGAGGAACGGATGTTTAAAGCGCGCCAGTTCCATCTCCGCACCATTTACCGTACCCAGCACCGTATAGCCGGTGATACCCGCGCGTTTCATGACGCTATCGACCAGATCTTTTGCCAGGATCAGCGCCTGGCCTTCAACCTGCACCAACGCATACTCGATTTCCGGCGACAGGGAGATCGCGCGGTTAGCAGGCAGTGTCCACGGCGTGGTGGTCCAGATAACCAGGGAGATCGGGCCATTAACGGACGAGACGCCGAATTTGGCTTTAACCGCGTCTTGATCAACGGCGTGGAACGCCACATCAATAGACGGAGAGGTTTTGTCGTAGTATTCAACTTCCGCTTCCGCCAGCGCGGAACGGCAGTCTACGCACCAGTGCACCGGTTTAGCCCCTTTAAGCAGGTGGCCGTTGCCGATGATTTTACCCAGTGCGCGGATGATATTGGCTTCGGTTTTGAAGTCCATGGTCAGATACGGGTGCGACCAGTCGCCCAGTACGCCAAGACGGATAAAGTCTTTGCGCTGCCCGTCAACCTGGGTGGCAGCATATTCACGGCATTTGGCACGGAACTCGGCGGCGGTGAATTTTTCGCCCGGCTTGCCGTACTCCTGCTCGACTTTCAGTTCGATCGGCAGACCGTGGCAATCCCAGCCCGGAACATAAGGCGAGTCAAACCCTGCGAGCCCTTTGGACTTCACAATAATGTCTTTCAGAATCTTGTTAACCGAGTGACCAATATGAATGCTGCCATTCGCATATGGAGGGCCATCATGCAGAATGAAGGTTTTTTTGCCTTTTTTCGCCGCACGGATGATGCCGTACAGGTCATCATCAGTCCAACGCGCCAGCATTCCCGGTTCGCGTTTGGCGAGATCGCCACGCATTGGGAACCCTGTTTCCGGCAAATTCAGGGTAGATTTGTAGTCACTCATTAGATTCTCGGTTCCGTATTTCGGTTTGATTAATACCACCAGGCCTTAAGAAGCCGGTTTAGATAGCCCAAAAAACGCGCGGGCAGCTACCTCATCGCGGGCGATTTGCGCCTTTAGCTCATCAAGGGAGGCAAATCGCTGTTCATTGCGTATTTTTTTACGCAGCACTACATCTATATGGCGACCGTAAAGGTCCATTACAACGTCAAGCAAATGCACTTCCAGTTGCTGACGTACACCAGCGACTGTTGGACGCGTGCCAATATTGGCAACACCGGGAAGCAGCGTATCGCCCAGCCCAGCCACTTCTACCGCATATACCCCTTTAACCGGGGAGACCAGACGACGCAGCGGTATATTCGCCGTCGGGAAACCTATGGTGCGCCCCAGTTCATCGCCGTGGACAACGCGCCCGGAGATACTGAACGGGTGGCCCAGTAAGTTTTCAGCAAGCTCAAGGTTGTCATCCGCAAGAGCCTGGCGAACCGCAGTGCTGCTGACGCGTACGCCACTTTCGCAGAAGGTTTGCGTACTGGTGACGTCAAAGCCATATTTCTGACCGGCCTTCTGTAATAACAAGAAATCCCCCTGGCGACCAGCGCCAAAACGGAAATCGTCACCGACTGCGAGAAATTTCACACCGAGGCGATCGACCAGCAGATCGCTGACAAACGTTTGTGCGGTCAAGGCCGCAAAACGGCGGTCGAAGCGCACGCAGAGCACATAATCAATGCCGCAACCTGCCAACAAGCGCAGCTTTTCGCGCAGGCGGGTCAGACGCGCGGACGCTTTTTCCCCAGCGAACAACTCCAGCGGCTGCGGTTCAAAAATCATTACCATCACCGGCAAGCCACGGGCGCGCCCTTCAGCGCCAAGCCCCTGTAGCAAAGCCTGGTGACCGCGATGCACGCCGTCAAAATTACCAATAGTCAGCACACACCCGTGCGGTGCCTGGCTGAGATTATGTATGCCGCGTATCAGCTTCATGTCTGGCTCAAAACAGTGAAAATCGTCGGATTATACCTTGTACAACGGGCAACGTTAACCGACGATTGCCTTAACACGCCAGAAAGGAGAGGGTTTTCATCAGGCTGCCTTTCGCTTGCATGAAAATCTGCCTCTGAGAGTGATTTTTCTGGTGGAAAAGCTGTATTCGCGGCACGCAAGCTGTTAGAATCCTGCGCCATCACTACGTAACGAGCGCTGTATATTAACGGCGCTTATTTGCACAAATCCATTGACAAAAGAAGGCTAAAAGGGCATATTCCCCGGCCTTTGAATTGTCCATAAAGATCATATTTGGGAGTTGGACCTTGGCTAATATCAAATCAGCTAAGAAGCGCGCCGTTCAGTCTGAAAAGGCTCGCAAGCACAACGCTAGCCGTCGCTCAATGATGCGTACTTTCATCAAGAAAGTATACGCAGCAATTGAAGCTGGCGACAAAGCCGCTGCGCAGAATGCATTTAACGAAATGCAACCGATCGTGGATCGTCAGGCCGCTAAAGGTCTGATCCACAAAAACAAAGCAGCGCGTCATAAAGCAAACCTGGTCGCGCAGATCAACAAACTGGCTTAATCGCTACGTTGTTGGCTTTGTGAAAAAACCCGCTTCGGCGGGTTTTTTTATTTCTGCTCCAGCGCAAACAGCGCCGAGTAATCCCGGTTGCAGATACGCTGCACCGCCGGATGCTGGATCATCCGCTCTGCAAATATCGCGTGATACTCCTCCAGCACATTTTCCACCCGACCGATTTCCACCACGCGATCATCTGCATAAAAATCATCAGCGTAGGATGTCGGTGCAACGAAAATGGCGTTATGCGCCGCGCCAAACGCTTTCATCAGCGCCGCGTCATCGAATTCCCCCAGAATTTCCACCTGCAAGTTTTGCACGTTAAACCAGTTCATCAGCTTACGACCGAGCATCGAACGGCGACCGGGGATTAATAAACGACGCTCTTCCAGGCACGCCGGAAACGGTTTCTGCGGCGGCGGGCTACAGCACCAGAAACTGACGCTGCATTCGCCGATTTTCACTGAAAACAACCCTTCCTGCTGCGCGGAATCAATGGGGCAATCGGAGATGATCATATCGAGTTTGTGCTGGCTTAACTGCTCCAGCAGTAGCTCATGAGTCGATTCGAAACAGCGCAGATGGATTGGCTCCCCTGGCTGCACTGCCGCATCCAGTATCCCACTGACCAGGCGCTTGGAGAGCGCGTCGGCAACACCGACATCAAACAGCAAATTCGCCTCTTTGCGATAGTTGATGATGTCTAGCATCTCCTGGCTCAAGGTGAACATTTTGTCCGCATAGCGAAAAACCAGTTCGCCCAGCTCTGTCGGCTCCAGCCCCCTGCCCTTACGTTTAAAGAGCTTGCCCTGCAACCGCTCTTCCAGCGCTTTGATCTGCCCGGTGATGGTTTGCGGTGTCAGGTAAAGCGCCTCCGCCGCGCCAACGACGGAGCCTTCACGATAGACATGCCAGAAATAATACAAGTGGTTGTAATTGATATACGACATGGCGCTTCGCCCTTTACTTACTGCTACGTGCGGATGATGCGGGTGCGTAACAGGCAGTAACCGGCGACGGCGGAAATAATCGAGCCCGTAAGAATACTCAATTTACTCCAGGCAACCATCTCCGCATGGGCATCGCCAAAGGCCAGCGACGAGATAAAGATAGACATCGTAAAGCCAATACCACACAGCACGCCCACCGCCATAATTTGTTTAAATACCGCGCCTTGTGGCAACCTCGCCAGTTTCAAACGCAGCGCCAGCCAGCAGAAAAGTGAAATGCCAAGCGGTTTACCGATAACCAGGCCAGCGATAATACCTAAAGGCAGCATATCGGCGAGACCTGCGAAGGACATGCCATGCAAAGAAACACCAGCGTTAGCAAAAGCAAAGAGCGGCAGGATCAGCCATGCCACCCACGGGTTAATCGCGTCGGCCAGTTGATGCAATGGTGATACGCCGTTCTTCTCACGTAGCGGGACAAAGAACCCCACAACGACACCTGCAAGCGTTGCATGCACGCCGGATTTCAGTACCGCCGTCCACAATACAACGCCGACCAGCATATAAAGGCCGATGCGTCGAACATTCAGGGCATTCATAATCGCAAGCACGACAATGGCCGCGGCGGCAACGCCCAGCGCCAGCGTGGAGAGATCGTGGGTATAAAACAGCGCGATGATAACAATCGCGCCCAGATCGTCGATGATCGCCAGCGCCATCAGGAACACTTTCAATACGGGCGGTACACGGTTACCCAACAGCGCCAGCACGCCCAGTGCAAAGGCGATATCGGTAGCCGTTGGGATCGCCCAACCGTGGCTCACCAGCGGATTATGGAAATTAAACAACAGGAAGATCAGTGCCGGAGCAACCATACCGCCAAGCGCCGCAATCACCGGGAATACCGCCTGCTGGCGGCTGGCAAGCGTGCCTTCTACCAGTTCATATTTCACTTCCAGGCCGACCATCAGGAAAAATATCGCCATCAACGCATCGTTGATCCACAGCAGCATATCTTTCTTGATCTCAAGCGAACCGACCTTCAGCTCAACGGGGGTTTGCAAAAAGGAATTGTATAAATCCTGCGTTACGCCGAGGTTGGCACACAGCATAGCCAGCGCAGCGGCGATAATAAGCACAACGCCGCCCGCGGCGTCACTGCTAAAAAAACGTTGCAACAACTTCATCTTGTTCTCCCGATCCCTGTTACGTCGTGGCGGCTATCATACGCTGGCCTACACTTCGTTAAAATCAGATTATTATTGCGGATATACTCTCTTTTTCCGAGGGATGGAAAAACGTAAAAAAGAGCCCGGCAAAAGCCGGGCCTGGGTGTGCGTGGTGATATGCGCTTAACGTGTCAAATCATCAAAGAACTTCTTTACACCGTCGAAGAAGCTTTTGGAGCGCGGGCTGTTGTTTTCACCCGTCGGACCACCAAAGCTGTCTTGCAGATCTTTTAGCAGTTGTTTCTGTTTCTCGTTCAGACCGACCGGCGTTTCCACTACAACACGACACAGCAGGTCGCCCTGCGCACCGCCGCGTACGGATTTCACGCCTTTACCGCGCATACGGAACAGTTTTCCGGTCTGGGTTTCGCTCGGCACTTTCAGCTTCACGCGACCGTCCAGCGTCGGGACTTCGATTTCACCGCCCAGCGCCGCCATAGCAAAGTTAATCGGCACTTCACAGTACAGGTTATTGCCTTCACGCTCGAAAATCGGGTGTTGTTTAACCTGCACCTGAACGTACAGATCGCCTGCCGGTGCGCCGTGTTCGCCCGCTTCACCTTCACCACTCAGGCGAATGCGATCGCCGGTATCCACGCCTGCCGGGATTTTAACGGACAGGGTTTTCGATTTCTCAACGCGACCGTGGCCGTGACATTTATTGCACGGATCTTTGATGATACTTCCGCGCCCCTGGCAGTGCGGACAGGTCTGCTGCACGGCAAAGAAGCCCTGGCGCATCTGAACCTGGCCGGAACCGTGACAGGTCGGGCAGGTCTGCGGCTGTGTGCCAGCCTTCGCACCGCTGCCGTGGCAGACATCACACTCTTCCAGCGTAGGAATGCGGATCTCTTTGGTGACGCCACGAACCGCTTCTTCCAGCGTCAATTCCATGTTGTAGCGCAAATCCGCACCGCGCGCCGCGCGCTGACGACCACGGCCACCGCCGAAGATATCGCCAAACACATCGCCGAAAATATCGCTGAAGTCTGCGCCGCCACCAAAGCCACCGCCGCCGAACCCGCCGCCACCCATGCCGCCTTGCTCAAATGCTGCATGACCGTACTGATCGTAAGCCGCACGTTTTTGGGCGTCGGTCAGGACTTCGTAGGCTTCTTTGATCTCTTTAAATTTGCCTTCGGCCTCTTTATCGCCCTGATTGCGGTCCGGGTGATATTTCATGGCCAGGCGTTTGTACGCCTTTTTGATTTCACGCTCTTCCGCTGTTTTCGGAACGCCTAAAATCTCGTAATAATCTTGCTTCGCCATCGGTTTATCTGCCCCTTAACATACGAGCACGGGCGTGGAGAAAACCCCGACGCCCGTGCTGGTTATCTACCCTGCATCAGGGCGATTATTTTTTGTCTTTGACTTCTTCGAACTCGGCGTCAACAACATCGTCGTCTTTCGCGTCGTTCGCAGAAGCATCAGCGCCCGCCTGCTGCTGTGCGTGCTGCTGCTGTGCTATTTCCAGCAGTTTCTGGGAAACCTGCGCCAGGGCCTGCATTTTCGCTTCGATTTCAGCTTTGTCTTCGCCTTTCAGCGCCGTTTCCAGCTCGCTCAGCGCAGACTCGATAGCGGTTTTGTCTTCTGCCGGCAGTTTATCGCCTGCTTCTTCAACCTGCTTACGAGTGCTGTGCAGCAGATGGTCACCCTGGTTACGGGTTTGCACCAGCTCTTCGAACTTACGGTCTGATTCCGCGTTCGCTTCTGCGTCGCGAACCATTTTCTGGATTTCATCCTCGTTCAGACCAGAAGACGCCTTGATGGTGATCTTCTGCTCGCGGTTGGTATTCTTGTCTTTTGCAGACACATGCAGAATACCGTCGGCGTCAATATCGAAGGTTACTTCGATTTGCGGCATACCGCGCGGAGCCGGGTTGATGCCATCCAGGTTGAACTGGCCCAACGATTTGTTATCAGATGCGCGTTTACGCTCACCTTGCAGCACATGGATGGTCACCGCAGACTGGTTGTCTTCCGCAGTAGAGAACACCTGGCTGTGCTTGGTCGGGATGGTGGTGTTTTTGTTGATAAGCGCAGTCATCACGCCACCCATGGTTTCGATACCCAGCGACAGCGGGGTAACGTCCAGCAGCAGAACGTCTTTCACTTCACCCGTCAGCACGCCGCCCTGAACCGCAGCACCGATAGCAACGGCTTCGTCCGGGTTAACGTCTTTACGCGGTTCTTTGCCGAAGAACTCAGCCACTTTTTTCTGCACCATCGGCATACGTGTCTGGCCACCGACCAGAATCACGTCGTTGATGTCAGAAACGGACAGACCCGCATCTTGTAGTGCAACTTTCAGCGGCTCGATAGAACGATTCACCAGGTCTTCTACCAGGCTTTCCAGTTTCGCGCGAGTCACTTTGATGTTCATGTGTTTCGGACCGGTCGCGTCTGCGGTGATGTACGGCAGGTTCACGTCGGTCTGCTGTGCAGAAGAGAGCTCGATTTTCGCTTTCTCTGCCGCTTCTTTCAGACGCTGCATGGCCAGCGGATCGTTACGCAGATCGATACCCTGATCTTTCTTAAACTCTTCCACCAGGTAGTTAATCAGACGGCTGTCGAAGTCTTCACCACCCAGGTGGGTATCACCGTTGGTTGCCAGCACTTCGAAGGTTTTTTCGCCATCAACTTCATCGATTTCGATGATGGAGATATCGAAGGTACCGCCACCCAGGTCGTATACCGCGATAGTGCGGTTGCCGGTTTCTTTATCCAGACCGTAAGCCAGCGCAGCCGCTGTCGGTTCGTTGATAATACGTTTGACTTCAAGACCCGCGATACGGCCCGCATCTTTGGTTGCCTGGCGCTGTGCATCGTTGAAGTAAGCCGGTACGGTAATAACCGCTTCAGTTACCGGTTCGCCCAGGTAATCTTCAGCCGTTTTCTTCATTTTTTTCAGCACTTCAGCAGAGATCTGCGGCGGTGCCATTTTGGTACCTTTTACATCAATCCATGCATCACCGTTGTCGGCAGCAATGATTTTGTAAGGCATGATAGATTCGTCACGCTGGACTTCTTCGTCCTGGAAGCGACGGCCAATCAGGCGTTTGATCGCAAACAGGGTGTTTTGCGGGTTCGTCACTGCCTGACGTTTAGCCGGCTGACCTACCAGAGTTTCGCCATCCTGTGTGTAAGCAATAATAGAAGGCGTGGTGCGGTCACCCTCAGCGTTCTCAAGCACGCGTGCCTGAGTTCCATCCATAATGGCTACACAAGAGTTGGTTGTCCCAAGGTCGATACCAATAATTTTACCCATCTAAACGTCTCCACTAAAAATTCGTCATCATGTGGTTGTGAACCTGTAATAAGGGCGAAACGTGCGGTTTCAACTACCCTGCATTGATTTTTTTCAGACTCACACACTGCGGTTGACTACAAGATGGGGTCGCAACGCGGCTCATCAAGGGGTAAGGATAAAAAATATTTTAAATTAACACCTGTTCAGATCATAGACAGGTTATTTAGCCCTATTTATGATGCCGCGCCCCGCCACTTCTACAGGGAGGCGGTCTTTTATTTATCCTTTTTCATATTGAATTATTTTGAGGAATTATGGGCAACACTAAGTTGGCTAATCCGGCTCCGCTGGGCTTAATGGGCTTCGGCATGACCACTATTTTGCTTAACCTGCACAATATTGGTTTATTCCCGATGGACGGCATTATCCTGGCAATGGGCATTTTTTATGGTGGTATTGCGCAAATTCTCGCAGGCCTGCTTGAGTACAAAAAGGGCAACACCTTTGGCTTAACCGCGTTCACTTCTTACGGTTCTTTCTGGTTGACGTTGGTTGCTATTCTGCTTTTTCCGAAAATGGGGCTTGCGGATGCGGCAAACGGCCATTTCCTCGGCGTTTACTTAGGCATTTGGGGCGTCTTCACACTGTTTATGTTCTTCGGCACCCTGAAAGGCGCGCGCGCTTTGCAGTTTGTGTTCCTGAGCCTGACCGTGCTGTTTGCGCTGCTGGCAGTCGGTCATCTGAATGATAATGAAAGCATTGTGCATATCGCGGGCTGGATTGGCCTGGTGTGTGGTGCCAGCGCCATTTATCTGGCGATGGGCGAAGTGTTGAACGAACAGTTCGCGCGGACCATTTTGCCAATCGGCGAAACGCACTAAGTTCGCTTTATGAATGAATAAAGCGGAGCCATCAGGCTCCGTTTTTTTATAACGATTGCAGCGGACTTTCTGCAATTTTATCGGCGTGATAAATATCCTGTCGCAACCAGATCCCCAACGCCAGACCAATCAGTGACAACGCCAGCACATACCAGGCTGGAGCCATTGGCGATACGCCCATCAACATGGTGACGGCAACAGGCGTCAGCCCACCGAAAATCGCATACGAAACGTTGTAAGAGAAGGAAATGCCGGTAAAGCGCACTTCCGCCGGAAACGCGCGCACCATGACGTACGGCACCGCGCCGACCACGCCGACACACAACCCCACCAGCCCATACAGCATAAACAGCTGTTCAGGATGGCTGCCTGCCAGGTGGTAAAAGAACCAACTGGAACAGGCGAGCAGAATGCTGCCAACAATAAAGGTGCGGCTCGCGCCAAAACGATCCACTAACAGCCCGGCGGCCAGACAACCGAAGCACAGCATAACGGTGGCGATACTATTGGCCTGCAACGTTAGCGCAGGCGCGAAATCGTACTGCTTTTGCAGCCAAACGGGCGACATCAGGATCACCACCACAATGCCTGCGGAGAGTAGCCAGGTTAGCAGCATCGACACCACAACGGCTTTTTTATGTTTCAGCACCACCGATTTGACCGGCAGTTCTTGCGCCAGCGCTTTCCGTTGCTGCATTTCGAGAAAAATCGGCGTCTCCTGCAACCAGCGGCGCAGATACATCGCCACCAGGCCAAAAACCCCGCCCAGCAGAAAAGGAATACGCCAGCCGCCATCGTGGATTCCCTGCGGGGTCATGCTGGTATTCACCAGCGTTGCGACCACGGAACCGAGCAAAATCCCAACCGTCAAACCAGCCGTCAGTGTCCCGCATGCAATGCCGATACGCCGCGCCGGAACGTGCTCGGCGACAAATACCCACGCGCCAGGGACTTCACCGCCAATTGCTGCACCTTGCAGGACGCGCATCAATAACAGCAATAGCGGGGCGACAATGCCCACTGAGGCGTAAGTGGGTAGCAGGCCCATTGCCAGCGTCGGCAACGCCATCAGTAAAATGCTCAGGGTGAACATTTTTTTGCGCCCCACCAGATCGCCAAAGTGCGCCATCACGATGCCACCCAGCGGGCGCGCCAGATAACCGGCGGCAAAGATGCCGAAAGTTTGCACCTGACGCAGCCATTCGGGAATATCGGCGGGGAAGAAAAGTTCACCAACCACGGCAGCGAAAAAAACGAAAATAATGAAGTCATAAAACTCCAGCGCCCCGCCCAGTGCGGCGAGAGTCAGCGTTTTATAATCTTGTCTGTTCAGAGGGCGAGTGCAATTTGACATAGCGAACCGTTTGTAAAGAGGCGTGGAGATTTTATTTTTACGCGACATGTAAAGTAAAAATGACTATACCGTAAAACAATCAACACGCCAGAGGCGGTTCTGCTTATATCAGAAAAGGGCTGCTTTCAGGATAAAGTTTCGCGTCTTGCACTTTTGGGGCGAAAAGATGCTACTACCTGCGGATCGGTTTCCACATAAGGTCCGTCAAGCAGCTGTACACAATACGGTACACTGGCAAAAATACCCGGTACTTTAACCTCGCCGCTGGCGGTTTTCACCCCTTCCAGCGTCTCTTTGATCGATTTAGGCTGGCCGGGAAGATTGAGGATCAGCGCTTGTTTGCGGATCACGCCCACCTGGCGCGAAAGGATCGCTGTAGGGACGAAATTAAGGCTGATCTGGCGCATCTGTTCACCGAAACCCGGCATTTCACGATCGCCAATCGCCAGCGTGGCATCCGGGGTCACATCACGGCGTGCAGGCCCGGTGCCGCCGGTGGTGAGCACCAGATGACAGCTCATTTCATCCACCAGCTCGCACAACGTCTGCTCGATGATGCTTTGCTCATCCGGGATTAATCGGGTTTCGATATGAAAAGGGGTCGTTAATGCGGTTGCCAGCCACTCTTCCAGCGCAGGCAAGCCCTTGTCCAGATAAACGCCGCTGGAAGCGCGATCGGAAACCGAAACCAAACCAATGCGTAGTGTGTCCATAATTATTCCGTTCAAAAAAACCATTTACGGAATGATACACGCTGAGGGGAAAGGCAAACAGAGTGGAGAGAAGAAGCGTGACCGGGAGCCCGGCCACGCCTGATGGTTACAGCAGATCGCCGATCATTTTTTCCAGTTTTTCCTGGTCAACGGCAAACTTGCGGATACCGTCCGCCAGTTTATCTACTGCCATCGGATCCTTGTTGTGCTGCCACAGGAATTCCGCTTCCGTGATGCGTTCCGGACGCGCTTTCACTTCACCGGTGTAAGTCAGTTTGCGCTCAAGAGCGCCTTCGCTTTCAGACAGCTCTTTCAGCAGCGCCGGGGCGATAGTCAGGCGGTCGCAGCCTGCCAGTTCAATGATTTCACCTGTGTTACGGAAGCTTGCGCCCATGACCACGGTTTCATAGCCGTGCTGTTTGTAGTACTGGTAGATTTCGGTCACAGAAACCACACCCGGATCTTCTGTCGGTGCGTACTCTTTCTTATCGGTATTGGCTTTGTACCAGTCGAGGATACGGCCAACAAACGGGGAGATCAGGTAAACGCCCGCTTCGGCACACGCACGCGCCTGCGCGAAGGAGAACAGCAGCGTCAGGTTACAGTTGATGCCCTCTTTTTCCAGCTGTTCAGCCGCGCGAATACCCTGCCAGGTGGAAGCCAGTTTGATCAGGATACGATCGTTGCTGATGCCCGCATCGTTGTACATTTTGATCAGGCGTTTTGCTTTGGCGATGGACGCTTCGGTGTCGTAAGAGAGACGCGCATCCACTTCTGTTGAGATACGGCCCGGGATCAGTTTGAGAATTTCCAGACCGATGTTTACCGCCAGACGGTCAGTTGCATCAACAACTTGCTGCGCGCGGTTGCTGCTCTGGCTGCGAGCCCAGGTCACAGCTTCATCAATCAGTTTACGGTATTCCGGGATTTGGGCAGCGCCAAGGATCAGAGAAGGGTTGGTTGTAGCATCCTGCGGCTGATAGAGCTTCATTGCCGCGATATCTCCGGTATCAGCCACGACTGTTGTGTACTGACGCAGGGAGGTCAATTTATCCGTCATGATAATGTTTCTCTTTAAACGATACCCTGAATAAATCACGCAAGGACCGATGACGCATTTGCGGCTAATCGAGCCCAAACGCTGCCAGCGCACCTGAACGAGAAGTATGACGAGTATACTTGTTAGGGGGATGTAACCGGTCTGCCAAGATGATAACACGACGCCCTGTCAGCGCAACCGCAGACAATGCTGCGAAGATTGTATGGTAAACTTCCTGATTAATTGCCTGCGAAGTGCTGTGCTCATCCCGAAAGCCATTTCTCAGGGTCTCTCTCCCGGCATCGACAAGAGGGTTGTTAATGCCAGAATTTTTTTCATTTATCAGTGAAATCTTATGGGGCTCACTGATGGTATACCTGCTGGCGGCGGCAGGAATCTGGTTCGCCTTTCGCAGCGGGTTTGTCCCTTTTCGTTTTATTGCCGACTTTGGTCAAAGTCTGAAAAGCAGCCGATCCGCACCGCGCGACGCGCTCTCCTCCTGGCAGGCGCTGTGTCTGGGACTTGCCACCCGTTTAGGTAGCGGCAATCTGGCGGGCGTCGCATTTGCCTTAACCACCGGCGGCCCCGGCGCGATTTTCTGGATGTGGATTGCCGCCCTTGTCGGCATGGCAACCAGCTTCGCTGAGTGTTCACTCGCGCAACTCTACAAAGAGCGCGACGGCGAAAACCAGCTGCGCGGCGGCCCGGCGTGGTATATGGAGCGCGGGCTGGGTATGCGCTGGATGGGTGTGCTGTTTTCCATTTTCCTGCTGCTGACTTACGGTCTGGTGTTTAACACCATCCAATCCAGCGTGGTCACACGTGCCGTACATTACGCATGGCAGGTGCCGGGTATCGTCACTGGCGTGGTGCTGGCAACATGTTGCTTTCTATTGATGATCAAAGGGTTGAAGAACGTTGCCCGGCTGCTGCAATGGCTGGTACCGGTTATCGCGTTCATCTGGATTGTGGTGAGTTTTGGCGTCAGCCTCTGGCATGCCAGCCTGCTACCGGATGTATTTGCCACGATTATTAAAAGCGCATTCGGTTGGCAGGAAGCCGCGACAGGCACCATGGCGTACACATTGAGCCAGGCAATGACCAGCGGTTTTCAGCGCAGCATGTTAACCAATGAAGCCGGAATGGGATCGTCCCCCAACGCCGCCGCAATGGCAGCATCATCACCACCGCATCCTGCCGCGCAAGGTATTGTGCAGATGATCGGCGTACTCACTGATACTTTTTTGGTTTGTACCGCCAGTGCGCTGGTACTGCTGCTGGCAGGAAATGCCCCGGCAAATAATGTCTATGTAGGAATTCAATTGATGCAGCAGTCGATGGTGTCACTCACCGGCAACTGGGGCGCAGGGTTTATCGCCTTTATAGTGGTGCTGTTTGCCTTTACGTCGATCGTCGCCAATTACTTGTATGCGGAAAATAACCTGATCTTTTTGCGTCGCAATAGCCCACGAAATGTCTGGCTGCTGCGCAGCGGTGTCCTTGTCATGGTGCTTTTCGGTTCGGTGCTCAGCGTGCCGCTGATTTGGCACATTGCGGATGTGGTGATGGCGCTGATGGCAATGATCAATTTGATCGCCATCCTGCTGCTAACGCCCGTGGTCAGCCTGCTGGCGCGGGACTACTTTCGCCAGCGGAAATTGGGCGTGATACCGGTATTTAACGCGCAGCGTTACCCGGAGATTAAGCGCCAATTGGCACCCGGCACGTGGGATGAGCTCCCCCCTTCATCGCGCTAATCGCAACTATCGATCAAGTCCGTTGCTTTTTTTGCTAAAGTCAGCGGAAATTTCTCGCACAGCAAGGACTGAGTATGCTGATTTTGATTTCACCTGCCAAAACACTCGATTACCAAAGCCCGCTGGCGACCACGCGTTTTACCCAGCCGGAACTGCTGGATTATTCACAGCAACTGATTAAAACCGCCCGCAAACTCTCTGCGCCGCAAATCAAAGCCTTGATGGGCATCAGCGACAAACTTGCCGATCTCAACGCCACCCGTTTTCACGACTGGCAGCCGGATTTCACGCCCGACAACGCGCGCCAGGCGCTTCTGGCTTTTAAAGGCGATGTCTATACCGGTTTGCAGGCAGAAACATTTAGCGAGGCGGATTTTGACTTCTCACAGCAGCATCTGCGCATGTTGTCCGGTCTGTATGGCGTGCTACGACCGCTCGATCTGATGCAGCCTTACCGCCTTGAAATGGGCATCCGTCTTGAGAATGCCAAAGGCAAAGATCTGTATCAGTTCTGGGGCGATACCATCACCAACAAACTCAATGAAGCGCTTGTCGCGCAAGGCGATGAGATCGTGGTGAACCTGGCATCCGATGAATATTTCCGCGCGGTAAAAGCCCAGAAGCTGAACGCGCGCATCATCAAACCGGTGTTCCTGGATGAGAAAAACGGCAAGTTTAAAGTGATCAGCTTCTACGCCAAGAAAGCGCGTGGCCTGATGAGTCGTTACATTATTGAGCAGCGCCTGACCAGGCCGGAGCAGTTAACCGGGTTTGATCGTGAAGGCTATTTCTTCGATGAAGAGACGTCCACGCCGGACGAACTGGTGTTTAAACGCCACGAGCAGTAAAAGTGACGTTCCCCCGCGAGGGCTGCGGGGGAAACTGGACATTATGCTTTGTTCATCATCAACTGGCGTAAAGCCGCAAAATCCGCAGGCAACGAGCGGGAGAGCAACGGCAGATCTGCGCGATCCGCCAGCTCTTTTGGCAGTGGCAGCGTTTCGCCCAAAATCTCTTCCACGCTCTCTTTAAACTTCGCCGGGTGCGCCGTGCCGAGGAACAGACCATATTCGCCCGGATGCAGTTGATCGCGCAGCGCACGGTAAGCAATAGCCGCATGCGGTTCGGAAACATACCCTTTGCCTTTTAGCTCGCGGATCGTCGCTTTCGTGGTTTCGTCGTCCACTGCGGCATAACCCAGCTCGTTCAGACGCCAGATTTTACGACGGAAGATTTCTTCGACGCGCGGCCAGTTATTCGGCTGGCTGACATCCATCGCATTCGACAGCGTGGCCTGAGTGGCTTTTGGTTTCCACTCGCCCTCTTTCAGAAAACGCGGCACGGTGTCGTTAGCGTTCGTCGCGGCGATAAAGCGTTTTACCGGCAGGCCGAGCGACTTCGCCAGCAGGCCGGCGGTCAAGTCACCGAAGTTACCGCTTGGCACCGAAACCACCAGTTGGTTGCGCGCTTCCTGCGGCAGTTGAGCGACGGCTTCGAAGTAGTAGCACACTTGCGCCAGCAGCCGGCTAATATTAATGGAGTTGGCCGAGTTCAGACCGAGCGCGGCTTTCAGTTCTTCATCATCAAAGGCCTGTTTTACCAGCGCCTGGCAGGCGTCAAAATCTGCGTCGATGGCCACGGTTTCGATATTGCCGCCCAGCGTGCAGAATAGTTTTTCCTGCAAGGGGCTGATTTTGCCCTGCGGGTAGAGGATCACCACACGGACGTTTTTCATGCCGTAAAACGCATGGGCCACCGCCGCACCGGTATCGCCAGATGTTGCCGTCAGGATAGTCACCGGTTTGTCGCCGCTGATGGCGCTCAGCATCTGCGCCATAAAGCGCCCGCCGAAGTCTTTAAACGCCAGTGTCGGCCCGTGGAACAGCTCCAGGCAGCCGATATCACTTTCAACCGACTGAACCGGGGCCGGGAAGGCAAAAGCCGCACGTACACGGGCTTCCAGCGCTTCTTGCGGGATCTCATCGCCAATAAAAGCCGCGAGGATCTTCGCACTGCGGGCGACGAAATCCTGATTCAGCATCGCGTCGATTTCGGTGAGGTTAAATTCCGGCAGATCGTGCGGGAAGAACAGCCCCTGATTTTTGCCAAGCCCTTGTGTTACGGCCTGCGCAAAGCTGACCTGCTCATTGTGATCTTTTAAGTTGTAGAGTTTCATTGGTTATCCCACTACGCGTGCGCCCGCCGTGTCCAGCCGGCAAATATGAACGAAGCCTTCCTGATTTTGCAGATAGTGTTTGCCGAGCCAGTCAGCGACCCGCTGCGCGGTATCCAGCTTGTCGCACAGGGCAAACAGCGTTGGCCCGGAACCGGAAATCCCGCAGGCCAGCGCGCCAATATCGGCCACCGCCTGACGCGCTTCACCGAAGCCCGGCAGCAATTTCATGCGATACGGTTCGGCAATCACATCTTTCATTAATTTCGCCGCCAGCGCGGGCTGGCGGGTATAACAGGCATGAATAAAACCTGCCAGATGACGCCCGTGCGCAATGCAGTCCTGGCGGCGATATTGCGCGGGTAAAATCGCGCGCGCTTCCGCCGTTGAGACTTTGATGCCCGGGTAGGCAAGCACCCACAGCCACTCATCAAAGCCTGGCACCTGCTGGCTGATAATGCCGCTTTCCCCGATCATCAATTGCATGCCGCCAAGGAAGCACGGCGCGACGTTATCGTAATGCACGCTGCCGGAAATACGCCCTTCCAGCTCGCCCATCAGCGCCAGCAACCGCGTATCGCCAAGCGGCTTGCCGCAGAACTCATTCATCGCCACCAGCGCAGCCACCACCGAACAGGCACTGGAGCCAAGGCCGGAGCCAATCGGCATGTTTTTTTCCAGCGTCATCGCCACCGGCACCTGTTTGCCAATCTCCTGGCAGAACAATTCCCAGCATTGATAAACAATATTTTCCCGCGGCTCTGTTGGCAATTTGCTGGCGAACCGACCAACGTTTTTCAGGCTGAAGCTCTCTGCGGCTTCCACCGAGACATTATCGCCGAGCAATGTGCCATCGACTGGCGTTACCGCCGCGCCGAGGACATCAAACCCTACGCTCATATTGGCGCTTGAAGCCGGAGCATACACTTTCACCATCTCAGACTCCTAACTTCCAGGACAGGGTACGCAGCAGGTCAGCAAACACGCCCGCTGCGGTTACGTCGTTACCCGCACCGTAACCGCGCAACACCAGCGGCAATGGCTGGTAATAATGGCTGTAAAACGCCAGCGCGTTCTCACCATTTTTTACTTTGAACAATGGATCATTGCCGTCTACTGCGGCGATCTTCACGCGACAGGTACCGTCATCTTCAATATTGCCGACGTAACGCAACACTTTGCCGTCATCACGAGCCTGCGCCACGCGGGAGGCAAACTCATCGTCGAGCGTAGGCAGACGCGCCATGAAACTATCAACATCACCGGAATCATCAAAACTTGCGGGCAGTACCGGTTCAATAACGATATCTGAGAGCTCCAGTTCACGACCGGTTTCACGTGCCAGAATCAGCAGTTTACGGGCAACGTCCATGCCGGAGAGATCGTCGCGTGGATCCGGCTCTGTGTACCCCATCTCACGCGCAACTTTCGTTGCTTCCGACAGGCTCATGCCCTCATCCAGCTTACCGAAAATAAACGATAAGGAGCCGGAAAGAATACCGGAGAAACGTTGTAACTCATCGCCTGCGTTAAGCAAGTTTTGCAGGTTCTCGATAACCGGCAGACCAGCGCCGACGTTGGTGTCATAGAGGAATTTACGGCGGGATTTCTCCGCAGCGCGACGCAGTTGATGGTAGTAATCCATCGACGAGGTGTTGGCTTTTTTGTTCGGCGTAACGACGTGGAAACCTTCGCGCAGGAAATCGGCGTACTGATCGGCCACCACCTGGCTGGAGGTGCAATCGACGATCACCGGGTTTAGCAAGTGATACTCTTTCACCAGACGAATCAGACGCCCTAAATTGAACGGTTCTTTTGCCTCTGCTAATTCCGTCTGCCAGTTATCCAGGTTCAGGCCATGCACGTTCGTCAGCAGCGCTCTGGAATTCGCCACTCCGCAAACGCGCAAATCGATATGCTTGTTCTTCAGCCACGCTTGCTGGCGCTTCAACTGCTCCAGCAATGCGCCGCCCACGCCGCCAACACCAATGACGAAAACTTCGATCACCTGGTCTGTGTTAAACAACATCTGGTGCGTCACGCGCACACCGGTGGTGGCATCGTCATTGCTGACCACGACAGAAATGGAACGTTCGGAGGAACCCTGGGCGATCGCCACGATATTGATATTGGCGCGGGCCAGCGCGGCAAAAAACTTCGCCGAGATACCGCGCAGCGTGCGCATGCCGTCGCCGACAACAGAGATGATTGCCAGACGCTCCATCACCGCCAGCGGCTCCAGCACCCCCTCTTTTAATTCGAGATAGAACTCCTCGCTCATGGCGCGCTGGGCACGGGCACAGTCGGACTGCGGCACACAGAAACTAATGCTGTATTCAGAAGAGGATTGGGTGATTAACACCACGGAAATTCCATTGCGTGACATGGCGGCGAAAACGCGGGCCGCCATGCCGATCATGCCTTTCATCCCCGGGCCTGAGACACTGAACATCGCCATATTATTCAGATTGGAAATGCCTTTTACCGGCAGGCCGTCTTCATCCGACGTCGCGCTAATTAGCGTGCCAGGTGCTTGCGGGTTTCCGGTGTTTTTGATGAGACAAGGAATTTGGAACTGAGCGATGGGGGTAATGGTGCGAGGATGAAGAACTTTAGCGCCGAAGTAGGAGAGCTCCATGGCTTCCTGATACGACATCGATTTCAGCAGCCTGGCGTCCGGTACCTGGCGCGGGTCACAGGTATAAACGCCGTCGACATCTGTCCAAATCTCACAACAGTCGGCGCGTAAACAGGCGGCAAGGACGGCAGCGGAATAGTCGGAACCATTGCGCCCGAGCACGACCAATTCACCTTTTTCATTACCGGCGGTGAAACCGGCCATCAATACCATATGATCCTGCGGAATACGGCTGGCTTCGATGCGGCGGGTGGATTCGGCGATATCGACCGTCGATTCCAGATAGTGGCCGATGGCAAGCAGTTTTTCGACCGGATCGATAACCGTCACTTTATGTCCGCGCGCTTCCAGCAGCCCCGCCATGATGGCAATAGATAACTTTTCACCACGGCAGATAAGCGCGGCGTTGATGCTGTCCGGGCATTGTCCCAGCAGGCTGATACCGTGCAGAACGTGTTTGATTTGTGCGAATTCAAGCTCAACAACGGTTTTTAATTGGGCGAGAGGAAAACCAGGCTGGGCATCAGCCAGGCCTTGCAGAAGCTCGGAGAAAATACGCTCGGCATCGCTGATATTGGGAATGGCATCCTGGCCGCCGATGGTTTTTTCAATCATCGCGACCAGATGGTTGGTAATTTTCGCTGGGGCAGAAAGTACGGTCGCTACCTGCCCCTGCCTGGCATTGCTTTCCAGAATGTCGGCAACGCGCAAAAAACGCTGCGCATTTGCCACTGATGTACCGCCGAACTTCAACACTCGCATGGTTTTACTCCTTGATTTTTGCTCGAAAAAAAAGCCCGCACTGTTCAGGTGCGGGCTTTTTTCTGTATTTCCTGTACGCGTCAGCCCGCACCATTACTTGTGGTAATGGTGGTGGTTGTAATCGTGGTAATGATGCTGATGCGTGTCATGGATGTTGTGTGCTCTGTATTATTATCTGTCTGTGCTGTATGCCTATATTGGTTAAAGTATCTGCCTGGCTAAGTCAATTTATTTTTCATTTCTGCTCTTTTTGTTTAATTCTCATCTGAGCTAAAAGAGGCGTGACATACAACCTGATCCGGATCATTAACATTACCAATCACAGCACGTTTGACTATCAATTAATCTTATCGCAGAGATTTACTCGACGAGTTTTTTTTCAATATCATGTAGCAAACGATGCAACATTGCCGTGTCGCGTTGCTCCAGCAAGCCCAGACGCTGATCTAACCAGTCGGCCATTTTGACATCATCCGCCACGCCTAATTTTTTCAGTAATTCACCTGCCCGCAAACGCAGTGCGCGCAGTTGGTTATCATCGACCTGCGTGACGTCTTTAGGTGCATTTTGCATTAAAGAGGCTAATTGATAGCAGAAAACCATTACCGCCTGACCCAAATTGAGCGAAGGATAATCCGCTGCCATCGGCACGCCGGTTAAAATATCGGCCAGCGCCAGTTCTTCATTGGTCAGGCCGGAGTCTTCGCGGCCAAACACCAGCGCCGCGCCACTCAGCCACGCACTTTTCTCTTGCAGCAGCGGCACCAATTGCGCGGGGGTTGCGTAGTAGTGGAATTTCGCCCGGCTGCGTGCGGTGGTCGCAATAGTAAAAGGGATATCGGCCAGCGCATCGGCAAGGGTTAAAAAAGTTTTGGCATTATCAAGAATATCGCCAGAGCCGTGCGCCACACGCCGTGCGCCTTCTTGCAAATGCGCGTCGCTATCGACAATGCGTAAATCATGAAAACCCATCGTTTTCATGGCTCGTGCGGCCGCGCCGACATTTTCCGCTCTTGCGGGGGAAACAAGGACAACTGCCAGTTGCATCTTAATCTTCTCTATTTCACTGCTCCGCAGAAAATGTGACTGACATCAACATACTACGCGGTGCGAATTTACAATTATGTAACATGAATCACTGATTTTACCCTCGAATACGCTTAAAAAAAGCTAAACTGTTTATCAGTGATATTACCTGCTAAGATGTTAACAAAAGGCGCTTATCCCTCTGTTTATTCATGGCATTTTAATACAGAATTTTCTTTATGTATTGGATTCATCCTTTTTATCAATTAGGGCGCGCAACTAATTGGTTTATTGAAAAATTGTAAGAAAAGCTAGCAGTTGGCTATCAGGATTTCGCCAAACTGTTAACGTGCTACAATTGAACTTGATATATGTCAACGAAGCGTAGTTTTATTGGGTGTCATTTACGTCTTAGCCTGTTATGTTGCTGTTAAAATGGTTAGGATGACAGCCGTTTTTGACACTGTCGGGTTCAGAGGGAAAGTGCCCACGACCAAGCTAATGATGTTGTTGACGTTGATGGAACGTGCATCAAGAACGCAATTACGTACTTTAGTCATGTTATGCCGTCATGTTAATTTTCGACATGCACCAGGCTGGTCAGGGACTTTTGTACTTCCTGTTTCGATTTAGTTGGCAATTTAGGTAGCAAACATGCAGACCCCGCACATTCTTATTGTTGAAGACGAGTTGGTAACACGCAACACGTTAAAAAGCATTTTCGAAGCAGAAGGCTACGATGTCTTTGAAGCGACTGATGGCGCTGAAATGCATCAGATCCTTTCTGAAAATGATGTCAACCTGGTGATCATGGATATCAACCTGCCGGGTAAAAACGGTTTATTACTGGCGCGGGAATTACGCGAACAGGCGAATGTCGCGCTAATGTTCCTGACTGGCCGTGATAATGAAGTTGATAAGATTCTGGGCCTCGAAATTGGCGCTGACGACTATATTACCAAACCGTTTAACCCGCGCGAGCTGACTATTCGCGCGCGTAACTTGCTGTCCCGTACCATGAATCTGGGTACCGTCAGCGAAGAACGCCGCAGCGTTGATAGCTACAAATTCAACGGCTGGGAACTGGACATCAATAGTCGTTCGTTGATTAGTCCGAACGGCGAGCAATATAAACTGCCGCGCAGTGAATTCCGCGCAATGCTGCATTTCTGCGAAAACCCAGGCAAAATTCAGTCTCGTGCAGAGTTGCTGAAAAAAATGACCGGGCGCGAACTGAAGCCGCATGACCGTACTGTGGACGTCACCATCCGTCGTATTCGTAAGCATTTTGAATCCACACCGGATACGCCAGAAATTATCGCCACCATTCACGGTGAAGGTTATCGCTTCTGCGGCGATCTCCAGGAATAAGCGAATCCAGACGAAAAGCGGCGCTCAGCGCCGCTTTTTTATTGCCCATCTCTCCCGATTTCAGAAGAAATAAATTACTTACCCCAGGGGATAATCGGCACCGCGCTCAGGGCGTTTTTCGGCGAACCCTCAACCACTTTGTCGGAATAGGCTAAATAGGCCAGCGTGTTACGTTTCGCGTCATAAAATCGCACGACTTGCAGTTTCTTGAACACCAGCGACGTGCGTTTCTGAAACACAACATCCCCCTGCGCTTTCCCGTTCTTGATCTTATCGCTCAGTTCTACCGGCCCCACCTGCTGGCAGGAAATTGCTGCGTCAGACGTATCCTCTGCTAAGCCCAGCCCGCCTTTGATACCACCGGTTTTTGCACGGCTGATATAACAGGTAACATTCTTCACATCGGGGTCATCAAAAGCCTCAACAACGATTTTGTGATCCGGTCCGAAAATTTTAAATACGGTATCGACCGAGCCTATCTGTTCCGCCTGCGCAGAACCCAGCGTGGCGAAAACCAGCGCAGAAAGGATTAACTTTGTATATTTCATATTGTTACCATTTTTGAATATTACGTTATGCAACTATTCACTTTTTAAATGAGAAACTGTTTGCAGATCACCGATTTACAAAATTCATGATGAAAATCAGGCACAATGCACACTTATGCACAAAAAAAACACTGCATGCTAAAGCCCTAAAAAACCGCTATTATCCCTCTCCTGGTATCAGGCGTTCATCGCTGCCGTTTTAAGGAAGAGGATATTGTATGGATCAGGCTGGGATCATTCGCGACTTACTTGCCTGGCTGGAAAGCCATCTTGATCAGCCGCTGTCGTTAGATAATGTGGCGGCGAAAGCGGGCTATTCCAAGTGGCATCTGCAACGGATGTTTAAGGACGTAACAGGCCACGCCATCGGCGCTTATATCCGTGCCCGTCGCTTGTCAAAATCCGCCGTTGCGCTGCGTCTTACCGCCCGTCCCATTCTGGATATTGCTCTACAGTATCGCTTCGATTCGCAACAAACCTTCACCCGCGCGTTCAAAAAACAGTTCGCTGTCACACCGGCACTTTATCGCCGTTCGCCGGACTGGAGCTCCTTCGGTATTCGCCCGCCGCTGCGGCTGGGTGAGTTTAGGCTACCGAAGCATGAATTTGTCTCGCTGCCGCCGATGCGGCTTATCGGCACGACGCAAAGTTATACCTGCTCTTTGGAAGAAATTTCTGATTTCCGCAATCAGATGCGCATTCAGTTCTGGCGTGAATTTTTAAGCAATGCGCCGACCATTCCGGCTGAGATGTACGGCTTGCACGAGCCGCGTCCGAGCCTGGAAAAAGATGATGAACAGGAAGTGTTTTACACCACTGCGCTGACACCAGAGCTGGCGAATGGCTATTTAAGCAACTCACAGCCAGTAATGCTTGAAGGCGGAGATTATGTTGCATTCTCCTACGACGGGTCGCCGGATGGGCTGCAAGAATTTATCCTGACCGTTTACGGCACCTGCATGCCCATGCTTGAACTGACGCGTCGTAAAGGCCAGGACATCGAGCACTTCTACCCGCAGCGTAACGCTGTAAACGATCGCGAACCGCCATTGCATATCCGCTGCGAGTATCTGATTCCTATCCGCCGCTAACGCTGCAACTCATCCAGCGCGGGAGCGTCAAGATGTGAAACGTCTCCTGCGGTTTCCACTACCCAGCCAGAAGCCAGCCATGGGCTGTGCTGATAATCAATGCGGGAAATGGAACAGTTACGCAGGCGCAGGCGGCGCTCTGCATAAGCGGGAAGACCAAGAATAGTGCTCACCAGGCAGCCCAGCGCCATGCCGTGGCTGACCAGCATCGGGCGGCTACCTTCTGGCAATTGCAGGCAGCTTGCCAGCGCCGCATGCATCCGGTCGCTTAACTCCTGCATCGATTCGCCATCGGGAATGCGGCCGTTGTCAGTACCATTCACCAACTGGCGACGCCAGCCCTCTTCTTCTTCAGTCAGGGAATCAATATGGCGGCGCTCCAGCACGCCCATGTCCAGCTCGCGCAGGCGCGGCTCAAGCATAATATCGCAGCCACATACGTCAGCGATGATCTCCGCTGTCCGCCGGGTACGCCCCAAATCACTGGCGATGATATGGGTGATGCCCAGTGCTTTCGCGCGGTCAGCGACCTGCCTGGCCTGCCTCTCTCCTTTGTCGGTTAACGGACTGTCTGACTGGCCTTGAATACGACGCTCGGCGTTCCACTGCGTTTCACCGTGGCGAACAAGGTATACCTGTAACATGCTTTTTTATCCATTATACTGCGATGAATTTATTATCTGAGGAAGGTCTCTGTCCGGGATCGACAACGCGTCTCATGCCGGACATGCCGTTATTGATTATGCACCATGTTGTCTCAGCTACCACAAATCCCGCCAAAATTCGGGCGATTCTGCACGCTTTTAACCAGATCTTCGGTGAAGGATCCTGCCATATTGACGCCGTTGCCGTCGAGAGTGGCGTACCGGAACAGCCGTTTGGCAGTGAGGAAACGCGGGCTGGCGCACGAAATCGTGTTAATAATGCCCGCAAAGAAAGGCCCAATGCCGATTTTTGGGTCGCTATCGAAGCGGGGATCGACGAAGGCAGCACCTTCAGTTGGGTAGTGATTGAGAGCAATCAGCTAAAAGGCGAAGCCCGTTCAGCAACGCTGCCGCTACCGGAAGTGATTTTGCAAAAAGTTCGCGCCGGAGAAGCGCTCGGCCCGGTGATGTCACGCTATACCGGCATTGACGAGATCGGCCGCAAAGAGGGCGCGATTGGCGTCTTCACCGCCGGGAAGCTGACGCGCGAAAGTGTTTACCACCAGGCCGTCATCCTGGCGCTAAGCCCTTTCCACAACGCCATTTACCGCTGATCGTTCAGTAGCGTTTGCTCCAGCCACAAGCGCAAATCCGCAGGCGCGGCTTTCAGGCTGTTTGATCCCCGCGTGATGGTGGCGATGCCAGCACCGAGCTCATTTTTCAGCTCACGCTGGCTCATTTCACCGCGCAGAAGCTCTTCAATAATCCGCACTCGTGTCCCCAGCGCTTCACGCTCATCCGGCGTAAGCATCAGGTTAAGCAACGGTATATGCAGATCTTTTTCGTAAGATTGCCTGACCAGCTCAACAAAGCGTTGCCACTCCTGTTGGCGCTGTTCGGCCATCGCTGCTGAATAAGGGGATTGCTGAGTCATAGTTTGCCGCCGTTTTGTGGGTTTCTGAGCTGCGTACTCATTCACGAGTACGCAGCATAGCATAAACCACATTAATCAGTAACGGCGCTGCCATTCAGCATTATTAAGCACGGTCGGTTTTTCACCGTTCAGGAAATAACGATAGTAGGCATCATACGCCAGCACGTTTTTCACATAGCCGCGCGTTTCCGAGAAGGGAATGCTCTCGATAAACGCCACCGCATCGAGCTTACCGGCGCTGTTATTCAGCCAGGTTCGCACCCTTCCCGGCCCGGCGTTATAGGCCGCCGATGAGAAAATACGGTTATTACCAAACTGCTGATAAACATATTGCAGGTAGCTGGTGCCGATAGTGATATTCGTTTCCGGGTCAAAAAGCTGGCTGGCGTTGCTATAGCCCGGAATGCCGAACATCTTCACCGTATGCGTGGCGGTCGCCGGCATAATTTGCATCAGGCCGCTCGCACCAACCGGCGATCGCGCCGTCGGGTTCCATGCGCTCTCCTGGCGGGAGATAGCCATCGCATAACTCTGCGAAATGTCTTTCCCATTGGTATAACGCGCATAAAGATCCCGATACGCTGGAGGGAAACGCTCTTCCAGTTGATCCCACAGCTTCCCGGTGATAGTCGCCTGCACACTTAAATCCCACCACTGCTGCTCAAAGGCATAACGCGCCAGTTGCGCCTGCTGCTGTTGGCTGCGGCTGGTCACCAGATTTGCCCATTCGCTACGCGCGGTGTTATCCATTTTCCAGTACATCAACTCGCGCACGCGGGCCATTTCGGCTCCCTGCACCAGCGCCGGATCGACGGTGCCGGAGGCTTTATCAATCTGCAATTGATAATCTTCCCCCAGACGTTGCGCAGCAGCCATCGGGTAGAAGCCTCGCTGCTGCATTAACGCATGCAGAATCTCTTTCGCTTCGTTTTCACGACCACGCTCCAGCAGCAAATCAGCCTGCCAGTAGCGCCATTCATCTTTATCTTTCGCCTCCATCGGCAAACGGGAAAGCCAGGTATTCAGACCACGGCGATCGCCCGTACCGATGGCCATACGCACACGCCGCTCGAGCAGCGAAACAGATTGCGTACGCATGATGGCATCGTCGCGCCAGCGCGCCTGTTCACTGGTCACGTCGTTGCCCATCAAGCGCCACGCAACGGTATCGCGCAGTTGCTGGGTTTGATCTTCATTGAGCTTCTGCGCTTGCGCCAGTGACGGGATCATCAGCCGGGCATTTTCCACATCCTGACGCGCCACACTTTCAAAGGCTTCTGCCGCCATCTGGCGCGTAAAATCCGTTGCGCCGGTTGTCGTGGCAAAGGTCATCACGCTCATCGGATTGTTGGCGAGCGTGATGATTGCCGAGGAGATGGTCTGGTAATCCGCTGGCATTTGCCCGGCCAGCAGTGTCACCAGGCGGGTGTTGCCCGCTTTCATCGCCAGACGGATGCGTTCGAGATACGCCAGTGGATCTTGCTGGCCCGAAGCGCGCCATGCGCCAAACAGTTGATCGCAGGCATTCGGCTGGCTTTTACCACTCAGCCAGAGCTCTTTTGCCCCGGCCCAGGCTTCATCAGCCTGTCCGGTGTTCCATTTCGCGAAGTAATAATTGCACTGCGCTTCCGTAGTGGTGGGTTTGTCCGGGCTGAACGCCAGCAGGCCGCGCCAGTCCTGACGCCGCGCCAGCTCGTTTACAAAGCGGGTTTTCAGCGTACGCGCAGCGGGCAACGTCGGGTATTGCTGCACAAATTGGGTGACGGTTATCGCGGGTTGATTCATCAAATCGTCATTGATCTGACGATATTGCAGGTACGGGTAAAGCGGATAGTTTTGCAACGTAGGCAGCAGTTGCTGCACAACATCCATCTGTTTGTTATCCCACGCATTTTTGATTTGCGCATAGCGGGTACGTTGTTCATCCAGTGAATCTGCTCGCGCCGCATTGCTGAGGGACAGCAAACAAACGCAGGCCGCTGCAAACCGCCAGGCGGCATGTTTAGCTCTCTGCACAGCTCTTTCCTCTTATTTGTCACGTTATTACAGCATCATGCCGCATACTGCGTTAATGCTAACCGGGCATCCCGTAACGCGCCACGTTGTGCACACTTTTTTACCATTCTGGCGTGATTTAACACTGTGAGCGTGGCTGGCTGGGATTAGCCCGCGAAAACGGCTACACTCCGCTGTTAAATACAATGCTCAAACCAAGAGGCGAAGTCCAACGTGGCTCAATTCGTATATACCATGCACCGTGTCGGCAAAGTTGTCCCGCCGAAACGTCATATTCTGAAAAATATCTCCCTCAGCTTCTTCCCTGGCGCAAAAATCGGCGTGCTCGGCCTTAACGGTGCCGGTAAGTCAACTCTGCTGCGCATCATGGCCGGTATTGATACCGACATCGAAGGGGAAGCGCGCGCGCAACCGGGTATCAAGATCGGTTACCTGCCGCAGGAACCGCAGCTCAACCCTGAGCAGACGGTTCGTGAATCCGTTGAAGAAGCCCTTTCTGAAGTGGTAAACGCGCTGAAACGTCTGGATGAAGTCTACGCGCTGTATGCCGATCCCGACGCGGATTTCGACAAACTCGCCGCTGAACAGGGCAAGCTGGAAGAGATTATCCAGGCGCACGACGGCCATAACCTGAACGTGCAGCTTGAGCGTGCAGCCGATGCGCTGCGCCTGCCGGACTGGGATGCGAAAATCGCCACTCTCTCCGGGGGCGAACGCCGCCGTGTCGCGCTGTGCCGTCTGCTGCTGGAAAAGCCGGACATGCTGCTGCTCGACGAACCGACCAACCACCTGGACGCCGAATCGGTCGCCTGGCTGGAACGCTTCCTGCACGACTTCGAAGGAACCGTTGTGGCAATTACCCATGACCGTTACTTCCTCGATAATGTTGCGGGCTGGATCCTCGAACTCGACCGCGGCGAAGGCATTCCGTGGGAAGGCAACTACTCTTCCTGGCTGGAGCAGAAAGATCAACGCCTGGCGCAGGAAGCGTCTCAGGAAGCGGCCCGCCGTAAATCCATCGAGAAAGAACTCGAATGGGTACGCCAGGGCGCTAAAGGCCGTCAATCCAAGGGCAAAGCCCGTCTGGCGCGCTTTGAAGAACTCAACAGCACCGAATACCAGAAACGTAACGAAACCAACGAACTGTTTATTCCACCGGGACCGCGCCTGGGCGACAAAGTGGTGGAAGTCAGCAGCATCAGTAAGTCTTACGGCGATCGCCAGCTGATCGAGAACCTCTCTTTCTCCGTACCGAAAGGGGCGATTGTCGGCATCATCGGCCCGAACGGCGCGGGTAAATCAACGCTGTTCCGCATGATGTCCGGTCAGGAACAGCCAGATGCTGGTACCATCACGCTGGGTGAAACAGTGAAACTGGCCTCCGTTGATCAGTTCCGCGACGCAATGGACAACAGCAAAACCGTGTGGGAAGAAGTTTCCGGCGGGCTGGATATCATGCGTATCGGCAACACAGAAATGCCAAGCCGCGCCTACGTTGGCCGCTTTAACTTTAAAGGGACCGATCAGGGCAAACGCGTGGGCGAACTCTCAGGTGGTGAGCGCGGTCGACTGCATCTGGCGAAGCTGTTGCAGGTTGGCGGCAATATGTTACTGCTCGATGAACCAACCAACGACCTGGATATCGAAACCCTGCGCGCGCTGGAAAACGCCCTGCTGGAATTCCCGGGCTGCGCAATGGTCATCTCGCATGACCGCTGGTTCCTTGACCGTATTGCCACCCACATTCTGGACTACCAGGACGAAGGCAAAGTGGAGTTCTTCGAAGGTAACTTTACCGAATACGAAGAGTACAAAAAACGCACGCTGGGCGCAGATGCGCTGGAGCCGAAGCGTATGAAGTACAAACGTATCACCAAGTAAAACATCAAAGCGGATGGGGCAACCCATTCGCTTTACCCTCCCCTCTCCGCAAACACTCAGTGAATTCCGCTCCTTACCCCCGCTAAAAAAGCGTTTTAGTTTGTATGTTATCTCCAGTGGATAAACAGACACCGTCATATTCGTCGTGGAAATAATATAAAAACAAACATCCTCACAAAGACAAATTTTTGACATAAAAATCTACTACAACCAAAAACAAAGCATGATTTTTTTAGCCTTTGCAAAATAAGCCTGATATTGAATAACGCTACGCCCAACCGTTACCATTCATCTCCCACGCGAGCAGAGCAATGAATGGACAGAGATCATGTATATCATCACGGAGGATCGATTCCTGAAGTGCGGATTAGAGGCGCTAATTGAGCAGCAAGATATTGAACTGGATGACAATGATGTCATTTTAGATTTCGATAACAATTTTATTATTATTACGACGTTATCAATCCTGAAAGAGATAATTACCAGCGACGCGCCGTTCGAGCGTTTTTTATTGCACTCGTTTTTCAAAATAAAAAAAGAGATGACATTAAAAGAGTTGCGGCTCAGGTTGAAATATAAATCATGGCGACATCGTAAGTCTGGCGAATATGCATTGCCGTTGACACGAAAAGAGCGAGCGCTGCTCACTTATGCCATTAACACCGGTAGCCAGAAAGATATTTTTAGCCGCGGCGAACTGGACAGTAAAACCTTAAGCACGCACAAATATAATATGCTACGCAAAATCAATTTGCAGTCTATTGCGACACTCGCTCAGGTTCACCTGCGCTGGAAAAGTTTTCCCCATCAGCTCGAATTCACCGGTTGCTGGCCGGACAGCGCTGGCGCATATCCAGCCAGAGAGCCAGGTCTATGGCCCTATCAACTGTTTCACCAGCTCAACACAGTGTAAAAAGCGCGAATCGTAATCCGCTTCTTCAACGTGAACATACTCAATATTATTTTCTTGCAGCATCGACACCAGTAAATCCTGGAATTCTTTGCGATCGACCGAACTGCCCAGGCTGCGTAAACCGTCATTGATCCACGGGGTATTGTTTTCCAGCAAAATCACCAGGTCGAAGCGATACTCATCAATCAATGCCTGCACAAACGGATGTTCCCGCCCTTCGTATTTCTTACAAAATGCCTGGGTGGTAACAAAATCCGTATCAATAAAGGCAATTTTATTGGCGTATTTCACCGCGAAGTCAATATATTGCGCATGACCGAGAGCAATCTTATCGTAGTCGGAATATTGCAGCGCCATCTCATCGCCACCGAGATGAGAAAAAACGTAATCCCGACCATATTCCCATGCGCTGGTGGTATTAAATATATTGGCGAGCTTATTCACCAGGGTGGATTTACCACTGGATTCACCGCCGAGGACTGCCACCGTGCGCACGAAAAAGGGTTTCACTTCGGTGGGAATATATTCCCAGTAGCGAAACGGGTTCGCGCGAATTTGCGACCCGCTAATATTCATAAACGTCCGCTTCGGATCCACCAGCACCGCTTCAATGCCGAGATGCTGCAAATATTGCGGCGCATCGGCCTCTTCCGAGGTGTAAATCCAGTTGGGCGTAATGCCCTTTTCGGTCATAAACGCTTTGATGCCTTCACTCCACACATCCCAGCCGTGCGGGTAGGGCTCCATGCCCTCTTCGTTAAAGGCATGAATACGAATGTTTTTCTGGTATTTAAACGTCTGCAACAGCCAGCGCAGACGATCGCTGACCGTTGGCTGCTGCGACATGGCGCTGTCTTCAAACAGCTCGCGGTCGCGCGTTTCATCATAGCCAAGAATGATATGCAGCTCGTCAACCTGGCTACAGGCCCGCTGGATCAGATAGATATGACCGGTATGCAACGGGTAAAACTTGCCAAACACCACGCCAATATTTTTCTCACGACGGGGAAACTCAAGGTCGAGGAAGCGGTGCAGCGCCTCCAGCTTTTGCGCGCTGGGGCTTTTAATTTTGGCATTCAACAGCTGGCTCAGATAGCCTTTGGTCATGCCGCTGGCATCCGCGACCTGCTGCAACGTACAGCCCTTCTGACGAATGGCGGTTTTTAAGTAGTCAAATGACGACATGCATGCCTCCTGCAAAAAACATTAGCCAATTATAAGTCGTCAAAGACGTTTAGCGCATCGGTAAGCTTTTTCACGCCAAAGATTTGCATGCCTTCCGGCACTTTCTTCGGCACATTTGCCGCCGGCACGATGGCGCGACGAAAACCGTGCTTCGCAGCTTCAGAAATACGCTCCTGACCACTCGGCACCGGACGGATTTCACCGGCCAGCCCCACTTCGCCGAAAACAACTAAATCCTGCGGTAGCGGGCGGTCACGCAGGCTGGAGACCATTGCCAGCAGCAGCGCGAGGTCGGCACTGGTTTCGGTCACTTTCACACCGCCAACCACATTGACGAATACGTCCTGGTCGGCCATTTGCAAGCCGCCGTGGCGATGCAGTACCGCCAGTAAAATCGCCAGACGGTTTTGCTCAAGCCCCACCGCCACGCGGCGCGGGTTCGCCATCATTGAGTGATCAACCAGCGCCTGAATCTCCACCAGCAGCGGACGCGTTCCTTCCCAGACCACCATCACCGAACTGCCGGAGGTGACTTCATCCCCGCGGCTAAGGAAAATTGCCGACGGGTTGCTGACTTCACGCAGGCCTTGTTCGGTCATGGCAAACACGCCCAGTTCATTGACCGCGCCGAAACGGTTTTTGTGGCTACGCAGAGTACGAAAACGGGAGTCGGCATCGCCGTCGAGCAATACAGAACAGTCAATACAGTGCTCCAGCACTTTTGGCCCCGCAAGCGATCCATCTTTGGTGACATGGCCAACCATGACAATCGCCACGCCGCGGGTTTTGGCGAACCGCGTGAGATAAGCAGCCGTTTCGCGCACCTGCGCAACGCTACCGGGCGACGACTGGATATCGGCCATATGCATCACCTGAATGGAGTCGATAACCATCAGCTTCGGCTGCTCTTCCTCTGCAATCATGCAGATTTGCTCGATGCTGGTTTCCGACAGCATATTCAAATTGCCAGTCGGCAAGCCTAAGCGATGCGCGCGCATTGCTACCTGCTGCAACGACTCTTCGCCGGTGACATACAGGGTTTTCATCTGTTCAGCGAGTTTGCACAGGGTTTGCAACAGCAGCGTGGATTTCCCTGCGCCAGGATTGCCGCCGATGAGAATCGCGCTGCCAGGCACAACGCCACCGCCTAGCACGCGGTCAAACTCTTTAAAACCGGTGGAGAAGCGCGGCAGCGCCTCAAGGCTAATATCGGCAAGCTTTTGCACTTTCGACACGCCCGCACTGCCTGCATAACCGGCCAGGCGTTCATTACGCGCCACAGTTGGCGAAGCGGCAACGCGCACTTCGGTAATGGTGTTCCAGGCATGACAGGCGCTGCATTGCCCCTGCCAGCGCGGATAATCAGCGCCGCACTCATTACAGACAAACGCACGTTTAGGAGCTTTCGCCACAATTACCTCTATTTCTTATTCAAGCTACCGGAAAGGATACAAAATACGCCCATCAGGTCGGCGTGGCGAATCGTCACTTCCGCTTTTTCATTTACCGTCGGTTTCGCGTGGTAGGCAATGCCCAGCCCGGCGGCTTTGATCATCGGTAAGTCGTTCGCACCATCGCCAATTGCCACGGTTTGCTCCGCAGCAATCTCATATTTTTCAGCCAGTTGGTTGAGCGTGTTGGCTTTGTACTGCGCATCAACGATATCGCCCAGCACCAGGCCGGTGAATTTCCCGTCCATGATTTCTAATTCGTTGGCGACCGCCGCCGTCAAATGCAGCTTGTCACGCAGATAATCGGCAAAGAACGTAAAACCACCAGAGGCGATAGCCACTTTCCAGCCAAGGGTTTGCAGTTTTAGCACCAGTTGCACAAGGCCCGGCATCAGCGGCAGTTTTTCACGCACATGCAGCAGGATATTGGCATCCGCACCTTTCAGTGTGGCAACGCGGCTGCGCAGGCTGGCGGTAAAATCGAGCTCGCCGCGCATGGCGCGCTCGGTTACTTCGGCGACCATATCGCCAGTACCCGCCAGTTTGGCGATTTCATCAATGCACTCAATCTGAATAGCGGTGGAGTCCATATCCATAACCAGCAGACCCGGCGAGCGAAGATGCGGGATTTTTCCCAGCGGCGCAACATCCAACCCTTCGTCGTGTGCCAGACGCGTGGCGCGTGGCGTTAACGAACCGGCCAGGCGAATCACCTGATAATCATCCACGCACCAGGCCGAAACGATGACCATCGCGGCACCCAGTTTGCGCTGGTAGGTTGTCAGACACTGCTTATCCAGGCTGCGACCATACAGAAGCCAGCCGCTACGACCAGCGTGATAATCCAGCGGCATGACCTCGTCACCACTTAAAGAGAGCGGCAACCCCGGCCACTGAGAAACATCACCGGGCAGATCGCACCAGGTCAGACTGTTAGGCATTAAAGCTCCTGTAAAAACGTTCGCGCCAGAAAGCATTGGAGGGGAAAATCACGCAAGAGGCTACCTTGTAACCGGCGCTTCTGGCAACATTAAGCCTCAAATTTTCAACAGGTGGAATATGACTCGCGCAAAACTTAAATTTCGGCTGCACCGCGCCGTGATAGTCCTTATCTGCCTGGCACTGCTGGTCGCGCTTATGCAGGGCGCATCCTGGTTCAGCCAGAACCATCAACGCCAGCGAAACCCACAGTTTGAAGAGCTGGCCAGAACGCTGGCGCGCCAGGTGACGCTTAACCTTACACCGCTGATGCGCACCGAAACGCCGGATGAAAAACGCATCAGTGTCGTGCTGCGCCAGCTTACCGAAGAGAGCCGGATTCTGGATGCGGGCGTTTACGATGCACAAGGCGATTTAGTGGCTCGCTCCGGCGAAAGCATTGACGTACGCGACCGGCTGGCGCTGGATGGCAAAAAAGCGGGCGGCTACTTTAACCAGCAAATTGTCGAACCGATCCAGGGGAAAAATGGCCCGCTGGGTTATTTGCGTTTGACGCTCGATACCCACACGCTGGCGACAGAAGCTAAACAGGTGGATAACACCACCAATATTCTGCGCTTGATGCTGCTGTTATCGCTGGCGATTGGCGTGGTGCTGACGCGCACGTTATTGCAGGGTAAACGCACCCGCTGGCAGCAGTCGCCCTTCCTGCTGACCGCCAATAAACCGGTACCGGAAGAAGAAGAACAGGAAAAGAAAGAGTAGCCGCTGCGGCTCCAGGTTCGCTAACTGAATGCTATAGAAAAGGAAATCTGTTATGTCGACGCTTCGCCTTCTTATCTCCGACTCTTACGATCCGTGGTTCAACCTGGCGGTAGAGGAGTGTATTTTCCGCCAGATGCCCGCCACGCAACGTGTCCTGTTTTTGTGGCGCAACGCCGATACGGTGGTGATTGGCCGGGCGCAGAACCCATGGAAAGAGTGCAATACCCGGCGCATGGAAGAAGATAACGTGCGGCTGGCAAGGCGCAGTAGCGGCGGCGGCGCGGTGTTCCACGATCTCGGTAATACCTGTTTTACCTTTATGGCGGGCAAACCGGAGTACGACAAAACCATCTCCACCTCTATTGTTCTCAATGCGCTGAATTCCCTTGGCGTGACCGCCGAAGCCTCCGGGCGTAACGATTTGGTGGTAAAAACGCCCGAGGGCTTCCGCAAAGTCTCGGGCTCGGCGTACCGCGAAACCAAAGATCGCGGCTTTCACCACGGCACTTTACTGCTCAATGCCGATCTCAGCCGCCTGGCGAACTATCTCAATCCGGACAAAAAGAAATTACAGGCCAAAGGCATCACCTCCGTGCGTGGTCGGGTGGCAAATCTGGTCGATCTGCTGCCGGGGATCACCCATGAGCAGGTCTGCAAGGCAGTGACGGAAGCCTTTTTTGCTCACTACGGCGAACGCGTTGAGGCAGAAATTATCTCGCCGGACAAAACACCGGACTTGCCGAATTTCGCCGAAACCTTCGCCCGACAAAGCAGTTGGGAATGGAACTTCGGCCAGGCTCCCGCCTTCAGCCATTTGCTGGATGAACGCTTTACCTGGGGCGGCGTGGAGCTGCATTTCGACGTGGAGAAAGGCCATATCACCCGCACGCAGGTGTTTACCGACAGCCTGAACCCGGCCCCGCTGGAAGCGCTGGCGGCTCGTTTGCAGGGCTGCCTGTACCGGGCAGATATGCTGTCGCAGGAGTGTGATGCTTTATTGGTGGATTTCCCGGAGCAGGAACAGGAACTGCGCGAGCTTTCTGCATGGATTGCTGGCGCGGTGCGTTGATTGATGCGTTGTTGTGCAGGCCGGGTAAGGCGAAGCCGCCACCCGGCACAACAACCAATTACGCGTTATCGCCCAACAGGACAGATTCCAGCGCGATTTTAATCATGTCGTTAAACGTCGTCTGACGTTCAGCAGACGAGGTCTGCTCATGAGTACGGATATGGTCGGAAACGGTACAAATGGTCAACGCTTTCGCGCCGAATTCCGCCGCGACGCCGTAAATACCGGCCGCTTCCATTTCCACGCCCAGAATGCCGTACTTCTCCATCACGTCGAACATTTCGCCGTCCGGAGAGTAGAACAGATCCGCAGAAAAGAGGTTGCCCACGCGCGCGTCTACGCCGAGGGTTTTCGCTGCGTCAACGGCATTACGCACCATGTCGAAATCCGCGATAGCCGCGAAATCATGATCTTTGAAACGCATGCGGTTCACTTTGGAATCCGTGCACGCGCCCATACCGATAACGATGTCACGCAGTTTCACATCCATGCGCACGGCGCCGCAGGAGCCCACGCGAATGATTTTTTTCACGCCGAAATCGGTGATCAGCTCTTTGGTATAGATGGAGCAGGACGGAATGCCCATGCCGTGGCCCATCACAGAAATTTTGCGGCCTTTGTAAGTACCGGTGTAGCCCAACATGCCGCGCACATTGTTCACTTCGCGGTAATCTTCAAGGAAGGTTTCGGCAATGTGTTTAGCGCGCAGCGGATCGCCCGGCATCAGCACTACGTCAGCGAAATCGCCCATTTCGGCATTAATATGTGGGGTAGCCATTGTTGTTAATTCCTTTATGTCGTTTGGACAGAAAGGGCAGGAAAAGCCCCGCCCAAAATCATCAGAACATGGCTTTGCCATAGTCCATATCAGACACGCCGAAGTATTTGGCGATTGTCTGACCAATATCCGCGAAGGTTTCACGGTGGCCCAGCGAGCCCGGTTTCACTTTCGGGCCGTAAACCAGCACCGGAATGTGCTCACGCGTATGATCGGTGCCTTTCCAGGTCGGATCGCAGCCGTGGTCGGCGGTAAGGATCAGAATATCGTCTTCACCTACCAGTTCCATTAGCTCCGGCAGGCGGCGGTCGAACAGCTCCAGCCCACCCGCGTAACCGGCGACATCGCGGCGATGGCCCCATGATGAGTCAAAATCGACGAAGTTGGTAAAGACGATTGTCTTATCACCGGCCTCTTTCATCTCTTTCACGGTCGCATCAAACAGCGCATCCAGGCCGGTGGCTTTCACTTTTTTGGTGATACCGCAGTTAGCGTAGATATCGGCGATTTTGCCAACGGAAACGACGTGACCGTCCTTCTCTTCAACCAGTTTTTGCAACACCGTCGCAGACGGCGGCTCAACGGCCAGGTCATGGCGGTTACCGGTGCGCTGGAAGTTACCGGCTTTGTCGCCAACAAACGGACGCGCAATCACGCGGCCAATGTTGTAGCCGCCTTCGGTCAGCTCTTCACGGGCGATTTCGCACAGTTCATACAGCTTATCCAGGCCAAACGTCTCTTCGTGGCAGGCAATCTGGAACACCGAATCCGCAGAGGTGTAGAAAATCGGCTTGCCGGTTTTCATATGCTCTTCGCCAAGCTGATCGAGGATAACCGTGCCGGAAGAGTGGCAGTTGCCGAGATATCCCGGCAGGTTTGCGCGTTTAACCAGCTTATCCAGCAGTTCCTGCGGGAAGCTGTTTTCTGTATCGCTGAAGTAGCCCCAGTCGAACAGCACGGGCACACCGGCGATTTCCCAGTGGCCAGACGGCGTATCTTTTCCGGAAGAGAGCTCATGCGCCCATGCATAAGCGCCGGTGATTTCAGCATTTGCATCCATTCCGGCAGGAATAAAACCGGTTGCGCCTTCATGGGCTTTTGCCAGACCCAGGCGGGTGAGATTGGGTAAATTCAGCGGGCCTTTACGCCCGGTATCTGCTTCACCTTTTGCACAGGCTTCAGCAATGTGGCCGAGGGTGTCGGAACCCGCGTCGCCAAAGCGCTCCGCGTCTTCAGCCGCGCCGATGCCGAAAGAGTCCAGCACCATAATAAATGCACGTTTCATATGTTCTCCGTACCTTGTGCTTTGAAAAAAAGCGATCAGATCAGTATACCGCTATTCAGTAATGCGGCGATAGACCGTCGGCGTCTCTTTTGGTGCGTTGTCGCTCACAGCACACGCGGCTTTCACCGCCTGCGCGGCGTCCTGCCAACTGGCTTCGTCTTTGGCGTGAATGATCGCCAGCGGACGTTGGCCGTCAACCCGTTCGCCCAGACGCACCATTTCGGTTAAACCGACGCTGTAATCAATGGGATCGGTTGCCTGGCGACGACCGCCGCCCAGCGCCACTACCGCCATCCCCAGCGCGCGGGTATCCATAGCGCTGATAAACCCTTCGTCCTCGGCATACACCGCTTTGCTCAGGGTCGCGGTCGGCAAGTATTTCGCGTAATTTTCGACAAAATCCTGCGGGCCTTTTTGCGCCGCCACCATGCGACCAAAAATCTCGGCCGCTTTGCCGTTATCCAGCACCGCTTGTAACTTCGCTCGCGCGTCGGCGTCATCTTTAGCCAGCTTGCCGGAGATGAGCATCTCCACGCACAGCGCCATCGTCACGTCAAACAGGCGTGGATTGCGGTATTCACCGGTCAGGAACTGCACCGCTTCACGCACTTCTACCGCGTTGCCGGCACTGGAGGCCAGCACCTGGTTCATGTCAGTCAGCAGCGCCGTGGTGCGCACGCCTGCGCCATTCGCCACGCCAACAATCGCTTGTGCCAGTTGTTCAGAGAGCGCGTAGGTTGGCATAAATGCGCCGCTACCGACTTTTACGTCCATCACCAGCGCATCAATGCCTTCTGCCAGTTTCTTGGCGAGGATCGAGGCAGTGATCAGCGGAATGGAGTCCACCGTCGCGGTGATATCGCGGGTGGCATAAAAACGTTTATCCGCCGGAGCCAGCGAGTTGGTCTGGCCGATAATCGCCACGCCAACGTCTTTGATAATCTCGCGAAAACGGTTGTCATCCGGGAAAATGTCAAAACCCGGGATCGCTTCCAGTTTGTCGAGCGTACCGCCCGTGTGACCAAGGCCGCGCCCGGAAATCATCGGAATATAGCCGCCGCAGGCCGCCACCATCGGGCCGAGCATCAGCGATGTCACATCACCGACGCCGCCGGTGGAGTGCTTATCGACGACCGGGCCGTTAAGGTTGAGGCTTTTCCAGTCGAGAACGGTTCCGGAATCCCGCATCGCCATGGTCAGCGACACGCGCTCGGGCATGGTCATATCATGGAAGAAAATGGTCATCGCAAGAGCGGCAATCTGCCCTTCAGAGACGGTGTTGTCGCGAATTCCATTGATAAAGAAGCGGATCTCTTCATCACTCAGCGCGATACCGTCGCGTTTTTTACGAATAATTTCTTGAGCGAGAAACAAGGTAACCCCCTGAGGAATAAAGTCGAAAGGCCGGGCACGCTTCGCGCCACCCGGTAATCACAAATCAGTAACCGCTGGCGCTTTTACCATCGCCATGACCAAGCGCTTTCAGCAAGCTCGCCAGCAGGCTGGACGCACCAAAACGGTAGTGACGGGCATCGGCCCAGTCCGCGCCAAACAGTTCATCGGCAACGGCCAGGTACTGCTGCGCATCTTCCGCCGTGCGCACGCCACCAGCCGGTTTGAAACCAACGGTTTTCTCAACGCCCATATCGCGGATCACTTCCAGCATAATGCGCGCGCTTTCCGGGGTCGCATTCACCGGCACTTTACCGGTAGAGGTTTTAATGAAATCCGCTCCGGCTTTAATGGAAATTTCAGACGCTTTGCGAATCAAGGCTTCTTCTTTCAACTCACCGGTTTCGATGATCACTTTCAGCAGCACGTTGGCCGCCGCGCACGCTTCTTTGCACGCTTTCACTAAATCAAAACCGACCTGCTCGTTACCGGCAATCAGCGCGCGGTACGGGAACACGACGTCCACTTCATCCGCGCCGTAGGCAATCGCTGCGCGAGTTTCTGCCAGCGCGATCTCAATATCATCGTTGCCATGCGGGAAGTTGGTGACGGTGGCAATACGGATTTCCGGCGTGCCCTGCGCTTTCAGCGTCTTGCGCGCAATCGGGATAAAACGCGGGTAAATGCAAATGGCGGCGGTGTTGCCGACCGGGGTTTTCGCCTGATGGCACAGGGTGATGACTTTTTCGTTGGTGTCATCGTCATTCAGGGTGGTCAGATCCATCAGTTTCAGCGCGCGCAGGCTGCTGGCAGTTAAATCAGTCATATTCTCTCCGACGGCGTAGTGCCGGTTTCTGTTCGGGTTTGTGAGTATTTTAACATTCACCCACAATTACACTTCGACACTCATCACAGTTAGCGAAAACTTAATTCACGCTTGCAATACCATAATGAGACCTTGATCAAATTTACTCGCCTGATAAAGGACGCAGTGACCTAAGAGGCTCAGGCACATTTGAATGTTAGAATTCTAACACAAGAGAACATCGCCAGCCGCTGAAAAAACCTTATGGGCGCGATACGGGCAGCGCGAAGAGATGATGGGTGTTGTTAAACAGCGCGTCAGCAATCACATCTGGCGCTTCCGGGCGTAACTCGCATAAGGTTTCAAACACGTTTGCCGCCTGCTCCGGGCGGTTGGGCTGGCCCTGAAAACCGTTGAGCGGCATATCCGGCGCGTCCGTTTCCAGCAACAGCGCGGAAAGCGGCAGACGTGCCATCACATCGCGGGTTTTGCTGGCGCGCGGATACGTAATCGTGCCGCCCACGCCAATGTAATACCCGAGATCGACAAAGCGCTGTGCCTGTTGCAGGCTGCCAGCGAAACCGTGCACCACGCCGGTACGTGGCAGGCTCTGTTTTTTCAAATGCATCGCCAGCTTATCGTGGGTACGGCGTGAATGGAGGATAACCGGCAGTTCAAAGCGCTTTGCCAGTTGCAATTGCGCATCAAGAAGCTGCTGCTGGCGTTCAAATTGCGGGTTATCACGGTAGAGATCGAGGCCAATTTCGCCGATTGCGATCACTTTGTCTGGCTTTGCCGCCAGACACTGTTCCAGGCGCTGAAGGCTCTGTTCGGTGTGCTCTTCCACCACAATGGGATGCAGCCCCAGCGCGGCATACAGCGCCGTGTGCTGGTGGGCTAAATTGCACACGCGTTCGAAATAGCGTGCAGCAATGGCCGGAACAATAATGCGCTCCACACCCGCGTCGGCTGCGCGAGCAATGCTGGCGGCTTCATTACCGGTAAAAGGGTCGAAATCAAAATGACAGTGGGTATCGATAAAGCGGAAATTCACGCCGTATCCTCTTTATTAATGGGGAGATCGTTAGCCTGCGGTGCAATAACCAGCGGCGTGTCCAGCGCATCGTTCGCCACTATGGCCGGCGGAACCACGCGCGTTGCCGGAGGAATAACCGGTGAATGGCGCAGCAGCGGCGGCGTTTCTGCCAGCAGTTTTCCCACCGTTGCCAGAAAATAGCGCCCGCACAAACGCCCGATTTTGTAATCTTCACGTAGCGCCGGTAACCGGCTGCCCAGCGCCATACTGTTAAGCAGCTTCGGCGGATAGATTTCAATAATGCGCAGTTTTCCCGGCGGCGTTTCGATAAAGCGCTGGGTCGCCAGGTAACTTTTCTCGTGATGCTGCACCAGATTCACCAACGGCTTCAGGCTGCTTTCCCCCAGCCAGCGTTCCATACGTTTGAACCACTGTGGCGTGTAATACATCTGCGAAGGCACCGTGCGGATCACGACAATAGTATCCGCCCCGCGTTTTGCCGCTTCCTGCACCGGAATGGCATCGCTCACGCCACCGTCCAGATAATTCACACCGCTTAGCGCCACGCCGGTGCGGTAAAAGCCGGGGATCGCGCTGGATGCGCGGATCAAATCCAGCCACGTCTGGTGCGTCGGTGCAAAATACTCTGCCGTGTAATCATCCTGGCGGCAGGCACACATATAAAAAGCTTTGCCGCCATCAAAGGCGCGCGCCGCATAATCCATCGCCAGCGGCATTTGTGTAGACGTTGATTCTACTAACCAGTCGAGATCGATAAGATTGCCGCCGCGCACAAAGCGCAGCGGATCAAAAAATTCGCGGGTGGTGGTGTAGCGCATAATCACTTTGCGGGCGTAACCCGGTTGGTTACAGACATACGCTGAAAGGTTTTGCGCACCGGCAGAGGTACCGAAATAGAGATCGAAGGGGTTGAATTGCGCGCGCATGAACTCATCCAGCACGCCCGCGGTAAAAATCCCACGTTGACCACCGCCCTCACATACCAGTGCGAGACGGCCTGGACGAAACGGTTTTAATGTCAGCGGCGCAATGTTGCCAAGCGTTATGGGAATATGCTGCCCCACCTTGCTTTCCTTTTAGTCAGTTGTAAAAACAAAGTAGCGCAATTTTTACCCGCCTGAAACAGCAAAGCCAGTCACGTGGACTGGCTTTAATGTAACCGAAGTTTAAGCGTGTTATACGCTATGGACGCCGACGACCCATGAACAGGCTTACCAGGAACAGGATGATACCAACGATGAAGACGATCTTCGCCGCACCTGCCGCTGTCCCCGCTAATCCACCAAAGCCCAGAGCGGCGGCAATTAACGCGATAACCAGAAATATGATGCCCCAACGAAACATAAGACTCTCCTTTACCATAGTTAATGTCGACCGCGTAAGGTGGGCGCTCAGGTTGCCCACCTGCGATATTTCCTGCTACAAATTTGCCGCGCCCGGTAGCTTCCGGGCGCTGGCTTTTTTAGGAACCGTTATTTGACTTTAAGATCGTTCTTCACGCTTTTAACGCCATCAACGGCTTTGGCGATGCTTTCAGCGCGCTCACTTTGAGCCTGTGATTCAACCGTACCGGATAACTGCACTACGCCATCGGTCGTTTCCACTTTCACCATACGGGAAGGGACGATATCGTCGGCCAGCAATTTCGCTTTGATTTCACTGGTTGTTGCGGTATCACCCGCGTAACCTTTCACCGAACCGGATTTCGCGTCGCGAACGTGCAGTTTGTCACTGACAGAAGCAACGCCTTCAACGCCTTTCGCTACGGAAACCGCCTGTTCAGCCTGCTCCTGGCTTTCAACGAAGCCGCTCAGCGTGACCACTTTTTTATCCGTTTTCACGGAAATATCGGTGCTTTTGATGTTTTCATGATCGACCAGCGCCGCTTTTACCTTCGCGGTGATGGTGCTGTCGTCCATGAACCCACCGACTTTATTCATTGAGCTATCAATTTTATCCCCTGTGCTTGATGCCGCGTTTTGCGTTTTGTCGGTGGTTGTTTCTGCCGCAAAGGCAGAACCGCTTACCAGAACAGAACCCAATGCAACAGCCAGCAGAGTTTTTGAAATATTCAGCTTTGTCATAGTCATCGATGTCATTCCTATTAGTTTGCCCACAATTTGGGCCATTGCAGCGACCAGGCTGCGCAACTGCTGTGGTGAAATTCACCAAATCAGCGTTATGGTCACAATCGCATTCCGGCGAATTGCTACGCTGACGCAGTTGTTAATATCATCCTGTGATGTGTTGAGTGGATAAAAGACCATTAAACACGCAATGAACAGGACTTTTAGCCACTCAACTTGTCGAATTGCTACGCTGACGCAGTTGTTAATATCATCCTGTGATGTGTTGAGTGGATAAAAGACCATTAAACACGCAATGAACAGGACTTTTAGCCACTCAACTTGTCATCACTTTGTTAAATATAGATCACTATCGACAAAGATCCTGGCGGAGTGGCTAAAAAGCGGGCAACAGGCAGAAAAATGCAGGGTTTTAAGAACTTTCCGCAAGGGGCTAATAAGACAAGGAAAGTGCAGGAGCGCGGCGGATACCGCGCTCCGTGGGGGATTAGTGTTCGCGGGTTTTATGGAAGGTCACTTCTGGGTAGCGTTCCTGAGTCAGGTTCAGGTTGACCATCGTTGGCGCGATATAGGTCAGATTATCGCCACCGTCGAGCGCCAGTTGCATTTCATTCTTACGCTTGAACTCTTCAAATTTCTTCACGTCGCTGCTTTCCACCCAACGCGCCGTCGCCACGTTGACCGATTCGTACACCGCTTCCACGTTGTACTCGCTTTTCAGACGCGACACGACCACATCAAATTGCAGCACCCCGACCGCGCCAACGATCAGATCGTTGTTGGCAATCGGACGGAACACCTGCACAGCGCCCTCTTCCGAAAGCTGGACCAGGCCTTTCAGTAGCTGCTTCTGTTTCAGCGGATCGCGCAGACGAATGCGGCGGAACAGTTCCGGGGCGAAGTTCGGGATACCGGTGAACTTCATCATTTCGCCCTGGGTGAAGGTATCACCGATCTGAATGGTGCCGTGGTTATGCAGGCCGATGATATCGCCCGGATAGGCTTCTTCAACGTGAGAACGGTCGCCCGCCATAAAGGTCAACGCGTCAGAAATGACCACATCTTTTCCGGTACGCACCTGGCGCAACTTCATGCCTTTTTCATAACGGCCGGAAACTACACGCATAAACGCCACGCGGTCACGGTGTTTCGGATCCATGTTGGCCTGGATCTTAAACACAAAGCCGGTGAACTTCTCATCGTCAGCTTTCACCTCGCGCACATCGGTTTTGCGCGGCATCGGTGCAGGAGCCCACGCCACCAGGCCATCAAGCATATGATCGACGCCAAAGTTCCCCAGCGCCGTGCCGAAGAAGACCGGGGTAAGATCGCCGCTCAGGAACAGCTCTTTGTCGAACTCGTTGGATGCGCCCTGCACCAGTTCCAGCTCATCACGCAACTGCTGCGCCAGATCGTCGCCAACGGCTTTATCGAGATCCGGGTTATTCAGCCCTTTAACAATGCGCACTTCCTGAATGGTGTGGCCCTGACCGGTCTGGTACAGATAAGTTTCATCTTTATAGAGGTGATAAACGCCTTTAAACAGTTTGCCGCAGCCAATCGGCCAGGTAATCGGTGCACAGGCGATTTTCAGCTCATTTTCCACTTCATCCAGCAGCTCCATCGGGTCGCGGATGTCACGGTCAAGTTTGTTCATAAAGGTCAGGATCGGCGTATCGCGCAGACGGGTGACTTCCATCAGCTTGCGGGTCCGGTCCTCAACGCCTTTTGCCGCATCGATAACCATCAGACAGCAGTCCACGGCGGTTAGCGTACGGTAAGTATCTTCGGAGAAGTCTTCGTGCCCTGGGGTATCAAGCAGGTTCACCAGGCTTTCGCGGTACGGGAACTGCATAACAGAGGTGGTGATTGAGATACCACGCTGCTTTTCCATCTCCATCCAGTCGGATTTCGCGTGCTGGTTGGAGCCACGGCCTTTCACCGTACCAGCGGTTTGAATGGCCTGTCCGAACAACAGCACCTTCTCAGTGATGGTGGTTTTACCGGCATCGGGGTGCGAGATGATAGCGAACGTACGGCGCTTCGCCACCTCTTGAAAATAAGGAGACAACGTCATAATAGAAATCTTCTGTGTCATTGCGCGGCCGCAGGCCACGCGAGGGAATACGAAAAATGCGGCTATTGTACTCAACGGCTGAATGCAGACAATCAATGTTTACACAGGAGTTGCTCCAGTTCGTTCAGGGACGTTACGGTCCAGGTCGGATTGATGCCCTCGGGCAATGTGCGGCCATGAGCATTGAGCCAGCATGTCGACAGCCCGGCGTTGATACCGCCTAAAATGTCCGATTCCGCCGTATCGCCCACCATCAGTACGCGCGAGCGATCCGGGTTACCCGCTTGCTGTAGCGCATAATCAAAAATCTTCGCATCGGGTTTGGCGACGCCCACTTCTTCGGAAATGACTAATAAATCAAAGTAGTCGCGAAGCCCGGTACGTTCCAGGCGGATTTGCTGCAACGCGGTGAAACCATTGGTGATAATGCCCAGCTTCGCTTTGCCTTTCAGGCTGTCGAGCAGCGATACGGCGCCCGGCAGCGGCGCGCAGATGGCGGCCATGGCATTCAAAAACGCGTCGTTAAGGGAGCCCGCGGGCACGTTCAGGCGCTCTGACCAGTTTTGAAAACGCTGGTGCTGCAATTGCAGCGCTGTGATGGCTCCGTTTTGGTAATCCACCCAAAGCGGCTTGTTAACAGACTGATATTCCAGAAAATCCTGGTCGGTGAATGTCACGCTATAGTCAAGAAACATCCGTTGTAAGCCGCCGAACGCATCAAAGGTGAACAGCGTTTCGTCAGCATCAAAGAGTATCCAGTCCCATTTCATTACATCACCTTTTATTCAATTACAGAGGGAGGGCCATGATTATCGCGTCCTCACGCCCGTTGGCCGTGGGGTAATAATTACGACGAATGGTCGCCTCGTTAAAACCTAAACTTTCATACAACGCGATAGCGCCGGTGTTAGATGCGCGAACTTCCAGCCACAACGTCAGAACGTCACGCTTTTCCAGCTCGCCAATCAAATGTTCCAGCAACTGTCGACCAAGACCTTTTCGTTGCCAGGCAGGGTCGACGGCGATATTGAACAGCGTGGCTTCATCCAGCACCACCTGCGTGATGGCGAAGGCCACCATGTCGTCTCCCACCATCAGTCGATAGTTGAGGTAGCGTTCTCCCTGATTGCTGGCGAGCGTTTTTTCGCTCCAGGGAAAGGTGTGCGCCCGGGTTTCAATGTGGTATGCGCGGGCTAAGTCAGTCGTGCTGAGGGAAGAAATCGTGTTCATGTTCGCAGATTTGTCGCCATAACGCGGCGCGCGCCGCAGGGTTTGCGCGTAACTCATCAACAGTGGGCGTCGAGACTTGCGCCCCCGGCAGTGCCAGCGGCTCTTCAACGCCGAGCAGCCAGCTATTGCACTGGCTATCCGCCGGTAGCATCGCGACGCGATCGGGCGTGAGTTGCAACACTTGATCCGCCGTCACGGTTAGCGTACGCAGCACATCCGTGATGAGCGGATCGCTCAATGCGGGCAGTGCCGGTGCAACCATCACCAGGCGAATATGCGCAGGCAGCGAAATGGCGATCTCACCCTGCAACGCCGCCGGGCGGCGCAGGGTCCACTGGGTAATGCCCAGTTGTTGTAATTGCCAGTCGCGTCGGGAAGTCATCGTGAAACACTCCTGTATCAGGCGCGCAAATATAACAAACTCGACGAAAATGCGCCATCGACACGCAGCCAACAAAGAGGCAATGCGAAAGCTAACGTGTTACACAAAATCATTCGTGCTGCGTCGAGGCGGCAAGACTGAGTATCCCCGGGAGCTTACACAAGTAAGTGACTGGGGTACGAAGGCGCAGCCAACAAAGAGGCAGCGCGAAGGATAACGTGTATAATCGCCGGCTAAGTTTAACGAGGAACCATCATCCATGTCTGCTTTTACCCCGGCAAGTGAAGTCTTGCTGCGCCACAGTGACGATTTCGAACCCAGCCGCACGCTTTTTGCTGGTGACTTGCAGGATGACCTGCCCGCACGCCTGGACACTGCCGAAAGCCGTGCCTGGACCCAACAGTTCCACCAGTGGCAAACCCTGAGCCAACAGATGGGCGATCGCGCAAGCTACAGCCTGGTTGCCGATAGCGCGACCGTTGGCGACAGTGACACGCTTATCTACTACTGGCCGAAAAACAAACCGGAAGCACTGTTTCAGCTGATGAATCTGCTGTCGCTGCTGCCAGTCGGTAGCGATATTTTTGTCGTGGGTGAAAACCGCAGTGGCGTGCGCAGTGCAGAGCAGATGCTGGCGGAATATTGCCCGCTTAATAAAGTCGACAGCGCCCGTCGCTGTGGCCTGTATCACGGGCGTCTGGAAAAAACGCCTGCCTTTGATGTGAACAGCTTCTGGGGCGAATACGCGCTGGACCCTCTGACCATCAAAACCCTGCCTGGCGTATTTAGCCGCGATGGGCTGGACGTCGGCAGCCATCTGTTGCTGACGACCCTGACGCCGCATACCAAAGGCAAAGTGCTGGATGTCGGCTGCGGCGCGGGCGTGCTCGCCGCTGTTCTGGCAAACCATTCACCGAAAGTGCGTTTGACGCTGTGTGACGTTTCGGCTCCGGCCGTCGAAGCCAGCCGCGCGACGCTTGCGGCCAATGGTTTTGAAGGCGAAGTCTTTGCCAGCAACGTGTTCTCGGAAGTGACCGGTCGTTTCGATATGATCATCTCCAACCCGCCGTTCCATGATGGCCTGCAAACCAGCCTTGAAGCCGCGCAGACATTGATTCGCGGCGCGGTTCGCCATCTCAATAGCGGCGGCGAGTTACGCATTGTTGCCAACGCCTTCCTGCCCTATCCGAAGGTGTTGGATGAAGTCTTTGGCTTCCACGAAGTCCTTGCGCAGACCGGGCGTTTCAAGGTTTACCGCACCGTAATGACGCGTCAGGCGCTGAAATAAGCGCCGTTCCCGGTGGGCATCGCTCACCGGGCCAATTTCCCTCTCGCCACACAGCGCCCGTTTTTGCAGCAATCAGCTTACGCCCATGTAATTAACTATTGACGAAATGTTGAAAACATCTAGAATGCGCCTCCGTGGTAACGATACTTCTTTTGTATCGATGGAATGCGAAGGTGGCGGAATTGGTAGACGCGCTAGCTTCAGGGGTTAGTGTTCTCACGGACGTGGGGGTTCAAGTCCCCCCCCTCGCACCATAAACCACGATTGATATCGCTCGCACTGTGCGAAGGTGGCGGAAGTGGTAGACGCGCTAGCTTCAGGTGTTAGTGTCCTTACGGACGTGGGGGTTCAAGTCCCCCCCCTCGCACCATAAACCACGATTGATATCGCTCGCACTGTGCGAAGGTGGCGGAATTGGTAGACGCGCTAGCTTCAGGGGGTAGTGTCCTTACGGACGTGGGGGTTCAAGTCCCCCCCCTCGCACCATAAACCTCGATTGATATCGCTCGCACTGTGCGAAGGTGGCGGACTTGGTAGACGCGCTAGCTTCAGGTGTTAGTGTCCTAACGGACGTGGGGGTTCAAGTCCCCCCCCTCGCACCATAAACCTCGATTGATATCGCTCGCACTGTGCGAAGGTGGCGGAATTGGTAGACGCGCTAGCTTCAGGTGTTAGTGTTCTCACGGACGTGGGGGTTCAAGTCCCCCCCCTCGCACCAACGAGGCGATATCTAAGTAAGATGTAAAAAGTAAGATGACTGTGCGAAGGTGGCGGAATTGGTAGACGCGCTAGCTTCAGGGGGTAGTGTCCTTACGGACGTGGGGGTTCAAGTCCCCCCCCTCGCACCATAAACCACGTTTGATAGCGCTCGCACTGTGCGAAGGTGGCGGAATTGGTAGACGCGCTAGCTTCAGGGGGTAGTGTCCTTACGGACGTGGGGGTTCAAGTCCCCCCCCTCGCACCAGATATCTTATATCCCTCTTATATGACTCCCCAGTTACACCATCGTCTTCAGATTCAGCAGCATTAGTATCATTCCTCCAACCAATGCAATGCCCGAGGGCAACAAGACAAAATGTCGCAGACGTTTGTGGTAAAGCATCGCTGGCGTTAAGAGTAGACCGAGAAAAATGACCACCCGCCAGGCACTTACCGATAAATCCGCCAGCACTAATGCGGCAACGATCGCGCCCGGTATCGCAAGCCCCCACCAACTTCCCAGCGCCCGCTGTAGCATGGTTTCATCTCTCCAGTTAAGAATGATAACCAATACGATATGATATATTTTCTCATTTGTCAGCAGGCAAGGCAGCATGAAGATTGCTCATCTTCTAATGACAGCCATTCAGTAAGGTGATAAATTAAGCGCTGCTTAAATTAAAATTCAAATCACTAATATTTCGCGATGATTGTTTCATTGCGCAACTTCTTTTTTCAGACTCGTACGCAGTGTTAACTTGCGGATAAAAAACGATTTATAGGTATGACATCACAAACATGGCAATCTCTTTGCAATAAGAGGTATCGGTTGTCCCTACGACTCTTTTTACTGCTTAACGCAATTTCAGCCCTGTTTTCCATGGCGTTGCCGCTCTACAACCAAAGTGCCTTTACGCTTCCGGTTGGTGCTATTTTTGCGCTCAGTATCATCTTACCGGCATGGCACAAATTTCACCCGAAGAGCAAAATTAATATCTCCTTGATTTCTCTACTGTTTGGCTGCCTGTGGGCGTGGCATGTCATCATAAAAGCAAGGCTATTAAGCGAAAATACCTCTGCTTATCTTCTCATCGCTCTGCTCAGCGTCTTATTCATCGGATCAATTGCTTTTTCAAACAACATCATCGCCTTCTTGCTGCATTCGTTACCGGTTTTTGCCGCCTGTCTGTGGCTTAACGCGTCGCATAATGAGATCCGCCTTATCTACAGTTTCGCCTTGCCGGTGATTGGGATTGCTATCCAGCATGCGATTCAAAAACGTAATGATAATTTTGCCCATGCGCTGATGCAGCGCCTGGTGCAGGAGCGAAAAACCCTTAACGACCTGAGCATGCTGGATCCCTTAACCGGTTTGTATAATCGCCGGGGTTTGCAACATAAACTTAATAACCTGCTGGCGCTGGATGACAGTTCCCGTTTTGTCTTACTGCTCGATATCGATCACTTCAAAGCTTATAACGACCATTACGGACATATGATGGGCGATCAGGCGCTGATCCGCGTCTCTGCGGCATTGCGCGATGCGGTACATTCCCGCGATATTGTGGCGCGTTTTGGCGGCGAAGAATTCATGATTTTGCTGAATAATATCGACCAGGAGCAGGCGCGACTGACCGCTGAGCAGATTCGGCAGAAAGTATACGACTTAGAAATTCCGCATATGTTTAATGAAAGCGTGGCGACCAACGTCACGGTGAGCATTGGTATCGCCCCGCTACAGGATCATGATATTGAGACTGCTCTCGCCCGCGCTGACAAAGCACTGTACGAAGCGAAGCATTTAGGCAGAAATAGCATTCTGGTCAGTGGGGACTTACAGCTCGCCTGAGGCGCGCCAGCGCTAACTTTACGATAAAAATCTTGCTATCGATTTTACCTCTGGCTAGGATTGGCAATCATTATCATTTAGATTCCTAATTCAGCTGGCGCTATGACTTACCGTACCGCATCGATCATGCAAGATGTTATCTGGCGAGGCAGCCTCATTGATGAGCGCGACTCGCTGGCGAATGCCATGCGGGAAACCATCACCAGCACTCGCGCGCATCTGCTCGATTTTATCCGCCTGAATGAACCTGCGCCTTACAGTACATTAACCCTGGCAGAGTGGTCACGCCCTGCGGCGCTGCAATCGCTTATCGCGACCTACTCCGATCATATTTACCGTAATCAGCCCATGCAGCCGCGTGAAAACAAACCGCTGCTTTCGCTATGGGCGCAGTGGTATCTCGGGTTGATGGTACCGCCGCTTTTGCTGACGCTATTAACGCAAAAAAGCGCGATTAACCTCGCGCCTGATAACTTCCACGTCGAGTTTCACGAGACGGGTCGTGCCGCCTGTTTCTGGATGGATGTGCACCAGGATCGCCACCTGACATTGCAAACGGACGTTGGGCGTATTGAAGCGCTGACCACTCAAGTCATGGCGCCGGTTGTTCAGGCGCTTGAAGCCACGGGCGATATTAACGGCAGGCTCATCTGGAGCAATACGGGCTATCTGATGAACTGGTACCTGGGCGAGATGATCCCGCTGCTCGGCGAGACGCGTGTTGCCGCCCTGCGTCAGATCTGCTTCTTTGAAAAACAGCTTTCCGACGGCAGTGATAACCCATTATGGCGTACCGTGGTCTTACGCGACGGCGCGCTGGTGCGCCGGACATGCTGCCAGCGCTATCGTCTGCCGGATGTTCAGCAGTGCGGTGACTGCACGCTGAAGTAAATAAGGGGCGATCACCGCCCCTTTTGTTTTATGCAACTTGTTGTTCATCCTCTGCGCGCCGCGCTTCTTCCGCTTCCTGTTCCAGCAGCTGTTTTTCATAGACTTTAAAAAATGGGTAGTAAATCACCGCCGAGATACAGGCCAGCAGCACGACCAGAATCGCCGCGCGGAAATCCCAACCCAGCGCCCAGGCGCCGCCAATTGGCGCGGGCGCAGTCCAGGGAACGACCGAAATAACCCGCCCGATAAGATCCAGTTTCATTGCCGCCCAGGCGATGATCGCATTGATCGTCGGCGCCAGCAGGAACGGAATAAAAAACACCGGATTCATCACGATTGGCGTACCGAAAATGACCGGTTCATTGATATTGAAAATGCTTGGCACAATGCTCAGACGCCCGATCGAACGTAAGTGCACAGAACGGCTGCGTAAGTAACAGAACACCAATCCCATGGTCGCACCTGATCCACCGACCACAATAAAGAACGTCCAGAACGCTTCCATAAAGATGTGCGGCAGCGGCGCGTTTTGCGCCAGGGCGCTCTGGTTAATGCCGAGATTGGTAAGCCAGAACATTTGCAGCATCCCGGAGACAATCGCAGCACCGTGGATGCCCGCAAACCACAGCAGATGACCGATAATCACCGCGAGCAAGATGGCAGGCAAGGAATCTGCCGCCGCGACAAGCGGTTTAAACAGCGCCATGATGGCCTGAGGGATCAACATATTAAATTGCGACTGGATCAACAGACTGAGCGGATAAAGCGTCAGGACGACCACCAGCACAGGGATCAGCAAGTCGAAGGAGTTTTTGATCATGGGTGGAACTTGATCCGGCAGGCGGATGCCAATGTTATGCGCCTTCAAAAAGCGCATCATTTCCACACAGTAAATGGCCACCAGAATCGCCGTGAAAATACCGGTTCCGCCGAGGCTATCGACGGGCAGCGTGCCGCTGGTTTTCGGTGCTGCGATCAATAAAAACGCCATCAGCGACAGCATCGCACACATAAACGGATCTAACTGGTGCGACTTCATATAGTGCTTACCAAGGTTGTAAGCGATCGCCGCGCAAATATAGATAGACATAACGCCCATCGTCATATCGAAAGGCGTAAGGATCCGCCCTTCGTACTGCTTCGCAAGATCCAACCAGCCACGGGCGAAACCCCAGGTTGTATCAGGCGAAAACGGCGGATAAGCAAAAACCAGCAGGAACGATCCAACAATCATAAAGGGCATCGCAGAAATAAAACCGTCGCGGATAGCCATGACATGACGTTGGGAAGAGATTCGCCCGGCAATCGGGCTAACGTAATTTTCGATGAACCGGAAAATGAGATTAAATGCAGCATGGTTGGCAGACATAGCAGATCTCCTATCAGGCTAAAGGGTAATAGCACCAGCAACTGTTCTGCCGCGCAGCGATCTTCTGATATCTGAAACCATGCTGATTGGCGAACCAGCATTACTGCAACGTAGGGTCGGTTTCATAGATGGCTCTTTTAATTTTAGGGGCAGAGGGAAATGACAAAATGAGTATTAACCCGGCTTGTTAGCTGTGCAACCGGTTACTGTAACCGGTTTCCGCGATTGTGAAGGGGATCGTGAAACTTAATGTCAGCGGTTTGTTATGTCGGGATATTTACACGGATAACTGGCTTGTGACAGATTAACGACGGTCTTTCGCTGGAGAACATCATGAGTTTGCAGTCCGTGCGGCAATTTTTTGCCGACAACGCCCCCGACATCGATATTATTGAATTGAATCAAAGCACAGCAACCGTGGCGCTGGCGGCGTCCGCCCACCATGTCGAACCGGGACAAATTGCCAAGACACTTTCGTTGAAAGTGAAAAACGAAGTGATTCTGGTCGTCGCTAAAGGCGATGCCCGCCTTGATAACAAAAAGCTCAAAAGCACTTTTGGAGCCAAAGCACGCATGTTGAGCTGCGATGAAGTCGTCACCATTACCGGACATCCGGTGGGCGGCGTCTGTCCATTTGGGCTGGAAACACCACTGGCTGTTTTTTGCGATGTGTCGTTAAAACAGTATCCGGAAGTGCTACCTGCGGCGGGCGCTATCCACAGCGCGGTGCGCATCTCCCCGGACAGAATGGCGGAGCTTACTCACGCAAAATGGATTGATGTGTGCCTGTAGCGCTGTTGCGCCAGGCGCGACACCTGGCGCTTACGCGTACTAAAGACAGGGGCTACATTAATTCAGACGCCACCCGAACACTGGGTGGGATCCACGTCAGTATATCTGCGGCATCAAGCAAGCCAACGTCGGACGTCACCCCCAGCTTCGTCATGGCATTAAATTTATGCGCGCGAATGGTTTTGACATTCCGGTGCAGCTGCGAGGCGATTTCAGCCACGGAAAAGCCCCGCGTCATATAATTCAGGATCTCCCGCTCTGTCGGACTAAGCATTCGATACTGGCGTACGTACCAATGATTAATCATGTTTTCATTAACGCGCCGGGTCTCTCCAAGCAGCGTCGCGAGCTGCTCCTGTAACACAGGCAACACATAGGATTTACTCAATATCCCATGTAACCGCGAGGGAGAAAGATGCCCCACTAGCCGCGCTTCCCGATCGTCTCCCGCTAACACAATGCGCTGTACGCCCGAATGAGAAAGGGAGAGCAGATGCAGACACATCAAACACTCCCGCCTCTCCTTACGTTGACCAAATAGCGAATAGATGACAGAAAAAAAAGATGTCTGTCTTAACGCCTGACGAAACGCTAAATGATCTTTAAAAAAATGAAAAGAATAGTTACTGAGAGTTGACTCATTGAATAAATTCTGTAGCCCCTCCCGACTCATCATACATTTTTCTATGATGGCAACGTTTCTTGTTTGGCTAATTTTTTCCATTCATTGTGGTCTCCATGTGCTGATCCGAGATTCAGCTCTTTCATTCCCTGGTGGCTATTAATCCATGTATACAAGTCTGCATTACTTCGCAGCGATAATCGTCTCATTGCACTATTTTTTTGTGCGCTGACGGTTTTATTACTTTTTTTAAGCAACATTGCGATTTGATTTATTCCCCATCCTTTTCCGAGTAGGCGTAACACTTTCCTCTCTGAAAAAGTCAGTATTTTGTGCGTTGAAAGTGTTTCTTCTTCCCTGTTCTGCGTTGCAAAAAGCAATGTTTCACTCACCTTTTCCACATCTTCATATCCCTCGCGGACGGCGTTAATCACACCCTCGACAGGCTCTATATGAGACAGCAGTATTGTTTGTGGCTGTAGCAAAAAATCCACCGCATCAGGATAAAGTTCTGGGGAAATAAAAAAGAGCCAGCGTGCTTTATCGTATTGAGAAATCAATGAATAATATTGCTCGCAACGCTTTTGCGCAAAACGCAGCTCGCCAGTTAAATCAATGATAATCAATCTGGCGCACGCTAACTGCGACAGCGCGATCTCCTCGACGGTAGAGTAATACGTTAATTCGTATTCAGGAAAATGACGCTCAAATATGCTGCCTATCCCGGCCCGAAGTACGGGTGCCTGGCTAATAATAATCCCGTGATTGCCGCCTGGTGATAGCATAAAAACCTCCGCTTCCATTTGCGTTTTCAACCAATCCTCGTTATGAGTATTTACTTAATCGGTACCAATAATACGTAGGTTAGCAATAATGTTCCGAAAAGGGTGCTGTAAGAATTGTTGGAATTTATGATTAGCAATTAAATATAACTCTCTAAAATCATAATATTGCCAACTTGCATGACAACATAGCACAACGCATCTTCAAATACTCAGTGCCTGATTAAAAATAAAATAAGAAAGCTCAAATAATCAGGATGCATATAATTGAGAGATAACCAATAACCTTAATAAATATTTAAGCCATCCTGTAAATTAAGAATATTAACGCTTTCAAGTAATATCCGTGGCATGCTTTCTGTATCTGTTTTTTTCCTGCCGATTAACATGCTGCATGGATACTGTGATGAGGTGATTTCATCAATAGTTGTCGCTGTGATTTATTGCACAATTCTTGATCTACTTTAGCGCCACGCTGCCTGTTTCCTGTGCTAAAAATAGTCATTCCGTTCCACCCTTTGCGAACGCCGTTGCAATACGACCAGGGTTAACATGCAAACAGACCAGTCACCACAGCGGGCTATTACGCGGCTGTGTATTCAGTGCGGCCTTTTTTTGTTACAGCACGGCGCAGAGAGTGCGCTGGTTGAGGAGTTATCAACACGCCTGGGGCTGGCGCTCGGCATGGACAGCGTTGAAAGCTTAATTTCCTCCAACGCCATTGTCTTAACCACTATCAAAGATGGGCATTGCCTGACGTCAACCCGCAAAAATAACGATCGCGGAATCAACATGCACGTCGTAACGGAAGTGCAGCACATTGTGATTCTCGCAGAGCATAAGCTGCTGGATCGTGAAGGTGTAGAAAAACGCTTTGCCCAGGTTAAGCCGCTGCGCTACCCGCGCTGGCTGGTCACGCTGATGGTTGGGCTTTCCTGCGCCTGTTTTTGCAAACTGAATAACGGCGGCTGGGATGGCGCACTGGTGACCTTTTGCGCCAGCAGTGTCGCCATGTATGTGCGGCTGGTGCTGGCAGGCAGACATATGCACCCGCAAATTAATTTTTGTATCACCGCCTTTGTTGCCACCACGGTATCGGGTTTGATGTTGACGCTGCCCGCCTTTCTGCACTCATCCACCGTTGCGATGGCCGCCAGTGTGCTGTTGCTGGTGCCGGGTTTTCCCTTAATCAATTCCGTTGCCGATATGTTTAAAGGCCATATCAATACCGGGCTGGCACGTTGGGCAATCGCCAGCTTATTAACGCTGGCCACCTGCATCGGTGTGGTCATGGCAATGACACTGTGGGGGTTACGCGGATGGATATAATCACCTTCATTCTGGCGCTGGCACAAGATATGGCACTGGCGGCAGTTCCGGCCATTGGATTTGCGATGGTCTTTAATGTTCCCCATCGTGCGTTGGGCTGGTGCGCGTTGCTCGGCGCAATCGGTCACGGCTTTCGCTTTGCCATGATGTACTGGGGTTTCAATATTGAATGGTCAACGTTTGTGGCCTCGATGCTGGTAGGGTGTATTGGCATCCGCTGGTCACGCTGGTACCTGGCGCACCCGAAAGTGTTTACCGTGGCGGCCGTCATTCCCATGTTTCCAGGGATTCCCGCCTACATGGCGATGATTTCAGCCGTCAAAATCGGCCATTTTGGCTACAACGAAGAGTTGATGATCCTGCTGCTGACCAACTTCCTGAAAGCGTCATCTATAGTTGGTGCGCTCTCCATCGGCTTGTCGATCCCGGGCCTCTGGATCTACCGCAAACGCCCACGCGTATGATCTGATAAAAATAACTTGCAATTAAATCGTGCGCTATCTATATTCAAAAACATGAAAACATCGACACCGACCGCGACAGAGCAGCTCGCGTTAGATAACCAGTTTTGTTTTGCGCTCTATTCAACAAACCTGGCGCTGCACAAGCTCTATCGGCAGCTACTGACGCCGATGAACCTGACCTATCCGCAATACCTGGTGATGTTGGTACTGTGGGAAAAAGACGATATTACCGTGTCGGAGATTGGCGAGCGCCTGTTTTTAGATTCCGCCACGCTGACACCGCTGTTAAAACGTCTGGAAAGCGCCGGGCTGATTAATCGCCAGCGTTCGCGCCAGGATGAACGCCAGGTGATTATCACCCTCAGCGAAAGCGGGCGCGGCTTGCAGCAGCAAGCGGAAGCTATTCCGCAAGCGATACGCTGTGCCATGGCCTGCGAAGATGCAACGCTGCGCGATCTCAAGCAGCAACTGGAGCAGCTTCGCCAACAGTTTCAACGCGCATAAACTCCCTCATTACGAGTTTATGCCCGAAAATAAGTAGCACGCGATTTTATAGCAAACACTCAAGATAATAAGGAACCTGCCATGTCTTTAGAAAAAGTTGTCTATACCGCCAAAGCCAAAGCAACCGGAGGCCGTGACGGCCGCGCTACCTCATCTGACGGCGTACTGGACGTCAAACTGGGCGTACCGAAAGAGATGGGCGGTGCAGGCGGTGAAGTCACCAACCCGGAGCAACTGTTCGCGGCGGGTTACTCTGCCTGCTTCCTGGGCGCGATGAAATTTGTCGCTGGTCGCGACAAAATCGCGATGCCGAAAGATGCCTTTATCGAAGGTGAAGTCGGTATCGGCCCGCTACCGACTGGTTTTGGTATTGAAGCCAAACTCAATATTCACCTGCCGGAGATGGACGCCGCGGAAGCCAAAAAACTGGTCGACGCCGCGCATATCGTTTGCCCTTATTCCAACGCCACGCGCGGCAATATCGACGTTACGCTCAATATCATCGCGTAACGCGCTCAATTTGCTGACGCTTTTGTGAAAATTAAAAGCCGGGGAAACCCGGCTTTTTGCATGTTCTGCTGCCCTTTTTCTGCACTGTGTTAGTATGTGTTTTTGTCATCGAAAACGCATGACACCCTATCCGTAGCAACCTGTTTGAGAACGCGTTATGTCTTCCAGAATCCTGACGTCGAATGTTATCGGCATTGATGAATTTATGCGCGATCACGCCAACGTACTGGCACGTGCGGAAGGCGGTGCCGTTGCTGTGTTTGCGAATAACAGCCCCGCGTTTTATGCCCTTTCACCGCAGCGCCTGGAGCAACTGCTGGCGCTGGAAGCCAGTCTGGCGCGACCGGCGAGCGATGTCGCCCTTGATGCCCAATTTTATGAAGAACCCACCGCTGCACCGGTCAATGTGCCGATGGGGAAATTTCCTATGTATGCAGGCTGGCAACCGGATGCCGATTTCCAGCGCCTGGCAGCCATGTGGGGCATTGCGCTCGCGCAGCCCGCCACGCCGGAAGAACTGGCGTCTTTTGTTGCGTACTGGCAGGCGGAAGGGAAAGTGTTCCACCACGTGCAATGGCAGCAAAAGCTGGCCCGCAGCCTGCAAATTGGGCGCAGCAACCAGAGCGGCACAGCGAAACGCGATATCAACACACTTTCCGAACCAGACAATCAAATCCCACCAGGCTTTAGAGGTTAACGATGAAAAACGTCGGCGAATTGATGAAGCGGCTGCAAAAGATGATCCCTGCCAACGTCGAGCCCGCGTTTAAAACGGGCGAAGAGTTGATGGCCTGGCAAAAACAACAGGGCGAGCTGCGCTCGGCGGCGCTGGAGCGTGAGAACCGCGCCATGAAAATGCAGCGCACGTTTAATCGCTCCGGCATTCGCCCCCTGCATCAAAACTGCTCCTTCGATAATTATCGCGTCGAGTCAGAAGGCCAAATGCGCGCCCTCAGCCAGGCACGGCAATATGTCGAAGAGTTCGACGGCAATATCGCCAGCTTTATCTTCTCGGGCAAGCCGGGAACCGGTAAGAATCACCTGGCGGCGGCCATTTGCAATGAGTTGCTGTTACGCGGTAAATCGGTGCTGATCATTACCGTTGCCGACATAATGTCGGCCATGAAAGAGACTTTTGGTAACCGGGAAAGCAGCGAAGAGCAGTTGCTGAATGATTTGAGCAGCGTCGATTTGCTGGTGATCGATGAAATCGGTATGCAAACCGAGTCCCGCTACGAAAAAGTGATTATTAATCAGATTGTTGACCGCCGCTCATCCTCTAAGCGTCCAACCGGCATGCTGACCAACAGTAACCTGGAAGAGATGAACAAATTGCTGGGTGAGCGCGTGATGGACAGGATGCGTCTCGGCAACAGTTTGTGGGTGATCTTCAACTGGGACAGTTACCGCAGCCGCGTCACCGGCAAAGAGTATTGAGAGTTTTCCCATCCGTGGCGCGCCCGCGCCCGGGTGTATACTGCCCGCTTTCGTACTCATTCAGGATTTACCCGATGAAATTCGCCCAACGGCTGCTTTTCAGCGCTGCCCTCGGCAGCGCGCTGCTTTCCGGTTTCACCAACGCTGCCTCCTGGCAGGACACCCTTTCCAGCGCCGCCAACCAGTTGAGCCAGAATCAGTCATCTTCTTCACAGCAAGGCGGCTTGTCGCTCTCTTCCTTGAGCGGGCTGCTGAACGGCGGTAATCAGGCGCTCAGCGCCGATACCATGAATAATGCCGCGGGCGTGATGAGCTGGTGCGCCAAAAATAAACTCTCAACCCTCACCAACACCGAGAACGTGAAAAACCAGGTGCTGGAGAAGTTAGGTCTGGGTGCAACGGAGCAAAAAGAGGACACCAACTATCTGGAAGGGATTCAGGGAATGCTGAACACCAAAAACGGTGAGCAGTTGAATCTGAGCAACATCGGCAGCACGCCGCTGGCAGAAAAAGTGAAATCGAAAGCCTGCGATATCGTTCTCAAACAAGGCGTCAACTTCCTCTCCTGATCCCGTGCCGCGTTGCTCCCAACGCGGCTTTTCCCTCAGATGCGACATTGATCACCAATACGCTTTTCTAAACCAATTCTGAATAAACCGCAGATAAGATGACACTACAATTGCAGGTATGTGACATCGCCATTAAATTGTATGCCCTGTTACAAATATTAATGGCCAGTAATATTTCTGGTGTTATTGAGGAATGACGGTTGTCCGAATTGCTCTCTCTTGCCCTGTTTATCGCCTCGGTGGTGATTTACGCCTTCAAAGCGGGTCGTAATACGTGGTGGTTTAGCGCCACGTTGTTCGTTTTGGGCTTATTTGTTCTGTTAAACATTACGCTTTACGCCAGCGACTATTTTACCGGTGATGGCATTAACGATGCGGTGTTATACACCCTCACCAATAGCCTCACAGGCGCGGGCGTCGGTAAATATGTGCTGCCCGGCGCGGGCTTAATTATGGCGCTGGTCGCGGTGTTTTGCGCACTCGGCTGGGTGCTGCGACGCCGCCGTCATTTACCGCATCATTTCGGCTACAGCCTGCTGGCGCTCGCCCTGGCGCTGGGTTCGGTGGACGCCAGCCCGGCGTTTCGCCAGATAACAGAGCTGGTGAAATCCCAGTCGCGCGACGGCGATCCGGATTTTGACGTCTATTACAAAGTGCCTGCCAAACAGATCCCGAATCCCAAACTGAACCTGGTCTATATCTACGGCGAAAGTCTGGAACGCACCTATTTCAACGACGACGCCTTTCCCGGCCTGACGCCGGAACTCGGTGCGCTGAAAGCCGAAAGCATCGATTTTAGCCATACGGAGCAGTTGCCCGGCACCGATTACACCATCGCCGGCATGGTCTCTTCGCAGTGCGGCATTCCGCTGTTCGCACCGTTTGAAGGTAACGCCTCGGCATCCGTTTCCAGCTTTTTCCCGCAGAACCTCTGCCTTGGCGACATTCTGAAAAACTCCGGCTACGAAAACCATTTTATTCAGGGAGCGAACCTGCGTTTTGCCGGTAAAGATGTGTTCCTGAAATCCCACGGTTTTGACCACTTAATCGGGGCTGAAGAACTCAAAACCCAGGTGGCCGATCCCCACTACCGCAATGACTGGGGGTTCTACGACGATACGGTACTGGATACGGTCTGGAAGCAGTACGAGGAACTCTCCCGTTCCGGCAAGCGTTTTTCCCTGTTTGCGCTAACGGTGGACACCCATCACCCGGATGGTTTTATCTCGCGCGGCTGTGAGCGCAAAAGCTACCGTTACGATGGCAAAGCGAACCAGTCTTTTAGCGCCGTCACCTGTAGCCAGCAAAATATTGCGCAGCTGATTAATAAGATCAAAGCCTCGCCGTGGTTTAAAGATACGGTGATTGTGGTGTCGTCGGATCACCTGGCGATGAACAACACCGCGTGGAAATACCTCAACAAACAGGATCGCAGCAATCTGTTCTTTGTCCTGCGTGGCGATGAACCACAACAGGATATTTCCGGTATTAAGCGCAGCACCATGGATAACGGCGCAACCGTGCTTGATATTCTCGGCGGTGATAACTTCCTCGGTCTCGGGCGTAGCAGCATTTCCGGCCAGTCGCTCTCCGGCGTCTTTCTGAACATGAAAGAAAAAGTGCTGGCGTGGAAGCCGGATATCATCCGCCTGTGGAACTTCCCGAAAGAGATGAAGGAATTCACCATCGACCGGGATAAACAGATGATCGCTTTTTCCGGTAGCCAGTTCCGCCTGCCGCTGTTGGTGCGCGTATCCAACAGAGTCGAGCCATTACCCGAAAGTGAATACTCCGCGCCGCTGCGTTTCCAGCTGGCAGATTTCGCCCCGCGCGACAACTTCGTGTGGGTCGATCAGTGCTACAAAATGGCGCGGCTGTGGTCGCCTGAACTGGCGCTTTCCACCGACTGGTGTGTTTCGCAGGGGCAACTGGGCGGCGAACAGCAGGTACAGCGCGTCGATAAAGCGCAGTGGAAAGGTAAAACAGCGTTTAAACAGACGGTTATCAGCACCGACCGCTACCATAAAAATGTCGATACCCTGAAGGTCGTCGACGATAATATCCGTTATAAGGCGGACAGCTTTGTCTTTAACATCGCGGGCGCGCCAGAAGAGGTGAAGCAGTTTAGCGGCATTTCCCGCTCGGAAAGCTGGGGTCGCTGGTCGAATGCGCAGCTGGGCGAGGAAGTCGCCATCGAATATAACCAGCCGCTACCGGAACATTTCGATCTGGTGATCACCGCCAAAGCCTTTGGCCCAAACGCTCATCGCCCGATCCCGGTTCGCGTGGGCAACGAGGAGCAAACGCTGACGCTGGGTAATGATTTGAGCACCACGACGCTGCGCTTTAATAATGCGTCGCGCAGTAACAAACTGGTGATTGTGCCGCCGGATCCGCAGTCAACCAACGAGGGCAATATCCTCGGTCATTCGCCGCGCAAGCTGGGGATTGGGCTGGTCGAGATAAAAGTGGTGAAAAGCGAAGGGTAAAAAAACGCGCCCTGCATCACAGGGCGCATCGGGCGATTAGAAGGTTTCCCAGTTATCGCCCGTATCAGCCGTAGCCACTTTGCGCGCCGTTGCCGGAGCCGCTTTACTTATGCCCGCCGTCTTCGCCGCGGCATTACGTTGCTCGTTCATAATGCGGAACACCGCCACAGCCTGCGTCAGGCGGCTGGCCTGCTCTTCCAGCGCCGCTGCCGCAGCGGCGGACTCTTCCACCAGCGAGGCGTTCTGCTGCGTAACGCGATCCATCTCCGCCACGGCCAGGCCAACCTGGTCAATGCCGCGGCTCTGCTCGTCGGAGGCAGAAGCGATCTCACCCATGATATCGGTGACGCGGGTGACCGCGTTCACGATCTCATCCATGGTCTCACCGGCGCTTTCCACCAGCGTTGAACCGAGTTCGACGCGCCCTACGGAATCTTCAATCAGGCTTTTGATTTCACGCGCTGCCTGGGCACTACGCTGTGCCAGGTTACGGACTTCCCCCGCCACCACGGCAAAACCACGGCCCTGCTCGCCCGCGCGGGCGGCTTCGACCGCCGCGTTCAGCGCCAGGATATTGGTCTGGAAAGCAATGCCGTCGATCACGCTGATAATGTCGGCGATTTTCTGCGAGCTGGCGGTGATGTCACGCATGGTCTGCACCACGTTATCCACCACTTTGCCGCCTTTCTGCGCCGTTTCTGACGCGCTCAGCGCCAGGTTGCTCGCCTGACGGGCGTTTTCGGCGTTCTGTTTCACGGTCGCCGTCAGCTCTTCCATGCTGGCTGCGGTCTCTTCCAGAGACGCCGCCTGCTGCTCAGTACGGGAAGAGAGATCGTTATTGCCGACAGAGATTTCGCTGGCACCGCTGTAAATTGCATTCGCGCCATTACGCACGTCGCTCACGGTACGCACCAGTTCACTCTGCATATGGCGCAGGCTATCGGCCAGCACGCCCATTTCATTGGAGCCCTGCACCTCAATACGCTGCCCCAGATCGCCACCGGCAATATGACGGATGTTATCGATCAGGTGATTAAGTGGCGCAATCAGCGCGCGTTTGATACCGACCCAAACGCAGATGATCACCAGCAGAACCACAATCAGCACGGTGATGATGATCCAGACGGCAGAGCCGTAAGAGCTTTCGCTGTCGGCTACCGCCTGGTCATACAGGCGATCGTTTTGCTGAAGGTAATTCACGTACTGCTTCTCAAAACCGTCCTGATAACCCTGCGTCGGCTGATCAAAGAACTCGTTGATCTTGCCCGCGCCGAGCAACTGGATCAGCTCCGCCAGTGCGTTGTGGTAAATATCATAGTTACGCTTAATTTCCGCCGCCGCGTCGTCGCTCTGACGCGGATCGCGCGGCAATGCCTGGTAAGCATTCCAGTTCACTTCCGCCTGTTTTAACGAGGTGCTGGCAATCTGCATCAGATCGGCAACGGTCGCGCCGCTGCCAATATTGTTCTGATCCATCATGTAGCGGATACCCGCGCGGTTCAGGGTGTTACGCGTTTGCAGCAGTGCGACCCAGCTACCGTTGAGGGTCGATTGCTGCTGACGAATGGTTTGTAAGACGGTGAAGTTTTCTTTGTCTTGTTTCAGCGAGTTGAAGAACAAGCCGCCGGAAGTGAGTTGTAAAAGGCCAAATAATCCGAGCACTAACAACAAGCTGGTAACGATTTTAATACGGGTTAACATGCTTTCTCTTCCCTTATAAATAGATGTTAGATTTTCGGCCTGGAAAGCGAAAACTTTATGGGAGAATGTGCTAATTTACAACGGCCAAAACAGAGCCATTTTCTTTCGCTTTTCCTCTTTTTACATTTCCCGTGGCAGTGATTTTGCGTGATCTCTTTCACATAATTCTTAGACCGCACAAGGCCTTAAAACCGCTTACTGCGCCTCCCTTACCACTCAACCGCTTTTTCTAACCACTCAGTGAAATCATCGCCGTTTCGCGCGCGTAATTTGCCATGATCGACGGCAGCATTCAGCCAGTTCAACACGACACATCCCATTCCCTATATTTTTGATAAAAACCAGGTCTGATATGGATACTAAAAAACTCTTTAAGCACGTACCGTGGGTGATCCTCGGGATTATCGGTGCTTTTTGTCTGTCGGTCGTCGCGTTACGCCGGGGTGAGCACGTCAGCGCCCTGTGGATCGTGGTCGCCTCCGTCTCTGTTTATCTTGTGGCTTACCGCTACTACAGCCTTTACATCGCCCAGAAGGTGATGAAACTCGATCCGACCCGCGCAACACCGGCGGTCATCAATAACGACGGCCTGAACTATGTGCCGACCAACCGCTACGTGCTGTTTGGTCACCACTTTGCCGCTATCGCCGGTGCCGGCCCGCTGGTTGGCCCGGTTCTGGCCGCACAAATGGGCTATTTACCCGGCACGCTGTGGCTGCTGGCGGGCGTGGTACTCGCCGGTGCGGTACAGGATTTTATGGTGCTGTTTATCTCTTCTCGCCGTAACGGCGCCTCTCTGGGTGAGATGGTGAAAGAGGAGATGGGCCGCGTACCGGGCACCATTGCGCTGTTCGGCTGCTTCCTGATCATGATAATTATCCTGGCGGTGCTGGCGCTGATTGTGGTGAAAGCGCTGGCGGAAAGCCCGTGGGGCGTCTTCACCGTTTGCTCCACCGTGCCGATCGCGCTGTTTATGGGTATCTATATGCGCTTCCTGCGCCCTGGCCGCGTCGGTGAAGTGTCGGTTATCGGTATTGTGCTGCTGGTCGCCTCCATCTGGTTTGGTGGCATTATCGCCCACGATCCGTACTGGGGCCCGGCGCTGACCTTTAAAGACACCACCATCACCTTCGCGCTGATTGGTTATGCCTTTGTTTCTGCGCTGCTGCCGGTCTGGCTGATCCTCGCCCCGCGCGACTACCTGGCGACTTTCCTGAAAATCGGCGTGATTGTCGGTCTGGCGCTGGGCATTGTGATCCTCAACCCGGAACTGAAAATGCCTGCGGTGACGCAGTACATTGACGGCACCGGCCCGCTGTGGAAAGGCGCGCTGTTCCCGTTCCTGTTTATCACCATCGCCTGTGGCGCAGTGTCTGGCTTCCATGCGTTGATCGCGTCCGGCACCACGCCGAAACTGCTGGCCAACGAAACCGACGCGCGTTTTATCGGTTACGGCGCAATGCTGATGGAGTCGTTCGTGGCGGTAATGGCTCTGGTTGCGGCGTCCATTATCGAACCGGGTCTTTATTTTGCGATGAACACCCCGCCGGCGGGCCTCGGCATTACCATGCCGAACCTGCATGAGCTGGGCGGCGATAACGCGCCGATGATCATGGCGCAATTGAAAGATGTGACCGCCCATGCGGCAGCCACCGTGAGTTCCTGGGGCTTTGTGATTTCGCCGGAGCAGATCCTGCAAACCGCGAAAGATATTGGTGAGCCGTCTGTCCTGAACCGCGCCGGTGGCGCACCGACGCTGGCTGTCGGTATCGCCCATGTGTTCCATAAAATCATTCCGATGGCGGATATGGGTTTCTGGTACCACTTCGGCATCCTGTTTGAAGCGCTGTTTATCCTCACTGCGCTGGATGCAGGTACCCGTGCGGGCCGCTTTATGTTGCAGGATCTGTTGGGTAACTTCGTGCCGTTCCTGAAGAAAACCGATTCGCTGGTTGCCGGTGTGATTGGTACTGCTGGCTGCGTCGGCCTGTGGGGATACCTGCTGTATCAGGGCGTGGTTGATCCGTTAGGCGGCGTGAAAAGCCTGTGGCCGCTGTTTGGTATCTCGAACCAGATGCTGGCCGCCGTCGCCCTGCTGCTCGGCACCGTGATCCTGGTGAAAATGCAGCGCACCAAATACATTTGGGTAACGGTGCTTCCGGCAATGTGGCTGCTGCTCTGCACCACCTGGGCGCTGGGCCTGAAACTGTTCAGCACCAATCCGCAGCTTGAAGGCTTCCTGTACATGGCTAACCAGTACAAAGAGAAGATTGCCGCCGGTGGTAGCGAACTGACCGCTCAGCAGATTGCCAACATGAATCATATTGTGGTGAATAACTACACTAACGCCGGTTTAAGCATTCTGTTCCTGGTGGTGGTGTACAGCATCATTTTCTACGGCATCAAAACCTGGCTTCAGGTACGTAACAATAAAGTACGTACCGATAAAGAAACCCCGTATGTGCCGGTACCGGAAGGCGGCGTGAAAACCTCCTCTCACCATTAATTCCTGAAAAATTGCCGGGTGGTGTCACCCGGCATTATCGATATCTGGATGAAACAATGTTTGGTAACTTAGGCGAAGCCAAAAAATACCTCGGTCAGGCGGCAAAGATGCTGATTGGTATTCCCGACTATGACAACTATGTTGAACATATGAAGGCCAACCATCCGGATAAACCGTACATGACTTACGAAGAGTTTTTCCGCGAACGCCAGCAAGCGCGTTACGGCGGCGATGGCAAAGGCGGTGTCCGCTGTTGCTAAAGGAGAATGTATGACCCCAATTGCAGTTACCCTGTTGACCGGCTTTCTTGGTGCGGGCAAAACCACCCTCTTACGCCATATCCTCAATGAACAACACGGCTACCAGATTGCGGTAATCGAAAACGAATTCGGCGAAGTCTCCGTGGACGATCAGCTAATTGGCGATCGCGCTACGCAAATCAAAACCCTGACCAACGGCTGTATCTGCTGTAGCCGCTCTAATGAACTGGAAGATGCGCTGCTGGATCTGCTCGACGGCCTTGATCGCGGCGATCTGGTTTTCGACCGGCTGGTTATTGAGTGCACCGGCATGGCGGATCCCGGCCCGATCATTCAAACCTTTTTCGCCCATGAGATCCTCTGCCAGCGCTACTTGCTGGACGGTGTGATCGCGTTAGTCGATGCGGTTCACGCCAATGATCAGATGAACCAGTTCACGCTGGCGCAGTCGCAGGTGGGTTATGCCGATCGGATTCTGCTGACCAAAACCGATGTCGCGCCGGACAATGAAAAACTGCGCGAGCGCTTAAGCCGCATCAATGCCCGCGCACCGATTTACCCCGTGACGCATGGTGATATCGACCTGGAACTGCTGTTTAAGACCAACGGTTTTATGCTCGAAGAGAACGTGGTAGTGGCAAAACCGCGCTTCCACTTTATGGCCGATAAGCAGAACGATATCAGCTCAATTGTGGTGGAACTCGATTACCCGGTCGATATCAGCGAGGTCTCGCGCGTGATGGAAAACCTGCTGCTGAGCTTTGCGGAAAAACTACTGCGTTACAAAGGAATGCTGTGGATCGACGGCGAACCAAACCGCCTGCTGTTCCAGGGTGTTCAGCGCCTCTACAGCGCCGACTGGGATCGCCCGTGGGGCAGTGAGACGCCGCACAGCACGCTGGTGTTTATCGGCGTTCAGTTGCCCGAGGAAGAGATCCGCGCGGCGTTTGCCGGATTACGAAAATAAACGCCGGATGGCGCTCCGCTTGTCTGACCTACAGGGTTCGTAGGCCTGACAAGGCACAGCCGCCATCCGGCGAACCATCTCTACTGACGCACTACCACCAGCTTCTGGTTCACAAACTCTTTAATGCCTAAATCAGAGAGTTCGCGGCCAAAGCCAGAGCGTTTCACCCCACCGAACGGCAGTTCTGCGGCGGTGTCAGTCAGCCAATTGATGTAGACCATACCGGTCTCGATACGTGACGCCAATTTTTTCGCACGCTGAATATTACGGCTGAAGATCGCCCCGCCGAGGCCATAATGCGAGTCGTTAGCCAGACGCACGGCTTCCTCGTCGTTATTGACCACATAAACCTGCGCCACCGGCCCGAAGAACTCTTCAAAGTACGCCGGGTTATCGCGGGTGATATGGGTCAGAATGGTCGGCTCAAAGAAGTTACCCTCGCTTTTCGCCGGTTTGCCGCCGAAATGCAGTTTCGCCCCTTTCTGCACCGCCTCGCTAACCTGCTGGCTCAGGGTTTCCAGCGCATCTTTTGAGGAGAGCGGGCCAAGCGTGGTGCCTTCATCAAGCGGATCGCCCATTTTCACCTGCTGGAATGCCTCGGTGAATTTGCGCAGGAACTGATCGGAAACGTCCTGATGCACAATAAAGCGTTTGGCCGCCGTACAAACCTGGCCTGCGTTCGCTAACCGCGCCTGCACGCCCACCTCGACCGCTTTCTCCAGATCGGCATCATCAAGCACGATAAACACGTCGTTACCGCCCAGTTCCAGCGTGGCTTTCTTGATATGTTTTGCCGCCTGCGCCGCGACCGCGCTACCCGCTTTTTCCGAACCGGTCAGCGCCGCGCCCTGCACACGTGGGTCAGCAATGATCGCCGAGACCTGATCGGACGAGATAAACAGGTTAGTCCACGCCCCTTCCGGCGCACCCGCTTCGCGCACCAGGTGAGCAAAGGATTCGGCGCATTGCGGCACGATACTGGCATGTTTACAAATCACTGGATTACCGGCTGCAAGGTTCGGGGCCAACACACGCATCAACTGGTAATAAGGGAAGTTCCACGGCTCCACCGCCATGATGACGCCGATGGGATGATGCTCAACCCAGGCCTCGCCCAAATCAGAGCCATACTTCACTGGGGCAAGAAATTGTTTTGCATTATCCGCATAGTAACGGGCGATTTGTGCGCAGAGTTTTACCTCACTGCGGCTTTGCTCAATCAATTTACCCATTTCGCGGGTGGCAATTTTCGCCAGCGCTTCCTGTTGACTCTCCAGCAGATCAGCCAGTTTATGCAGCACCGGAAGCCGCTGGTCGATATTGCCCTTTGACCACGACGAGTGGTAAAGCGCATCGGCCTGGCGCAGCGCTGCCTCAATATCGGCATCGCTGTGGTTTGGGTACTCTTTAATGAGCTGATTGTTAAAAGGATTCACTGTCTGGTAAGCCATTTTACGTCTCCTTAATTTACCGCTTAGGATATTAAGGGTAGTAAAAATAAAGAGAGCTGAAAGTAAAGTTGGGTATATGCAGACTGTTCTGATTTTATAAAAAACGTAATGAAACCACTGTATTAATATTATTTACTCGTCATAAAATCCCTGCAAAATAGATATAAAACAAATTAAAACCATAATCGCTTAAATAGTTTTACGAGATTCTTCGCATTTTTATTTGTTATTTTCACTCAATTTACATGTGGACTTAATTGTTATTTGCTGATTATATGTAGGCGTTTTAAGCGCGGTGCGAATGTGTTAGCGCACATCCGCACCGCTAATCACAATCACTATTTAGAAGGAATAGCCATCATGACTGCTGCCAATTCTATTGCAGATCGTTACGATTCTGAAGTGCCTTGTTTTACCACGCGGAATTTAACAGTTAGTTATGTGACCCGCCATCCAAATATGGTGCAATCTCCGGCAATTCGTTTGGCGGGTGACTGGCTGGAAAAATTCGGCTTTAAAATCGGTGCGAAGGTAGATATTAAAGTAATGAACGGCTGCATTATTATCGCGCCAATATAATGCGCCACCCGCCGAATAAAAATAGCGTACGTTGATTCTCTTTCCTTAAATAGATGAGTGATCTCCTTCCGCTGATGGCGACTGGCGGGTGGATAGCCTGGAGCAACCTGCGCAATGTGCTTATGATTTAGCCCGTTGCATGTAAGCGCCGTTGGGTTCTATGCTTAACGCATGGAAAAATTAGCCGAACTTAAGCGCGCCAAACGACTGGCGCTGTCGCTGCTGTTGATTGCCGCCGCGACGTTTGTCACCACGCTGTTCCTGCCGCCCAACTTTTGGGTCAGCGGGATCAAGGCCATTGCCGAAGCGGCGATGGTTGGCGCAATGGCCGACTGGTTCGCGGTGGTGGCGCTGTTCCACCGCGTGCCATTGCCGTTTATCTCCCGCCATACGGCGATTATTCCGCGTAATAAAGACAGGATTGGTGATAACCTTGGCCAGTTCGTGCAGGAAAAATTCCTCGATACCCAATCACTGGTGGCATTGATTCATCGCCATCAACCCGCGCAGATGATTGGCGTCTGGTTCAGCCAGCCCGAGAACGCCCGACGCGTTGGTGTGCATTTGTTGCAGGTAATGAGCGGTTTTCTGGAGATGACCGATGATAGCCGCATTCAGAGGTTAATCCGCCGCGCGGTGCATAAGGCTATCGATAAGGTAGATCTGACGGAAACCAGCGCGCTGATGCTGGAGAGCCTGACGCGTAATAATCGCCACCAGAAGCTGCTGGACACCCTTATTAATCAGTTAATTGCGCTATTGCAGCGGGAAAGCTCGCGCACCTTTATCGCCCGCCAGGTGGTGCACTGGATGGAAACCGACCATCCGATGAAAGCGAAAATCCTGCCGAAAGAATGGCTGGGGGAGCAGAGTGCGGCGCTGGTTTCCGATGCGGTCAATTCCTTGCTGGATGATATCAACGCCGACAGCACGCACCAGATCCGCCAGGCCTTTGATCGCGCCACGCTAAAATTGATCGCCAATCTGAAAAGCGATCCGGAGATGGCCGAACGCGCGGAAAACATCAAAGAGTATCTGAAAAATGATGAAACCTTTAACCGCTATGTCGGCGAAATGTGGGCCGATCTGCGCAACTGGATGAAAGAAGATATGCAGTCTGATGACTCGCGGATGCAAAAGCGCATCAGCGACGCGGGGCTGTGGTTTGGCGAAACGTTGCTGGCCGACGGCGCACTGCGCGCCTCGCTCAACGAACACCTGGAGCAGGCAGCGCATCGCGTGGCTCCTGATTTTGCCGCTTTCCTGACGCGCCATATCAGCGACACGGTAAAAAGCTGGGATGCGCGGGATATGTCGTACCAGGTGGAGCTGAATATCGGCAAAGATCTGCAATTTATTCGTATCAACGGCACACTGGTAGGCGGCACCATCGGTCTGATTTTGTATCTTTTATCGCAGATTCCGGTACTGCTGAATTTTTCCGCCTTCTGACCTGCCTGTTCATCCGGCAAACAAAAGACCTACTCAATCACAAACCGTGTCGCTTCGAAGCGGTTCAAAATCAGGTGTACAAGGTAAACCATCGTCAGCGTTGCCAGCAGGGAAACAGTGACCGAGACGATGCGGTACACATCGCTAAACACCAGATCAGTGTCCGGGTGCAGGTTCTGGCCGAACATAATGCCGATGGTAGTGACGCTGGCGAAACCGACACCCGCGCCGACTTTCTCCATCACATGCAGCCGCGCACTAAACGCCAGACCCAGGCCGATCAGCGGCATCATCAACAGCATATGGTTGCTGTGGTTATAAAGGATCAACTGCACCAGCAGGATATAGAGACAAGAGATCACCACGCCGACCACGCGCCACAGCGAGCTCAATACCGACCCGCGGTAATGCATCGGAAAGAGGATCAAGATCCCCGCCATCAACGCGGAGAGAGAATCACTCAGGTCGCTTATCTGGAAGACGACAAAAATCATTGTCGCCACTGTGCCGGAAAGCAGGGATTCATGGCGCACGCGCGCGGCGTTTTTCTCGATCATCGGCGGGCGGGTACGCGGTTCAACATCCGGGATCAGGTAGTTCATCAGCGCACTGAGGGCGACCGCCATAATGCTGGCTTCAATATTGGAAAACAGCAGCGTGTGCCAGTCGCCGGAGGGGTAACTCATAAAGTTGAGCATCGTGCTCTGACAGACCACACCCGTGGAGCCAAACAGAAACAGCGGGCCTTTGCTCATAAAGCGAAAACGCATCACGTACAGCCCAAAGACCACCAGCGTCATGATCACCGGCCATTGCATCAGATAGCCGATGATAAACACCATTTCGATGCAGTTAATCACCGCGCTGAACACAAACTGTTTGGCGACATGGCGATTAAATACCGGCACCAGCGACAACAGCATCACCGGATAGACCACATAAAATACGCCGTACTGGGTGTTGTAAAAACTCGAAATACTCAGCGCAATCATCCCGGCAAAGACAATGCGCAGCGTCTGGCGGAAGTCATTTGCCGTGTAAACGATATTGCCGTGCGGCGTAAAAACGCGGGCCAGTGTGTTAATAGACATAATGAAGCAGGCTCACCAGGCGAATTTGCAGCCCGGAGAAGACGCGGGCGAAAAAACCTTCGCTGTTATACAACTGCACCGTGGCGCGCGCGCCGGTCGGCAACTGTTTTGGCAGCGGCTCGTCGAGTGCCACGTGAATGCGCATACGCTGCGCATCGCGCACCCAGCGGTTGGACGTTTCCGGTGCGGACAACTCACCGTTGACCGCTTCCTGCCCGGCCAGAATACCCGCATCACTGCTGGTCACGTGTGCGCGAAATACCTGCCCCGGCAAGGCATCAAATACCACCGCCGCATCGGTTCCGGCGTGAGTATGGCGCAGGCTCTTTTCACGGAAATCCGCCACAATATCGGTTTTTTCATGCACCAGCGCCAGCGACGCGCTACCGGCAGAAGCGTAAAAACCGGGGCTTAATTGCAGGTTACTCACTGTGCCATCAATTTCAGCCCGCACCTGCGCCCAGCCAAGATTAAGCTGCGCCTGTTGCAGGGCGTTGCGGTATTTTTGCAGCGTCACGTTGCGGGCATCATCGCGCTCGCCGCGCTGAATGCGCAGTTCTTCAATGCTGGCGTTGAGGTTATTGACCGACTGCACGCTGCTTTGCCAGGTGGTGCGTACCTTATCCAGATCGGACTGCGAAACATTCTGCATTTTGCCGAGGCGCTGGTAGCGCTCAAAAGTGACGCGATCATTTTGCGCGGTAAGCTGCGCCGTCTTAAGACTCGCCTGCGCGGCAACGATCTGCGCATCAAGCTGTTGGTTGGTCAGCCGTGCCTGCGCCAGCGCGATCTCTGCGGCTTCAACCTGGTTTTGAAACGGTGTTGGATCCAGTTCAAACAGCAGATCGCCTTTTTTCACGCGGCTGTTGTTCTGGACATGAACCTGCGCAACATAGCCAGACACGCGCGCGGAAACCGGCGTCACCACGCGCATCACGGTGGAATCTGGCGTCAGCGGGATCCAGATATCTGCGACGATAAAATAGACAAACATCAGCAGGAAAGAGGCAATACTGACCCTTACCCAGCGGGCAAACTTTTGTTCAGGCGTCATCATTTTCTTATTCGGTTTTATTATCTTCTTCGCGCATCACGCGCAGATTACAGGCGAGTTGATTCAGGGTGGTGCTAAACCTTTGCAGATCGTCAGCCGGAATATTTTCTGAAGCCCGCAACTGGCAGGCTTCGATCACTTGCGTGATTTTCTCCAGCAGACGTGTTCCGTCATCGGTTAAGGCCAGCAGACGAATGCGTTTGTCGTACGGCGATGTTGTACGCGCAATCAGGCCGTGGTTTTCCAGCTGTGTAAGCGTTCGCATCAGCGGCGGCAGTTCAATCCCCTGCACTTCCGCCAGTTCGCTGACCGAAACATTGTCGCCAAGCTGGCGCAACTGCATCAGCACAGTCCAGCTCGATTGGGTGATCCCCGTGTCGCTCAGCGCATGATCGATAGTGGCTCGCCATTGACGCACCACCATCGCCATGCGCATTCCCAGCGGCCGACGGGCAAACAATTCATCTTCAGTCATGAAACACACCCCCCTCATTTCACAGGGGGTGCACGATAAAGGTTATCAAGATAAGTATCAAGAAACGGGAGGGCAAAGAGCATGGATTGTGAAAGCACGAATGAACACTACAGCTCCCAAATCTCTCAAAAAAGGAAACTACAGTGTCCAAAAATCACTTCACCTCTTTCACTTTGGCGACAAACTCGGGCAGATCCCAGGTGCCGCCGGCACGGACGTAGCGGCACATTCCGGTGGTGGATTCGCTGCTTTTGCGGAAGGTTTCGCCGTCCCAGACCCACTCGGCGGATGCCCAGCAGTCGCCGATGCCGCGACCGCGCTGACCAAGCGAAATAATGCCATCGCTATAGTCGGATGCGGAGTTGGTGATAAATTGCGGCGTGCCTTTCAGGGCTCTGTCGATAACCCAATAGCCATACCCTTCGTTATACGCCCCGCGCCAGCAAAGGGTGGAAATCAGCGCATGTTTCCTGTCGAGCGGCGTCAGGGTGATGTCGTTATCGCCTTCCATGACCGGTTCTTGCGGGGAAATCAGCCGGTCGCACTCATCATTATTGGTCAGCGTCGCCAGCAGACGTGGCGTGATGGCTTTCACTTCGGCTGCACGTAAAGTGCGATCTTCCCCACCTTCGACGGGCGCGGCCTGAATCACCGGCGCGGTAATCGCTGCGGCTACGGAAGTTTCTGCTTTATCGCCCTTTTTGCTCAGCGCACCCGGTGTGCCGACGCGCCCTTGCACATCATCGAACTTCAGCAGTACGGCAAATGCGCCATCGCCGGAGAGCACAAAAGATTTCGCGCCGCCTTTAAATTCCACTTTGCCGCTGCCTTTTACCGCATCAATCATGCGCTTAGCCTGTTCGTCCGATAAACGCCAGGTGTCGTTATCCTCCGTCGCCAGCGCGCCTTGTGATTTATCGTCAATCCATAGCGTGATTTGCACGTGAGGCACGGTTTCGTCGCCGTCCATTTCGGCCAGCACCACATCCACGGTGACCGGTGTATCCGGCCCCGCTTTTCGGGTGATCAACACCGAACCGCTGGCCTCCTCTTCAACGCTATAGCCCGCAGCGCGGCAGGTCAGGGTGTTATCACACACCACTTCCCAGTCTTTATGGTCGAACGAGACACCGTTTTGTTCCGCCAGCGCAGGCGCACTCAGCGTCGCTGCCATCATCAGCGCCGCGTGGATACAGCTTTTCATGCCATCACTCCGTAATGAGAAATGCGCACAGTGTGCAGAAATTATGGGTTGGGGAGAAGCGGGAAATGAGGCGAGCGTGATACTCGCCTCATGGCAGGCGAATTATTGCAGGTTCAGTTCGTCGTAGGATTTCACCACGCGGGAGACAATGCCGTAATCAATGGCTTCTTTGGTGTTCATCCAGAAATTGCGGTCGGTATCCTGCTTCACTTTTTCAACCGGCTGACCGGTCGCTTCAGCGATCATGCGGTTAACGCGCTCAAGAGTACGGATGATCTCTTTGGCTTCAATCTCAATATCGCTCGCCTGACCACGCACGCCGCCGAGCGGCTGGTGGATCATAAAGCGGGTGTTCGGCAGCGAGTAACGGTGCTCTTTTTTCGCCGCGAGGAAAATGGTGATCCCGGCGCTGGCAACCCAGCCGGTGCCAATAATATGTACTTCCGGGGTGATGAATTTAATCATGTCGTGAATGGTATCCGCCGCTTCGACATGACCACCCTGGCTGTTGAGGTAAATTTTAATCGGCGCATCGCTAATGCCCTGCAACAGCAGCAACTGCGTGACGACTTTTTCCGTCAGCGCCTGGTTGATCTCACCGGAGATGATGATCGAACGCGCATCCAGCAGTTTTTGCTGCATCAACTGCGTGGCCGAGCCGGCATCTTTCTCTTTTTTATCGTCATCATCATTGCTGTTAATAAAGTGCATGTGCTTTCTCCCTTCAGGTTATGGAGCTAAGCATAGCCCAACGCAGAAGGGGCGGGAACAACAAGATTTTCCCGCCCCTTCTGTATCTTCATAACAATTCATCGCGACGTAATCCTAAATCCTTTAATTGATGGTCACTCAGATTGAGCAACAGGAGCCGGGTTTTCCGATTCGCACGCCAGCGCTGCACTTTGCGCCACAGTAAAACGGCTGCGAAAAAGGGGCTGTTGGGTCGATTTTCAAAGACTTGCATGATGCTCTCCTCGTTTGAAAAGAGCCCTATCTTCGCCGTAATCAATCTTAACAATACAGACTCAGAAAACACTTTTATTTAACATACAAAGTGCGTAAAAAAGCATCTGGCTGACGTTTTTTCCCCACATTTGTACTGGTTTTCGGATCTGTATGGCGAACTTGAGGGATACAGCATGACGCGCTATCAACATCTCGCCACGCTGCTGGCGGAACGCATTCAACAAGGTTTATATCGTGAGGGCGAAAAACTGCCTTCAGTGCGTCACCTGAGCCAGGAACATGGCGTCAGTATCAGTACCGTACAGCAGGCGTATCAGGTCCTGGAAAATCAGCAATTAATCACGCCCCAGCCGCGCTCCGGTTATTTTGTCGCACAGCGTAAAGCAAAACCGCCGGTACCAGCGATGTCGCACCCGGTGCAACGCCCTGTAGAAGTCACGCAATGGGATGAAGTACTGACCCTGCTTGAAGCCCGTTCGGATACAGAAATGATCCTTTTTGGCGGCGGCGCACCGGATGTAGGGCAAGCCACGCTCAAGCCGCTATGGCGAGAGATGAGCCGCGTGGCGCAACACCAGATTGTGGAAGCATCGAATTACGACACGCTGCCAGGCCGACGCGAGTTGCGCGAGCAAATTGTCCGCCTGATGCTGGATGGCGGCACCGCGTTAAATCCCCAGGACATTGTTATCACCAACGGCTGCCGCCCGGCGCTGGCACTCGCGCTGCTGGCCGTTTGCCAGCCGGGCGATATCGTCGCCGTTGAATCGCCCTCCTATTACGGCACGATGCAACTGCTGCGCGGTTTTAATATCAAAGCCATTGAGATCCCGACGGATGCCGAAACGGGGATCAGTATTGAAGCGCTGGAACTGGCTCTCGAACAGTGGCCGATCAAAGGCGTGCTGCTGGTGCCTAACTGCAATAATCCGCTCGGATTTATTATGTCGGAAGCGCGCAAAAAGGCGGTGCTGGCGCTGGCACAGCGTCACGACATTGTGATTTTTGAAGATGATATCTACGGCGAACTGGCAGCGGACTACCCACGCCCGCGCACCATCAAATCGTACGATATTGATGGTCGCGTATTGCTCTGTAGCTCGTTTACCAAAACGGTGGCTCCCGGCCTGCGCATCGGCTGGATTGCGCCGGGACGCTATCTGGACAGGGTTATCCATAAAAAATATGCCACCATTGGCACCACGGTTCCCGGCACCCAGTTGGCGCTCGCGGCATTCATTCGCGACGGGCATTATCACCGCCACGTGCGACGCATGCGCCAGATTTATCAGCAGCGGCTGGAAATTTATACCTGCTGGGTGCGCCAGTATTTTCCTTATGACATCTGCCTGACTCGCCCACAAGGTAGCTATTTGCTGTGGGTGGAGTTACCGGAAACCGTGGATATGATCTGCGTGTCGCGCATCCTGGGACGGCTGAAAATCCAGATAGCGCCGGGTTCGCTGTTCTCGGCCTCCGGCAAATATCGCAACTGCCTGCGCCTGAACTGCGCCCTGCCGCCGACCGAAGCCAATCAGGAGATGATCAAACAGCTTGGCAAGGCGATTTACAACGCGCTGGACGCGTAACGTTACAGAATCGCATCTTTCGTCAGAATGCGGCGCGCGCCGAGGTAATGATCCTGCCAGTAATCGGCCATGAAATTACTGATACGGATGTTCAAACCGGTGCGCGGCGCTTCGATAAAGGTATTGTCGCCGAGATAAACGCCGACATGATCCGCTGGTCCCCGGGATTTGCTGCGAAAGAACACCAGATCGCCACGGCGCAGGTTTTCGATTTTTACCCGTTTTAGCCTCTTATCGCGGAACATCGCGCGGGTCGTGCGCGGCAGTTTGCGCTCCAGCACGTTGTTATAGGCGTAAAACACCAGGCCGCTGCAATCGAAGCCGCTTTCCGGTGATATACCGCCGCGAACATAGGGTTTCCCCAGTTGCTTCGTCAAGCGGTGTACCACCGTATGAAGCGAAGCCTTAACGCGGGATTTACCGTTGCTTGCCTGAGCGCGCGCGCTATCAGAAAGTGCGCTGTTTGTGGGCGGTTTTAATGCCTGCGAAGCAGTATCACGGGTTGTTTGCGCACACCCGGTGGCGAGCACAAGCATAAGAATGAGAAAAAAAGGCCCCAAAAACCCTCGGAGTAAACTCCGATTGGGGGCTACGATGGATGACAAAATCAAAACTTTCACGAGGGCAACACAACTAAAAATCGGTAAATTTAAGCGCCGGGGTTTACATCACCCCACGCGCCGGTGAAGACGTTCATTCACGCCAGAAGCATTCGATCTTTTGCGCTATCGCCTTGTTGAGTTGGCAAACGCGCGCTTCCGACACGCCAAGCACTAACGCTATCTCGCGCAAGCTCATTTCATGCTGGTAATAGAGCGTCAGGATCAGCTGCTCACGCTTATCGAGGCGTTCAACTGCGCTGCGCAGCGTATAAGCAGGCAGCAACTCCTCTTCCAGCGGGCGGCTAAAGAGCGCACTGGTGTGCACATCGCTCTCCAGCAAGTTATCGAGGCTCTCCAGCGCGCTGGCGGAATTGAGCAACAGATACTGTTGATAAGCCTCTGCCGTTACCGAAAGACGCTTGCTCAATTCCTCGAAACGCGGTTCATAGCCCAGTTCGCGCGTTATCTCGCGAATAGCATCCGTGAGTTTGTGCGTTTGCTGTCGCAGGCGGCGCGGACGCCAGTCTTGCTGGCGCAACTCGTCCAGTACTGCGCCACGAATACGCTGTACTGCATACCCCGCAAACTGCGCATCCGGAGGACCATACCGGCGCAAAGAACTCAGCAGCCCCATCAGGGCAATTTGCCGCATATCTTCTTTGTCCATCACGCTACTGGTCTGCCAGCCAAACTGTTTGATGACTTTATTTACCAGCGGTAAATAATCGCTGAGATAACGCGCTTCATCGGCGGGGGTTAGCGTTTTAGTGGCAATCAGATTCATCATTTACATTACGCATGAGGAACAGCGGATAAAACAATTAATAAAAAGATTCGGCAACACTTAATTAACATTAAGTATTTTAAAGAGCGCGATATCAACGAACAGCACATCTCACTGGGGTAAAACAATACACCACAACCGCTTTTTTTAATCCTTTGAAAAGCGGCAACAAATGAATTTCCGTGTAATTCACTTGCATGAATCCGTATTATTAAATTCGCAAAACGGCGAATTAATGATATTTAAATAGTTATTTATCTGATTTAAGAATGGTCATTATTTCTGCGGGATGGAGCCTGGCCGGATGAACATGGATCGTTAAATCGCAATGAATATACAACCTTGTGCCATTAATAAGTGGTTCATCGATCGCCCCTCAGGATCGATTCAACATATCGTCACCGGTGAACGAAGACGGTTGGGCGCTTATCAGCTCAAACTTTTCGACATTTTTCAGCAAAATCCGGGGAAAATTTTTACCCGTGAAGAGTTGACCAACCTAATCTGGCAACGACGAGTAGTCGGCAGCAACAGCCTGCCCAACATCATTCACACCCTGCGCGTCGCGCTTGAAGATGACGGCAAGCAACAGCGAATCATTCGCACCCTTCCTAAACAGGGTTATATGCTGGATGCAACATATTGCCAGCCCCTGCTGCAACCAGAGCCGCATGGCGAAGCAGACACCGCCGCATTTCCCCCACCTTCGTTGCCCATGCCGCAGGGGAAAGAGGGGTTGTCACCCGGCAAAATGGCGATGTTCGCCCTTGCTATGGTGTTCAGTATGGTCTGCACCTGGTATCTGGCGGTCAGTCGCAGCAACATTGCAGTGCCGAAAGAGATGGCGAAAAATGTTTACCGCCATCTGCGTATTTTCACCCTGCTTGAGCCGGGGGAAACCCTCAAAGAGCAGACTGCTATTGTCGACAGGCTTACAGAAAGTTATGGCCTTCTTAATCAGGAACTTCATAAAAAAAGCCTGCGTATGAGTATTTACTACCATAGTGAAAATCAAATTTTGAACTACACCTTGCGCTTGCATAATACCTGCGAGCAAAAAGTTCTGATCATGCAAATTGACCACTGGCGCGCTGACACAGCGTTATTGAATAAGCTTATCCTGAGTGAAACACGGAGGAAAATCGATGAAATGGCACCCTGCAATACCCAATAAACGTTCGTTTTTCCTGCTGCTTTCCGCCCTCATTGCGCTGGCTTTCGGCTATGTTTTGCATTCGGCGCAAGCAACGTTAAAACAGACGGGGGAAACCAGCCAGCAGTTCGGTTTTTATGATTTACTGCTGCAAAAAAACGAACTGTATGACTCACGCATGAGCACCGTGGGAAATATGATAGTCAGCACTATCAGCAACCCAGCCCATCCTGAATTTACATTGAAGAGTAATTTCATACAGTCGCGCCAGCAGCGCGGAAACACTATTTCGCCTACGCGCCGGTTTATTTTAACCCCACGCAAGATAGCCGCCTGATAACCGGCAGTGTTGATTTACTGGTGAATTCAGAACCCTGGATGGAACAAATTGAAGCCGATGGCGTTCCGCTGGTGCATATGCAAAACGGCATGATTTTTATCTATGCGCTGGAGAGTAAGCAAGCGGTGGCAGACGGATTTTAAGTTTGCTACGTTAGCGGTCGTTTTAGTTATAGCGATAACGCTAACAATGATAACAACACCACAGTGAGACGCACCCGATGAAAGCGCCGCCGACACCAGAAATGACGTCCTCTCTACTCAAACAAGCACAAGCCGCACTGGATGCGTTACCGGAAGTTGATCTGCAAAAGGTCGAGGCTATTCGCGCGGCGCTCAATAACGGTGAAATCACTGTTGATATTGATGCGCTTGTCCACGCCATGCGTACATTCCACCAGCGTTAACCGCTCCGCATAAATCCGCCTACCCACACCATGAGCAACATCACACTCTCGCCACTTGCTGCATGAAAGAATAAATTATTCTTATTTCAAATTTTGCGAATAATATATTATTCCTGAATGAACACAGCTAAGCGAGACGTTGATGAACATTGATCTATCCAGACTGACCACTGAAGGTCGCAACAGCGCCAGTGCCGATATCGACATGCTCGATACCGAAGCGATGCTGCGGGTGATTAACCGCGAAGACCAGAAAGTGGCGTTAGCGGTGGAAAAGGTCATCCCGGCGATTACCGAGGCGGTGGACGCCATTGTAAGCGCGTTCAAAAAAGGCGGCAGGTTGATTTACTGCGGTGCAGGCACCTCCGGCCGTTTGGGCATTCTTGATGCCAGCGAATGCCCGCCAACCTTCGGTACGCCGCGCGAACAGGTGGTCGGCCTGATTGCGGGCGGCCACCGCGCCATTTTGCAGGCGGTAGAAAACGCCGAAGACAGCCTGACGCTAGGCGTTGAGGATCTCAAGGCTCTCGATTTTAACGCCAGTGACGTGCTGGTGGGTATTGCCGCCAGCGGGCGCACACCGTATGTGATTGCCGCCATGCAGTACGCGAAAAGCGTGCATGCCACCACCGTGGCGCTGACCTGCAATGAAGGCAGCGAAATGACGCGCATTGCCGATATCGCCATTGTGCCGGTGGTCGGTGCGGAAGTGGTCACCGGCTCATCACGCATGAAAGCGGGCACTGCGCAAAAGCTGGTGCTGAATATGCTCACCACCGGGGCGATGATCCGCAGCGGCAAAGTCTACGGCAATTTGATGGTCGATGTGGAAGCCACTAACCAGAAGCTGGTGCAGCGGCAAATCAACATCGTCATGGAAGCCACTGACTGTGACAGCGCCACCGCTTCGCAAGCGCTTAACGCCTGCAACGGCCACTGCAAAACCGCCATCGTCATGGTGCTCGGCCAGATTAGCGCTGAACAGGCCGCGCGGTTGCTGGAAGATAACGGCGGGTTTATCCGCCAGGCGCTGGTCAACGCGGGAGTGCAGTGATGGCCAAAATCACCGGGCAACTTATCGCCGCGATCCTGCAAATGGTCGGCGGTGAGGAGAACATTAAAAGCTGCGGCAATTGCATGACGCGCCTGCGCCTGACGCTGCACAACGACGCGCTGGTTGATAGCGCAGGTATCAAAGCGCTGCCTGGCGTCCTTGGCGTGATCAACAGCGACGATCAGTTACAAATCATTGTCGGCCCCGGTAAAGCGCAAACGGCGGCAGAAATGATGAATGCATTGATCGGCGGCGGTAATGCGCCCTCACTGAAAAGTATCGCCAGCGATACCAAACAGCAGATGAAGGCGAAGCAGACCAGCGGCCTGCATCAGTTTCTGGCGAAATTCGCCACCATCTTCACGCCACTTATCCCCGGTTTTATCGCCGCCGGGATGCTGCTCGGCTTCGCCACGCTGATTGAGCAAAGCCTGCTTGCCGATGCCGCCACCAAAAACAGTGCGCTGGCGCATACCGTGGGTTATATGAAAGTATTCGGCAAAGGGCTGTTCACTTTCCTGCCGATACTCATCGGCTACAACGCGCAAAAAGCCTTTGGCGGTAGCGGTGTCAACGGCGCGATTATCGCCGCGCTGTTTGTCCTCGGTTACGATCCTGACGCCACCGTCGGTTATTTCTCTGGCATCAATAATTTCTTCGGCATGAATATCGATCCGCGCGGCAACATTATTGGCGTGCTGATCGCCACGATCCTCGGCGCGTGGATAGAGCGCCAGATCCGCAAATGGGTGCCGGACAACCTCGATATGATCCTGACCTCCCTGCTGACGCTGCTCATTACCGGCGCACTGACCTTTACGGTGATCATGCCCATCGGCGGCGAGTTATTTAAAGGCATGTCGTGGCTGTTTTTGCATCTTAACGGCAACCCGTTCGGCTGCGCGGTGCTGGCCGGTCTGTTCCTGATTGCGGTGGTGTTTGGCGTCCATCAGGGCTTTATTCCGGTCTACTTCGCACTAATGGATGCGCAGGGCTTTAACTCACTGTTCCCGATCCTGGCGATGGCAGGCGGTGGTCAGGTGGGTGCGGCGCTGGCGCTCTATTTCCGCGCGGCGCACGACTCGGTGATTCGTAATCAGATCCGCGGCGCGATTATTCCCGGCCTGCTGGGCGTCGGTGAACCGCTGATTTACGCCGTCACCCTGCCGCGCGTCAAACCTTTCGTCACCGCCTGTATCGGCGGTGCCTGCGGCGGGTTTTTCATTGGCGCTGTGGCGTGGTTCGGTTTACCGGTGGGTTTGAATACGGTATTTGGCCCGTCCGGGCTGGTCGCCCTGCCGCTAATGACCTCCGGCGAGGGGATTTATGCCGGAATGGCGGTGTACGCCGCCGGTGTGGTTGTCGCTTATCTTTGCGGCTTTATCGCCACCTGGTTCTTCGGCCACAAGAACATCGATCTCAGCTAGGCAGAAAAAACCCGGCGCGCACAGGCCGGGTGGTTGTTTATCAGAAGCGGTATGAAAGGCTGCCGACAATGCTGCGCTCCGCGCCAAAGTAGCAGTAAGAGAGCGAGTTACAGGCAGCGACATAGCGTTTGTCGGTCAGGTTGTTAACGTTCACCTGCGCGCTCAGCCCTGTCAAACCGACGTTGGTCAGGTCATAACCTACCGCCAGATCCACCAACGTGTAAGAGGGCAGCGTGTGCGTGTTTTGCCTGTCCGATGTGATGCCATTCACGTAACGCACGCCGGAGCCGACGGTCAGGCCATTTAGCGCACCGGCTTTCACGTCATAACTCAGCCAGGCGCTGGCCTGGTTACGCGGCGCGTAAACGGCGCGTTTCCCCTGCTCGTCCGCACTGCTTTTCTTGTAGCGGATATCGTTGTAGGTGTACGCGGCCTGCAAACGCAGGTTCTCCGTAAGCTGGCCGACCGCTTCCAGTTCCACCCCTTCTGATTCGATTTCACCGATAGAACGGTACGGATCAGTGGGTTCCACTTTGGTGGCGATATTTTCCTGGTTGATACGATAGACCGACGCGCTGTACATGGTCTGCGACCCTTCCGGCTGAAATTTCAGCCCCGCTTCCCACTGTTTGCCTTTCATCGGCTTGAGGATCTTACCCGCTTCATCGGTAAAGCTGGTCGGCGTAAAGGCGGTGGAGTAGCTGACATACGGCGCAAAACCACTGTCGAAGAGATACATCAGCGCCGCGCGGCTGCTGAAGTGGTTTTGCTCCAGCGTATCGTGGGTATCGCCAATCTTATTGTCGTTGGTGATTTTCACCTGATCGTGGCGACCGCCAAGTGTCAAACGCCAGCGATCCAGCGACATCTGATCCTGTAAGTAGATCCCAGTCTGCTCCAGCTTATGCTTTTCGCGGCTGTAGACCGAAATAGAGAGCGGATCGGCACCGTAAACCGGGTTAAACGCATCAATGGCCGGGAAGCTGCCGTAAGAGGCGGTCACATTGTTATTGCGGCGCTGGTAATCGACGCCAAACAGCAGGCGGTGGTTGACGATACCGGTATCGATGCTGCCATCAATCTGGTTATCGAGCGTTATCGCAGAAAGGGATTCATCAGAACCGGAGTAACCGCGGTTGAGTTCGGTGTCGTTCAGCCAGCCTGCGGCATACACCTGATTAAGATCGACTTTGGTGCGCAAGTAACGCACTTTCTGGCGCACCGACCAGCCGCTCTCGAACGCGTGTTCAAAATTATAGCCGACCATGTTTTCGCGGCGATCGTACTTGTCATACTGGTCTTCACCTTCAAAAAAGGTGTTGGAGATTTTGCCCCCGGCGTGCGGGATCACCGTGCCTTCATAAGGCAGGCCGGAATGGCTGCCGCCTTCGGGATCGCGGTGCAGATAGGCCATTAATTCAAGGCGCGTGCGATCGGTAATGCGCCAGGTGAGGCTCGGCGCAATGGCGTAACGCTGCTCTTTCAGGTGATCAAACTGGGAATCCGCATAGCGGGTCATGCCAGTTAAGCGCACCGCCACGCGATCGTTATCATCCACCGGGCCGGTGACATCAAACGCCGCGCCGCGCTGGTTATTGTTACCGGCGAACAGCTTCACTTCGCCACCGGGATCAAACGACGGTTTACGGGAATTAAGCGCCACAATGCCGCCCGGCGACGAGCGGCCATATAGCACTGAGGCCGGGCCGCGCACCACTTCGACGCTGTCTAAAAACCACGGATCGATAACCAGCGAGCTGTGGGAGTTGGTATCGCCCATCATTTTCAGGCCGTCGAGATAGACATTATCCAGGCTGCCGTCGGAAAACCCGCGCAGCACGATGTAATCAAAGCGGTTCGAGGCGCCAATCTGGTTGCTGTAAACACCCGGCGTATAGCTCACCGCCTGGCGTACGCTGGTCGCGCCCTGCTCCTCATACTGCTGGCGCGTCACAATCGATACCGCCTGCGGCGTTTCGATATCCGGCGTTTCCAGTTTGGTCGCGCCGCTCTGCATTTGCGAGGTGACGACGACCGTATCATTCGTACTTTCCTGAGCCAGCGCCGATACGCTTATCCCTGCGGTGATGCAGCTAATCATCAATGCCAGTCGCGTTTTTGCGAACATGAAAATCTCCAGAAGCGGTTATTATTGTAAATAAGAATTATTACCCTTTTGGATTCACCAATAGCTATGCGCAATGACGATTCGCATATGCGCGGTGACAAAACACTCTTCAGGCGGGGAACTTTGGTCTACAGGAGGAATTCAGGAAGCGCGCACTTCGCTGGGTGCCACGCCGTAACGGCGGCGAAAGGCGGTAGAAAAGTTGGTGGCGTGCTGGTAACCCGACATCCAGGCAGCCTGCTGAACGCTGTAACCCTGCGCCAGGTAACGCCGCGCCAGTTCGAGTCGGCAATCGCGCAGATAATCAAAAACCGAGTGGCCATAAGCCTGGCGAAACTTGACGCGCAGGCTGCTGGTGCTCATTGCCGCCAGTTGCGCCAGTGTTGTCAGTGTGTACTCTTTTTCCGGCTGCTGCTCCAGCATTCGGCGCACGGATTCCAGCCGGTGACGCTCGCCGCCGGGCGCGGACTGGCGTTTATCGTTTCCTGGGATGCGGTGCGACAGCGCATGGCCGAGCAGTTGCAGCATCACGCCTTCGACAATCAACTCACGCGAGAGCGCAGGCAGCGCCGTTTGTTGGGTTTGTTGTAGGCCAGAGAGCAGAAAAGCGGGCACCTGCCATAAAAACGTCGGCGCGCCGTGGGCTTCCCACTGTTGTAACAGCGCGGTGAGCAGCGGCGATTTCCAGCAATTTTCCGCATCAACACCCAGCGACAGCGTACGCAACTGGTGATCCGCCAGATGGCTGGCGTTCATCACCTGCTGCTCGCTCAGGCGCGAAGTAAACGCCATGCCGGCGCGCACGATAAACTCTTCGCCGTTCAGGCGCAGCATCACGCTGCCTTCCAGCACCACCAACATATAGAGCGGGCAACTGTGTAACGACGTGGTTTCATAAGGTTGCAGAACGCGAACATCGGAACAGGTCAGATTAAGGCCGGATGAAAGCGTCATTTCCTGCACATCGCCCTGAATCACAATGTTTTTCTCTTTGCTCAACGCGCGGCAGGACGCCAGCGCCGGAAAGCGATAATCAATGCCGTAGCGCTCGCCAAAACCGATAAAGTCTTCAACGCAGAAGTGTCTATTTTGCATAGCCGGCAGCCATTTCGTTATCTGTCGAACCCGCGCCCGGAGCCGGGCGAAACGGCTTACACCTTATCATTCGCGCCTGGCCGCTTCAATGGTATTGAGAACTATTCTCATAAAACACGCTTTAACCGGCATCTTGCACAAAATTCATTTTTATCTGTTTGCAACCTCTCACATTGCCTTCAAATTAATCCCTCATTCCCTCGCTATTATTTTCTCTGGCTTTTTCTTCATGCTTTTCCTTTATTTCTCCACATTATGAATTTTTGTAAAACGCACCGATTTACCAAGAAAATATTTACCCAAATCACATAATTTCAATTAATCTATTTTCACATGAGAACGGTCGTTCTCAATGATTATTTAACCGGGGAGTCGCTATGCCGCCAAAAATCTCGCAGGAACAACGCCACCAGCAGCGTAAAGACGAGATTATCGCGGCGGCGCGCCGACGTTTTCGCGTCAGCGGTTTTCATGCGGCGAGCATGTCGCAAATCGCCCTCGAAGCGCAGCTTAGCGTCGGGCAGATTTACCGCTACTTCACCAGTAAAGACGCGATCATCGAAGAGATGATCCGCCGCATTATCGACTACCGCATCGCCGAAATGGAGAGCAAAACCGAGACCACGCATCTGCCGGAAGTGCTGGCCTGGCGGCAAACCCTCAGCCCGGACGACGACGCGTTAATGCTGGAAATGGCCGCCGAAGCCACGCGCAACCCGCAGGTGCAAACGATGATGATCGACGCTGATGCCCGCATGTTCGACACCGCCTGTAATCACTTGCACAGCAGGCACCCTCACTTAACGGCCGAACGCGTACGCTGCTGCGTGGAATTATTGGCAGCGCTAATGGAAGGCACCACATTCCGCCGCCTCACGCCGCAAAAATGCGACCCGGCACAATTACAACAGCTGTATCAGGAAATCACCGCGATGTTATTTGCTGAGAAATAAATACCCGCTCACTAAAAAGACCAGGCTCTATTTTTGCCGCCGCAGAAATAAAGCAATTACACGCCTGCGCCAGGTTCCTGTTGATAAAAACGGGCAGGCTTCGCTCATGCCAGGAATACCGAAATGACGTTCATAAAAACAACTTTGATGGCCGCGCTCGCCCTTGTCGGCTGCGATAACGCCACACCACCTGCACAACAAGCTCCCCAGGAAGTGGGGATCGTCACCTTAAAAAGCCAGCCGCTGGAGGTGACCAGCCAGTTGACCGGGCGCATATCCGCCGCGCTGTCGGCAGAGGTTCGCCCGCAGGTTGGCGGCATCATTCAAAAACGCCTGTTTACGGAAGGCGATACGGTAAAGGCCGGGCAGGCGCTTTACCAGATCGACCCTTCCAGCTACCGCGCAGCGTTTGATGAAGCCGATGCGGCACTGAAACAAGCGCAGGCGCTGGTCGTTTCCGACTGCCAGAAAGCCACGCGCTATGCGCAGCTGGTGAAAGAAGACGGCGTCTCGCGCCAGGATGCGGAAGATGCGCAATCGACCTGCGCCCAGGACAAAGCCAGCGTTGCCTCGAAAAAAGCCGCGCTGGAAAGCGCGCGCATCAATCTGAACTGGACAACCATTACCGCGCCAATTGCCGGGCGCATTGGTATCTCTTCCGTCACGCCTGGCGCGCTGGTCACGGCAGAGCAAACCACGGCGCTCGCCACTATCCGCGGGCTGGACAGCATGTATGTCGATCTCACCCGCTCCAGCGTCGATCTCCTGCGCCTGCGTAAACAAGCGCTCGCCAGCGACAGCAATACGCTGGGGGTGACGTTAACCCTGGAAGATGGCAGCACCTACAGCGAAAAAGGTCGCCTGGCGCTGACCGAAGTCGCCGTTGATGAGTCCACCGGGTCTGTCACGCTGCGCGCAGTATTCCCGAACCCGCAGCACCAGTTGTTGCCGGGCATGTTTGTGCGCGCCCGCGTCGAGGAAGGGGTGATGTCTAACGCCATTCTAGCGCCGCAGCAGGGCATTACGCGCGATGCGAAAGGCGACGCCACGGCACTGGTGGTGAATGCGCAGAACAAAGTGGAGCAGCGCGCGGTTGAAACCAGCGACACCTACGGCGACAAATGGCTGGTGGTAAAAGGCCTCGCCAACGGCGATAAGCTGATCGTTGAAGGCACCGACAAAGTGAGCGCTGGCGCAACGGTGAAAGCCGTTGACGTGCAAGAAGCCGACGGAGGAAAAGCCTGATGTTCTCCAGCTTCTTCGTGCGTCGCCCGGTGTTTGCCTGGGTAATCGCCATTCTTATCATGATGGCCGGTATCCTGGCGATCCGCTCACTGCCCATTGCGCAGTACCCGGATGTCGCCCCGCCTGCCGTCAAAATCACCGCCACCTATACCGGCGCATCGGCGCAGACGCTGGAAAACAGCGTCACTCAGGTGATTGAACAGCAGCTCACCGGGCTGGATAACCTGCTCTATTTCACCTCCACCAGCAGTTCCGACGGCCAGGCGACCATCACCGTCACCTTTGAGCAGGGCACTGACCCGGATACCGCGCAAGTACAGGTGCAGAATAAAGTCCAGCAGGCAGAGTCGCGCCTGCCGACAGAAGTGACACAATCCGGCGTCACGGTGGTGAAATCCCAAAGCAACTTCTTGTTGATTATGGGCTTGTATGACAAAACCGACCGCGCCAGCAGCTCCGATATTGCCGACTGGCTGGTAAGCAACATGCAGGATCCGCTGGCGCGCGTGAACGGCGTTGGTAGCCTGCAAGTGTTCGGCGGTGAATATGCGATGCGCATCTGGCTCGATGCAGACAAGCTCAAATCCTTCTCGCTGATGCCGTCTGATGTGGAATCGGCCATCGAAGCGCAGAATATCCAGGTTTCCGCCGGTAAAATCGGTGCTCTGCCCTCGTCAAATAAACAGCAGTTAACCGCCACCGTGCGCGCCCAGTCGCGTCTGCAAACCGTGGCGCAATTTCGCGACATCATCGTCAAAAGCGAAACCGACGGTTCAGTGGTGCGCATCAAAGATGTGGCGCGCGTGGAGATGGGCAGCGAAGATTACAGCGCTCAGGCAAAACTGAACGGCCACCCGGCTGCGGGCCTGGCGGTGATGCTGGCACCCGGCGCGAACGCGCTGGATACCGCCACACTGGTCAAAAACAAGATCAACGAATACCGCCACAGCATGCCGCAGGGCTACGATGTGGCCTATCCGAAAGACAGCACCGATTTTATTAAGATCTCCATTGAAGATGTGGTGAAGACGCTGATCGAAGCCATCATTCTGGTGGTCTGCGTCATGTACCTGTTTTTGCAAAATATCCGCGCGACGCTGATCCCGGCGCTGGCGGTGCCGGTGGTGCTGCTCGGCACCTTCGGCGTGCTGGCGCTGTTTGGTTACTCCATCAATACCTTAACGTTGTTTGCCATGGTGCTGGCGATAGGGCTGCTGGTGGATGACGCGATAGTGGTGGTGGAAAACGTCGAGCGCATCATGCGCGACGAAGGCCTGCCCGCCCGCGAAGCGACGGAAAAATCGATGGGCGAAATCTCCGGCGCGCTGGTGGCGATTGCGCTGGTGTTATCCGCCGTGTTTCTGCCGATGGCCTTCTTTGGCGGCTCGACCGGGGTGATTTACCGCCAGTTCTCGGTGACCATCATCTCGGCGATGGTGCTATCGGTGGTGGTTGCGCTGACGCTGACCCCGGCGCTGTGTGGCGCGATTCTGCAACACAGTGCGCCGCATAAAAAAGGCTTCTTCGGCGCATTCAACCGCTTTTACAACAACACCGAACATAAATATCAGCACGGCGTGTTACGAGTGCTACGCCGCGCGGTAGCGGTGCTGGGTATTTATACGGTGCTGTGCGGCGCAATGGCGCTGGTGATGTGGCGCTTGCCCGGCAGTTTTCTGCCGACGGAAGATCAGGGCTCGATTATGGTGCAGTTCACCCTGCCCGCCGGGGCAACGGCAACGCGTACCGATGCGGTGGCAAAACAGGTCACCGACTGGTTCCTCAATAATGAGAAGGCCAATACCGACGCCATCTTTACCGTTACCGGCTTTAGCTTTAGCGGCAGCGGACAGAACGCCGGGATGGCCTTCGTCTCATTGAAAAACTGGTCTGAACGCAACGGTTCGGAAAATACTGCCCAGGCGATTGCCCTGCGCGCCAGTCAGCAGTTAGGCACTATTCGTGACGCCAGTATCTTCGCTATGACGCCGCCGTCGGTTGATGGCCTGGGCCAGAGCAACGGCTTTACCTTTGAGCTGCTCGCCAGCGGCAGCACCGATCGCGATCAACTCCTGAAATTCCGTAACCAGTTGCTGGCGAATGCGAATCAGCGTTCAGAATTGCAGGCGGTTCGCGCCAACGATCTGCCGCAGATGCCGCAGTTGCAGGTAGATATCGACAGCAACAAAGCTGTGGCGCTGGGGCTTTCTCTGAGTGATGTGAGCGATACGCTTTCCAGCGCCTGGGGCGGCACCTACGTGAATGACTTTACCGATCGCGGCCGCGTGAAAAAGGTCTATATCCAGGGCGACAGCGACTTCCGTTCGTCGCCATCCGACCTGCAAAAATGGTATGTGCGCGGCAGCGACGACAGCATGACGCCGTTCTCCGCCTTTGCTACCACCCGTTGGGAATATGGCCCGGAAAGCCTGGTGCGCTACAACGGCTCGGCGGCCTACGAAATTCAGGGAGAGAATGCCAGCGGCTTTAGCTCCGGCGCGGCGATGACGCAAATGGAAAACCTCGCCGACAATCTGCCCGCCGGAACCACCTGGGCGTGGAGCGGCCTGTCGTTGCAGGAAAAACTCGCCAGCGGCCAGGCAATGAGCCTTTACGCCATCTCGATCATGGTGGTGTTCTTGTGCCTCGCGGCGCTGTATGAAAGCTGGTCGGTGCCGATCTCGGTGATTTTAGTGATCCCGCTCGGCCTGCTCGGTGCGGCGCTGGCGGCATGGATGCGCGGGCTAAGTAATGACGTTTACTTCCAGGTCGCGCTGCTCACCACCATCGGTTTGTCGTCGAAAAATGCCATTTTGATTGTTGAATTCGCCGAAGCGGCGGTGCAGGAAGGCCACTCGCTTTCCCGCGCGGCCCTGCGTGCTGCGCGTACCCGTTTGCGCCCAATCATGATGACGTCGCTGGCATTTATTGCCGGGGTCGCACCGCTGGCGATTGCCACGGGAGCCGGGGCGAACAGCCGCATCGCCATCGGTACGGGCATTATCGGCGGTACGCTAACGGCAACCCTGCTGGCAATTTTCTTTGTTCCCCTTTTCTTTGTGCTGGTGAAAAAACTGTTCACCGATAAACGCGCGCGTCAGGAGTAATTATGTTGCGTATGAGTGTTTTATTTCTTGCCCTGCTGAGCGCCGGTTGTGTCTCTCTCGACCCCACTTATCAGCGCCCGCAGGCACCGGTTCCGGCAACCTTGCCAGGCACCAGCGGCCAGGCGCAAGCCGTCGCCGCAGACTGGCAGCACATTGTGAATGATGGCCGCCTGAAACAGGTGGTCAGCAATGCGCTGACGCAAAACCGCGATGTGCAAAAAGCGATTGCCGACATCGACGCGGCGCGCGCGTTATACGCCGAAGATCGCGCCGCGCTGTTCCCGACGGTCAATGCTGAACTGAGCAACACCCGCAGCCGGACTGTGGCGAGCGGGATAACCAGCAGCGCCGAAGCCGAGGGCGCGGTCTCCAGTTTCGAACTCGATCTGTTTGGCCGTAATCAGAGCCTCGCCCGCGCCGAGCGCGAAACCTGGCTTGCCAGCGAATACACCGCGCAAAATACTCGTTTGAGCCTGGTGGGTGAAATCACCACCGCCTGGGTGACACTGGCGGCGGACAACAGCAATCTGGCCCTTGCCAGACAGACGATGGAAAGCGCGCAAAATTCGCTGAACATTGCCAAACGCAGGCAGGCAATCGGCGTGGCGGCGGCGGGTGATACCGCCGAAGCAATGGCGGTGTTCCAGCAGGCGCGCGCCAGCGTTGCCAGCTACCAGACGCAAGTGGTGCAGGATAAAAACGCGCTCAACTTGCTGGCGGGCGACACGGTGCCGGAATCGCTGTTGCCGGGCACGCTGGAGAGCCTGGCGGACAATAGCATCACGCTGACGCCTGCGGGCGTCTCCTCTTCCGTGCTGCTGCGTCGCCCGGATATTCAGGAAGCGGAGCATAATCTGAAAAGCGCCAACGCCAATATCGGCGCGGCGCGGGCGAATTTTTTCCCGACGATTTCACTCACCGCCAGCGCGGGCGTTGGCAGTAGTTCGCTCTCGTCACTGTTCAGCCACGGCATGAAAGTGTGGTCGTTTGCACCGTCTATCACGCTGCCGCTGTTTACCGGCGGGGAAAATGTGGCGCAACTGCGTTACGCCGAAGCAGAGAAAAAAGGGCTGATTGCCACCTACGAGAAGACGATCCAAAGCGCGTTTAAAGATGTTGCCGATGCGCTGGCGCGCCGCGAAACGCTGACAGAGCAGCTCGATGCCCAGCGTGAATATGTCGCCGCCGAGCAAAAAACGCTGGATATCGCCCAGCGCCAGTACAAGGCGGGAACCGGCGATTATCTCTCGGTGCTGACTGCGCAACGCTCGCTGTGGTCGGCGCAGGAATCGCTGATTTCCCTGCAACAAACCGACCTGGAAAACCGCATCACGCTCTGGCAATCGCTCGGCGGTGGTGTGAGTTAATCTTTTCGCGTCCAGTTTTAACCCTCGGTTAAGATGGATTTCTGAATTTTTGCCCGATGGCGCTGTGCTTATCGGGCCTTCCCTCAACCGACTCCCGTTCATTAAACAGTCACCTGCGCGCCATCCTTTTGCAGCATTTTTTTCACACAATCCCCGCTTTCGAAACCCGTAAATTGTTTTCAGGCACTTATGAAAAAGTACTGGCTTCCCTGGCTTATCCTGTCGCCTTCGCTGCTGTTTCTGGCGCTTTTTACTTACTTTCCGCTGCTGCGTTCGGTGTATGACAGCCTGTTCGACACGCGCATGGCGAGCGACAATCCGCCGTTTGTAGGGTTAAGTAACTTCGCGCGCTTGCTGGAAGACAGCGTGTTCTGGCAATCGCTGTTCAATAATCTGGTTTATCTCCTGCTGACGGTGATCCCGGGCGTCACGCTGGCACTGCTACTGGCGGTCGCGCTGTGGGAAAACCATCGCATTAACCGCTGGCTGCGCACCGCCTTTTTCTTCCCGATGATTATCCCGATGGTCAGCGCCGCCGCGCTGTGGCTGTTCATTTTTATGCCCGGCCTCGGCATGCTCGACCATTACCTGGCGCAACTTTTCGGCCCGATGAACAACAACTGGCTGGGCCGCAGCAACAGCGCGCTGTTTGCACTGGCGCTGATTGGCGTGTGGAAATTCGCTGGCTATTACATGCTGTTCTTTCTTGCCGGTTTGCAGGGCATCCCGGCTTCCACTCGCGAAGCAGCGGTGATGGAAGGCGCGACATCAACCCAGGTCTTCTTCCGGGTGACGCTGCCGCTGCTGCGCCCGACCATCAGCTTTGTTGTCACCACGGCGCTGATCTATTCGATTACCCAAATTGATCATGTGGCGGTAATGACGCGCGGCGGGCCGGATAACGCCACTACCGTGCTGCTCTATTACATCCAGAACCTTGCCTGGGACACCCACGATCTCGGCAAAGCGTCTGCCGCCACCTTCCTGACGCTGGTCGGGCTGTTTGTCTTTTCGTTGGTTAACCTGAAATTACTCGAAAGAGGTGCGCACTATGAGCGTTGAGGTTTCACCCGCCATTACCCGCACTACATCTGTGCCGCGCCCGCTGTGGCTGCGCCTGCGCCAGTCGCGCCCGGTTACCCTTGCGGTATTGATGAGCTGCATGGCGCTGCTGTGGATTAGCCCGTTTATCTGGATGCTTTCGTCTGCTTTCAGCGCCACCACCTTTGGCGAAGAGATGGCTTCGATTTTGCCGCGCTTCCCGCTGACGCTGGATAACTTCCGCGATGCATGGCAGAGCGCCAACTGGCTGAGCCTGTACGCCAACACGCTGATTTTCTCGTTCGGCACCTTCCTCGTGCAGCTTTTCACCATCACCACCGCCGGGTATGTCTTCGCCTGCCACGAATTTCGCGGCAAACAGACGCTGTTCATCCTGTTTCTGGTGCAGCTAATGATCATGCCGGTGGTGATGATGATCCCCAACATGCTGACACTGAAAACCTTCGGCCTGCTCAACACATTAACCGGCGTGATGATGCCCTATTTCACCTCGGCATTCGGCGTGTTCCTGATGCGCCAGGCCTTTCTCGCCATTCCGAAAGAGATTGAAGAAGCGGCGCTGATGGAGGGTTGCCGCTGGTGGCAGGTGCTGTTCCGCGTGATGTTGCCGATGTCCTGGCCGTCAGTACTGGCCTTCGCCACTGTCAGTATTACCTACCACTGGAACGAGTATTTATGGCCGCTGATGATGCTCAACGATCCGGACAAACAGGTGCTGACGGTCGGGCTGGTCTCCTTCGCCATGGGCGCGGAATCCGGCGGTCAGTGGGGAATGATCAGCGCCGGGACGCTGATGGTCTGCCTGCCATTGATGATCGCGTTTATCGCTTTCCAGAAACAGTTTCTTCGAAGCTTTGGCTTCTCCGGCATTAAATAAGGAGGCAGTAATGTTTTTAGCGCAAATTTCCGATACCCATTTCCGCAGCCAGAACGAGAAGCTGTACGGTTTTATTGATATTAACGCTGGTAATGCCGACGTGGTGTGCCAGCTAAACGCCCTGCGTGAACGCCCGGATGCAGTGGTGGTGAGCGGTGATATCGTCAACTGCGGCCGCCCGGAAGAGTACCGCGTGGCGCGCCAGATCCTCGGTAGTCTCGACTACCCGCTGTTTGTTATTCCCGGCAACCACGACGACAAAGCCCATTTTCTGGAGTACTTGCACCCGCTCTGCCCGCAGCTTGGCAGCGATCCGCAGAACATGCGCTATGCCATTGATGACTTTGCCACCCGCCTGCTGTTTATCGACTCAAGCCTTGCCGGGGAATCCAAAGGCTGGCTGACCCGCGAGACGCTGGCCTGGCTGGAAGCGCAACTGACAGCCAGCAAAGACAAACCGACTGCCCTCTTTATGCACCACCCGCCGCTGCCGCTCGGTAACGCGCAGATGGATCGCATCGCCTGTGAAAACGGTCATCTGCTGTTAAGCCTGGTTGAGCGTTTCCCGGCGCTGACGCGTATTTTCTGCGGCCATAACCATAGCCTGACTATGACCCAGTACCGCCAGGCGACGATTGCGACGATCCCGGCGACCGTCCATCAGGTGCCGTATTTTCATGAAGACAAGCGCCCTTATTACGACATGTCGCCGCCGTCGTGCCTGATGCACCGCCAGGTGGGCGAACAGTGGGTGAGCTATCTGCATCCGCTCTCCCATTACGCCGGCCCGTGGCTTTACAACGAGAACATCAGTTGCCCGGTGGATGAGCGCTAAGACAATGTTAAGACTGAATAAGATAAGCAAAGTGTTCGACGGCAAAGCGGCGCTCAGCGCGCTGTCGCTGGATATTCGCGACGGCGAGTTTGTGGTGCTGGTTGGTCCGTCCGGCTGCGGCAAAAGCACCCTGCTGCGCCTGATTGCAGGGCTGGAGAGCGCAAGCGAAGGCGAGATTTGGCTTGATAACGACGAGATCACCGCCCGTTCGCCGCGCGAGCGCAACTTCGCGATGATCTTCCAGAACTACGCGCTGTTTCCGCACCTTTCCGTGCGCGACAACATCACTTTCGGCATGAAAGTGCGCAACGAAGAGAAATCAAGCTGGCAGCCGCGGCTGGAAAGCGTGGCGCAGATGTTGCAACTCGACACCTTGCTGGACCGCAAACCGGCGAAGCTTTCCGGCGGCCAGCGCCAGCGCGTGGCAATGGCGCGCGCCATTGTGCGTAACCCGAAGCTGTTTTTGATGGATGAACCGCTCTCCAACCTTGACGCGCGCCTGCGCACTGAAGTGCGCGACAGCATTATGGCGATGCATCAACAACTGAAGACCAGCACTATTTACGTTACTCATGACCAGACCGAAGCGATGTCGATGGCCGACCGTATTGTGGTGATGAATGGCGGCCATGTGCAGCAAGTTGGCCGACCGGAGCATCTGTACGCGCACCCGGCCAACCTGTTTGTCGCAGGCTTTATTGGCTCCCCGGCCATGAACTTGCTGCTGTTACCGTGTGCGGAGGGTGAAGTGCAATTGGGCGAGCAATGCCTGCCGTTGCCTGCTCACGCCAGCCATCTGCAAGAGGTATGGCTGGGCATTCGCCCGGAGCACATTACTGATACACCCGAAGCAGGCCAGTTGATGTTGCCCGCCACCGTGACCCAGCGGGAACTGATGGGCGCGGATTACCAGCTTCATGTCAGCACGCCAATTGGCAACCTGCGCTATATCCGCCGACACCGGGGCGATGTGCCCAATAAAGGGGACACACTCAGCGTCGGTTTTTCACCCCTTGATTGCCATCTTTTTGCTGCCCAGACGCAGCTTAACTTACACCAGGAGACAGACCATGCATAAGCCTCTGCCAAATACGTTGCGAGCGCTTACTTACGGCATCACCCTTGCGATAAGCGGCACTGCTGTTGCGCAGGAGAAAATCGACTTTATGTTTCCCGCCCCGGTCGATGGCAAATTGACGATGGAGATGACACGCGTGATCAAAGCGTTTAATGATTCCCAAAAGGACGTGGAAGTGCGCGGGATTTTTACCGGCAGCTACGACACCACCAAGATGAAAGCCGAGTCTGCGCAGAAAGCGGGCCAGCCACCTGCGCTGGTGATTATGTCCGCCAACTTCACTACCGATCTGGCGCTGAAAGATGAAATCCTGCCGATGGACGAACTGTTCAAATATGGCGATAAAAAAGCGGGTGATTTCCTGCAAAGCGAGTTCTGGCCAGCGATGCGCAAAAACGCGCAGGTGACGGGTGTGACTTACGCCATTCCGTTCCATAACTCAACGCCGATCCTTTATTACAACAAAACGCTGTTCGATCAGGCGGGTATCAAGCAGCCGCCGCAGAACTGGAAAGAGTTGCTAGAAGACGCGAAAAAGCTGACCGACCAGAGCAAAGGCCAGTGGGGCATTATGCTGCCTTCAACCAACGACGATTACGGCGGCTGGATTTTCTCGTCGCTGGTGCGCGCCAACGGCGGTAATTATTTTAATGAAAACTACCCCGGCGAGGTTTATTACAACGCGCCAACCACCATTGGCGCGCTGCGTTTCTGGCAGGAGATGATCTACAAAGACAAAGTGATGCCCTCCGGCGTGCTGAACTCTAAGCAGATCAGCGCAGCGTTTTTCTCCGGCAAAGTGGGCATGGCAATGCTGAGCACCGGCGCGCTGGGCTTTATGCGTGAAAACACCAAAGATTTCGAACTGGGTGTGGCGATGATGCCCGCGCAGGAGCAGCGCGCGGTGCCAATTGGTGGTGCCAGCCTGGTGAGTTTTAAAGGCATATCGGACGCGCAGAAAAAAGCGGCGTACCAGTTCCTGACCTACCTGGTTAGCCCAGAAGTTAACGGCGCCTGGAGCCGCTTCACTGGGTACTTCTCGCCGCGCAAAGCCTCGTACGATACGCCAGAGATGAAGGAATACCTGAAGCAAGATCCGCGCGCGGCGATTGCACTGGAACAGTTGCAGTATGCGCACCCGTGGTACTCCACTTACGAAACTGTCGCCGTACGCAAAGCAATGGAAAACCAGCTCGCCGCCGTGGTGAATGACGAAAAAGTCACCCCGGAAGCCGCCGCCGAAGCGGCACAGAAAGAGGCGGACACGCTGATGAAACCGTACGTTGAAAAAACCGCGTTGCAGGCGGTGAAATAATCTATGGTTGTGCCCCGCAGGGAAGCGGGGGTTGTAGCACTCGCCTTCCAGCAAATAACGATATCCAACTTTTCAGATTCTTCCGGACATCTGCGTCGAGACCCTGCCGTTTTTACAGGTATATGATGACGCAGCGAAAGACCTGGCGGAAGCGATTACGCTTATTGGTATTAATACCGTCTTTGCTCTTCTTTTGCGTAGGAAACCAGATGACGTTTTTAATACTCACTATAGAGGGTTTAAAGTTCCACCTTTCACCCGCAAACGTGCGACAGCAATGAATTTACCGAGGAATACCCACCCTGGATGGCGTTATCGCCCCAGGCTGATATTCACCAACAAATACCCCGCAGGCGATGCTATGACATATCCTTCTGGGGATATCGTTATCGGCAGAAACTTTAATCGGGCAGAGAAAACGGCAAAAGAAGCAGCACATGATGTTCTGGAAGCTATTTACCATGAAAAAGTGCATCAGTTTATCGCACCAAAATTTTACCTATTAAGGGAAGCCAGAGTAGCTCTTCGTAGTGGCGGTTATACCAAATCTTATATCCTTCGCTACCTTGAAGAAGCACTCGCTGAAACCATCGCATTATTACGGGCAAATGGCGTTTCCCCACGGTATGTTTTGCAAGGTTTTCGGTTCCCTCTTGGCAATGCATACCAAATAACATACACAGCACTACGGCACGAAGCCGCAGGTATCTTGCTGGGTCCGGTCACAGTCAGTGGATCGATGTATAACGTTTACTATGGTATTCAACAATGATCGATGAACAAAAAGCATTAGCGGCAGCCAAAGCCTATGCAGATAAAAACTTCGAAAATTGCTGGGACGAGGCATACCATGAGGCTTCGCTTGTGGAAATCGACAATGTGCAATACTGGGAAATCGATACCAATATTGCACCGCCACTTGATGCACCATTCAATGAGCAATTCTTCCCGTCACCGATTAAATACTACGTTAATCCTGAAACCGGGGAGTGCATTGGTTACAAAGGCCACCGACATAAAAAAATTTATACTCGCGGACGCTAACTCTCAGTAAGCACTCACCAACTTAACAAAGTCATTCTTAACGTTGCTTGCCGGATTTTAGGGTCATAGTAGAGCGAAAACGAATCTGCACCTGGCTCATTCGCTTTAACCCACTCTTCCGCGCCCGTTCCTGGGCGCGGGTCTCGTTGGTAACCTATGCTTTTCAGGTATTCCCGCAGCGCGTCCACATTGCTGGCATTGTCAAAGATGATGCTATTGGTTGAGGGGTAGCCGTCGCCGTTGTGGAATTCAAAATGATAATTTGCGGTGATGCGCGGCGCTTGCGCAATCGCCTTTTGCGTCAGTGAATGGTAATTCCACAGATTTTGCTCGGTATAAACCGTGGTTTCGCCAAGGCCGGAGAGCGTCAGCCAAAGCAAAAAGAACAGTACCAGACCTAAGGAGACGATAAATACTATTCCCCACTTCAGCACGCTGAATATGAACGCCGCCGATTTGCTGATGTTGCGCATGAGCCACTCCCTTTCATCCTTGAGCGTTATTGCACCTTTAACTATGCATTAAACCTTTAATGCCTGCTTTCAGGTGCAACAATTAAACACGCGCTCCCCGCATCATTAGCTCCAGCCCCTGCCAACGGTCATGACGATACTGCGGGCGTATAAAACACCATCGCCCCCGCCAGCAAAGAGAAGGTAATCAGCGCCAGCGCGGCTCCGGCTTGCGCATAAAGCACGCCAAAAAGCATGGAGCCAGCGACCTGCCCGGCGGCCAGCATAAAAAAGACCACGCCAACGCCGGAAGCCGGGGCGGCAGGCGTGGCCCCGGCACCGCCCACCAACAACACGCCGGAGAGCGTGATATAGCCAATGCCGCACAGCGCAACGGCCGGGAAAAGCCACCAGGAAAACGCATGGCTGACGGCTATCAATACCAGTGGAGCGGCCATAAAGAGCAGCGAAAGGCGGTAAACCTGCCGCATGCCGATATAACGCGCAACGGGACCGGTGAGCGCACCGAGGATCCCCGCCCCGCCGCAGACCAGCCATAAGATGCTGATAAGCTTATCTGTCACATGAGCATGCTGGCTCAACACATCCGGGCCAAAACTCCACCATGCCGCGCTGGCCATTCCACTAATAAAGGCGATGATCGCCAGGCGAATGACCCGACGCTGAAACACGCTTTCATGCCGCTGGGTTTGCTTACTGGTTTCCTGCGGCAGATAACGCCACACCGGCACCAGGCTCAGCAGCGCGATAACGGCGAAAACAATACAAGCGGTGCGCCAGGGCAAAAACAGCAGCAGCGGCACGGAGAGAATGATCCCTGCCCCGGTACCGGCGTTAATGATGGTGTTCACCTGCGTCTGACGCTGCGCGGTAATCGCCTGGCTGACCGCGTCAGCGAGAGAAGGCGAAGCAAGCCCGGCGCTTAGCCCGGCGATAAACAACCCGACGGCCAGGAACAGAGGGGATGCGGCAACGGCGAGCACCAGCAGGCCAGCCATGGCACAGAGCGCGGAAACCGTGGCCGGGAGTCGGGGGCCGTAGCGTTTGCTGAGCAGGGAGGCGAGCGTTACCGACAGGCAATAGGCGGCAAAACTACAGGCCGAAAGCATGCCTGCCAGACGCGAGCTGAACGGCACATCCTGTGAAACGGCGGGCAGCATTAATCCCCACGAGAAACGCGCCAGGCCGTAGGAAACCGCAATCAGCGAGAAGCCTGTAACAGCAAGCGAGAAGGATGTTTTCATCGCGCCTCCTGGCGGGCAATTAACATTGCCGCAGCTTCACCGGCACGATGGGCAGATTGCGGGCCGACAATCAGCGCGGAGGTAATAGCGCCTTCGAACAACATCCAGACCGCATCTGCCAGTGCGGCGTTGTTAACGCAGGCGGCGATGTATTCGCGCAGCGCATAGCGAAAACCGAGCGCCAGCGCCGACAGCCGAACGTTTTCCTGGGCGTATTCGCCCCAGGCTTTGAGAAAGAAGCAACCGTCCGTCCCGTACTCTTCCATCCATTTGCCCAGTACGGTGAAAAGCGTATCGATAGCCTGCGGGTGATCCGGCTTTTGCAGATCGGCAAAAAACCGCTGCTGGCGCGCCTGCATCACTGCCTCGGTGAGCTGCTCTCGGGACGGAAAGTGACGATAAAGCGTGCGCGTTGAAACGCCCGCCTCACGACAGATGCGGTCAGTGCTAGTGGCGTGAAAGCCGTTGCTATAGAACAGCCGCTCGGCGGCCTGAATGATATCTTGTCGTTTTTGCATAGTTAAAAAGTAAACCGATCGTTTTACTTATGCAAAAAAATGCGTGAAGTTTTTGTGCGGGCAAGGCATACCGGCATTACGGAGCAAGCGTGAGGTTCCCCTGAGCATCGGCTGCCAGCGTGAATCGGGTGGTGATCAAATAGGCATCGCCTTTAACGGGCACGACGTTCCAATAAAAAGCGTATTTTTCCCCTGCATTGAAGGTTGTGCTAAATACCGGCAGACACCCACCCGCAGGGATATAGCGTGGTTTATCCGGAAAGACCTCGAAACGCGTTCTTTCGTCACTGGAATGGATTTCAACCGAGACCATTTTTTCACCGGGTTTCATGATAGAGACTGCGCATATGTCGTTGTTTTTCACAAATGCCGATGTCGCGATATGAGGTGTCATTTTGTCAAGAAAACCAATACAGCCCGTTAACATAAAGATTACTGTAAATAACGCGCCTGTTCTCATTATGCTTACCTTCTGCCTGTCACAATTTTTTGGTAGAGAAATGGAATATCACGTATATCATCTTTCCCGCGATATTTTCCTGGCTGATTCTCGTTCTGATACAACTGCCAAAGATCGATACCATAAATCAGAAGTAACCAGTAATCCGCCAAAATGGATGCCTGTTGCTCAAGGGAGTAATCCGTAAGTTTTTCCCGGTCGAGTTGGTAGAAATAATTCGCCGCCCAGCTAAAAAATCCACGCGTCCGCACCCATTGCCCGTGCTGATGCTGCCATACATGACCTAACTCATGAATGAAAGTATGTTTATCCTGGAGTGTTGCATCTGGTTGTGAAAAATCATCCTGGTAGCGTTCTTTTCTGAACCAAATCTCCCCATTGGGCGCCATTACATAATCCGGGTGTTGCAAACCAAAGGGTAAATAACTATCGCAATGGATCCAGACGCGGCTGTAAACAATGGCATCCCCGTAAAAGCGACGCGCCATGGCTATTTCACCCAGCGTCATAAGCCGCAGAGTCCCTTCTTTACGTTCAGTAGCCATTCCATGCTCCTTATATTTCTCAGGGTTCCTTCCCTGACCGCGCGCAATTATTACTACTTTGCGGCGGGATAAATCGGAGCGTGCACGTATTACCGAATGAATCGGAATTTATTTAGTCAGGCCTGTAAAAATTTACGCCAAACGCATTCGGTTCTGGTGTTATTTCCCCCACTTTTCACAAAACGCCTCGATATTTTCACCTTGAAAATCCGCCAGCCGTTCAATGAGGGTTTCCAGCGGCCAGTCCCACCAGGCGATCTGCTGCAATTGACGCCCAATTTGCGACGAGAAGCGCAGGCGGATAGTTTTGGCGGGTACGCCACCGACGATGGTATAGGGTGCGACATCTTTACTGACCACGGCTCCGGCGGCGATCACCGCGCCATCGCCAACCGTGACGCCGGGTAGCACGATTGCGGCATGACCAATCCATACATCATTGCCGATGGTGACGCTGTCTTCGCGGCGGCGGGCAAAAAAGTCGTGATCGCGCACGGCATCGGCAGAGTAGTATTCAGGGCAATAAGTGATGCGATGCTGGGACGGGCGCTCCATTGGGTGATTGGGCGCACCAATGCGGACATGGTTGGCAATCGCCACGAATTTACCGATCTTCGCATCGGCAATGGTGCAATATTCGCCAAGGTAGGAGAAATCTCCCAGCGAGCTGTATTCCATCAGGCTATTTGCCAGGACTTCGCACTGCTGCCCAATTTCGCATTCACGCATGCGCACGCTGGGGTCGACCCAGGTTTCAGCTAATTTCACGAGCTTCATCAGTTATCTCCACCTCACAGGTAGCGCTACTTTATGACGCCTGTGTGTAGGGAAAATGACGAGGCGGGAATTATTTTGCTGTCTGGTGCATGGAAAAGATCCCTGTTTTTTTATTTTTCCCGGCACAATAAAAAGGCAGGCCGAAGCCTGCCAAAACTCGCTAACGGATTAACATCAGCTCAGCTTAAACACCGCAACCGCGTCTTTCAGTATCTGTGACTGCTGCTGGAGCGAGTAAGCCGCAGTCGACGCTTCCCCTACCAGCGTGGCGTTCTGCTGCGTGACGGTATCCATCTGCGCAACCGCAATGTTGATTTGATCGATGCCGCGGCTCTGTTCACCGGTCGACATGGCGATTTCTGACATCAGTTCTGAGACTTGCTTAACGGCGCTGATAATGCGCTGCATGCTTGCGCCCGCACTGGTTACACGCTCGCTGCCTACCAGCACTTGTCGGCCAGACAGCTCAATAAGCTCTTTGATCTCTTTTGCCGCAACGGATGAGCGCTGCGCCAGGTTACGAACTTCCGTCGCGACGACGGCGAAACCGCGCCCCTGCTCGCCTGCGCGGGCCGCTTCGACCGCTGCGTTGAGCGCCAGGATATTGGTCTGGAAGGCAATGTCTTCAATAATCCCGATAATGGTGCCGATTTTGCTGGAGCTGGATTCGATCTCTTTCATTGAGACAACCGCTTCTTCAACAATGGCATTCCCTTCCTGCGCGGCGTTGCGCATATTGCCTGCAAGGTTGTTTGCTTGCTGGGTGTTTTCTGAGGTCTGTTTCACCGTAGAGGTAAGCTGTTCCATGCTGGCTGCGGTCTGCCCCAGCGAAGCCGCCTGCTCCTCAGTACGTGAGGAGAGATCGGTGTTACCCTCGGCTATCTCTTCCGCTGCGTATGCCACGCTTTGGCTGGAAGCCCGCACCTGGGAGATTATCTGCATCAGAGAAAGTCGCATCTGCTCCAGAGCACCAAGCATGTCACCCATTTCATCTTTCGAACCGCAAACGATCGGTGTATGCAACTCACCTTCCGCCATTCTGTGGCAGTGCAAACGCGCCATATCCAGCGGCGTCAGCACACGACGGCGGAGCAGAACACAGATGGCGACAATAATCAGCGTAAACAGCAGCGAGAAGATACCGAGGGTCAGCATGCTGTTAACGAAACGGTTCTGCGCGTCAATGTTCAGATGCTGGGCATGTTTTTCGCGAAACGCCAGCAGGTTATCAAGCGCGATTTCAAATTGACGTTCGAGTTGGGGGATCGTCGTGCTGACAAGCTGATTGAAGCGCGCAGCGTCGTTGCTTCGCACTGCATCCATTAAGGGGTGCAGACCGTTATCGACATAGTCTTGCCAGGCGCGAGCGTAAGGGGTTGCAAGTTCACCTTCACCCGCCAGGCGCGGCGAAGCCCGGTAATTATCAAAAGCCACTATCGCTTTTTTCAGTACCTCATTTGCCCCCTCAAGCGACGCCTGCACTTTCTGGTTATCACCCAGCGAGGCGTTAATCATTGCCTCCATCAGACGCACCCGCAGTGTGCGGCTGTGGTTAATCGGGTCGATGACCGACAGCACCACGTGAATTTCTTTGTTCACATTATCCAGCGATTCATTGCTGCGGGTCAGTGACCAAAGGTTAGAAGCCGAACTGATCAGAAAGATACAGAGTAAAAGAGTAAAAACGAGAAATGAAAAACGCCTGACTGACATAGTGGTCCCTTGGATGATAAAGCAACATAACGATCCGGCACCTCACACAATGAGGACTGCCATAAGTTAGTAATCGACCAAAAGGACGGGAAATTTAATTTAAATAAGCGTATTTACACTTGTGAGGGGTATTCCGGGGTTTAAAAACGCATTCGATCATGCGCTTCCAGCCCGCCGGCACCTGTATCTGGCGCAGTGCGGGCTGAGCTGTGAAGAGATTAAAGGCCGAAACCGCCCTTATTGCCCTTCGAAGCCATAGTACTGAACTGGATAGCGCTGGCCATTGATTTCCAGATCGCGCCAGGGTTTTGTGACCGTTTTGAACGAGCCTTCGCGGATGGTTTTGTCAGCACTTTGCGACAGCGTTACGTTGCCAATCTGACGCCATTCTATGCCTTGCCGGGCATAGACGACGATCCCGGACTGATTGCGACTATAGAGCAGCACTTCCGCCGAGCCATCATTATTGAGATCCTGCATCCAGACCAGGCAGGAACCGGCATCTACAAGGCATGTGCTAAGTGATTGATCAACATACTCTGTCTGAGCCTGCCACCAGCTTTCAGGCGGCGCTTCGCTGCCGGCGCGCAGCGGGATGCTTTGCTGTAGGTCGTTGATACCATGCCTTACGCTGTCGGTATATTGCCCTGCCAGGATTTGCATCAGCATGGCTTTTTGCTCGACAGGATCGGCGAGCCATTGAGGATGTTTGTTCAGCATCGTCAATGCCTGTTTCCCCCGGCGGCCCGCGTCGCTGAATGTGTAGAGATCCATCGCATCCGCTTTTGATTTACCCTGCGCATAACGCGTCAGCTGATTTTTCACGGTAATGCGCCACGGGTCGATCGTGGGCGTATGCAGCAAAAACCAGCCGCCGGCCGTTAAAGCCAGCATTAACGCGGTGAATGTGTTCATACTGCCGGCACCCTGTGACCAGGCCCGCCGTTGAAACCATAACAGCAGTAGCGAGCCGGTAACGGCGAGAAGCGCGATGGCAGCACCGTAAACCCGCTCCACCGTCCAGCCATATTCAGCGACGCGCAACCACAGCGCCCAGACAGCCAGCGCCGCCAACAGCGGTGTCAGGCCTTGTGCAACCAGCACCAGACGCGCAATCCCACGCTGCCAGCGTGATTCAGCAGGTGCCCTTTCGCCAACGATGGCGCTGAATGCCAGCATCAGCAGTGTCATGGTCAGCAGCAGCGTCGCGGCTGAAAAATCTTTCGGGATAATATCCAGGCCGGTAAAAGGCAAACAGGCCAGGAACAGCAAAGAAGTCAGGGCATGTAATGGCAACAGCACGCTGACCGCAAGCGTAATCAAATGGCGGTACAGCCCGGCCGCACCCGGCAGACGTCGGCAAAACACAATGCCTGCGGCGATGACCGCGCCGGTCGCCATCGGCGGGAAAAAAGGATTATCAAAAAAGAGGCGTTCAAACAGCACGATGCCGATCATGCTGAAAAGTTTGCTCCACAGCATCAGCACCAGCCAGAACAGCCCGGTCATAATGCCGGTGACGCCAAGGGTGAAGGTGTTGCGCCACAGCGCATGGGTTATGCATGAGGTTTTACCTTCCTTCTGCGGCGATGCATTGCAGAAAGCGACCCAAAACGGCATCACCAGGCTGAGCATAACGATGACGGCGCAACTATTTCTAAAGTGAAACTCACCAGGCGGTAATTCGGGAAAGTTCCAGCGCTGCCAGGCTGTCATCAACGCGATAAACGGCATCGTCAGAAGTGCACAGATCCAGGGTCTGACGGCGCTGAGACGGTAAAGCGTGAATGCGAGTACGCTGGTTGCACTCAATGAAAGCGGCAGCAGATAAAGCGAGTAGCGATCATGCAGGTTAAGGCCGTCCGGCAAAGCCCAAAGCAGCCCGGCGATTATACCGATTGCGATGATTGCCCATTTGGTCGTGGTGGGGAAAACGTCTTTTTGCAACATAGCGATTCCTTGCTGTTTAACGGAAGGGGGGGAACTCTTATTCATAAGCGGAAATGACTATCCAGGCGATACAGGGAACGATGATAAAAGCGCAATACATGCTTAAGCATTGTCCACGCGACGAACATAAGCGCAATAACTTGTTTTGGTTGAGTGGAGGCATAGGACCAATCCATATTAGCTGGAAAATACAACAGTAGTGATTTCTTCATTCTAAGTTTCATATGGCGATAATTTGTTGATACAGGTGTGTGATTTTCAGAAAACAACTATCACCGTTAATGAGCCTGCACCATTCAGGAAAGGAGTTTCGGTGTGATAAATTTAACGCCATCACTGCTTGTAATAAATAGCAGTGATTTTTCCACAAGGATATGTGCGGGAATTAAAGTGAGTACACGTGAAGAAATTTTGGATCCTTCCAAATACTGGTCTGAATCAGGCATTAAGGGTGGGCTTTTATACTCTGAAGTTCTGGGGTGGCTTGATATGGGGCATGCCCGTGGCGATGATATTCAGCAATTAATGGCCCGTTTTGCTGCTGGAGAAGCAAGCGGCAAAAATTATTATGAGGTCGAATATCAACGATTGATGACACCAAAGCCAAAACAATAACGACAGCCAAGAGAAGCGCCAAGTATCAATGCAAAGTGCTTTAACAGTGGAGATTCAGGAGTGATTTAGCGTTTAAAGAGAAGAGTAACCCTAACCCACAGCCTCACGGTCAGAACGCGAAACAGGGTCATAAACGCCACAGAGGAAGGCAAATCGATATACAGCCCGCCCAGCCTTCAGCTGGGAGAGGCGCACGGGGGAAGTTGAAGCCTTAATCGTTGAGGGAGGGGCAACCATAAACGTGCAATTTTTCAAGCCGGGGATTCCGCTATTAGCTAACGGTAGAATGCGGCTTACAGAGGATTGTGGACACCCCTTAAAAAACAATGCCGGTCACCTTAAGTGACCGGCATTAGGCCGGAGCCTCCTTCTGGTCGCTACTGAGAGATTACACTTCGAGATAGTTCAGGATGCCATCCGCCGCTTTACGGCCTTCGGCAATCGCAGTCACCACCAAATCGGAACCGCGAACGATATCGCCACCGGCAAAGATTTTCGGGTTGCTGGTCTGGAATGCGTTGTCGCTGCCTTCCGGGGCGATAACGCGGCCCTGAGAATCCAGCTCAACGCTGTGTTTTGCCAGCCACTCCATGCTGTGCGGGCGGAAACCAAACGCCATCACTACGGCATCGGCCGCAACCACATGTTCGGAGCCTGCGATAATTTCCGCGCGGCGACGGCCTTTCTCATCCGGCGCGCCCATTTCGGTACGCGCCATCTTCACGCCGCACACTTTACCGTTGGCATTCACTTCAATGCCCAGCGGCTGCACGTTGAACTGAAACTCCACGCCCTCTTCACGCGCGTTTTTCACTTCGCGTCGTGAGCCCGGCATGTTCTCTTCGTCACGGCGATAAGCACAAACCACGTGGGTTGCGCCCTGGCGCACAGAAGTCCGCACGCAGTCCATGGCGGTATCACCCCCGCCAAGCACCACCACACGTTTGCCTTCCATGCTGATATACGGTTCTGCTGGCGTTTCGCCATAGCCCATAATCTGCCTGGTGTTGGCGATGAGGAACGGCAGCGCGTCGAACACGCCCTGCGCGTCTTCGTTTTCCAGACCACCACGCATCGACTGATAAGTGCCCACGCCGAGGAACACTGCATCGTACTCTTGCAGCAGATCGTCAACCTGCACATCGCGGCCCACTTCGGTATTGAGTTTGAATTCAATCCCCATGCCGGTGAAGATTTCACGGCGGCGGGTCATCACCTCTTTTTCCAGCTTGAAGGCCGGAATACCGAAGGTCAGCAGGCCGCCGATTTCCGGGTGACGGTCGAAAACGACCGCTTTCACGCCGTTGCGGGTCAGCACGTCAGCACATGCCAGACCGGCCGGGCCCGCGCCGATAATCGCCACGCGTTTGTCGGTCTGCTTCACGCCGGTCAAATCCGGACGCCAGCCCATCTCAAACGCTTTATCGTTGATATAGCGCTCGATATTGCCGATGGTGACCGCGCCGAACTCATCGTTCAGGGTACAGGAACCTTCACACAGACGGTCTTGCGGGCAGACGCGACCGCATACTTCCGGCAGGGTATTGGTCTGGTGCGACAGCTCCGCCGCTTCAAAAATACGCCCTTCGTTAGCCAGCTTCAGCCAGTTCGGAATGTAGTTATGAACCGGGCATTTCCACTCGCAATAGGGGTTACCGCACGCGAGGCAGCGGTCTGCCTGCGCTTTGGCCTGGCCTTCAGAGAAGGGCTCGTAAATCTCAACAAATTCAATCTTACGCAGCTTCAGCGGTTTCTTTGCCGGATCAACGCGCTGTAAGTCGATAAATTGGTAAACGTTCTGACTCATCTAAATTCCTTACTGCGCCTGCACGCGCAACTCTGCCGCGCTACGACTACGGTGACCCAACAGCGCTTTTACATCGCTGGACTTCGGCTTAACCAGGGCGAACTTCGCGGAGAACGCCGGCCAGTTCGCCAGCATCTCTTCGCCGCGCTGCGAACCGGTATGCTGCACATGCTCGGTGATTAAACCGCGCAGATGCTCTTCGTGGATGGCGAGGTCATCGACGCTCAGCACTTCCACCAGCTCCGGGTTTACGCGTTTGCGGAACTCGCCGTTTTCATCCAGCACGTAGGCGAAGCCGCCAGTCATCCCTGCGCCAAAGTTAACGCCGGTTTTGCCGAGGATGCAGACAATGCCGCCGGTCATGTATTCACAGCCGTTGTCACCAATACCTTCAACTACAGTGATAGCACCGGAGTTACGCACGGCGAAACGCTCACCCGCGCGGCCAGCGGCATACAAACGACCGCCGGTTGCGCCGTACAGACAGGTGTTGCCGATAATGGTCGCTTCGTGGCTGCGGAAAGCGGAACCCACCGGCGGGCGAATCGCCAGCAAACCGCCCGCCATGCCTTTACCGACATAGTCGTTGGCATCGCCGGTCAGATACAACTCGACGCCGCCTGCGTTCCACACGCCGAAGCTCTGGCCTGCGGTGCCGCTGAAGTGCGCTTTAATCGGATCCGACGCCAGACCCTGATCGCCGTGCGTCTGGGCGATATAGCCCGATAGCAGTGCACCCACGGAGCGGTCGGTATTGCGGATATCAAACCAGAAAGTTTTGCTCTGCTTCGCATCGACAAACGGTTTCGCCTGTTGCAGCAACTGCGCGTTCAGCACGCCATTATCAAACGGCGGGTTATTTTCTGTGCAGTACAGCGCTTTGCCCGCATGCGGCTCTGCCGTTTCCAGCAGTTTCGCCAGATCCAGTTTTTGCTGCCTGGCGGTAAAGCCTTCCAGCTCTTTGAGCAGGTCGGTGCGGCCAATCAGGTCCACCAGGCGTTTCACGCCCAGTTGCGCCATCAGTTCGCGCGTTTCACGGGCGATAAAGTCAAAGTAGTTGGTTACTTTGAACGGCAGGCCGTGATAGTGGTTTTTACGCAGTTTTTCGTCCTGAGTCGCCACACCGGTCGCGCAGTTGTTCAGGTGACAAATGCGCAGGTATTTACAGCCCAGCGCCACCATCGGGCCAGTGCCGAAGCCAAAGCTTTCCGCACCCAGGATCGCCGCTTTGATGATGTCCTGGCCGGTTTTCAGACCGCCATCGACCTGCAAACGGATTTTATGACGCAGACCGTTCGCCACCAGCGCCTGCTGGGTTTCCACCAGGCCAAGCTCCCACGGACAACCGGCGTATTTCACCGAAGAGAGCGGGCTTGCACCGGTGCCGCCATCGTAACCGGCAATGGTGATCAGGTCGGCATAAGCTTTCGCTACGCCCGTAGCAATAGTCCCGACGCCCGGTTCAGAAACCAGCTTCACGGAGATCATCGCTTTCGGGTTGACCTGTTTCAGGTCGAAAATCAGCTGCGCCAGATCCTCGATAGAGTAAATATCGTGGTGCGGCGGCGGGGAAATCAGCGTCACGCCCGGTACGGAATAACGCAGTTTGGCGATGTACGGCGTGACTTTATCACCCGGTAACTGACCGCCTTCACCCGGTTTTGCACCCTGAGCAACTTTGATCTGAATAACATCGGCGTTCACCAGGTACGCCGGAGTCACGCCGAAGCGACCGGAAGCGACCTGTTTGATGCGCGACACTTTGTTGGTGCCGTAACGCGCTGGATCTTCGCCGCCTTCGCCGGAGTTCGAGAAACCGCCGAGGCTGTTCATCGCTTCGGCCAGCGCTTCATGCGCTTCCGGGCTGAGTGCGCCAATTGACATCGCGGCGGTATCGAAGCGTTTAAAAAGCTCGGTTGCCGGTTCAACATCTTTCAGGTTGACGGCATCGCCGTTCGGCGTAATGGCCAGTAGATCGCGCAGCGTTGCCGCCGGACGTTCGTTCACCAGCTTCGCGTATTGCTGATAGTCGCTGTACTCGCCGCTCTGCACTGCTTGTTGCAGCGTACGCACTACGTCCGGGTTGTAAGCGTGATATTCACCGCCGTGGACATATTTCAGCAAACCGCCTTGCTCCAGCGGTTTGCGCGCCAGCCAGGCACGCCTGGACAGGTTCAGCAGATCTTGCTGGAAGTCCGGGAAGCTTGCGCCACCAATACGGCTGATAACGCCCTGGAAGCACAGGTCGGCGACATCATCATGCAGGCCAACCGCTTCAAACAGTTTGGAGCAACGGTAAGAGGCGACAGTCGAGATGCCCATTTTGGACATGATCTTGTATAGCCCTTTGTTGATGCCGTTACGGTAGTTCAGCATTACCGTGCGGTAGTTTTTCTCAATGGCTTTGTTATCCACCAGTTTCGCCAGCGTTTCATACGCCAGGTACGGGTAGATAGCCGTCGCGCCAAAGCCCAGCAGCACGGCGAAGTGGTGCGGGTCACGGGCGCTTGCGGTTTCAACAATAATGTTGGCATCGCAGCGCAGGCTCTTATCGACCAGACGTGTCTGGATTGCGCCCACCGCCATTGGCGCCGGAACCGGCAGACGATTTTTGGCGATATTACGATCCGAAAGCACCAGCAGAACCGTACCGTCGCGCACCATCTGTTCGGCTTTGTCACACAGCGCTTTAATGGTCTCTTCCAGCGTGGTCTGCGTCACATCAAACGTGATATCCAGCGTGTCGGCGCGGTAGTGCTCTTCTTTAATCGTCGTCAGTTGCTTGAAATCAGAGTAAAGCAGGATCGGCGATTTAAAGCTCAGGCGGTGCGCCTGGCCTTCCGCTTCGCAGAAGACGTTCATTTCACGCCCGATGCTGGTCGCCAGCGACATCACGTGGGCCTCACGCAGCGGATCGATTGGCGGGTTGGTCACCTGCGCAAACTGCTGGCGGAAGTAGTCATAAATGATACGCGGCTGGCTGGAGAGCACGGCAAACGGCGTGTCATCGCCCATCGAACCGACCGCTTCCTGGCCGTTTTCGCCCAGCACGCGGATAACCGAATCCAGCTCTTCGAAGCTGTAGTTAAACTGTTTCTGGTAGCTTGCCAGCAGATCGTCATCCATTTCGCGGATGCCGACTTCTTCGTCCGGCAAATCTTCAAACGGCACCAGACGGCGGACGTTTCTCTCCATCCACTCTTTATACGGATGGCGGCTTTTCAGATCGTCATCGGTTTCCGCAGAGTGCAGAATGCGCCCATCACGGGTATCGATAACCATCAGTTCGCCCGGCCCAACGCGGCCTTTTTCAACTACTTCATCCGGCTGATAATCCCAGATGCCCACTTCGGAAGCGCAGGTGATCAGCTTGTCTTTGGTGATGACATAACGCGCCGGACGCAAACCGTTACGGTCGAGGTTACAGGCGGCGAAGCGACCATCGGACATCACGATGCCCGCCGGGCCGTCCCACGGCTCCATATGCATGGAGTTAAAGTCGAAGAAGCTGCGTAGATCCGGATCCATCTCCGGGTTGTTCTGCCAGGCGGGCGGCACCAGCAAACGCATGGCGCGCACGATATCCATCCCGCCGGCCAGCAGCAGTTCCAGCATGTTATCCAGCGAACTGGAGTCAGATCCGGTTTCGTTGACGAACGGTGCGGCATCCTGCAAATCCGGGATCAGCGGGGTTTTGAATTTATAAGTACGCGCGCGCGCCCACTGACGGTTACCGGTAATGGTGTTGATTTCACCGTTGTGCGCCAGGTAGCGGAACGGCTGCGCCAGCGGCCAGCGCGGCACGGTATTGGTGGAGAAGCGCTGGTGGAACAGGCAAATGGCCGATTCCAGACGCAGATCCGCCAGGTCCAGGTAGAAGCGCGGCAGATCCGCCGGCATACAGAGACCTTTATAGATGTTCACCAGATTAGAGAGGCTACAGACGTAGAACTCTTTATCTTCTTGCAAACGCTTTTCAATGCGGCGACGGGCGATAAACAGACGGCGTTCCATATCGCGCGGACGCCAGCCGGCAGGGGCGTTAACAAAAATTTGCTCAATACGGGGCAGTGAGGAGAGGGCGATTTCACCGAGCACCCCTTCGTTGGTTGGCACATCGCGCCAGCCGACGATAGACAGGGTTTCTTGCTGAAGCTCTTCTTCAACAATACGACGCGAGGCGCTGGCTTTTTCCGGATCCTGGTTCAGGAACAGCATGCCGACGGCGTAATTTTTGGCTAAGCGCCAGCCGCGCTCTTCGGCAACGATACGGAAAAAGCGGTCAGGCTTTTGCAGCAACAGGCCGCAGCCGTCACCGGTTTTGCCATCGGCGAGGATTGCACCACGGTGCTGCATTCGGGCCAGTGCGTGAATAGCGGTACGCACTACCTTGTGGCTAGGTTCGCCTTCTATGTGGGCGATCAGGCCGAAACCACAGTTATCTCTCTCAAGAGATTTATCGTACAACATATCAGTGAACCTCCCCAGGCTCTGCGAGAGCCCTCCTGATCGTTACGCACAGGCGCAAAAAGAGCATGGCGACGGGGCAATTGCCTCGCATGTCGCCCTCTTTAATATCCTTTTCGCATCGATTCACAAGTGTTGAGGACTTGCTTAAGAGGGAATCTCAATTACTGCATAAATATGATGAGCAGACTGCTCATCCAGAAAGCTTCCAGCGGATTCCCAACTTATCGGGAATCCGTACACAGGTCAAATGGCGAGCTTATTTATCCAAAAATGTGCTAAGTGTTATTTAAATACATGATTTATATGAATGTTTAATGATTTTTACATTCAAGGGAGGCGGCGGAGTGCGACTACAGAGTGTGATCTGTCTCACTATGTAAAAGCGCTGTTTCTGATGTTCTATTCTGAGTGCTGAATCAATGGTAGAGGATTATCCTGCTTTAGATGCAGGGGGTGCATAAAGCCACTGTTTTTCACTTCCAATACTATTTCTGCAAATTAAGGGCGGAACATAAGCAAAAGTAATCGACCCGGCAGTGAATGAAATTTCGATTATATTGACTGGTTATGCATTGGATAAAAGCCTTCCCGAGCGATTGATCCAGGTCATCGCTGATGAAAGCTAAAAGTGGCAGGCTACGCCCTTTGATTTGGGCGGCCTTTCAGATTATGCAGTTACAAAAATTAGTCAATATGTTTGGTGGGGATCTGGCCCGCCGCTATGGCGAAAAAGTACATAAATTGACACTGCATGGCGGGTTTAGCTGCCCAAATCGTGATGGCACGATTGGCCGCGGCGGCTGTACCTTTTGCAATGTCGCCTCCTTTGCCGATGAGGCGCAGCAGCACCAATCTATTGCCGCACAACTTGCTCACCAGGCGCAGCTCGTCAACCGCGCCCGTCGTTATCTCGCCTATTTTCAGGCCTATACCAGCACCTGGGCAGAAGTGCAGGTGCTGCGCTCCATGTACCAGCAAGCAGTAAGCCAGGCCAGCATTGTAGGATTGTGCGTGGGTACGCGCCCGGATTGCGTGCCGCCAGCGGTGCTCGATTTACTGTGCGAATACCATCAGCAGGGCTATGAAGTCTGGCTTGAACTGGGCTTGCAAACGGCGTGCGATAAAACGCTGCATCGCATTAACCGCGGGCACGATTTCGCCTGTTATCAGAAAACGACACGGCTGGCGCGTGAACGCGGCTTGAAAGTCTGTACGCATCTGATTGTGGGGCTGCCCGGCGAAGGCCAGCAGGACGGACTGGAGACGATTGCGCGCGTGGTCGACACGGGTGTTGACGGCATCAAACTGCATCCGCTGCATATTGTTAAAGGCAGCATTATGGCGAAAGCGTGGGAAGCGGGCAGGCTGAACGGTATCGGTCTTGAAGAATATACCGTCATTGCCGGGGAGATGATCCGCCATACGCCGCCAGAGGTGATTTATCACCGGGTTTCCGCCAGCGCTCGCCGCCCGACGCTGCTGGCTCCGCTGTGGTGTGAAAACCGCTGGACCGGCATGGTCGAGCTGGACAGGTATTTAACCGTGCAGGGCGGGCAGGGTTCTGCGCTGGGTCACTGCTGGAAAATACCTACCTGATTGCACAGTAATGCAGAATTGTCGCAGCATTTTTCGCACAAGCTTCAACGCCTTGCCCAGAATTGAGTATTATTGACGGAATTGTTCGAGGAAATCTCTATGAAGCAAATCCGTTTACTGGCGCAATATTACGTCGATTTAATGATGAAGCTCGGTCTGGTCCGCTTTTCGATGCTGTTGGCGTTGGCGCTGGTAGTGTTGGCTATCGTGGTGCAAATGGCCGTCACCATGGTGTTGCAAGGGCAGGTTGAAAGCATCGATGTTATTCGCTCTATCTTTTTTGGTCTGCTGATTACCCCCTGGGCGGTCTATTTTTTATCGGTGGTGGTCGAGCAGCTTGAGGAGTCGCGCCAGCGTTTATCGCGGCTGGTTGAAAAGCTCGAAGAGATGCGCGAGCGCGATCTGAAGCTGAATGTGCAGCTAAAAGACAATATTGCGCAGCTTAATCAGGAAATCAGCGATCGCGAGAAGGCCGAAGCCGAGCGCCAGTCTACCTTTGAACGGTTGAAAATAGAGATGCAGGAGCGCGAGCAGACGCAAATCCAGCTCGAACAACAATCCTCCTTCCTGCGTTCATTCCTCGATGCTTCCCCGGATTTGGTCTTTTATCGCAATGAAGACAAAGAGTTTTCCGGCTGCAACCGGGCGATGGAGCTGCTGACCGGCAAAAGCGAGAAGCAGCTTATTAACCTGAAACCGCAGGATGTTTATGCGCCAGAGGCGGCACGGAAAGTTATCGAAACCGATGAGAAAGTCTTTCGCCATAACGTATCGCTGACTTACGAGCAGTGGCTGGATTACCCGGACGGGCGCAAAGCCTGCTTTGAAATCCGCAAAGTGCCCTATTATGACCGCGTAGGTAAACGCCACGGGCTGATGGGCTTTGGCCGCGATATTACCGAGCGTAAGCGCTACCAGGATGCGCTGGAGCGCGCCAGCCGGGACAAGACCACCTTTATCTCTACCATCAGCCACGAGCTGCGTACGCCGCTTAATGGCATCGTTGGCTTAAGCCGCATTCTGCTTGATACCGAACTGACGCAAGAACAAGAGAAATACCTCAAAACTATCCATGTCTCTGCCGTGACGCTGGGCAATATCTTCAACGATATTATTGACATGGATAAGATGGAGCGGCGCAAAGTGCAACTGGATAACCAGCCGCTCGACTTCACCAGCTTCCTGGCGGATCTGGAAAACCTTTCAGGTTTGCAGGCGCATCAAAAAGGGCTGCGTTTCGAGCTGGAACCGACCATCCCACTGCCGCACCAGGTTATTACCGACGGTACGCGTCTGCGGCAAATCCTGTGGAATCTTATCAGCAACGCCGTCAAGTTTACCCCCGAAGGCGGGCAGGTCACGGTGCGTGTTCGCTACGATGAAGGAGACATGCTGCATTTTGACGTGCAGGACTCCGGCATCGGTATTCCGCGCGACGAGCAGGACAAAATCTTCGCCATGTATTACCAGGTCAAAGACAGTCACGGCGGTAAACCGGCGACCGGAACCGGCATCGGCCTTGCGGTGTCGCGTCGGCTGGCAAAAAATATGGGCGGCGATATCACTGTCAGTAGCCAGCCAGGTAATGGCTCCCTCTTTACGCTGACTGTGCATGCCCCGGCGGTAGCAGAAGAAGTGGATGATGCGTTTAAAGAGGACGATATGCCGTTACCGGCACTGCATGTGCTGCTGGTCGAAGATATCGAACTGAACGTGATTGTGGCCCGCTCGGTGCTGGAAAAACTCGGCAGCAGCGTGGATGTGGCCATGACCGGTACTGCCGCGCTGGAGATGTTTACCCCCGGCGAATACGACCTTGTGCTGCTGGATATTCAGTTGCCGGACATGACCGGGCTGGATATCTCCCGGGCGCTAACCAGCCGTTACGCCCGCGAAGATCTGCCGCCGCTGGTGGCGCTGACCGCCAACGTGCTGAAAGATAAGCAGGAGTATCTTGATGCTGGCATGGATGATGTCTTAAGCAAACCGCTGGCAGTCCCGGCGTTAACTGCCATGATTAAGAAGTTTTGGGATGCCAGTAACGACGAGGAGGAGCACGTGGCAACAGTCGATAACGATAAGACGAACGCACTGCTGGATACCGCCATGCTTGAGCAGTATATCGAGCTGGTTGGGCCGAAGTTAATTACCGATGGGCTGGATGTTTTCGAGAAAATGATGCCGGGTTATTTGGCCGTGCTGGAGTCGAATCTGACGGCACGCGACCAGAAAGGGATCGTTGAAGAAGGCCATAAGATCAAAGGCGCTGCGGGTTCGGTGGGCTTGCGTCATTTACAACAGTTGGGGCAGCAGATCCAGTCGCCCGATCTTCCCGCCTGGTGGGACAATGTTGGCGAATGGGTAGAGGAAATGAAGCAGGAGTGGCGCAACGATGTCGCTATTCTGAAAGCCTGGGTGGCTGACGCTGCAAAAAAATGACCCCGGATTAACCGGGGTGCGCGAATACTGCGCCAACACCAGGGAAACCGTGGCTGCGCCGTAATTTTTGGTTTTTTTACAAGGGCGCAGACTAGAAAAATTCGACTGCACGCACATAAGATAGCAAATCTTAAATGATTTGTTACATCAATCAGTGAAATGTGTGAAGCAAGGCTCCCTTATCAAAATTTTTAATTGTCATCAGCAACTTGCATAAAGGGTTTTTCGCATGAAAAAAATCGGCGTTGTTCTCAGTGGCGCAGGTGTTTATGACGGTTCAGAGATCCACGAAGCAGTGATCACGCTGCTGGCGATCGCGCGCAATGGTGCAGAAGCCGTCTGTTTCGCTCCCGATAAATGGCAAAGCGACGTGGTCAATCATCTGACGGGCGAAACCATGACCGAAAGCCGCAATGTGCTGATTGAAGCCGCGCGTATCGCCCGCGGAAAGATACAACCGCTGGCCCTGGCATCGGCACAGGATCTGGATGCGTTGATTGTGCCCGGCGGTTTTGGCGCGGCGAAAAACCTGAGTAATTTCGCAAGCCAGGGCAGCGAATGCGTGGTCAACGAGGCCTTAAGAAACCTGGTGGAGCAGATGCACGAGGCCGGTAAACCGCTGGGGTTTATGTGTATTGCGCCGGCGATGCTACCGAAGATTTTCGACTTCCCGCTGCGCTTAACCATCGGCACGGATGTCGACACCGCTGAAGTGCTGGAAGAGATGGGGGCGGAACATGTGCCGTGCCCGGTGGACGATATTGTTATCGATGAAGAGAACAAAGTGGTGACCACTCCAGCTTATATGCTGGCTGAGGACATTGCTCAGGCGGCTGTGGGAATCGAAAAGCTGGTGGCGCGCGTGCTGGTGCTGAGCGAATGAAGAAGGGGTTTCGCGGTACATTGAAAGTCACGCTTAAACGTCTTCTCCTGCGGGTTTTACTGGTTCTGGCTATCTTTTGGGGCGGCGGGATTGTGCTGTTTAGCTTCCTGCCTGTACCGTTTTCTGCGGTGATGGTGGAGCGCCAACTGGGGGCCTGGCTGAGCGGTGATTTCGGTTATGTCGCGCACTCTGATTGGGTGGGGATGGACGATATTTCCCCGTGGATGGCGCTGGCGGTGGTGGCCGCAGAAGATCAGCGTTTCCCCGATCATTGGGGGTTAGATATTGAAGCTATCCAGAAAGCACTTTCCCATAACGAACGTCATGAGAATCGCATTCGCGGCGCATCAACTCTTTCCCAGCAGACGGTCAAAAACCTGTTCCTGTGGGACGGAAAAAGCTGGCTACGCAAAGGGCTGGAAGCCGGGCTGACGCTGGGGATGGAAACGGTGTGGACGAAGCGGCGTATCCTGACGGTTTATCTTAATATCGCCGAATTTGGTGACGGGGTATTTGGTGTCGAAGAGGCGTCTCAGCGCTATTTCCATAAGCCCGCAAGCCGGTTGACGATGGCGGAAGCCGCGCTGCTGGCGGCGGTGTTGCCAAACCCGATACGTTATCAGGCGGCGGCGCCATCGGGCTATGTGCGCAGCCGCCAGGCGTGGATCATGCGCCAGATGCGCCAGCTAGGCGGGGAAACGTTTTTGCAGCGTCACAAGCTGCATTAATTAGTCTTCGTCAAAGCCAGCGATAAACAGCGCGATAACCGCTGCCAGCGCTTCTTTTTCCTGCGGACCGCTGGCTTCTACTTCAATCTGCCGACCTTTTGCGGAATCCAGCATCAGCAACGCAATCACGCTGCTGGCTTCCGCTTCCGTTCCTTCGTCGTTGCGCAGCAGCACTTCTGCATCAAATCCCTGTACCAGTTCAAACAATTTCATGGCCGGGCGCGCGTGCATCCCCAGCTTATTGGTTATCTCAACGGTTTGCTTTACGGTCATGTTTTGCGTTTTTCCAGCGTGCGGTGACGGGATTGAACGTTCTTGCCACGCGAGCGGAAATAATCCGCTAACTGTTCGGCGATATAGACGGAGCGGTGTTTCCCGCCGGTACAACCGATAGCGACTGTCAAATAGCTGCGGTTATTGGTCTCCAGCATCGGCAGCCACAATTCAAGGTAGCTGCGCGTCTGGTAGATAAAATTGTGCACTTCGGTGTGCCTGTCGAGGAACGCGGCGACGGGTTTGTCGAGGCCAGTCATCGGGCGTAGTTTCGGGTCCCAGTGCGGGTTAGGCAGGAAGCGAACGTCAAAAACGTAATCGGCATCAATTGGAATGCCGTGCTTAAAGCCAAAAGACTCAAAGACCATGGTCAGCTCGCGCTCACGTTTGCCCAGCAGGCGCGTACGCAGCATTTCTGCCAGTTCATGCACCGACATTTCCGAGGTATCAACAATCAGGTCTGCACGGGAGCGCAGCGGCTCCAGCAGATTACTCTCTTCATCGATAGCACTCTCCAGCGACAGATTTTTACTGGAAAGCGGGTGCAGGCGGCGCGTATCGCTATAACGGCGGATCAGCGTGTTGCGGTCGGCATCAAGGAACAGGAGCTGCGGGGAGAACGCGTCCGGCAGATTGCTCATTGCCTGTTCAAAAATTTCCGGTGATTCCGGCATATTACGCACATCGATACTGACGGCGGCTGAAATCTGGCGGTCGGCGAGCGTCTGCGCCAGCTCCGGCAGCAGCACAACCGGCAGGTTATCGACACAGTAGAAACCCATGTCTTCCAGGGCGCGTAGCGCCACGGACTTACCTGAACCCGAACGACCACTGACGATCATCAGGACCATGGGCCAATTCTCCTCAGAACGACTGATAAAGTGAGTCTTACCCCGTTACGCATCGTCACTCTCGCCTTCTGTCTGCGTGATTATCTGATACAGCTCTTCGTCACTTTGCGCACTGCGCAGGCGTCGACAAATGGTTTTATCCGCCAGCCGCTTGGCGACCAGGGAGAGCGTATGCAGGTGCGTTTTGGTTTGATCTGCGGGCACCAACAGGGCAAACAGCAGATCGACGGGTTGATTATCGATAGCGTCGAAGGCAATGGGCGTTTCGAGTTGCACAAAAACACCCACGGCGCGCAGCGTGTCTTCCTCGAGCTTACCGTGCGGAATGGCGATACCGTTACCAATACCGGTACTGCCCATTTTTTCACGCGTCAGGATCGCCTCGAAGACGACCTGCGGCGGCAGGCCTAACTGTTTTGCCGCCAGTTCACTGATGATTTCCAGAGCACGTTTTTTACTCTGGCAGTGAACGCCGCTACGGGTACATTCCTGGTTAAGGACAGTGCTCAATTGAAGAGCGGAATCGTTATTCATCATAATTTCACCTAAGCGGCGTCAGAGCCAGCACCCCTACCGGGTTGCGGTGGGGTGCAACGCGCCAGACGGACGCCCGGACAATTAGTGTTGTTTCAGTTTGTCTTTATGTTTCGTAAGCTGCCGCGACAGTTTATCAATTAAACCGTCGATAGCAGCATACATATCCTGCCCTTCCGCACTGGCATGCAATTCGCCTCCATTCACATGCAAGGTGGCGTCCGAGATGTGAGTCACTTTCTCCACTTTCAACACAACATAGACCTGATTAATCCTTTCGAAATACTGTTCGAGTTTGGTGAATTTATTGTTCACAAATTCACGCAGAGCATCGGTGATTTCGACGTTTTGTCCTGTGATGTTAAGCTGCATAGTGTCTTCCTTATCGGTTGGGTCAAACCAGCTGTTTGCGCTGGTTAGACGGCGGAATGGATAAAGATTCTCGATACTTCGCAACGGTACGCCGTGCCACCATAATCCCCTGATCGGAAAGCAGGGTGGTCAGCTTACTGTCGCTCAGTGGTTTTGCAGGGTTTTCTGCGGCGATCAATTTCTTCACCAGCGCGCGAATGGCCGTCGACGAGGCTTCGCCGCCGCCTTCGGTATTCACATGGCTGGAGAAGAAATACTTCAATTCGAAAATGCCGCGCGGACTGTGCAGGTACTTCTGGGTCGTCACACGAGAAATCGTGGACTCGTGCATCTCGACGGCCTGAGCGATATCCGCCAGCACCATCGGTTTCATAAATTCTTCGCCCTGATCAAAGAACGCCTGTTGCTGCTCAACAATGCAGCGGCTGACGCGCAGCAGGGTATCGTTTCGGCTCTCCAGACTTTTAATCAACCATTTCGCTTCCTGCAAATTGCTGCGGATAAATTGGTTATCGGCGTCATTACGCGCGCCGCCGCCCATTGCCGCATAGTGTTGGTTGATTTGCAGACGCGGAATGCTGTCGGAATTGAGCTCTACGGTCCAGCGCCCGTTGTGCTTACGCACCAGCACATCAGGAATGACATACTCCGGTTCGCCGGTCTGGATCGACTGACCGGGGCGCGGATCGAGCGACTGGATCAGATTCACCGCTTCTTTCAGCACATCTTCTTTCAGACGTGTTACGCGCATCAACGTGCGGAAATCGTGGTTGGCGAGCAGATCCAGATGATCGCAGATGATAAGCCGGGCTTCTTCGCACCACGGCGTATTTTTGGCGAACTGGGAAAGCTGAACCAGCAGGCAGTCGCGCAGATCCCGCGCCGCCACGCCAACCGGATCGAAGCGTTGAATGCGTTTAAGCACCGCTTCGACTTCATCAAGACCGATCTCTTCGTTGCCCATACTTTCCAGGATCTCTTCGAGTGAGACCGTGAGATAACCGGTATCATCAACGGCATCGACGATGGAGGTCGCAATAGCCCGGTCAGTATCAGAGAAAGGCGTCAGCTCCACCTGCCACATCAAATAGTCTTGCAGCGACTGCGTGGTTTCGCCCTGATAAATGGGCAGCTCATCATCAATGTAATCATTGCTGCTGCCGGAGGGCGTTCCGGCGGTGTAAAGTTCGTCCCAGCTTGCGTCCAACGGTAGCTCATCGGGCATCTCTTTTTGTTCGAGCGCATCGACGGTATCCAGCCCTTCGTTTTCCTGAGCTTGTTGGCTATCCACTTCTTCGTGAAGATCGGTTTGTTCCAGCAGGGGGTTGCTCTCCAGCGCCTGCTGAAGTTCCTGCTGAAGTTCCAACGTGGACAACTGCAATAGACGAATAGCCTGTTGCAGTTGCGGCGTCATGGCTAGCTGTTGGCTAAGCCTTAGTTGCAAACCTTGCTTCATATTCAGAGCAGCACTCTCCGACAAAAAACGTCAATAAACCTTACCCTATCAGAGTCTGAAGTCTTCCCCAAGATATACGCGCTTAACGTGTTCGTCTTCAAGGATTTGCTGCGGTGTGCCGTGGGCAATTAAATGCCCCTGGCTGACGATATAAGCACGCTCACACACCGCCAGCGTTTCGCGGACGTTATGGTCGGTGATCAACACACCCAGGCCGCTATCGCGCAGGTGTTCAATGATACGTTTAATATCGATAACTGAAATCGGGTCAACGCCCGCAAACGGCTCATCAAGCAGAATAAATTTCGGGTTTGCCGCCAGCGCGCGGGCAATTTCCACACGGCGACGTTCACCACCGGACAGGGATTGCCCCATATTGTCGCGCAGATGCTCAATATGGAACTCTTCCATCAGCTCTTTGGCGCGATCTTCGCGCTGCTCAGCGGTGAGATCGTCACGAATTTGCAGGACAGCCATCAGGTTGTCATAGACGCTCAGACGGCGGAATATTGATGCTTCCTGCGGCAAGTAGCCGATGCCGCGACGCGCGCGTGCATGGAGCGGCAGCAGGCTGATGTCTTCATCGTCGATGACGATGTTGCCGGCGTCACGCGACACAATCCCGACAACCATATAGAAAGTGGTGGTTTTCCCTGCGCCGTTAGGGCCAAGCAGCCCGACGATTTCGCCAGAGTTGACGGTCAGACTGACGTCCTCAACCACGCGACGACCTTTGTAAGCCTTAGCGAGATTCTTTGCAGTTAATGTTGCCATAACGTATTAGTTACTCTTTTTTTGCGCCGGGGCGGCGTTATTGCTCTTGTCCTGCAACTGCGACGGTACCAGCACGGTGGTCACGCGTTTGCCTTTGTCGCTGAACGCTTGCATCTTCTGCTCTTTCACCAGATAGGTGATTTTGTCGCCGGTGATATTGCTATCCAGTTGTTCGAGATAGGCTTTCCCGGTCAGCACGACGAAATCTTTTTCCAGTTCGTAATGCATCTGCGAGGCGTGGCCTTTCACCGGCTTGCCGTTGTCCTGCATTTGATAGAAGGTGGCCGGGTTGCCGTAACCGTCGATAATTTCTTTACCTTGCTGGCCGCCAGGGCGAGTTACCACGACCTTATCGGCATTGATTTTAATCGTCCCCTGCGTCACCACGACATTACCGGTAAAGGTAACCACGTTGCCTTGCATATCCAGCGACTGTTGATCGGAGTCGATATGGATAGGCTGGTCGGTATCGCCGGTCACGGCCAGTGCCGGAAGCGCGACAGCGAAAAGCGTACTCGCCAGGAGTAGATTAAGGCTGCGTTTGTTTGTTTTGAATTTCATAGGAGCTTCTAACCTTTTCAATCAGCTCGGCGTTTTTGCTGCGTAAATTGCCGCGCATTTTCAGGCCGGTGGAATTAAACGTTGTACCGTATAACGTGACCTGATCATCGGAGGTAACATCCTGCGTTACCAGGTTAATCTGGGCGTTATCCGTGGTGATTTTTCGTAATTGAGCATCCGCAGTCAGCGCGTTGACCTCAACATGTCCATAAAGATAAAGCATACGGTCTTCCGTCAGCTTTGCTTTATCCGATTTGATAGACCAGGTCGGTACTTTGTCCTGATCGAAGGTGGTTAATACGGGCTGGGCGAACCAGCTAATGCCATCGGTGGAAAAATACTCGACATTCTGCGCGATCAGGCGATAGTTCAGCGCGCCTTCCGGACTGTAAACGACGGTATCCGTGTGTTTGCTCGTATAAGTTGGATCCGAATCACTCGTGGCGGCTTGTTCCGGCTCATCCTGAGCGGTGAGGTTAATACCAATCAGAACCAGTGCGGCCAGCGCCAGCAGAATAATAACCCAACGTCTGGTTTTACTCATATTGATTGCCCTTTGGCCTCTTCCAGTTTGCCCTGCGCCAGCAGCAGTAAATCGCAAACTTCACGCACCGCACCGCGACCGCCATTAATGTGCGTGACGTAATCCGCGCGCGGGGTAAGTAGCGGGTGCGCATCGGCGACGGCGACACTTAAACCAATCTCCGCCATCACCGGCCAGTCGATCAAATCATCGCCCACATAGGCCACCTGCTCGGGCGTCAGCGCCAGTTTGGTCAGTAACTCGCGGTACGCGATAAGTTTATCTGACTGACCCTGGTACAAATGCGTGATCCCCAGAGTCTCGCAGCGATCTTCTACCAGTTTAGCTTTACGCCCGGTAATGATCGCAATCTCAATGCCGGAAGTGAGCGCACTGCGGATGCCATAACCATCACGGACGTTAAAGGCTTTCAACTCTTCGCCATTATTGCCCATATAGATGAGTCCATCGGACAGCACGCCATCCACATCCAGGATCAGCAGACGAATTTTCTTTGCTTTCTCCATGACTTGCGTGCTTACCGGCCCATAACAGGTCGCAAGCGACGCACCAGCATTACTCATTGTTCTGTCCTTCTTTACACTACGCCCGCGCGCAGCAAATCATGCATATGTAACACACCCAGTAACTGGTCGCCATCGGCAACCAGCACGGAGGTAATGTGCCGGGATTGCATCAGGTTCAATGCATCTACCGCCAGCGTGTTGGGACGCACACGCACGCCGCCTGGCGTCATCACGTCAGCAATGCCCATGTGGCGGACATCGCCACCCATATCAAACACGCGGCGCAGGTCACCATCGGTGAAAATGCCTTCGATCTTCATCAGGTCGTCGCAGATAACCGTCATGCCTAAATTTTTCCGCGTGATCTCCAGCAAAGCGTCGCGCAGCGTCGCCTCTTTGCTGACATGCGGGATCTCATCGCCGGTGTGCATAATGTCATTTACCCGCAGCAGCAGCTTGCGACCCAGCGCGCCACCGGGATGAGAGAGCGCAAAATCCTCTGCGGTAAAACCGCGTGCTTTTAATAATGCGACGGCCAGCGCATCGCCCATCACCAGTGCGGCAGTGGTGCTTGATGTTGGCGCAAGACCCAGTGGGCACGCTTCTTTCGGCACTTTCACACACAGATGAATATCGGCGGCGCGCGCCATGCTACTTTCGGGGCGGCTGGTGATGCAAATCAGGGAGACTTTCAGCCTTTTTAGTACCGGGATTAGCGCGAGGATCTCATTTGACTCGCCGGAATTGGATAACGCAATGACCACATCCTGGGGGCTGACCATTCCCAAATCGCCGTGCGCGGCCTCGCCAGGATGCACGAAGAACGAAGGGGTACCGGTGCTGGCAAAGGTCGCTGCCATCTTTCTGCCGATATGACCGGATTTGCCCATTCCCATCACGACCACTTTTCCGGCGCAGTAAAACATCTTTTCGCACGCCAGAGTGAAGTCCTGATTGATGTATTGATCCAGCTGTGCGAGGCCTTCACGTTCAATTGCCAGCACGTCTTTGCCTGCTTGTTGAAAGTCAAAACCCGGCTGCAAATCTATTTGCGACATAGTGCGTTTCCGATTATTCAGTCAAAAGCGGCGACAGCCAGTAAAGCATCGCCAACCATATGATAAAACCGCCGAACAACAGTGCGCCGACGCCTTTGCTGATTTGCTTACGCCGCCAGCAGATAAGGGCAAAAAGGGCGCTGACCAGCAACATCACCCCGTAATCACGCGTGAACGCTATCGGGTTAAAGCCGCCTGGCGCAATCAATGCGGGCAAGCCCAGCACGATGGCGATGTTGAATATGTTGGAGCCAATGATATTGCCAATGGCGATATCGTCTTCACCTTTGCGTGCGCCCGCGATAGCCGTTGCCAGTTCGGGGAGCCCGGTTCCGATGGCGATCACCGTCAGGCCAATGGTGAGCTCGCTGATGCCGAAAAAGTTGGCGACCACGGTGGCGTTATCCACCACCATACGCGTTGCCATCGGCATGATAATTAATGCAACGCCCAACCACAGGCAGGCGACGGACAGGCTGCCTTCGCGCGGCAATTCCGCTAACTGCTCCCGGGTCAGGCTATCGTTGCCCTGGCGTTCGGCCAGGCGGGCGATTTTAACAATGAACACCAGCCATAGCACGGCTAATAACAGTAAAAAGATGCCGTCAAAACGGGTGAGCTGCCCATCATACAGCACCGCGCCCGCCAGCAGACTGGCTATTAAGGTTAGCGGCAATTCGCGGCGCAGAATATCGGAATGGACGGTAAAAGGGTGCAACAGGGCAGCAACGCCGAGGATCAGCAAGATATTGGTGATGTTAGAACCAATGGCGGTGCCGATAGCCAGATCCAGTTGACCATGCATTGAGGCGGCAACGGACGTAATGATTTCAGGCAGCGACGTGCCTATGCTCACAACGGTCATACCGATGATCAGCGGCGGAACACCTAAAGCACGACAGAGAATAGAAGCAGCAAATACCAGACGATCGGCACTGTAGACCACCAGGAGCAAACCAATTATCAATAGCGCCGTCGCTAAGAGCATCTAACGTCCTTTCTTCAGGTATAATTTTGCCGGTTCGCAGGCTGCCATGCCGGGTCAAAACCGGGAGTTCCGCGTAGCGTAATGATTCCTAATTTTGACTTTATGCGGCTCAAAAGTAAAACAAATGCCAGCTTTCGCTAACCTGGGCAGGTAATATTCTGTAAAAATGTTGGGTTCGTGATGGTATCAGGCATCATGCTTGCAGCCCACAGGGCATATAAGGAAGAGGAAATGAGCCAGACAGTGGCGAATTTGGTCGACGTTCGTGGTGTCAGCTTCTCCCGTGGCAGCCGCCCAATCTTCGACAATATTTCACTGACGGTACCGCGCGGGAAAATCACCGCCATTATGGGGCCGTCGGGGATCGGTAAAACCACCTTGCTGCGCCTGATTGGCGGCCAGATCCCGCCTGACAGCGGCGAAATCTTATTTGATGGCGAAAACGTGCCGGAGATGACGCGTTCGCGTCTTTTCACCGTGCGCAAAAGAATGAGCATGCTCTTTCAGTCCGGTGCGCTGTTTACCGACATGAATGTGTTCGATAACGTCGCCTATCCTTTGCGGGAACACACGACGTTACCGCCGGCGTTATTGCACAGCACGGTGATGATGAAACTCGAAGCGGTCGGGTTACGCGGCGCGGCGAAGTTGATGCCATCGGAGCTATCTGGTGGTATGGCGCGGCGTGCTGCGCTGGCACGCGCCATTGCGCTGGAGCCGGACCTGATCATGTTTGATGAGCCGTTTGTGGGCCAGGATCCCATCACCATGGGCGTATTGGTGAAATTGATTTCGGAGTTGAACAGCGCGTTGGGCGTGACCTGTATCGTTGTTTCCCACGATGTGCCGGAAGTCTTGAGCATCGCGGATTACGCCTATATCGTGGCGGACCGGAAAATTGTCGCCCATGGCAGTGCGCAAGGGCTACAAGAAAATAACGACCCTCGCGTGCGCCAGTTCCTGGATGGCATTGCTGATGGGCCGGTTCCGTTCCGCTATCCCGCTGGCGACTACCAGCACGATTTATTAGAGACAGGGAGTTAACACACTCATGCTGTTAAATGCACTGGCAGCGCTTGGACATCGCGGGATCAAAACGATCGCAACGTTTGGGCGCGCTGGTTTGATGCTTTTCAACGCTATCGTTGGCAAGCCGGAGTTCCGCAAGCATGCACCGCTGTTGGTTCGCCAGCTCTACAACGTCGGCGTGTTGTCGATGCTTATTATCATCGTTTCTGGTGTATTTATCGGCATGGTGCTTGGCTTGCAGGGCTACCTTGTATTGACCACCTACAGTGCGGAAACGAGCCTCGGTATGCTGGTGGCGCTGTCGCTGCTGCGTGAACTCGGGCCGGTGGTTGCCGCGCTGCTGTTTGCCGGACGAGCGGGCTCGGCGCTGACCGCCGAGATTGGTTTGATGCGCGCGACCGAGCAGCTTTCCAGCCTTGAAATGATGGCGGTCGATCCGTTACGCCGCGTGATTTCGCCGCGCTTCTGGGCGGGCGTTATCTCCCTGCCGCTGCTGACAATCATCTTTGTCGCGGTGGGGATCTGGGGCGGTTCGCTGGTTGGCGTTAACTGGAAAGGAATTGATACAGGCTTTTTCTGGACCGCGATGCAAAGCGCCGTCGACTTACGTAAGGATTTGGTTAACTGCCTGATTAAAAGCGTGGTTTTTGCCATCACCGTGACCTGGATTGCGCTGTTTAACGGTTACGATGCGATCCCGACTTCGGCCGGGATCAGCCGCGCGACAACACGCACCGTTGTGCACTCCTCGCTGGCCGTACTCGGCCTTGATTTCGTGCTCACCGCATTGATGTTTGGGAATTGAGTTCATGCAAACGAAAAAAAGTGAAATTTGGGTCGGCATTTTTCTCGTGCTGGCATTGTTGGCCGCGCTGTTTATCTGCCTGAAAGCGGCTGATATCACCACAATTCGTACAGAGCCGACTTACCGTGTCTACGCGACGTTTGACAACATCGGTGGGTTGAAAGCGAACTCGCCGGTGCGCATTGGCGGGGTAGTTATTGGCCGTGTTGCCGATATCTCGCTTGATCCTAAAACCTATCTGCCGCGCGTCACGCTGGATATTGAAGAGCGCTACAACCAGATCCCGGATACCAGTTCGCTGGCGATCCGTACTTCGGGCTTGTTGGGCGAACAATATCTGGCGCTGAATGTCGGGTTTGACGATCCTGAGATGGGAACATCTATGCTTAAAGAAGGCAGCACTATTCAGGATACCAAGTCCGCGATGGTGCTTGAGGATCTGATAGGGCAATTCCTTTACAACAGTAAAGGCGGTGACAATAAGAATTCAGGCGATGCGGCCACGCACGATGAAGGGAATACTCAAGCCGCACCGTCTGCTGGTCAGACGAATTAACGAGGAGAACTGACGCATGTTTAAACGTCTATTAATGGTCGCTCTGCTGGTGGTCGCACCGTTGAGCACAGCTTTGGCGGCCGACCAAAGTAACCCTTACGCTGCTATGCAGGGTGCTGCGAAGAAAACTTTTGATCGCCTGAAAAATGAGCAGCCGCAGATCCGGGCAAATCCGGATTATCTGCGTGATGTGGTCGATCAGGAGCTGCTGCCGTATGTGCAGGTGAAATACGCCGGTGCGCTGGTTCTGGGTCGTTATTACAAAGAAGCAACACCCGCGCAGCGAGAGGCCTACTTCAAGGCGTTCCGTGAGTACCTGAAACAGGCTTACGGCCAGGCGCTGGCAATGTATCACGGCCAGACTTACCAGATTGCGCCAGAACAGCCGCTTGGCGATGCCACCATCGTGCCGATTCGCGTCACCATTATCGATCCAAATGGCCGCCCGCCGGTGCGTCTGGACTTCCAGTGGCGTAAAAATACCCAGACGGGTAACTGGCAGGCTTACGACATGATCGCTGAAGGGGTGAGTATGATCACCACGAAACAGAATGAGTGGAGCGATCTGCTGCGTACCAAAGGCATTGATGGTCTGACCGCAGAGTTGCAGTCGATTTCTCATCAGAAAATCTCCCTGGATGAGAAAAAACAATGACCCCGCAGTTAAGCTGGTCGCGTGACGGTGAACGCCTGGCGCTGCTGGGCGAGCTGGATCAGGATGTGTTAAATCCCTTATGGGATGCGCGTGTTGAAGCGATGAACGGGGTGACCTGTATTGATTTACACGGCGTAACACGTGTTGATACGGCGGGTGTCGCGCTACTGGTACACCTTGTTGCACAGGGGAAAAAGCAGGGCATTGATGTCTCACTCGCGGGCGTAAGCGAAAATGTCAGCACGCTCGCCGCGCTGTACAATTTGCCGCAGAGTGCATTGCCTCGCTAATTTTTTCAATGCGTTACTCACCAAAGCCCCATCCATTATGTTGACGGGGCTTTTTGCTTATTTCAGACGACGTCACTTTCCTCTAAGATGTGTGACTGTTTTCACTTTTAGATGATATTTACACCCATGGAAAATCATGAAATCCAGACCGTGCTGATGGAAGCACTCTCCCTCCAGGAAGCCCACGTCACTGGCGATGGCAGTCACTTTCAGGTTATTGCTGTGGGTGAAGTCTTTGACGGCATGAGCCGGGTCAAGAAGCAACAGACGATTTATGGTCCGCTGATGGAATACATCGCAGACAACCGTATTCATGCCCTGTCGATCAAAGCCTATACGCCGCAGGAATGGGCACGCGATCGCAAACTTAACGGTTTTTGAGCGCAGGTGGGGCAAACCCGCCGCGCGTGTGAATTCTTAACAGAGATCAGATGAATGGATAAGTTTCGTGTACAGGGGCCAACGCGTCTCCAGGGCGAAGTGACAATTTCAGGTGCCAAAAACGCTGCACTGCCGATCCTTTTTGCCGCCCTGCTGGCGGAGGAGCCGGTTGAAATCCGTAACGTTCCGAAACTGAAAGATATCGACACCACCATGAAGCTGCTGAGCCAGCTCGGAACAAAAGTGGAGCGTAATGGTTCCGTGTGGATCGATGCCAGTCAGGTAAATGTATTCTGTGCGCCGTACGAACTGGTGAAAACCATGCGCGCATCGATTTGGGCGCTTGGGCCGCTGGTTGCCCGTTTCGGCCAGGGGCAGGTTTCGCTGCCCGGCGGCTGTGCCATTGGTGCTCGTCCGGTTGATTTGCATATCACCGGCCTGGAGCAACTGGGTGCGGAGATCAAACTGGAAGAAGGTTACGTCAAAGCTTCCGTCAATGGCCGCCTGAAAGGGGCGCATATTGTGATGGATAAAGTGAGCGTTGGCGCGACGGTAACTATTATGACCGCCGCAACCCTTGCCGAAGGCACCACCATCATCGAAAACGCTGCGCGCGAGCCGGAAATCGTCGATACTGCCAACTTCCTCAACACGCTCGGTGCGAAAATCACCGGCATGGGAACCGATCGCATCACCATCGAAGGTGTGGAACGTCTGGGTGGTGGTGTTTACCGCGTTCTGCCGGACCGTATTGAAACTGGCACTTTCCTTGTCGCTGCGGCGATCTCCGGCGGCAAAATCGTTTGCCGCAACGCTCAGCCGGATACGCTGGATGCCGTGCTGGCAAAACTGCGTGATGCAGGCGCGGATATCGAAGTGGGTGAAGACTGGATTAGCCTGGATATGCACGGTAAACGTCCGAAAGCGGTTAACGTCCGTACCGCGCCGCACCCGGGGTTCCCGACCGATATGCAGGCACAGTTCACGCTGCTGAACCTGGTTGCCGAAGGGACTGGCGTAATCACCGAAACGATTTTTGAAAACCGTTTTATGCACATTCCTGAGCTCATCCGTATGGGCGCGCACGCGGAAATCGAAAGTAATACCGCGATTTGCTACGGTGTAGAAACCCTTTCCGGCGCGCAGGTGATGGCGACCGATTTACGTGCGTCAGCAAGCCTGGTGCTGGCGGGTTGTATTGCGGAAGGTACGACTGTTGTTGACCGCATCTACCACATCGATCGTGGTTACGAACGTATTGAAGATAAGCTCAGTGCGCTGGGCGCACACATTGAGCGCGTTAAAGGCGAATAACGCTTTTACCTCATGAAAAGGGAGCGCAGGCTCCCTTTTTTATTTCCGGCAGCGTTACGCTTCGGTTCTTTTCTTTCTGATGAGCTTCGTTTTGTCGAGAAAATCATGCGTGACAGGATCGTGATAGCGTGACGGCCAGATAATCCACGGGTCAGTTCCCAGCGCCCGGGCAATAATCAGCTCCCCTTTGGGCCAGGGGCGAGTCAGTGCGTTGGCGAGGGTGGATGAACTTAACCCATTTTTGCGTGATTCCGCCGCCAGCGAGGTACCTTTCTTTCGCAGTCCGGCAATAATATCGGCCTGATGCCAGTCGATAAACTTTGTTTCCATAATATCTCCCTGATAAAAAATAGGTGTCAATCATCGTGCGCCAACAACGCTGATTACTATACGCACACCAAAACATTTGTTCTAAAAAGTTCATGTAATGTGTAGTGTTTTAGGATTATGACAAGGCCGTATATCAAGGGATTGCGTTGAGCTGGAAACGTTTATTAAAGCTTATTGGAACTTTCCCGCGATAATTCGCGGGAGGCTGGAAGGATTAACGATCGCGCTGAACGGCGATGTGGGCTAAACCAATCAGAGCATCGCGCCACTGAGTATCTGGCAGAATTTGCAGGGCAGCGATAGCTTTATCGGCTTCTTCTTCGGCGCGACGGCGCGTCCACTCCAGTGAACCGCATTGAGCCATTGCTTCCAGAACAGGCTCCAGTAGATGTCGGCCATTTCCTTGCTCGATTGCTTCACGAATCATCTGCGCCTGTGCAGGCGTGCCATGATGCATCGCATGCAGCAGAGGAAGGGTTGGTTTGCCTTCGTTAAGATCGTCACCCGTATTTTTGCCCAGCGTCTCGCCGTCAGCGCTGTAATCAAGCAGATCATCAATCAGCTGGAATGCCGTACCCAGATAACGGCCATAATCCTGGAGGCCTTTTTCCTCAGCCTCTGTACACCCTGCCAGCAAACCTGAGCACTGTGCAGCCGCTTCAAACAAACGTGCGGTCTTGCTGTAAATCACGCGCATGTAGTTTTCTTCGGTGATGTTTGGGTCGTTGACGTTCATCAATTGCAGCACTTCGCCTTCTGCAATGACGTTTACGGCTTCTGACATGACTTCCAGCACTTTCAGCGAGCCGAGGCTGGTCATCATCTGAAACGCGCGCGTATAAATAAAATCGCCCACCAAAACGCTCGCGGCGTTGCCAAATGCGGCGTTGGCGGTCGCTTTACCCCGGCGCATATCTGACTCATCCACAACATCATCGTGGAGAAGGGTCGCAGTGTGGATAAATTCGATTAATGCAGCGATGGCGACATGCGAATTGCCTTCATAGCCAACGGCGCGTGCTGCCAGTACGGCAATCATCGGACGGATGCGTTTGCCGCCGCCGCTTACGATGTAATAACCCAACTGGTTGATCAACTGAACATCCGAGTTGAGTTGTTGCAGAATCGTCGCGTTCACACCCGCCATGTCCTGCGCGGTTAACTCATTGATTTTTTCTAAATTCATCGCAAAAGCCGGGCTTTCAGTCCTGTTTACCACATATCAAAATGGGATAACAAAGGGTTACGGGTTAGAATAGTATTGTTGATTGTACTGAAAAAATGCGCCAGATAAACGTTACCTTACATGTTGTGTTTTTTTTCTGCATGGAGTGACGATCACACTTGTCAACGGCTCGCAATTTGCGTAATATTCGCGCCCTATTGTGAATATTTATAGCGCACTCTGAATTAATCAGGATAGGTGCGCGAAAGCGGAGTTTTATATGTACGCGGTTTTCCAAAGTGGTGGTAAACAACACCGAGTAAGCGAAGGTCAGACCGTTCGCCTGGAAAAGCTGGACATCGCAACTGGCGAATCTGTTGAATTCGCTGAAGTTCTGATGATCGCAAACGGTGAAGAAGTCAAAATCGGCGTTCCTTTCGTTGATGGCGGCGTAATCAAAGCTGAAGTTGTTGCTCACGGTCGTGGCGAGAAAGTTAAAATCGTTAAGTTTCGTCGTCGTAAACACTACCGTAAGCAGCAGGGCCATCGTCAGTGGTTCACTGATGTGAAAATTACTGGCATCAGCGCCTAAGACCTGAGGAGAGATTTAAATGGCACATAAAAAGGCTGGCGGCTCAACTCGTAACGGTCGCGATTCAGAAGCTAAACGTCTGGGCGTAAAACGTTTCGGCGGTGAAGCAGTTCTGGCAGGTAGCATCATCGTTCGTCAACGTGGTACCAAATTCCACGCTGGTTCTAACGTAGGTTGCGGCCGTGACCACACTCTGTTCGCTTTGACTGACGGTAAAGTTAAGTTCGAAGTTAAAGGCCCGAAAAATCGTAAATTCATCAGCATCGTTGCTGAATAAGTTTTTCGCGTCCCGGTAACGGAAGAAAGCCCCGCAACACGTTGCGGGGCTTTTTACATTAGAAGTCCGGCAAAATTCTGGCAGGAAAACGGGCATGAAACAGCAGGCGGGCATTGGTATTATCCTGGCGCTTACAACAGCGATGTGCTGGGGAGCGCTCCCAATTGCGATGAAGCAGGTGCTGGAAGTGATGGAACCACCTACGGTGGTGTTTTATCGCTTTTTGATGGCGGGGATCGGCCTTGGTTTGATTCTCACCTGGAAGAAAAAACTTCCGCCGTTGCATGTTTTCCGCAAGCCTCGTTGGCTAATCCTGCTGGCGATTGCCACAGGCGGGCTGTTCGGGAACTTTATTCTGTTCAGTTCTTCCCTGCAATATGTTAGCCCGACAGCATCGCAGGTAATAGGGCAGCTTTCACCCGTGGGCATGATGGTTGCCAGCGTCTTTATCCTGAAAGAGAAGATGCGGGTAACGCAGGTTATCGGCGCGCTGATGCTGATTAGCGGTCTGGTGATGTTTTTTAATACCAGCCTGGTAGAAATTTTCACCCGGCTGACGGATTACACCTGGGGCGTGATTTTCGGTGTTGGTGCTGCAACGGTATGGGTGAGCTACGGCGTTGCGCAAAAAGTATTATTGCGTCGCCTGGCATCTCAGCAGATCCTCTTTTTGCTGTACACTTTATGTACTATCGCGTTGCTGCCATTGGCGAAGCCCGCCGTGCTGCTCCAGTTGAGCGACTGGCAATTAGCCTGCCTGATTTTTTGCGGGTTAAATACGCTGGTAGGATACGGCGCGCTGGCAGAAGCAATGGCGCGTTGGCAGGCGGCGCAGGTCAGCGCATTAATCACGCTGACACCCCTGTTTACGCTGTTTTTTTCAGATCTATTATCAATGGCCTGGCCCGATGTTTTCGCCAGACCGATGTTAAACCTTGTCGGTTATCTCGGTGCGTTTGTCGTGGTTGCGGGCGCGATGTTTTCCGCTATTGGCCACCGTCTGTTGGGACGCTGGCGCAGGCGTGAAGTGGTCGTCACTGTGCCCCGCTCAGGCGAATGAGTTACGGAGAGTAAAATGAAGTTTGTTGATGAAGCTACGATTCTGGTCGTGGCGGGTGATGGCGGTAACGGCTGTGTAAGCTTCCGTCGCGAGAAATACATTCCAAAAGGCGGCCCTGACGGCGGCGATGGCGGCGACGGCGGTGATGTCTGGCTGGAAGCGGACGAAAATCTGAACACCCTGATCGACTACCGTTTCGAAAAATCTTTCCGTGCTGAACGGGGTCAGAATGGCCAGAGCCGTGATTGCACTGGGAAACGCGGAAAAGATATTACGGTAAAAGTTCCGGTCGGAACGCGCGTTATCGATCAGGGCACCGGTGAAACTATGGGCGATATGACCAAACATGGTCAGCGCCTGATGGTAGCAAAAGGCGGCTGGCACGGTCTTGGCAACACCCGTTTCAAATCCTCGGTTAACCGTACGCCGCGCCAGAAAACGATGGGTACGCCCGGCGATAAGCGCGATCTGCAACTGGAACTGATGCTACTGGCTGATGTCGGGATGCTGGGTATGCCGAACGCAGGTAAATCGACCTTTATTCGCGCGGTCTCGGCGGCGAAACCGAAAGTGGCGGATTATCCGTTCACCACCCTGGTACCCAGTCTCGGCGTTGTTCGTATGGATAACGAAAAGAGCTTTGTGGTTGCTGATATTCCGGGGCTGATTGAAGGTGCAGCCGATGGCGCGGGTCTTGGCATCCGTTTCCTGAAGCACCTTGAGCGCTGTCGCGTGCTGTTGCACCTGATTGATCTCGATCCGATTGACGGTTCCGATCCGGCTGAAAACGCCCGCATTATTGTCGGCGAGCTGGAGAAATATAGCGAGAAGCTGGCGGCTAAGCCGCGTTGGTTAGTGTTCAACAAGATTGACTTGATGGACAAAGCCGAAGCAGAAGCCAAAGCGAAAGCGATTGCCGACGCGCTGGGCTGGGAAGATAAGTTCTACTTGATCTCCGCAGCCAGCCAGCAGGGCGTTAAAGACCTGTGTTGGGATGTGATGACCTTTATCATCGAAAACCCTGTTACACAGGCGCAGGAAGAGCAGCAGCCAGAGAAAGTCGAGTTTATGTGGGATGATTATCATCGCCAGCAACTCGAAGGCACCGAAGAGGATGCTGAGGACGACGAAGAGTGGGATGACGACTGGGACGAAGACGACGAAGAAGGCGTTGAATTCATCTATAAACGTTAATTCCTGCGTTTCCCCGCTCTGCCGGGGAAATTCAAGTCAAAAAATGCCGGGCCAGCCAACTTGCTCCCCGGCATTTTTTATTAGTTGTTTTGATAAATATCTTTGTACAACCGGCTCTCAAAACGCACCAGCGGAATGCGGCGATTACGCTGATCCGCCGGTTCCACGGCGTAACCTGAAAGATATTGCACAAAAGCCATCCGTTGACCGCTGGCAGTGGTGATAAACCCGGCCAGGTTATAAACCCCCTGCAACGAGCCGGTTTTCGCCGACACTTTGCCGTCCACGCCTGCCTCATGTAAACCTGCGCGATACTGCAACGAACCATCATAGCCCGCCAGGGGCAGCATCGAGATAAAATTGAGTTCAGTATCATGCAGGGCGATGTATTGCAGCACCTGCATCATCGTTGCGGGCGCCAGCAGATTATGGCGTGAAAGACCGGAGCCATCAGCGATGATGGTGTTGCCGAGGTCAACACCCGCCTGTTGGCGCAGGATCTGGCGCACAGCATCGGATCCTGCCCGCCAGGTCCCCGGTACGCCAAAGCGCGCATGACCAATCATGCGAAACACGGTATCCGCAATCATGTTGTCCGATTTTTTCAGCATTTGTTTCAGCAGATCGTGCAACGGGGCAGATTGCTTAGTAGCGATAATCGTACCCGGCTGATTTTCTAACGTCTGACGCAGCAGTGTGCCGGTATAAGCGATACCCGCGTCTTTTAGCTCATCTTTGAGGATTGCACCGGCATAACTGGCCCCGTCCTGAACCGCGAAGGCCAGCGGCAGAGGATCCGCACGCTGCGGCAAGCACCCTGTCAGCGTAAAACGGTTGAGATCGCCCGGGACAACATCCAGCTCGCAATATTGCGCTTCGGAGGAGCCACGTGCCAGCGTGCGCACCTGGCTGAACATATTGACCGGGTAGTAAGACGCCACGCGAATATAGGCTAAATCGCCTGCTTTTGGTGCGCTGTAGAGGGAAACAGAGAAACAGTTGCGATCGACAATGGCGGCAGCTGGCGGCGCGCTAAAGCACTGTGTCATATCGTTCCACGGCCAGCCTGGCGCTTTGTCATGGCTGGCGAAAATGGACGTATCAATCAGCACATTACCGTCGATTTTTTGCACGCCTGACTTTTTCAGCGCGGCAACCATATTGCGAATATCCTGACGTTTTAATGTCGGATCGCCGCCAAAGCGGGCAATTAAATCGCCTTTGAGGGTACCGCCGTCAACAGAACCTTTGCTTTCCAGCGTGGTTGTAAAGCGAAAGTCCGGCCCGAGCTGCAACAGTGCCGCCAGCGCGGTGATCACTTTTTGCGTACTTGCAGGCAGCGCCATCTGTTTACCGTGATAATCCACCTCGGGTGCCTGGGCTCCCACCTTCTGCACCATCAGGGCTAAGTTGGCTCCGTCGGGAAGCTGGTTGATGTACTCTTCGACATTCGCGGCCTGAACATTCAGGGCTATACTTGTGGTCAATCCGATGATAAAGCTGGGAAATCGCATAATCTCGCGCTAACAAGCTGGAAACAAGCCGTCATACTACGGCGCATCGACCCGGAAAGTAAACGATGACCCACAGTGAACTTCCGGGTAAAATGCATATCAAATTGAAAAAATGCTGCTGGCCTGGGGCTTTGTCCCCGGGTCAGTTTTCTTTTGCTCCTGCCCGGCTGTTTACGCCTGAATGCAGGGAGGTAGAGCAGACGGGGCGGGGAATTGCTCCTTACAGGAATGTTTAAGAGGTATAACAAATGCAAGCTATTCCGATGACCTTACGTGGTGCCGAAAAGTTGCGCGAAGAACTGGAGTTTTTGAAAACCGTTCGTCGCCCTGAAATCATCGCCGCTATTGCGGAAGCCCGCGAGCATGGCGATCTTAAAGAAAACGCTGAATATCATGCGGCGCGTGAGCAGCAGGGTTTCTGTGAAGGTCGCATCAAAGATATCGAAGCTAAGCTGTCCAATGCGCAGGTTATCGATATTTCAAAAATGCCGAAAAACGGCCGCGTCATTTTTGGTTCCACAGTCACTGTGTTGAACCTGGATAATGACGAAGAGCAAACCTACCGTATCGTTGGTGATGACGAAGCCGATTTTAAGCAAAATCTTATCTCGGTAAATTCGCCAATCGCGCGTGGCCTGGTGGGTAAAGAGCAGGATGACGTTGTTGTCATTCGCACTCCCGGCGGCGAAGTCGAATACGAAATTATCAAAGTGGAATATCTTTGATTGCGCCGTTAGCTCGAATTGTTGACGGATTGTAAAGAAAAGAAAAAGGCCGCATTGCGGCCTTTTATGAACTCCGGGAGCGTGGCATTTTGCACGTCTGCTGGTGGAAACCCCGCGTTTTACACAGATTTTGTGTTCAACTCAGGATATCCTTAGCGTGGCAGCGAAATTTTACGCTCTGCGGTTGGGCGATAAAGCACCAGCGTTTTACCGATGACCTGTACGTTACTGGCACCGGTTTCGCGAACGATAGCTTCCACGATCAAGGATTTAGTTTCTCTGTCTTCAGAGGCAATCTTCACCTTGATAAGTTCATGGTGCTCTAGCGCTTGTTCAATCTCGGCCAGTACCCCTTCGGTCAAACCATTATTGCCAAGCATAACTACCGGCTTGAGCGGATGTGCCAGACCTTTCAGGTGCTGTTTTTGTTTAGTACTCAGATTCATCGTATATTTTGCTTACGTTGGGATTGAAAACGGGTCATTCTACCGCCATCTCCTCTGTATCGCCAAATTGCACGTCGAAAATTTATCGATGTCGACGATGAACCAAGGTGGAAAGTTAAATGACAGGTAAAAAGCGTTCTGCCAGCTCAAGCCGTTGGCTTCAGGAACACTTTAGCGATAAATATGTTCAACAGGCGCAGAAAAAAGGGTTGCGTTCGCGAGCCTGGTTTAAACTTGATGAAATACAGCAAAGTGACAAGCTTTTTAAGCCGGGTATGACGGTTGTTGACCTGGGTGCTGCACCTGGTGGATGGTCGCAATACGCGGTCACACAAATCGGTGGTAATGGTCGTATTATCGCGTGCGATCTTTTACCGATGGATCCAATCGTTGGGGTGGACTTCCTTCAGGGCGATTTTCGTGATGAATTAGTACTGAAAGCCTTACTGGATCGCGTAGGTGACAGTAAAGTTCAGGTTGTCATGTCAGATATGGCACCCAACATGAGCGGAACCCCAGCTGTCGATATTCCCCGTTCCATGTATCTTGTGGAACTGGCGCTGGAAATGTGCCGCGATGTGTTGGCTCCAGGCGGTAATTTTTTAGTGAAGGTGTTCCAGGGCGAAGGTTTCGATGAGTATCTCACGGAAATTCGCTCCCTGTTTACGAAGGTTAAAGTGCGTAAACCGGACTCTTCGCGTGCTCGTTCGCGCGAAGTGTATATTGTAGCGACCGGGCGAAAATGATACCCCGTGGATTTCGGCCTTTGGTTTGAATGAAACGGGATATGTTGTATCCTGACGCTGTTTTTAACACAGTTGTAATATGAGGTTAATCCCTTGAGTGACATGGCGAAAAACCTAATACTCTGGCTGGTCATTGCCGTCGTGCTGATGTCAGTATTCCAGAGCTTTGGGCCCAGCGAGTCTAATGGCCGCAAGGTGGATTATTCTACCTTCCTGCAAGAGGTCAATCAGGACCAGGTTCGCGAAGCGCGTATCAACGGACGTGAGATCAACGTTACCAAGAAAGATAGTAACCGTTACACGACTTACATCCCGGTCAACGATCCTAAACTGCTCGACAACCTGCTGACCAAAAACGTCAAGGTTGTGGGTGAACCGCCTGAAGAGCCGAGCCTGCTGGCTAACATCTTCATTTCCTGGTTCCCGATGCTGTTGCTGATAGGGGTATGGATTTTCTTCATGCGCCAGATGCAGGGCGGCGGTGGCAAAGGTGCCATGTCGTTCGGCAAGAGCAAGGCGCGTATGCTTACGGAAGACCAGATCAAAACCACTTTTGCTGATGTTGCGGGCTGCGACGAAGCAAAAGAAGAAGTTGCCGAGCTGGTTGAATATCTGCGTGAGCCGAGCCGTTTCCAGAAACTGGGCGGTAAAATCCCGAAAGGCGTCCTGATGGTCGGCCCTCCGGGTACCGGTAAAACGCTGCTGGCGAAAGCTATCGCCGGTGAAGCGAAAGTGCCGTTCTTCACGATTTCCGGTTCTGACTTTGTTGAAATGTTTGTCGGTGTTGGTGCATCTCGTGTCCGTGACATGTTCGAACAGGCCAAGAAAGCCGCGCCGTGCATTATCTTCATTGATGAAATCGACGCCGTAGGTCGCCAGCGTGGCGCTGGTCTGGGTGGCGGTCACGATGAACGTGAACAGACGCTGAACCAGATGCTGGTTGAAATGGACGGTTTCGAAGGTAACGAAGGTATTATCGTTATCGCTGCAACCAACCGTCCGGATGTTCTGGACCCTGCGCTGCTGCGTCCGGGCCGCTTTGACCGCCAGGTCGTTGTTGGTCTGCCGGATGTCCGTGGTCGTGAGCAGATCCTGAAAGTCCATATGCGCCGTGTACCGCTGTCACCGGATATCGACGCCGCAATTATTGCGCGTGGTACCCCGGGCTTCTCCGGTGCCGATCTGGCGAACCTGGTCAACGAAGCTGCGCTGTTTGCCGCTCGTGGTAACAAACGTGTTGTTTCGATGGTTGAGTTCGAAAAAGCGAAAGACAAAATCATGATGGGTGCGGAACGTCGCTCCATGGTGATGACGGAAGCGCAGAAAGAGTCTACCGCGTACCACGAAGCAGGCCATGCAATTATTGGACGTCTGGTTCCTGAACACGATCCGGTGCATAAAGTCACGATTATTCCGCGCGGCCGTGCGCTGGGTGTGACGTTCTTCCTGCCGGAAGGTGATGCAATCAGCGCCAGCCGTCAGAAACTGGAAAGCCAGATTTCAACTCTGTACGGCGGTCGCCTGGCAGAAGAGATTATCTACGGTGTGGAACATGTCTCCACCGGTGCGTCGAACGACATCAAAGTTGCGACAAACCTGGCGCGCAACATGGTCACGCAGTGGGGTTTCTCTGACAAACTCGGTCCGCTTCTGTATGCCGAAGAAGAGGGAGAAGTGTTCCTCGGTCGCTCGGTAGCGAAAGCGAAACATATGTCCGATGAGACGGCTCGTATCATCGACCAGGAAGTGAAAGCGCTGATTGAACGTAACTACAATCGCGCACGTCAGATCCTGAACGACAACATGGACATTCTGCATGCCATGAAAGATGCTCTGATGAAATATGAGACCATCGATGCACCGCAGATTGATGACCTGATGTCCCGTCGTGATGTTCGTCCGCCGGCTGGCTGGGAAGATCCGGGTACGAACAACTCTGACAACAACGGTACCCCGCGCGCGCCGCGTCCGGTTGATGAACCGCGTACGCCGAACCCGGGCAACACCATGTCAGAACAGTTGGGCGACAAGTAAGTTCTCGGCTGTTGATGAACTGTTTTTAACGAAAACCCCGGGGCGTGCTCCGGGGTTTTTCTTTATCGTATAATCGCAATACTTTCAGGGACTTTAGTCATGAAACTTCATGCCCAGGGCTCCACGCTTGAGCTGTCTCATCCTCACGTCATGGGGATCCTCAACGTTACGCCGGACTCTTTTTCCGATGGCGGCGCGCATAACACACTGATTGAGGCGGTCAAACACGCAAATCTAATGATTAACGCGGGCGCGACAATTGTGGATATCGGGGGAGAATCCACCCGTCCCGGCGCGGCTGAAGTCAGCGTGGAAGAGGAGCTTGAACGGGTTATTCCGGTGGTAGAAGCGATTGCGCAGCGTTTCGAGGTCTGGATTTCCGTAGACACCTCTAAGCCAGAAGTGATTCGCGCTGCCGCACATGCAGGTGCACATATCATCAATGACATTCGCTCTCTGACAGAACCCGGCGCGCTGGAAGCCGCAGCACAAACGGGGCTGCCGGTCTGTCTGATGCACATGCAAGGGCAGCCGAAAACCATGCAGGAAGCGCCGAAATATGACGATGTTTTTGCCGACGTGAACCAATTCTTTGTCGAGAATATTGCGCGTTGCGAACGTGCCGGTATCGCAAAAGAGAAATTGTTGCTCGACCCGGGATTCGGTTTCGGTAAGAATCTCTCCCACAATTATGCGCTGCTTGCCCGGTTATCAGAATTTCACCATTTCGGCTTACCGCTGTTAGTCGGAATGTCCCGTAAGTCGATGGTCGGCCAGTTGTTAAACGTCGGTCCTTCCGAGCGTTTAAGCGGCAGCCTGGCGTGTGCGGTTATTGCCGGGATGCAGGGCGCGCAGATTATTCGTGTTCACGATGTAAAAGAAACGGTTGAAGCTATGCGGGTGGTGGAAGCCACACTGTCAGCGAAGGAAAATAAACGCTATGAGTAATCGTAAATATTTTGGCACTGATGGCATTCGTGGCCGCGTTGGCGACGCACCAATCACCCCTGATTTCGTACTGAAACTGGGCTGGGCCGCAGGGAAAGTTCTCGCGCGCCACGGCTCACGTAAAATTATCATTGGCAAAGATACCCGTATTTCTGGTTATATGCTGGAATCGGCTCTCGAAGCGGGGCTGGCAGCCGCCGGGCTTTCTGCCTCATTTACCGGACCAATGCCTACGCCAGCGGTGGCCTACCTGACCCGCACATTCCGCGCGGAAGCTGGCATTGTCATTTCCGCGTCGCATAACCCTTTCTATGACAACGGCATCAAATTCTTCTCTATCGATGGCACCAAACTGCCGGACGCGGTTGAAGAAGCAATTGAAGCGGAGATGGAAAAAGAGCTGACCTGCGTGGATTCCGCCGAGCTTGGCAAAGCCAGCCGCATTGTCGACGCCGCAGGCCGTTACATTGAATTTTGCAAAGCTACTTTCCCTAATGAACTCAGCCTTAATGGCCTGAGAGTCGTTGTCGATTGTGCCAATGGCGCGACCTACCATATTGCACCGAACGTTTTCCGCGAGCTGGGTGCAAAAGTGATTGCGATGGGCTGCGAGCCAGATGGCGTAAACATCAACGAAAAATGCGGTGCGACAGATGTCAACGCGCTGCAACAACGTGTGCAAGCGGAGAAAGCGGACCTGGGTATTGCCTTTGACGGCGATGGTGACCGCGTCATCATGGTTGACCATGAAGGTAACAAAGTTGATGGCGATCAGATCATGTATATCATTGCGCGTGAAGGTTTGCGCCAGGGGCAATTGCGCGGCGGTGCGGTAGGAACGCTAATGAGCAATATGGGCCTGGAGCTGGCGCTGAAGCAACTGGGTATTCCTTTTGCCCGGGCGAAAGTGGGTGACCGCTACGTACTGGAAAAAATGCAGGAAAAAGGCTGGCGCATCGGTGCGGAAAATTCCGGTCATGTGATTCTGCTGGATAAAACCACCACCGGCGATGGCATTGTTGCTGGTTTACAGGTTGTCGCGGCGATGGTGCGTAACCATATGTCTTTGCACGATCTGTGCAGCGGTATGAAAATGTTCCCGCAGGTGCTGGTTAATGTGCGCTTTACAGCAGGGAAGGGCGATCCGCTCGAAGATGAGACGGTAAAAGCCGTAATGGCGGACGTCGAAGCCACGCTGGGCAATCGCGGGCGCGTACTGTTGCGTAAGTCCGGTACTGAGCCGTTAATTCGCGTGATGGTTGAAGGCGAAGACGAGGCACAAGTGACTGCGCTGGCGCATCGCATTGCTGATGCGGTGAAAGCCGTATAATTGCGTGATAAGTGACTAAAAAGGCAGCTATTGCTGCCTCTTAATTAGCGAAGGTTCGCAGTTTTGCTGTTTTTTTCCGCACTTGATAAAATGCACTGAAATTGCCCTTGCGAAGGTCATTCGCTTTGGTTAGTATTCACACCCGCTTCAGTGGGAAAGCAAGAAACCTCCCACTTTTATTGGTTTGAAGCATTGGCTGCGGCAACCCCGCAAGGAACAGGTTGATTATGTACGAAGCTCTTTTAGTAGTTTTCCTTATTGTGGCACTGGCTCTCGTAGCCCTGATTATGCTGCAACAAGGTAAAGGCGCTGACATGGGAGCCTCCTTTGGCGCTGGCGCGTCCGGTACGCTGTTCGGTTCAAGTGGTTCTGGTAACTTCATGACTCGTGCAACTGCTGTGCTGGCAACTCTGTTCTTTATTATTAGCCTTGTGCTGGGCAACATTAACAGCAACAAAACCAATAAAGGAAGCGAGTGGGAAAATCTGAGCGCACCGGCAAAGACTGAGCAAACTCAGCCTGTAGCGCCGGCGCAGCCGACCAGCGATATCCCGCACTAAGTAAGTCGTGCCGAGGTGGTGGAATTGGTAGACACGCTACCTTGAGGTGGTAGTGCCCGATTGGGCTTACGGGTTCAAGTCCCGTCCTCGGTACCAACATTCCGAAAGAAAGACATCGCAAGATGTCTTTTTTTTCGTCTGTACATTTTCAGTCGCCATTAAAAAAGCGCCCCAAGGCGCTTTTTGTATTTCTGTCGCAGCGATTACTTCTTGTCGCTGTGCTCCAGGTTTTCAACCTGCGGCAGGCCGTTACCCGAAGTCGTAGTCAGCAAACCCGTTTGCACATAATTGATCAGTTTCTCGCGCGTATCGGTAATATCCAGATTACGCATGGTCAACTGACCAATACGGTCATCTGGCGAAAACACGGAATCACCTTTTTCCATGGTCAGGCGCTCTGCCTGGTAAGTCAGATTGTCAGAAACCGTGTTCAGAATCGAATAGTCATTACCACGGCGCAGCTCCAGCGTGACTTCACCGGTGATTGCACTTGCTACCCAGCGTTGCAGAGAATCGCGCAGCATCAGTGCTTGCGGATCAAACCAGCGGCCCTGATACAGCAGACGCCCCAACTGACGACCATGAGCATGGTATTGCTCGATGGTATCTTCGTTATGAATACCGGTTAACAAACGCTCGTAAGCGATGTGCAATAGCGCCATCCCCGGAGCTTCGTAAATGCCACGGCTTTTTGCTTCGATAATACGGTTTTCAATCTGATCGCTCATCCCCAGGCCATGACGGCCGCCGATGCGGTTGGCTTCCAGCATCAACTCCACGTCATCGGCAAAGGTTTTTCCATTCAGCGCGACCGGGTGACCACGTTCAAACCGTACGGTTACTTCTTCCGCCTGGATTTTAACGCTCTCATCCCAGAACTTAACACCCATGATCGGATTAACGATTTTCACACTTGAATTGAGGAATTCGAGATCTTTCGCTTCGTGCGTTGCCCCCAACATATTGGAATCGGTTGAGTACGCTTTTTCTGCCGACATCTTATAATCGAAACCAGATGCGGTCATAAATTCAGACATTTCCTGACGGCCACCCAGCTCATCAATAAAGTCGGTATCAAGCCAGGGTTTGTAGATTTTCAGTTCAGCATTAGTCAGCAGACCGTAACGGTAGAAACGCTCAATATCGTTACCTTTATAGGTGCTGCCGTCACCCCAGATATTCACGCCATCTTCTTTCATCGCTGCAACCAGCATGGTGCCTGTCACCGCGCGGCCCAGCGGGGTGGTATTAAAGTAGGTCAAACCGCCGGTAGTATTGTGGAAAGCGCCACACTGAATGGCGGCAATGCCTTCAGAGACCAACTGTTTGCGGCAGTCGATCAGGCGCGCATTTTCCGCACCGTATTCTTTCGCGCGACGAGGGATTGCCTCATAGTCATCCTCATCAGGCTGGCCCAGGTTTGCAGTATATGCATACGGAACCGCGCCTTTCTGGCGCATCCACAACAGCGCTGCGCTGGTGTCCAGACCGCCGGAGAAAGCGATACCAATACGTTGACCTGTGGGAAGATGCTTGAGAATCGTTGTCATAAAAAAATCCCTGCTTGATAGACCGATGGTGAGAGACTTAATAGCCACGCCATGAAATTTGTGCATTCGTTCGAATTAACGAGTGAATGATTATGCAAAATAAATGAGTTTTCATTTAATCATCTTTTGACAAAGACCGGAAGAGAAGAGTGCAATTTTCATCGCGATAGTGAAGGGCGCTCAGGTTCGCCAACTTAAAAACGCGCTTAAGAATATGCACAAGCCGCGGCGCACGGCATGGTAAATTTGGGCGGTTGACAGATAGTTAAGTTTATCAATATACTACAGGCCGGTTTTACGTCCCGTCTTCGGTACCAAATCCCAGCATTATTTGCAAATTCACGCTCAATCGAGTAGAATTTGCCACGTTTCAGGCGCGGGGTGGAGCAGCCTGGTAGCTCGTCGGGCTCATAACCCGAAGGTCGTCGGTTCAAATCCGGCCCCCGCAACCACTTTCCCTTAGTGTTCTTTTTCAAATATACTGTGAAGACTTAACGCCTTCGTAGCTGGATTTGAAAAAAATACTCACGGAAGGCTTTCCCTTAGTGTTCTTTTTCAAATATACTGTGAAGACTTAACGCCTTCGTAGCTGGATTTGAAAAAAATACTCACGGAAGGTTCTCCAGGTCGCATTTGCGGCTATAGGGTTCAGTTATTTAAAGCCCCGATTTATCGGGGTTTTTTGTTATCTGAGTACGAAATAACTGGGCTATACGCCCTTTTTTTATGTCTTGGGGGTGGACTTGTCCACATTAGAGCAAAAATTAACAGAGATGATTACGGCACCGGTTGAAGCACTGGGCTACGAACTGGTCGGTATCGAATTTGTGCGTGGTCGCACATCTACGCTGCGCATCTATATTGATAGTGAAGATGGCATCAATGTTGATGATTGCGCTGATGTCAGCCACCAGGTAAGCGCGGTACTGGATGTTGAAGATCCGATTACTGTTGCTTACAACCTGGAAGTTTCCTCACCAGGTCTCGAGCGTCCTTTGTTTACGGCTGAGCATTATGCGCGCTTTAAGGGCGACGAAGTCTCGCTGGTGCTGCGTATGGCGGTTCAGAACCGTCGTAAATGGCAGGGCATCATTAAAGATGTCGATGGCGAGATGATCACCGTTACGGTCGAAGGTAAAGATGAAGTGTTCGCATTGAGTAATATTCAAAAAGCGAACCTGGTCCCCCACTTTTAACAGTCTGGATTGAGGTGAAAGGCCCCCAATGAACAAAGAAATTTTGGCTGTTGTTGAAGCTGTTTCTAACGAAAAGTCGCTTCCGCGTGAAAAAATCTTTGAAGCGCTGGAAAGTGCTCTGGCTACAGCAACCAAGAAAAAATACGAACAAGAGATTGATGTGCGTGTAAGCATCGATCGTAAAAGCGGTGATTTTGACACTTTCCGTCGTTGGCTTATTGTCGAAGAAGTTACTCAACCGACGCGCGAAATCACTCTCGAAGCGGCACGTTATGAAGATGAAAGCCTGAATCTTGACGATTACGTTGAAGATCAGATCGAATCCGTGACGTTTGACCGCATCACCACACAAACCGCTAAGCAAGTTATCGTACAGAAAGTACGCGAAGCTGAACGCGCAATGGTTGTTGATCAGTTCCGCGAACATGAAGGTGAAATCATCACCGGCGTGGTCAAAAAAGTGAACCGCGATAACATTACGCTCGACCTTGGCAACAACGCTGAAGCCGTGATCCTGCGTGAAGATATGCTGCCGCGCGAGAACTTCCGTCCGGGCGACCGCATCCGCGGTGTGCTGTATGCCGTACGTCCTGAAGCACGCGGCGCGCAACTGTTCGTGACGCGTTCTAAGCCGGAAATGCTGGTCGAACTGTTCCGCATTGAAGTACCGGAAATTGGCGAAGAAGTTATCGAGATTAAAGCCGCAGCCCGCGATCCGGGTTCTCGCGCCAAAATCGCGGTGAAAACCAACGACAAACGTATCGACCCGGTTGGTGCATGCGTTGGTATGCGCGGTGCCCGCGTTCAGGCAGTTTCTACTGAGCTCGGTGGTGAGCGCATTGATATCGTACTGTGGGATGATAACCCGGCTCAGTTCGTTATCAACGCCATGGCACCGGCTGACGTTGCCTCTATCGTGGTTGATGAAGATAAACACACGATGGATATCGCGGTCGAAGCGGGCAACCTGGCGCAGGCTATTGGCCGTAACGGTCAGAACGTGCGCCTCGCGTCTCAACTGAGCGGCTGGGAACTCAACGTAATGACCGTTGAAGATCTCCAGTCCAAGCATCAGGCTGAGGCTCATGCAGCGATTGATACCTTCACTCGTTACCTGGATATTGACGAAGAGTTTGCCACTGTCCTGGTTGAAGAAGGTTTCTCAACGCTGGAAGAACTGGCCTATGTGCCAATCAAAGAGCTGCTGGAAATCGATGGTCTGGATGAAGACACCGTCGAAGCCCTGCGTGATCGTGCGAAAAACGCACTGACCACTCTGGCGCTGGCGCAGGAAGAAAGTCTTGGTAATAAAGAACCGGCTGAAGACCTGCTTAACCTGGAAGGTCTGGATCGTGCATTGGCTTTCAAACTGGCTGCTCGTGGTGTTTGTACGCTGGAAGACCTCGCTGAGCAAGGTGTGGATGACCTGAGCGATATTGAAGGGTTAACCGCCGAAAAAGCAGGTGAGCTCATCATGGCCGCACGTAATATTTGCTGGTTTGGTGACGAAGCGTAATAAACTGTAGCAGGAAGGAACAGCATGACAGATGTAACCGTAAAAACGCTGGCCGCTGAGATTCAAACCTCTGTGGACCGCCTGGTACAGCAATTTGCTGATGCAGGGATCCGCAAGTCCGCTGAAGATTCAGTGACGGCACAAGAAAAGCAGACGCTATTAGCGCACCTGAACCGTGAACACGGTTCCTCGCCTGATAAGCTGACGTTACAGCGCAAGACGCGCAGCACATTAAACATTCAGGGCACCGGTGGTAAAAGTAAATCGGTGCAGATCGAAGTCCGTAAAAAGCGCACCTTTGTAAAACGCGATCCTCAAGAGGCTGAACGTCTTGCAGCGGAAGAAGAAGCGATGCGTGAAGCGGAAGAGAAGGCCCGTCGTGAAGCAGAGGAAGCCGCTGAGCGCGAAGCCGGGGAAAAAGCCAAACGTGAGGCGGAAATGCGCCTGAAACGTGAAGCTGAAGAAAAGGCTAAACGCGAAAATGCTGAGAATGCAAAACGCGAGGCTGCGGAAAATAGCAAAGTGAGCAACCAACAATCTGACGAAATGACCAGGGCAGCCCAGACGGAAAAAGCCCGTCGTGAATCCGAAGCGCAAGAACTCAAGCGCAAAGCGGAAGAAGAGGCTCGCCGTAAACTGGAAGAAAACGCGCGTCGCGTAGCGGAAGAAGCTCGTCGTATGGCAGAACAAAATGCAGAGACCTGGGCAGCAGCAGCTGCCAGCGAGGAAGAAGAGACTACCGGCGATTATCACGTAACCACTTCGCAGCATGCGCGTCAGGCGGAAGATGATAACGACCGTGAAGTTGAAGGTGGTCGTGGTCGTACTCGCACTGCGAAAGCGCCGCGTCCGAAGAAAGGTAACAAACACGCTGAAAGCAAAGCTGACCGTGAAGAAGCGCGTGCAGCGGTTCGCGGTGGTAAAGGCGGCCGTCAGCGTAAAGGTTCTGCTTTGCAGCAGGGCTTCCAGAAACCGGCTCAGGCCGTTAACCGTGACGTTGTGATCGGTGAAACCCTGACTGTTGGCGAGCTGGCTAACAAAATGGCAGTCAAAGGCTCTCAGGTCATCAAAGCGATGATGAAACTGGGCGCAATGGCAACCATCAACCAGGTCATTGACCAGGAAACCGCACAGCTGGTTGCGGAAGAGATGGGCCACAAAGTCATCCTGCGTCGTGAAAACGAACTGGAAGAAGCGGTAATGAGCGACCGTGATACCGGTGCTGCGGCAGAACCGCGCGCGCCAGTCGTGACCATCATGGGGCACGTTGACCACGGTAAAACCTCGCTGCTGGACTACATTCGTTCAACGAAAGTGGCATCCGGCGAAGCGGGCGGCATTACTCAGCACATTGGTGCTTACCACGTTGAAACCGACAACGGCATGATCACCTTCCTGGATACCCCAGGCCACGCCGCGTTTACCGCAATGCGTGCCCGTGGTGCTCAGGCAACGGATATCGTTGTTCTGGTTGTGGCGGCAGACGACGGCGTGATGCCGCAGACCATCGAAGCTATCCAGCACGCGAAAGCGGCGCAGGTGCCGGTTGTGGTTGCTGTAAACAAAATTGATAAGCCGGAAGCCGATCCGGATCGCGTTAAGAACGAACTCTCTCAGTACGGCATTATTCCGGAAGAGTGGGGCGGCGAAAGCCAGTTCGTTCACGTCTCTGCGAAAGCGGGTACCGGTATTGACGAACTGCTGGATGCCATCTTGTTGCAGGCTGAAGTACTGGAACTGAACGCTGTGCGTAACGGTATGGCGAGCGGTGTGGTTATCGAATCCTTCCTGGATAAAGGTCGTGGTCCGGTTGCCTCCGTGCTGGTTCGTGAAGGTACGCTGCACAAAGGCGATATCGTGCTGTGTGGCTTCGAATATGGCCGCGTGCGTGCGATGCGTGACGAGCTGGGTCGCGAAGTGTCTGAAGCAGGTCCGTCCATTCCGGTGGAAATCCTCGGTCTGTCCGGTGTTCCGGCGGCGGGTGATGAAGCGACCGTGGTACGTGACGAGAAGAAAGCGCGTGAAGTGGCGCTGCACCGCCAGGGCAAATTCCGCGAAGTCAAACTGGCGCGTCAGCAGAAATCCAAACTGGAAAACATGTTTGCCAACATGACCGAAGGCGAAGTTCACGAAGTGAACATCGTACTGAAGGCCGACGTTCAGGGTTCTGTGGAAGCGATCTCCGACTCGTTGCTGAAACTGTCTACCGACGAAGTGAAAGTGAAGATCGTGGGCTCCGGCGTAGGTGGTATCACCGAAACCGACGCGACTCTCGCCGCTGCGTCCAACGCGATTCTGGTTGGCTTCAACGTTCGTGCCGATGCCTCTGCGCGTCGCGTGATCGAAGCGGAAGGTCTGGATCTGCGTTACTACTCCGTCATCTATAACCTGATCGACGAAGTGAAAGCGGCAATGAGCGGTATGCTCTCTCCGGAACTGAAACAGCAGATCATCGGTCTGGCCGAAGTTCGCGATGTGTTCAAATCGCCGAAATTCGGTGCGATCGCAGGCTGTATGGTTACCGAAGGCGTTGTCAAACGTCACAACCCAATCCGCGTTCTGCGCGACAACGTGGTTATCTATGAAGGCGAGCTGGAATCCCTGCGCCGCTTCAAAGATGACGTTAACGAAGTCCGTAACGGCATGGAATGTGGTATCGGCGTGAAGAACTACAACGACGTGCGTACTGGCGATATGATCGAAGTGTTCGAAATTATCGAAATCCAGCGCACCATCGAATAATCCACGCGATTACGCAATGTAGGCCGGGTAAGCGAAGCGCCACCCGGCAAAAATATCTAAAGGGGCTACGGCCCCTTTTTAGTCTGGAGAATTATTATGGCGAAAGAATTTGGTCGCCCGCAGCGCGTCGCTCAGGAACTGCAAAAAGAGATTGCGATTATCCTGCAACGTGAAATTAAAGATCCGCGTCTGGGGATGATGACCACCGTTTCCGGGGTCGAAGTTTCCCGCGATCTGGCTTATGCCAAAGTGTTTGTGACTTTTTTGAATGACAAAGATGAAGAGTCGATAAAAGCGGGCATCAAAGCGCTGCATGATGCATCCGGCTTTATCCGCTCGTTGCTGGGTAAAGCGATGCGTTTGCGTATCGTGCCGGAACTGACTTTCTTCTACGACAACTCGCTGGTAGAAGGGATGCGCATGTCCAACCTGGTGACCAGCGTGGTGAAGCACGATGATGAGCGTCGTGTGAACCCGGATGACAGCAAGGAGGACTGATGAGTCGTCCTCGTCGTCGCGGCCGCGACGTGCATGGCGTGCTGCTGCTGGATAAACAGCAGGGCGCGTCCAGCAATGATGTCCTGCAAAAAGTAAAACGCCTTTATAACGCCAACCGCGCCGGACACACCGGTGCGTTGGATCCGCTGGCTACCGGCATGCTGCCGATTTGCCTCGGCGAGGCGACGAAGTTTTCCCAGTATCTGCTTGATTCCGATAAACGCTATCGGGTGATTGCCCGCCTTGGGCAGCGCACCGATACCTCGGATGCAGACGGGCAAATTGTTGAAGAGCGTCCGGTTACCTTCAGCGCGGAGCAACTGGCTGCTGCGCTGGAAAGTTTTCGCGGTGATACGCAACAAGTGCCGTCGATGTATTCGGCTCTGAAATATCAGGGAAAGAAGCTCTACGAATATGCACGCCAGGGCATTGACGTTCCGCGTGAAGCCCGGCCCATCACCGTTTACGAACTGCTGTTTATTCGCCACGAAGGCAACGAACTGGAGCTGGAAATTCACTGCTCAAAAGGCACTTACATTCGCACGATTATTGACGATCTGGGCGAGAAGCTAGGTTGCGGCGCGCATGTGATTTATCTGCGTCGTCTGGCGGTAAGTAAATATCCTGTTGAGCGCATGGTTACGCTTGAACAACTGCGTGAGCTGGTTGAACAGGCTGAACAGCAGGAGATCCCTGCGGCGCAGTTACTGGATCCGTTACTGATGCCTATGGACAGCCCGGCATCGGATTTTCCGGTGGTGAATATTCCTTCTGTGGCGGCGGCGTACTTCAAAAATGGTCAGCCGGTGCGCGCATCGGGTGCGCCTGGTGAGGGGCTGGTACGCGTCACGGAAGGCGATGAAGCAAAATTTATCGGCATGGGCGAAATGGATGGCGGTGGCCGCGTTGCGCCGCGTCGTCTGGTCGTGGAGTACCCAGTAGTGTAACGGGCTTACCTTGCGGGAAGTCCTGACTACGAGTAGAATATTGCCGCTTAACTCTGGGCTATGTATTTAACATGTCCGGCGTTAAACCTGGGGGAGCTGAATTAGAGATCGGCACCCTGTCATTTTTATATCACTGGAGTTCAAAATGTCTCTAAGCGTTGAAGCTAAAGCAAAAATCGTTTCCGAGTTTGGTCGTGGTTCTAACGACAGCGGTTCTACTGAAGTGCAGGTTGCACTGTTGACTGCTCAGATTAACCACCTGCAGGGTCACTTTGCAGAGCACAAAAAAGATCACCACAGCCGTCGTGGTCTGCTGCGCATGGTTTCTCAGCGTCGTAAACTGCTCGACTACCTGAAACGTAAAGACGTTGCACGCTACACCGCGCTGATCGAGCGTCTGGGTCTGCGTCGCTAAGTCTGGCGAGTTTCAAGAAGGGGCCTTAAAGGCCCCTTTTTTCAACCAGGCGGCAGCAATTGGCAGTAAACGGCAGTAAACTAATGTATTGTTGCCAGGTATGATCTTCATTGCAGAGGTTCGCGCGGCTAATGAGAGGCTTTATCCGCAGAGGGCGGGTTAAGATTGTCATTAGTCGCGAGGATGCAAGAAGGTCCGGTTTAATTGTCAGCACGCCCTGGGTGTGCTGATGTTCATTAAGAAAGGATAGAATTTTGCTGAATCCGATCGTTCGTAAATTCCAATATGGTCAACATACCGTCACGCTGGAAACCGGCATGATGGCACGTCAGGCCACTGCTGCCGTTATGGTCAGCATGGATGACACCGCGGTATTCGTGACCGTTGTTGGGCAGAAAAAAGCAAAACCGGGACAAGACTTTTTCCCGCTGACTGTTAACTATCAGGAGCGTACTTACGCTGCTGGTAAAATCCCGGGTGGTTTCTTCCGTCGTGAAGGCCGTCCAAGCGAAGGCGAAACGCTGATTGCGCGTCTGATTGACCGCCCGGTTCGCCCGCTGTTTCCGGAAGGTTTCGTTAACGAAGTTCAGGTTATCGCGACCGTTGTTTCTGTTAACCCGCAGGTTAACCCGGATATCGTCGCGATGATCGGTGCATCTGCTGCACTGTCTCTGTCTGGTATCCCGTTCAATGGCCCGATTGGTGCGGCTCGCGTGGGTTACATCAATGACCAGTACGTGCTGAACCCAACGCAGGAAGAGCTGAAAGAAAGTAAGCTGGACCTGGTTGTTGCGGGTACTGAAGCCGCCGTGCTGATGGTGGAATCCGAAGCTGCGCTGCTGAGCGAAGATCAAATGCTGGGCGCAGTGGTCTATGGCCACGAACAACAACAAGTTGTTATCCAGAACATTAACGATCTGGTGAAAGAAGCGGGTAAACCGCGTTGGGACTGGCAGCCGGAAGCAGTGAACGAAGCGCTGAACGCGCGCGTTGCTGCGCTGGCAGAATCACGTCTGAGCGATGCTTATCGCATCACCGACAAACAGGAGCGTTACGCTCAGGTTGACGTGATTAAATCCGAAACCATCGCCACGCTGGTTGCTGAAGATGAAACCCTGGACGCTAACGAACTGGGTGAAATCCTGCACGCTATCGAGAAAAACGTCGTTCGTAGCCGCGTACTGGCTGGCGAACCGCGCATCGATGGTCGTGAAAAAGACATGATCCGTGGTCTGGACGTTCGTACCGGTGTACTGCCGCGTACTCACGGTTCCGCACTGTTCACCCGTGGCGAAACTCAGGCGCTGGTCACGGCGACGCTGGGTACGGCGCGTGATGCACAGAACATCGACGAACTGATGGGTGAACGCACTGACAGCTTCCTGTTCCATTACAACTTCCCTCCGTACTCCGTAGGTGAAACCGGGATGGTAGGTTCGCCGAAACGTCGTGAAATCGGTCATGGTCGTCTGGCTAAGCGTGGTGTGCTGGCAGTGATGCCGGACGCAGATAAATTCCCGTACACCGTGCGTGTAGTATCTGAAATCACCGAATCAAATGGTTCTTCTTCCATGGCTTCCGTTTGTGGCGCATCTCTGGCGCTGATGGATGCAGGCGTACCGGTGAAAGCTGCTGTTGCAGGTATCGCGATGGGCCTGGTGAAAGAAGGCGACAACTTCGTTGTTCTTTCTGACATCCTGGGCGATGAAGACCACCTGGGCGATATGGACTTCAAAGTAGCGGGTTCCCGCGAGGGTATCTCTGCGCTGCAAATGGATATCAAAATTGAAGGTATCACCAAAGAGATCATGCAGGTTGCGCTGAACCAGGCGAAAGGCGCTCGTCTGCATATTCTGGGTGTTATGGAGCAAGCGATTAACGCGCCGCGCGGCGATATCTCTGAATTCGCACCGCGTATCCACACCATCAAGATCAACCCGGACAAGATCAAAGACGTTATCGGTAAAGGCGGCTCCGTTATTCGTGCGCTGACCGAAGAAACCGGCACCACTATTGAAATCGAAGATGACGGTACCGTGAAAATCGCGGCAACCGACGGCGATAAAGCGAAATTCGCGATTCGCCGTATCGAAGAGATCACTGCTGAGATCGAAGTGGGCCGCATCTACAACGGTAAAGTGACCCGTATCGTCGACTTTGGTGCGTTTGTTGCCATCGGTGGCGGTAAAGAAGGCCTGGTGCACATTTCCCAGATCGCTGATAAGCGTGTTGAGAAAGTGACCGATTATCTGCAAATGGGTCAGGAAGTGCCGGTAAAAGTTCTGGAAGTTGACCGCCAGGGCCGTATTCGTCTAAGCATTAAAGAAGCGACTGAACAAACTCAGCCTGCTGAAGCGTCAGAAGCGCCGCAAGCAGAGCAGGGCGAGTAAGGTTGCCTTTGCCCTCCGCGCACGCGGGGGGCTTATTCGCAGGCAGGACGCCATGTTTGCAGCCGGGGGACAGGACGTTCATCCAATTGTTGTCTTCGGGAGTGGGAAATGAAGCCTTTTTTGCGCTGGTGTTTCGTTGCGACAGCTTTAACGCTGGCAGGATGCAGCAACTCTGCCTGGCGTAAGAGCGAAGTCCTCGCGGTGCCATTGCAACCGACTTTACAGCAAGAAGTGATTCTGGCACGCATGGAACAAATTCTTGCCAGTCGGGCTTTATCCGATGACGAGCGCGCACAGCTTTTATATGAGCGCGGAGTATTGTATGATAGTCTCGGTTTGAGGGCATTAGCGCGGAATGATTTTTCACAAGCGCTGGCAATCCGACCCGATATGCCGGAAGTATTCAATTACTTAGGCATTTATTTAACGCAGGCAGGCAATTTTGATGCTGCCTATGAAGCGTTTGATTCTGTACTTGAGCTTGATCCAACTTATAACTACGCGCACTTAAATCGCGGTATCGCATTGCATTACGGCGGTCGTGATAAGTTAGCGCAAGATGATCTGCTGGCGTTTTATCAAGACGATCCTAATGATCCTTTCCGTAGCCTGTGGCTTTACATCGTTGAGCGGAAGCTCGATGAGAACAAGGCGAAAGAAGCACTGAAACAGCGCTTCGAAAAATCGGACAAGGAACAATGGGGATGGAATATTGTCGAGTTCTACCTCGGTGACATTAGCGAACCAACGCTGATGGATCGCCTGAAGGCGGACGCAACGGATAACACCTCGCTCGCTGAGCATCTCAGTGAAACCAACTTCTATTTAGGTAAGTACTACCTAAGTCTGGGGGATAAGGACAGCGCTACGGCACTGTTCAAATTAGCGGTTGCTAACAACGTACACAACTTCGTTGAGCACCGTTATGCATTGTTGGAATTATCGCTCTTGGGCCAGGAGCAAGATGACCTGGCAGAATCGGACCAGCAATAGCTGACGACATAAACATCAGCCCGTAATCTCTTTTGATTGCCATCACCTTTACTGGTGAGGGCGTTGTTGTTCGTCAATACACCTACTTTGAGCCGGTTCACACTTTTCAATGAAAATTGCCAAATATTTTCACGATGAGTTATGTAGACTGGCCGCCAATGACATAGAGGCACTTGTACTACATGGCTGAATTCGAAACCACTTTTGCAGATCTGGGCCTGAAGGCTCCTATCCTTGAAGCCCTTAACGATCTCGGTTACGAAAAACCATCTCCGATCCAGGCTGAGTGCATTCCGCACCTGCTGAACGGTCGTGACGTGCTGGGCATGGCCCAGACTGGTAGCGGTAAAACCGCAGCGTTTTCTCTTCCGCTGCTCCATAACATCGATCCGGACCTGCGTGCGCCGCAGATCCTCGTGCTCGCTCCGACCCGCGAACTGGCGGTTCAGGTAGCTGAAGCAATGACCGATTTTTCTAAACATATGCATGGTGTAAACGTGGTTGCTCTGTATGGCGGCCAACGTTATGACGTGCAATTACGCGCCCTGCGCCAGGGGCCGCAGATCGTCGTCGGTACGCCGGGACGCCTGCTGGATCACCTGAAACGCGGCACGCTGGATCTCTCTAAACTGAGCGGTCTGGTGCTGGATGAAGCCGACGAAATGCTGCGCATGGGCTTTATCGAAGACGTAGAAACCATCATGGCGCAGATCCCGGAAGGTCATCAGACCGCACTGTTCTCTGCCACCATGCCGGAAGCTATTCGTCGCATTACCCGCCGCTTTATGAAAGAGCCGCAGGAAGTGCGCATTCAGTCCAGCGTGACGACCCGCCCGGACATCAGCCAGAGCTACTGGACTGTGTACGGCATGCGCAAAAACGAAGCGCTGGTTCGCTTCCTGGAAGCGGAAGATTTTGATGCGGCGATCATCTTCGTGCGTACCAAAAACGCCACGCTGGAAGTGGCCGAAGCGCTGGAGCGCAACGGTTACAACAGCGCCGCGCTGAACGGTGACATGAACCAGGCACTGCGTGAGCAGACGCTGGAACGCCTGAAAGACGGTCGTCTGGATATCCTGATTGCAACCGACGTTGCGGCCCGTGGCCTGGACGTTGAGCGTATCAGCCTGGTTGTTAACTACGACATCCCGATGGATTCTGAATCCTACGTTCACCGTATTGGTCGTACTGGCCGTGCGGGTCGTGCTGGCCGCGCGCTGCTGTTCGTTGAGAACCGCGAGCGTCGTCTGCTGCGCAACATTGAACGCACCATGAAGCTGACCATTCCGGAAGTTGAACTGCCGAACGCAGAGCTGCTGGGCAAACGTCGTCTGGAAAAATTCGCCGCGAAAGTTCAGCAGCAGCTGGAAAGCAGCGATCTGGATCAGTACCGCGCGCTGCTGGCGAAAATCCAGCCCTCTTCTGAAGAAGAGATGGATATCGAAACGCTGGCCGCGGCACTGCTGAAAATGGCCCAGGGCGAACGTACCCTGATCGTTCCGCCGGATGCGCCGATGCGTCCTAAGCGTGAATTCCGTGAGCGCGATGAGCGTTTCGAACGTCGTGGCGATCGTAACGATCGTGGTCCTCGTTCCGATCGCGGTGGTGAAGATCGTCCGCGTCGCGAACGTCGTGATGTTGGCGACATGGAACTGTACCGCATTGAAGTGGGCCGTGATGACGGTGTTGAAGTGCGTCATATCGTTGGTGCTATCGCTAACGAAGGTGATATCAGCAGCCGTTACATTGGTAACATCAAGCTGTTTGGTTCTCACTCGACTATCGAGCTGCCGAAAGGTATGCCGGGCGACGTTCTGCAACACTTCACCCGCACGCGTATTCTGAACAAACCGATGAATATGCAGTTGCTGGGCGATGCACAGCCGCGTGAGCGTAACGAACGTCGTGGCGGCGATCGCCCTGCTGGCGAACGTCGTAGCTTCGGCGGTGGTGAGCGTCGTGAAGGCGGTCGTGGTCCTCGTCGTGATGGCGCAGCACCAGCCGGTGCAGGTCGTTTCAGCGGCGAGCGTCGTGAAAACCGCGGCCCGCGCCGCGAAGAAGGTTCTTCCCGTCGTCGTGACGCGTAAACCTTACGCTGCAAACGTAAAGTAATAGATACAGCCCCAGTCAAAACGATTGGGGCTTTTTTTATCTGTTTTGTACTCCTGTACTGGTACAATGCAGCGTTTTTTCATTCCGGCATTGGACCATCACAGGAGAATTATTCAGATGTCGACACTGACAACCACTCAGGCTTCCCCTTCGCTGTTCGGCGGGGTGGTGATTATCGGCGGCACCATCATAGGCGCAGGTATGTTTTCCCTGCCGGTGGTCATGTCCGGCGCGTGGTTCTTCTGGTCACTTCTGGCGCTGCTGGTTACCTGGTTTTGCATGCTGCACTCCGGGTTGATGATCCTTGAAGCCAACCTCAACTACCGCAGCGGCGCGAGTTTCGACACCATCACCAAAGATCTGCTGGGCAAAGGCTGGAACCTGGTAAATGGCGTCTCTATCGCCTTTGTGCTCTATATTCTGACCTACGCTTACATCTCGGCGAGCGGGTCGATTTTGCATCATACCTTTGCGGAAATGTCGCTGAATGTGCCACCGCGCCTGGCGGGATTCGTCTTTGCTTTGGCGGTCGCGTTTATCGTCTGGCTCTCCACCCACGCGGTCAGCCGCATGACGGCAATCGTACTGGGCGCGAAAGTGATCACTTTCTTTCTCACCTTCGGTAGCCTGCTCGGCCATGTGCAACCGGCGACGCTTTTTAACGTCGCGCAAAGCGAAGCTTCTTACACACCTTATTTACTGATGACGCTGCCATTCTGCCTGGCCTCGTTTGGCTACCACGGTAACGTCCCCAGCCTGATGAAATACTACGGCAAAGATCCGCGCACCATTACGCGTTGCCTGGTGTACGGCACGCTGCTGGCGTTGGGGCTGTACGTGGTCTGGCTGCTGGTAACGATGGGCAATATTCCGCGCCCGGCGTTTATCGATATCGCAGCAAAAGGCGGCAATATTGATGTGCTGGTACAGGCATTGAGCGGGGTGCTGAATAGCCGCAGTCTGGATCTGCTGTTGGTGATTTTCTCGAACTTTGCCGTTGCCAGTTCTTTCCTCGGTGTGACGCTGGGGCTGTTTGATTATCTGGCGGACTTGTTCAAATTTGATGATTCCCCGCTGGGGCGTTTTAAAACCGCACTGCTGACATTTGTGCCGCCGATTGTTGGTGGCTTGCTGTGGCCGAATGGCTTTTTGTACGCCATTGGTTATGCAGGTTTAGCGGCGACGGTGTGGGCGGCCATTGTGCCGGCGCTGCTGGCGAAGGCTTCCCGTAAACGCTTTGGCAGCCCGGCGTTCCGCGTCTGGGGCGGTAAACCAATGATTGTGCTTATCCTGCTGTTTGGCGCAGGCAACGCCGTGGTTCATTTGTTATCCAGCTTTAATCTGTTGCCGGTTTATCAATAGTAAATCGCCGGGTGGCGCTGTGCGTACCCGGCAAAAAACTACCCGAGTAATTCCTCTTTCACCTGCATCGCCAGCTCAAATGAGTAGAGCCGCGCCTGGTGATCGAAAATCTGCCCGTTAACCATAATCTCATCCGCATCTGTTTCGCGCAGAATCGACTCCAGCCCGTGGCGCACCTTCGCTTTATCTCCCACCAGCGACATACTCAATGCCTGCTGCACACCGTACTGCTCAGATGGCGACCAGAACTGATCGATATTGGGAATAGGCGGCGGCAACTGCCCGGTTTCGCCACGACGCAGTTTCACAAACGCCTGCTGCATAGAGGTAAACAGGAACTCCGCATCGCGGTTGCTATCGGCGGCCACAATATTGATACACACCATCGCGTACGGTTTTTCCAGCCGCGCAGATGGTTTGAAGTTGGTGCGATAGAGATGCAGCGCCTGGAACAGCATATCCGGCGCGAAATGCGAGGCAAACGCAAACGGCAGGCCAAGCTGCGCGGCCAGTTGCGCGCTATACAGGCTGGAGCCTAACAGCCAGACCGGGATTTTTTCGCCGTAGCCCGGAACCGGGCGGACATGCGGGTTCGGATCGCGGGCATCAAACCAGTCCACCAGCTCTGCCACGTCGCGGGGAAAGTTATCGACATCCCCGCTCATATGGCGGCGTAATGCCATCATTGTGCGCTGATCGCTGCCCGGCGCACGGCCCAGACCCAGATCGATGCGCCCCGGATAGAGCGTATTCAGCGTACCGAACTGCTCAGCAATCACCAGCGGCGAGTGGTTGGGTAGCATTACGCCGCCGGAGCCGAGATGCAGGGTTTGCGTATTGGCGGCAAGATAGCCAATCAGCACCGACGTCGCCGCGCTGGCAATACCGGTCATATTGTGGTGCTCAGCCAGCCAGAAGCGGTGATAACCGCGTTTCTCGGCGAGCTTTGCCAAATCCAGTGAATGGGCAAACGCCTCGCGGGCACTCGAGTTTTGCGGGATCGGTGCCAAATCAAGCACGGAAAACGGAACGGTTTTATCAGACATAAATACTCACTTTGCTACAGCATCGTCATCAGATTGAAGGTCTTCTTCCAGCCTGGCGCAATGTATCGCGTCAGGCCAGAAAAGCTGCAACTTTCATACTGCATTAACTTGTGACAATTCTTGTTAACAAAGTGAGCTTTTTTACGGCTGTAGCACCAGGCCTGGCAGCCTGCGCCAGTAGCCATTACAGTCGCTGTTCGACGCCAGCGCTAACGGCGCATTGCCCATTTCGTTAGCTTTAAACGCCTCCAGCATGGCAAACGTCTCTGTCCCCATCGGTGACAGACGCACAATATCGACAACTCCCTGCATGGAAGCCAGTTCATTGCCGAGGTTATAGACATAGCCACTCATCGTCTGGATGCCGTTGAGCACAAACACCTGCTGGTTTTCCTGCGACAGCACGCTGCGCCCGGTCGGGTATTTAATGCAGCACGTTTCGCACTCATCTTTTGGCCGGTCTTCCGAGCGTGCGGTAAAGCAACGCGCAGAGTAGGCCAGCGGCAGATGACCGTAGCTCAGCACTTCCACTTCAAACTGCTGGCGAATACCGAGCGTTTCGCATTGATCGAGCAAATTAATCAGCCAGTCGCGGGAAAGCTCCACCGGCATGCACCAGCGCACCATGCCTTGTTTGAGCAGCAAGCGTAAGGCGACCGCGTTATAACAATTGAGTGCATGCCCGGCGACAAACGGCAGTTTGCGCCCGGCGCATATATTCACCACGCCCAGATCGCTCGCTTCCAGCAGGAAGTCACCGTTATCGACATAGCGCTTAAGCTCGTTAAGCTCCGACGAAGCCTGCACCAGCGCGAGCGTGGAGATAACCACCTGTTTGCCGCTACCGGCAAGCTGTTTCGCCATCTCCAGCCAGTCGCCCACTTTTGTGGCGCGACGCTTGCTGCACACCGCTTCGCCAAGATAAATCACATCGGCGCTGCTGTTTGCCGCTTGCAGGTAAAAATCTTCCAGCGTCTCTTTTGGCCAGTAGTAAAGCACCGGCCCTAATGAATATTTCATCTTCTACCTACTGCCATTTGCGGTGATACGCGCCGAGGGTGGTTTGTGTGCCTTCTGACATTGCGCCGAGGGTCTCCATCCACGCCGATTGCGGGACAAAATCCTGCGGTGACGCCATGCAGCGATCGATTGCCTGACGCCACACTTTTGCTACCTGGCTTACATAGGCCGGGCTGCGCTGACGTCCTTCGATTTTCACTGAAGCGATATTTGCCGCCAGCAATTCCGGCAACAGTTCCAGCGTATTCAGGCTGGTGGGCTCTTCCAGCGCGTGATAACGCTCGCCGTCAACCAGATAGCGCCCTTTGCACAGCGTCGGGTATCCGGCATTTTCACCATCCTGATAACGGTCAATCAGCACATCATTCAGGCGTGACTCCAGCCCCTGCGGGGTTTGCTGCCAGCGTACAAAACGCGCCGGTGAGCAGGCTCCCACGGTATTCGGCGATTCCCCGGTCAGGTAAGAGGAGAGGTAACAACGCCCTTCGGCCATGATGCACAGGCTGCCGAAGGCGAACACTTCCAGCGGTACCGGCGTGACGCGGGCAAGTTGTTTGACCTGATGAATCGACAGCACGCGCGGTAACACCACGCGGGCGACGTCAAAATGTCGATGATAAAAGCGGATCGCTTCTTCATTGGTCGCAGAAGCCTGCACGGAAACGTGGCGCTCAATATGCGGGTAACGTTCGGCGGCATACTCCAGCATCGCCAGATCCGCCAGAATCAGGGCGTCGGCACCGATCTGCGCCGCCATATCGACAGCACGTTCCCAGCGTTGATAACCGTCGGGGTGCGCAAACGTGTTGATGGCGATATGCAACTTACGGCGATGCTGGTGAACAAAGTTTACCGCTTCCTGAAGCTTCTTCTCCGTAAAGTTGAGTCCGGCGAAATGGCGGGCATTCGTATCATCTTTCAGGCCGATATACACAGCATCAGCACCGTTTTCGATGGCCGCCTTCAGTGCCGGAAGGTTTCCGGCGGGGCAGAGCAACTCCATAGTGTATCCTGCAATCAGGGGCGCTGTGGCCCGGACGTACCCCGTAGGGTCACTGAATTGTTAATGAACTGGGATTCTAGTTAACCTGTCGGCGACAATTTTTGATTTGAGGCAGTTAAATGCGTATTGATACTGCCAATAATCCTTGCCTATTTATTACGTAATTGTTGATGTGCGCCGCTATGCCGATTCTGGATTGTGGCAAAATAGCAGTCATTATCATTTCAGGGAGTCATCGCTCGTGTTGGAAAAATTGCGCTCACGTCTTGTTCATATTGGCCCGTCGTTGCTTAGTGTGCCGGTTAAGCTCACGCCGTTTTCCCTCAAACGTCAGGTGCTGGAGCAGGTGCTGCGTTGGCAATTCCAACAGGCGCTGGCGGATGGAGAGCTTGAGTTTCTCGAAGGCCGCTGGTTAAGTATTCAGGTTCGAGATATTGGCCTGACGTGGTATACCTCTGTTGAGGACGGGCAGATGATCGTGCGTGAATCTGCCGACGCGGATGTCAGTTTCAGTGCCGATGCCAGTGATTTGCTGATGATTGCCGCACGTAAACAAGATCCGGATACGCTTTTCTTCCAGCGTCGGCTGGTTATTGAAGGGGATACGGAACTTGGGCTGTATGTCAAAAACCTGATGGACGCCATTGAACTGGAGCAGATGCCAAAACCCCTGCGGGTGATGCTGCTGCAACTGGCGGGATTTGTTGAGGCTGGCCTGCAAACGCCGCCTGCAACGACACAACCTTCTGTAGGTGAGCCATGCTGATTAGAGTTGAAATTCCCATTGATGCACCCGGCATTGATGCCCTGCTGCGCCGCAGCTTTGGCGGCGAGGCCGAAGCCTCACTGGTGCACGATCTGCGCGAAGACGGTTTGATCACGCTGGGATGTGTTGCGACCGACGATGAAGGACAAGTGATTGGTTATGTTGCTTTCAGCCCCGTCACCGTCGCGGGTGAAGAGTTACAGTGGGTCGGGCTGGCACCCCTGGCGGTAGACGAGCCGTATCGCGGGCAGGGCATTGCCCGCCAGCTGGTGTACGAAGGGCTGGATTCACTCAATGAATTTGGCTATGCCGCAGCGGTCACGCTGGGCGACCCGGCATTTTACAGCCGTCTGGGGTTTGAAAAGGCCACAAAATATGATTTACGCTGCCGCTGGCCGCAAAGCGAAGAGGCCTTTTTAGTGCATCGCCTCGCGGACGACGCCTTCAACGGCGTAAGCGGTCAGGTGGAATATAGCGATCACTTCAATCGCCTTTAACCGCAGGCGTTAACAGGCTTTCCCGCAGCGCTTCGAAAGAGCCATCTCCGGCGACGAGGCGCTCTTTCTGGCGCTTGGTGAGCTGCTTAATGCGATATTCCAGCCGCAGTGCCAGCGACCTTTCGCCGATTTGCGCCTCAAAGACCAGTTCCAGCGCGCCTTTCCCCCGTAACGCTTTTGCCCCTTTTCCCGTTTGATGTTGCGTAAAACGACGCGGTACATCGGTGGTAATACCGGTGTAGAGCATGTTGTCGTGCGTGCGAATGAGATAGAGAAACCAGGGCGTCATGGCGATGTTCGGTATGTTAAGGTGAACGAAAAATAGCACGGAGAAGAGAAAAAATGGAGACTCTTGCGGCCATTAACCACTGGCTGGCGAAACAGCACGTTGTCACCTGGTGTGTGGCGAAGGGCGGAGAGTTATGGTGTGCCAACGCCTTTTATTTTTACGATCCGCAAGCTGTCGCCTTTTATGTGCTGAGTGAAGAGAGCACTCGTCACGCGCAAATGACCGGACAGAAAGCAAATGTTGCAGGCACGGTCAACGGCCAGCCAAAAACGGTGGCGCTGATCCGCGGCATCCAGTTTGCAGGCGAAATTCGTCGCCTGGAAGAGGCGGAAAGCGCGGCGCTGCGGGCGCAGTACAACCGGCGCTTTCCGGTGGCTCGCGCGTTGTCAGCCCCGATGTGGGAGATTCGCCTGAGCGAAATCAAGTTCACCGACAACACGCTGGGGTTTGGCAAAAAACTTCACTGGCGTCGCGGCTCAGGCGCCGAGTAAGCGCAGCGCTTCGCGGTTAAATGCCGGTAAATCATCGGGAGTGCGGCTGGTGACCAGTTGATCTTTATCGACCACCACTTCCTGGTCGAAGAACTCTGCCCCGGCATTTTTCACATCGATCACTATCGGTTTCACCGCCGTCAGTTTACGCCCGCGAATCACATCCGCGCTGATTAACAGCTGCGGGCCGTGGCAAATAGCGAAAACGGGTTTACCGGTGTTAATAAAGTCGCGTGTGAATGTCACAAAACGATCATCCCCGCGCAGCGAATCCGGCGAGTGTCCACCCGGTAGCAGCAGCGCGTCAAAATCAGCCGGACGGACTTCATCAATGGCTTTATCAATAGGCACTTCGGCTTCGCCTTTCTTGCCTTTAACGGTTTTCCCGGCTTGCTTCTCAATGGTGATAACCTCATGCCCGGCTTTACGAAACGCCTCTGCCGGAGAGGTGAATTCTGAATCTTCAAACTCGTCGGTGATCAAGACCGCAATTTTCTTGCTCATACTTCCTCCGTTGTTTTTGCTTCAGAAAGAGAGTTATCCATACTTAACTCACAACTAACAGTAAGCCTGGTTCACAAGGCTGACATTGCAAGGCGGATTCGTCTGCAAAGGAGACGAGATGCAACGAGTATTAATCACCGGCGCGACCGGTTTAGTGGGCGGGCACTTATTACGGCTGTTAATTAATGAGCCGCGAGTGAGCGCCATTGCCGCGCCCACACGCCGCCCATTACAGGGATTTCCCGGTGTCGATAACCCGCACGACCCGCAATTAAGTGATGCGCTGGCACTGGTCACCGATCCCGTGGATACGGTTTTTTGCTGCCTGGGAACCACGCGGCGGGAAGCGGGCAGTAAAGAAGCGTTCGTGCATGCGGATTATACGCTGGTGGTGGATACGGCATTAACCGGGCAGCGGTTGGGTGCAAAACAGATGCTGGTGGTCAGTTCGATGGGAGCTAACGCCCGTTCTCCCTTTTTCTACAACCGGGTGAAAGGGGAGATGGAAAACGCGCTGATTGCGCAAGGGTGGCCATCACTGACGATTGTTCGCCCGTCGATGTTGCTGGGCGATCGGGAAAAAAAGCGTGTTAATGAATCCCTGCTTGCGCCGATTTTTCGCCTGCTGCCCGGCAACTGGAAGTCAATTTCTGCGCAGGATGTCGCGCGTGCGCTGCTGGCCTCGGCATTTTCTGCCTCCGACCGCGGTGTTCAGGTGATTGAATCCGCGCAGTTGCGCGAGATTGCGGCAGAGAGCCCGTTTGCAAAATAAGAATTCAGGCGTACTATTCCTGGGCTTAAAACCACAACATCCCCGGGGAATGCTATGACTGGTCAGTCTTCACCTCAGGCGGCAACACCGATTCAGTGGTGGAAACCCGCACTGTTCTTTCTTGTTGTTATCGTTGGTCTTTGGTACGTGAAATGGCAGCCGTATTACGGTAAAGCCTTTACCGCCGCCGAGACACACAGCATTGGTAAATCAATTCTTGCTCAGGCCGATTCCAGCCCGTTTCAGGCGGCACTGGACTACGCCATGGTCTATTTTCTTGCCGTCTGGAAAGCGGCGGTTCTTGGCGTACTGCTGGGCTCGCTTATCCAGGTGCTGATCCCGCGCGACTGGCTGTTGCGCACACTCGGTCAGCAGCGCTTTCGCGGCACGCTATTAGGTACGTTGTTCTCCTTGCCGGGCATGATGTGCTCATGCTGCGCCGCGCCGGTTGCCGCCGGTATGCGTCGCCAGCGTGTGTCGATGGGCGGTGCGCTCGCGTTCTGGATGGGCAACCCGCTATTAAACCCGGCGACGCTGGTGTTTATGGGCTTTGTGCTTGGCTGGCATTTCGCTGCTATCCGCCTGGTCGCCGGGCTGGTGACGGTGCTGGGTGTGGCGATGCTGGTACAGACGCTGGTGAAAGAGAGCCCGCAGCAGGCGGACGCGGTGGATATCACGTTGCCGGAACCGCAGGGGAGCTTTATGGCGCGCTGGGGCAGGGCGCTGTGGCAACTCTTCTGGAGCACCATCCCGGTCTATATTCTTGCCGTGCTGGTGCTCGGTGCCGCGCGCGTCTGGTTATTTCCGCATGCGGATGGCGCAGTAGATAACACCGTGCTGTGGGTGATTGCGATGGCGATTGTCGGCTGCCTGTTTGTTATCCCAACGGCGGCGGAAATCCCGATTGTGCAAACCATGATGCTGGCGGGCATGGGTATGGCTCCTGCGCTGGCGCTGCTGATCACGCTGCCTGCGGTGAGCCTGCCGTCACTTATCATGTTGCGTAAGTCTTTCCCGGCAAAAGCGCTGTGGATGACTGGCGGACTGGTCGCGCTGTGCGGCATGTTAACCGGGTTTATCGCGCTGGTGTAAGGTTTGACAGTGATAAAAAAACCCGGTTATGAACCGGGCTTTTTTACTATTTGAGGAGGGTGAACGCGGTAGTGACGTGTTTCACCCCGCTGACGCGGCTGGCGATATCTGCCGCCGCCTGGCCTTCACGTTGGGTAACGAGGCCCATCAGGAACACTTCGCCATTTTCCGTGGTCACTTTCACATTGGATGATTTCACCTGATCGCTGCCCAGCAATTGCGAGCGGACTTTGGTGGTTATCCAGGTGTCGGAAGAGGCGGTTCCCAGGCCAATCGGCTGACCCTGGCGGATCTCGTTAAAGACTTCGGTTGCGCCTTCAACGCCAATGGCAATCTGTTTTGCCCGGGAAGAGAGATCGGTCGTCGGAGCCTGACCGGTCAACAGCACTTTCCCCTGGTACGCCGTAACGTTAACCCGCGCTTCTTTCTTAATTTGCTCATCTTTTGACAGGGCGCTGTTCACACGCAGTTCCAGAGTGCTGTCATCAACCTGGGTTCCTACGGTACGTGGATCCGTTGCCGCTTTCGTGCCGACGGCGGCAGAACCGACCACCACTGCGCCAACACAACCCTGTAGCAGCAGTGCGGAAATAAGGACTGCGAGGGGCGTAAATGCCTTCATGTGTACTCCTTAATCATCCTGGTGAGGAAAAAGCGTGTTATCAATCAGATCGCATAAGCAATTCACCGTCAGCATGTGCATTTCCTGGATGCGTGCACTGCGGTGGGAAGGAATACGAATTTCCACGTCCTGCGGCCCCAGTAAACCTGCCAGCTCACCGCCGTCATAGCCGGTCAGTGCGATGATGGACATATCGCGCGTCACTGCCGCTTCCACGGCTTTAACGATATCGCGACTGTTTCCCCGCGTTGAGATCGCCAGCAGGATATCGCCGTTATGGCCGAGCGCGCGCACCTGCTTGGCGTAAATCTCATCATGTAAGCGGTCGTTTGCTATCGCGGTTAAGACCACATTATCGGTATTAAGTGCAATGGCGGGTAAACTGGGACGCTCCGTTTCAAAACGGTTGATCATGCTGGCAGCAAAATGCTGTGCGTTGGCGGCGGAAGTGCCGTTGCCACAACAGAGGATTTTGTTGCCGTTAAGCAGGGAGTGAACCATCGTCATGGCTGCGCGGGAAATAGCATCTGGCAACGCTTCCGCCGCCGCAATTTGGGTTTGAATGCTTTCCGTAAAGCAGACTTTAATTCGTTCGAGCACGGTAATCCCTATAATTCAGCAATTATGAGTGGTCGTTAAACGCGTTTTGTATCCACTCAACGTCATTTCCGGTGAAGGCTACCACATCAAACCGGCAATCCACAGTATCAAAACTCCCATTGTGCCGGGCAAGCCACAAACGGGCGGTGTGCAGCAGTTTGCGCTGTTTGGCGAGCGTAATGCTGCTCGCTGCGCCGCCAAAACGCGCCGATTTGCGATAGCGAACTTCGACAAAAACGGTGGCGTTGCCGTGGCGCATTATCAGGTCGATTTCGCCGCCGCGCTCGCGCGCATTGGCGGCGATAAACCGCAGTCCTTTGCCTTCCAGCCAGCGACGCGCCTGCATTTCCCACGCGTCGCCAGTTTGTTTCCGAGTTAGTTCGCCGGGACGATTTGTCCCTGTTGGTATTTTAGCCATGACAACTTCCTGTTGATCACGCAGTCCTGAGTGGCGGTCAGATCGCCGGTATTGCCATTCAGCTCAAAGCCCGGCACCTGACGCATTTGCGAGAAATTATTCGCCAGCGACCAGGCATCCGCGCCCATCGCATACAGACGCGCCAGCGAATAATCGTTGTTGACGCTTCTGAGCGCCTGCTGCATCAGCGACGGGTTCGCGCCAGCCAGCATCGGAATTTCGTTAAACTGCAAACCGTCCATTTCGAGGCGGAAGTCCGGGCCTGCGCCGCCCTGAGCGCTGCGCGAGCTGGCATAGAGCATCACGCCGCTCTGGCTGCCGGTACGCAGGGTGATCATCGGTTTAATAAGCGCAATCTCATCCTGGGTTGCCAGGATGTAAACCGCATCAATACTGCCGCTACCGCTGATTTGCGCCTCGGTCGGCGGTGCCGGAATATTCAGGCCGCCAATGGTCACGCCTTGCTGCTGTGGCAGGCTGGATGTTACCGGGCTGCCGGTCATGGCGATGCCAGAGCCGCCGTTCAGGCCCATACGTAATTCGGCGGTCGAACCGAATTTTTGCGCCAGCACCACGCTGCCGCCGAGGTTTTTCCACTCATCCGCAAATGCGTTGCTGACGCGCTCGCCCAGAGCGCTGCGCGGAACCAGCAGCAGGGGCGCATGGCGACCCTGATCGTGGATATGGCGCGCGGCATCGCGGGCTTCATCTTCCGGCGAGAGGGCGAAATAACAGATATTCGGGCGGTTTTCGATTTGCTCCGGCTGGTTGAGGGCCAGCACATTCAGCGCCGTATGGCTGCGCATCAACTCTTCAACATGATTTTTCAGCAACGGGCCGACCACGATGCTGGCTCCGTCTTGCTGAACCTGGTTGAGGATCTGATCCATCGGCTGCGCGCTGGTGTCGTAGATTTTCAGTTCCGCACCAGGGTTCGCAGGTGTGGCGGCTGTGGTGGCCGGTTGCGTGGCGTTGGGGTCTGTCGTTGCCGGTGCAGGCTCCTGTTCTGAAGGTGTGGCAGCTGCGTCGTTTGTGGTATCCGTGGCACTCTGCGCTGGGCTGTCCGGAGCCTGAACCTGTTGAGCATCCGGTGCGGCAACGTTCTGCTGCGCCTGGGCGTCGGTCAGATCGGCAACATTGGCCTGAGAAGGGCTGACGACATCCGTCGATGCAGACTGCGCCACCTGCTGCGGGACGGCCGGGCCGGAAACCGGAGATGCGCCGTTTTTCGCCGCTTCAAAACCTTGTTGGATCGCGCGGCCAAACACCGCAGCCTGGCCATTTAACGGTAGCAACAGGGCAATTTTATTGGTCGACGCGGGTTTGAAGTTTTGCAGATTCGAGAGCTGGCTCGGCAACATTTTCGCCGCCGGATTTTGCGGGTAGCGGGTCTGCCAGTCGGTAATGCCGGCTTTCAGCATGTTGGGATCGTTGCGGTTATCAAACCACATACGTTGCAAATCGAGCCAGCCTTGCAAGGTCACTTCATCGGCGTTGATTACCAGCGATCTCGCCTGATCCTGCGTCATGGACGCCAGCGCTTGCCAGGTGGCATCAATATTTTTCTGTTGATCTTCCGGCTTGCTTAGCAGCGGTTGCTGGGCAATCAGGGCGCGCAGCAGGGTTAATGACGGTTTGCCCTGGGCGGCGGTAATGCCGATTTGCCAGTAACGCGCCTGTTGGTTTTGTTCAAGTGTGGCGGGATCGATTTTATCGAGTAACGTCTGTGCTCCGGCAAAATCCCGTTGCGCCAGTTTCATCTCGGCGGAGAGCAGCGAGTATTCTTTACGCTGACTATCGTTCAGATCCTGTGGCAACTGACCATATAACTCGCTTGCCTGCTGGGTTTTGCCTTCTTTGAGCAGTGCACGAATGGCGAGTAATTGCCAGTTGGTCTTGCTATCATCTGTGCTTTGCTGCATTTGATGCAGGTAATAGCCAGAATCAGCCTGCGCTGAACCCTCCATATGCGAGGTGCTCTGGTCTGTCGATTGCGTGCCGCAACCTGCAAATAGCAGGGCGGCCAGCACCACAGGCAGGCAGCGCGTGGCTTTCGAACGTAGTAATTTTGACGGTAGCATTCTGTATCCAGTGAAATTTTTACGCAGTGCTCAATATTAAATCGGCAATACGGATGAAACAATGAAACAACACGAATCGGCGGAGAATTCTCAAGGTCAGCTTTATATTGTACCTACTCCCATCGGGAATTTGGCTGATATTACTCAACGCGCATTAACCGTGTTGCAAGCCGTTGATTTAATTGCCGCTGAGGATACCCGCCACACCGGTTTACTGCTTCAGCACTTTGCCATTAATGCCCGGATGTTTGCGCTGCATGACCATAACGAGCAGCAAAAAGCAGAGTCGTTGGTGGCGAAGCTAAAAGAAGGGCAGAACATTGCGCTGGTTTCCGATGCCGGCACGCCACTGATTAACGATCCGGGTTATCACCTGGTGCGTATCTGCCGCGAAGCCGGTATTCGCGTTGTCCCGCTGCCTGGCCCCTGCGCGGCAATTGCGGCACTCAGCGCTGCCGGTTTGCCCTCCGATCGTTTTTGTTACGAAGGATTTCTGCCCGCCAAATCTAAAGGGCGGCGCGATACGTTAAAAGCGCTGGAAACCGAAAGCCGCACGCTCATTTTCTATGAATCAACCCATCGTCTGCTGGAAAGCCTGGAAGATATGGTTACGGTGTGGGGCGAATCCCGCTACGTTGTGCTGGCCCGCGAGCTGACCAAAACCTGGGAAACCATTCAGGGCGCACCGGTCGGTGAGCTGTTGGCCTGGGTTAAAGAGGATGAAAACCGCCGCAAAGGCGAGATGGTGCTGATTGTCGAAGGCCACAAAGCCCAGGAAGACGAACTGCCCGCCGACGCCCTGCGTACGTTGGCACTGCTGCAAGCCGAGTTACCTCTGAAGAAAGCTGCTGCACTGGCCGCCGAAATCCACGGCGTGAAGAAAAATGCGCTGTATAAGTACGCGCTGGAACAGCAAGGGTAAGCCGCATGATGACCGGGGCGCAGCAACCGCGCGCCCCGACCCTGTCAGAGAATACCCAACGCGGATGCAAGAATTGACAACACAAATGTCACCGCAATCAGCACCACCGGGTGAGTCTTTTTCGCTCGCAGCAGGTAATACATCAGCAGCGTATAACCCATTGGCAAAATGTTTGGGAATACCTTGTCAAAAAAGTCTTTTTGTAGCGCTACGCTGTGTGTTTCATCAATGGGAAAGGTGGTTACCACATTGATATGCACATACGAGGCAATCAGACCCCCGATAACGGTAATCCCGAGGATCGTCGCCGATCTCGCGATCATTTGTGAGTTTTCACGAACTTTATCAATGGCTTTGACGCCCACTGAGTAACCGACGTGGGTCCAGCCTACGCGCAAAAAGAAAATCGCCAGGTAGACCGCAAAGAAAAGTATCGGGCCAAGCAGGTTGCCCTGGCTGGCAAAGGATGAACAGATACCTGCCATAATCGGTAACAAGGTGAACCAAAAGATGGCATCGCCAATCCCCGCAATAGGGCCAAACAACGCAACTTTTAGCCCCTTAATGGTGCTGCGGTTTTCTCCTTTCTCTTCCATTGAGATAAGCAGCCCCATCAAAAAACCAACCAGGTTGGGGTGGGTGTTAATAAACTCCAGATGGTCTTTCATTGCCGCGCTTAAGCCGTCTTTATCGTCCTTATAAATCTTTTTCAAAAGCGGCAGCATCGCCCAGGTAAAACCGCCAGCCTGCATCCTTTCATAGTTAAAACTGGCTTGCAGCACGGACGAACGGAAACCTAAACGGGTGATATCTTTCTTACTGATTTCAGATGCCATTGCTGTAATCCTCTTTATCGCTGGGGTTGCCTTCTACCTGCGGCTGAGACTGGTTTTTCGCCCGCGCATTGAAGAATTCATAAACTGCGAAACCGGCACCTAAAACGGCAACCGGCAGCAGGTTGCTGACCTGGATATAACAGACGAACAGAAACCCGGCGATCAGGTAGGGAATGTATTGCGCTTTGAACATGACACGTAAGAGCAGGCCGAAACCGACCGCCGGTAAAATGCCGCCCGCAACTTCAAAGCCATGTGTCAGCCAGCCAGGCATGGCCTTCACCAGCGCCTGCATTGCGCCCTGGGCCATGTAGGTACACAGAAACGCGATAATGGCGTATGAACAGGCGACAATCAGCGTGGTGAGCCAGTTAAGGCGTGCAAAGGCCGCGGTATCGCCCGTTTTGGCGTAGTTATCCGCTTTCGACATAAATAACGAGAAGGCGGAGTAGAAGAACAGAATGATGTACTGCATTAACAGGCTAAACGGCAGCCCCAGGCCGATTGCCGTTTTGGCGTCGACACCGGTGGACCAGGCAATGACCGTCGTCATCACGCCCGCCATAATCGGGTTCGGGGGTTGTACACCGCCCGCCGGGGTTAAGCCTGCAAAGGCGAGTTCGGTTAAGCCGCCGGTTATTAACCCGATATGAATGTCCCCGAGGATCGCGCCTGTCAGGGTACAAACAATAATCGGTCTGAACAGGAATAGTGCTTCCAGCCAGAAATCAATACCGAGGATAAAAACCAGAGCTGCCAGGGATAATCCCTGTATTAGCGTTATTTCATGCATTTTTCAGCCTCATCAGAGAGCGTTGCTTACCATCGTTTGCCGACAAAAAGCTCAGTCGGGAATATAGGTTTTTGTATCGCCGGGAACATCCTGAATAAAAATATGGGCCCCGTGATGTTTAATAAAACGCAGATCGTCCAGGTCCTGTTCATTGACATAGACTTTGCTGCTTATCTGTTTTTTCCCCGCCGAAAAATGCATGTTGCCGACGTTGACTTCGTGCAGTTTCACGCCGCCTTCAATCAATTTTCGTACCGTTGCTGGCGTGCGACAGATAAGGAAAATCTTTTGATGAGGCGCAGCTTTATCGAGAATATTTATCGTTTTTTCCAGTGAAAAGAAGCGGATGCCAAAGCCATAGGTCTCTGCTGTTATGCCCATCAGTTTTTGCTGCAATGTGTCTTTTGCGACGTCATCGTCAACGACGACAAGCAAATTGGCACCGATAGCCGACGTCCAGGTAACGCCCACCTGCCCATGGACGAGACGGTTATCGATACGCGTTAATAAAATATTGGGTGAGCTCATATTATTGTCCTGTCATTAACGATTACGGATAAGTTCCTTTCTAATATTTATTCCAGCCACGCTTCAAAATTAATTGCTTAAAAGCACCGTCATTGCGCCCGAACAGTGTCTTCTTTCTCCAGCCTGTCGGCAGAACCGCAGACCGTGATCTTACTTCTCACAACCTCTTTCATCGCATCCATGCCGACCCGCATGTAGTAACGCGGATCGTTACCGTCAGGGTTTTCGTCAAACCATTTTCTCACCGCCGCAGCGAACGCAATTTTCAGTTCCGTCGCGACGTTGACCTTACATATGCCTAATTCAATTGCCCGGCGGACAAATTCGTCGGGCACATCGCTGGCACCGTGCAAAACCAGAGGAACATCCACGACGTTACGGATTGCCTCAAGCCGCTGAAAGTCGAGCTTCGGCGGCTTCGTATACAGGCCGTGCGCCGTACCAATGGCGACGGCGAGGCTGTCAACGCCGGTTAAGTCGATAAAACGCCGGGCATCCTGCGGTGACGTCAGAAAAGCGCTTTCCTCATCAACATCCATGTCATCTTCTACGCCACCCAGCCGTCCGAGCTCCGCTTCGACGCTGCAATCCTGGCTATGGCAGAAATCAACAACGGATTTAACCAGCCGGACATTTTCGTCGAAAGGGAGATGGCTGCCGTCGATCATGGCGCTGCGTACGCCGATATTGACCTTCCGGCGGATATCCTCCAGCGATTCGTGATGATCAAGATGCAGCGCCACAGGCATGTGGTAACTGGCAGAGTAGGCGTCGCACAGTGCGTAGATCTCTTCTATGGCGATGTGTTTGTAAGTGCCCGGTGTGCCGGCAAGGATCACCGGTGAACGCATCTCCTGGCAAACTTCAAGGATGGCCTGAATGGTCTCTGCATTATGGATATTGAACGCCGGGATGGCGTAGCCTTTCGCCTGCGCGTCCTGCAAAAGATATTTGGTTGAGATAATGCTCATTATGCCTCCTGCCACGGATGAATGACGACGCCTTGCACCACCCGGTTAACAGTACCGCTCTGGGACGGGGTATCCGGGGCGATCCCAGCCTTTATTGATTGGGCGAGCGCAAATACCTGTGCGTACATCAGGAAACAAAATGCCTGCTCCACATCCAGAAAATCGCGGGCGGGGGGCAGCGTAATATGCGTTCCGACGGTGATGGCGTGCTCTTGCGATGCGGAGACAGAGACAATACGCAGTGCCTGGTTCTCGCGGCGAAGTTCTGCCAACAGATCGAGATCGTACAGGCGCGTGTAAGGGTGGCTCGAGATAAACACGACAACCAGCGTTTCGTTATCAATCAGCGATTTGGGGCCGTGGCGAAAGCCAACTGGGGAATCGTAGAAGGCGGCCAGTTTGCCAGCGGTTAATTCCAGCACTTTGAGCGCCGACTCCCTTGCCACTCCCTGCAAGCCACCGCTACCGAGATAGACAATGCGTTTGAAGGGGAAATCACCGAATACACTGGCGGAGAAATCCCCGAGCGAGTGGATGATTTGCTGGCAGCGTGAGGCAACATCACGAAAACGCGTTGTGCTAATGACGTCGGGTGCGAAGAGAGCAAGGCAGCTTGCCATCATGGTGGTGATGCTGCTGGTCATGGCGAAACCACGATCGTGTGTTTCGGCAGGTGTTAACAGAGCCCAGGCGTGGCGGCTGGCCGCGGCATTCTGGTACAGCGCTCCGGCTTCGTTGCAGGTGATCACGAGGTGATAGCACTGTTTGACGAGTTGGTCTGCCAGGTCCACGGCCGCGACGCTTTCCGGGCTGTTGCCAGAGCGTCCGAAGGACACCAGCAGAGTCGGTTGCGTTGCCTGGAGGTAGTCCATGGGATTCGTGACCAGGTCGGTAGTCGGTACTGCGGTAATGTTTTTCCCGGTGTGGCGCGCAAGCCAGGGACCAACAATGTCGCCAATAAAGGCGGAAGTCCCTGCGCCAGTAAGAATAATTTTAAGATTTTGTATTGATAAAACGGGCTGCAAAAACGCATCAATCTCATCACGCTGGCGATCGATATTTTCAAGCGAGGCAATCCAGCACGCCGGTTGTTGACGAATTTCTTGTTCGGTCCAGGTTGACGTGTTTGATCGCCCGGAAAGCATTTCACTCATAGCGTATTCCTTAGTCATGCACGGTCACGAAAGTGAGCAGAAAGGGAACCTTTCATTTCGTTTCATTAAAATTGATTTTGCGTTAAATGAAATCTAACGAAAGCAAAATGAAAGATCAATGCAAAAATAGCAATAAATCGAAAAGTGTGATCGTTAAAACAAAGGAAGTGAAATTTCATTCATAAGAAAAAGGAATGGCGCGAAAGCGAAAGAAAAGGCATGGCGTAATAACAGCGCCATGCCCAAACAACAGACAAGAAAAAGGACTACAAGGGGGAGTAGTCAGGTTATTGCGTTAATCGTAATGCCATCTGTCAGATCCCTTCTTCGATCTGTTTTTCATCGCGGCAGCGCCCCAGTTCATCGGCAAGGCTTGTCAGGCCGCGATGGCCGCATTCAAGCGCCTGTGAGCGAAACGCTTCACAGCTTAATTCATCCCGTTCAAGTGCCATCTCCAGCAGCAGTTGCAGGTTGGTGCCGGTAATGACTTCGCGGTTCGGCTGCTGCATCGCAAGAGTGGACGCGACACGAAATGGTGTGCCGCCCAGCAGATCGGTGAGAAACACCAGCCCCTCGTTGCCACTCAGCGTGTTGACCGCCTCTTCCAGTTGTTCTGTCAGCAAGGCGGTCGTTGAGGTTTCTGGAAAATCGATAGCGATAAATTGCGCCTGCTTACCCAGAATTTGCGTCATTGCTCTTGCCATTCCACTGGCGAAACCACCGTGTCCACAAAGAATAATTCCCAGCATCGTGACTCCTTAATTCAGAGGAAGTGTGCAAATTTACCAATAATACCCAGCGCGACCGTCACGCCTATCAGGCGTAATGGGCTCCATCCCCGGCGTACCAGCCAGAACATTCCCAGCGTGTATAGCAGCGGCAGAAAGGCAGGCATCAGCTTATCGAAAACATCGCTTTGCAGTTTAACCACCGCATCGCCCGCTTTTACCTCAAGCGTTGTGGAAAACCGCACGTAGGTAGCCACCAGCGCACCAATCACCGTCATACCGATAATAGAAGCCGCGTGACCGACCTTTTTCGTATTGGCTTTGATAAGGGGGATCGCGGCTACCCCCATCCGGTAAGCATAGTGCGCCAGGCCAAAGCGCAGACTGAAATGCACTACGTTAAACAGCAGCAGAAAGATAACGGCGCCCAGTATTGATCCCTGCAACGCCAGGCTGGCACCAATACCGCCGCAAATGGGTAGCAGCGTAAGCCAGAACATGGCGTCGCCAATACCGCCAAGCGGTGCGCCGACGGCAATCTTGGTGCTCTGAATACTGTTAACGTCCTGTTTAGAGCGCTCCATCGCCAGAATGATGCCGATGACAAAAGTCACCAGGAAAGGGTGGGTATTAAAAAAGCCCATATGACCTTTCATGGCCCGTGCTAAATCACGCTTGTTGGTATGAATTTTCTTCAGTGCGGGCAGCAGACCGTAGAGCCAGCCGGAGGCCTGCATGCGCTCATAGTTAAACGAGGCCTGGAGCAGCATCGAACGCCACGCCACGCGGTTGATATCCTGCCGGGTTAGCGGCGCGCCAATCGTCTGGTCTTCATAGCTATTTTCGTTGCTGCCAGCCAGCAAAGTTTGCTCGGTTTTCTCCACGTCTGGCAGAACAGTTTGGTTAGATGCCATCTTCAGACTCCTTTTGCTGAGGATTCGACATGTTTTCTGTCGGGGGTTTACGCAACAGATCGATTAAGGCCATCGCCAGTGCGGCGGCGGCAATCGCCAGTACCGGGAGTTTCAGCCAGGCGGCGGCAACGAAACCAATAATGAAGTAGGGGATGTAAGCGTTCTTCATCATTATTTTCAACAGCACGGCGAAACCGATAGCGGGCATGATCCCGCCTGCTACGCCGAGGCCGTCAATAAGGCGCGCCGGGAGCAGGTCAATGGCGGTTTTTGCATGTTCCGCGCCGAAGAAAATCGGCAGGAATGCACAAAGAAAATAGAACACGCCCAGAACCAGCATCGCCAGGTAATTGACGCGCTCGATTCCTTTGGTGTCGGCATTTGCCGCCATGCGGTCACAGCGCGACATGACGCCGGACATCACTGAGAACAGGAAGGTAATCCCCATCTGCACCGCGACGGCAAAAGGCACTGCAACGCCGACGGCTACATCAGGTTTCACACCGGTGGTAATGGCAAATGTGGTGCCCACGATAGTACCGATAATCACGTTCGGGGGCTGAGCGCCCGCCAGCGGAGCCAGGCCCATCCACACCAGCTCCAGTGTGCCGCCAGTAAGAATGCCGGTATGCAGATCGCCAAGAATGAACCCAACCAGCGGGCCGAGCACCACCGGGCGGTGCAGGTGTGTCAGGCCGTTAAACATATCCAGGCCAGCGATAAAGGCGAGAATGCCCAGCGCGATAGACTGTAGCAAGCTGATTTCCATAAGAGTGCCTCAAAGTAGTTTGAAGATATCCAGTGCGGGCTCTGTCGGCACACCTTGCACTACGCACTCCACGCCGTTGGCTTTCAACGCATTGAACGCTGCAATGTCGCGGGCGTCGACAGAGACAGTTTTGGCGATCTGCTTTTTGCCATCGGCATAGTGCATATTCCCGACGTTAATACGGCTAACCGGGACGCCGCCTTTTACCAGGGTCAAAAAGTCAGCGGGGGTTTTACAAACCAGCAGGATCTTTTGCCGGTCAGCGGCGCGATGGATGTTGTCGATCACTTTTTGCAGCGACCAGAAGCGCACGGCGATCCCTTCCGCCAGCACCATTTCCATCAGATTTTGTTGTACCGGATCGTCGGCAACCTCATCGTTGGCCACCAGCACCAGGTTCGCCCCGGCAAACCCAACCCATTGCACCCCTACCTGACCGTGGATTAAGCGTTCATCAATACGGCTTAATACGATGTTTGGCATAACGTTTTCCTTTTAATTGTTATCAGACGAAACGCCCTGACAGGCGGCGTGGTACTGACGCAGCACGTCCTGAATGTGATCAATAATCAGCGCGTTAGGCGTTGCGCTCAGCCTGTGCTCGCGCACTCTGGCGTACTGAAGCGGCAGGTACTGGCTGATAAGCGGAAGGGGAATGGGCTGGTCGGCCAGGTTACGCACCAGTCGTGCGTAGGATTCATCAATCTGGCTATCCGGCCAGTAATAACGCACGCGGTCTGAATAGCTAAAGTCGCGCGCCAGGCGGCGGGCGTGGCTGTCACCGTGATAATGGCTTTGCCAGTACTCAGGACGGTCGAGCATGACATTTTCCAGCACGTGACGAAGATCGGAACAGGCGCGGGCGGGAAGCAGTTCCTCTTCGATCGCCGCCAGAGCGAACAGCGCCTCACGCAGGGCAAAAGTAAGCGCCGGGCCGACTTTCAAAATAGCAAAGTGATCGTGAACCAACTGGCGCAGCGCCTGAGGTGTCTGATAATCCGTGGAGTGGGCTTCAAACACCAGTGTCGGCTGATCCTCCACCATTTTGCTCAGGGCGCTGGCTTTTTGTGCCTGGTAATCCACGACATGGGTGTGATCGAATTCAACACCGGGCTGAACTACCAGCGCGATGATGCGTGGCCAGATGTTGCTTAGCCCCTGGCGTTCAAAGGCGGCGCGATGCGCCTGTAACGTGGCGCGCGCGGCATCGGGGGAGGTAACGGCAAGCTCGGTCAGCGTTTCGTGGGCACCGCCAGGGACGGGAACTTCAGTGCCGATGACGTAGACCAGATCGGCCTCACCCCATTGCGCCATGCAGGCCACTTCAGCCACTTGTGCCAGCCTTGCGGCGCGTGCCGCTACGATCTCATCGGTAAGCGGTGTAGGATCGTCGGCGCACGACATGCTGCAATCGAGATGGATTTTTTTGAAACCCGCCGTGACGTAATGCTTAATCAGCTCTTCAGCATGGGACATGGCCTCGGATGCGGGTAATGTTTGCCAGCGATTTGGGCCAAGATGATCGCCACCCAAAATCAACTGTGAGCGCGGGAAGCTCAGCTTATCGGCAAGCTGGCAAACGAAAGCGTGAAATTGCGCCGGTGTCATGCCGGTATAGCCGCCGAATTGATCAACCTGATTCGATGTCGCTTCAATAAGTAACGGGTGATGATGAGCGGCGGCAAATCGGATTGCGGCTTCAAGCACCAGGGGATGGGCAGAACAAACGGCGTAGATCCCTTTCTTGTCGCCCTCTTTGTGATGCTTTATCAGCGCGGTAAGGTGTTTCACTTTCCTCTCCCTCTTTAGCGTTATCGGGTTTGTTTCTTTCGTTTCGTTTTCTTTTATCCTGATTCATGTTGTCGTAAAAATAAAATGAAAGATAATGCTTTTCCGATCTGTTTCACAAAACAAACATAACGAAAGTTACTTGCATACACTTTCTGCGAGCAGCTTTCCATCTCGCGCTTGCATTCCTTACGAAGTCAGGTTTAATAAGTAAATCGAAATGAAACGAAAGTTCAGTTAAAGGATTTCTTATGGCCAGCACCAGTTCCTCACCCGAAAAGCGCACTCTCGGTACGAGCGAAAGGCGTGAGCAGATTATCCAGCGGCTACGCCAGCAAGGAAGCGTCCAGGTTAATGATTTATCTCTTTTTTTTGGTGTCTCCACCGTCACAATTCGCAACGATCTCGCCTTCCTGGAAAAACAGGGAATTGCCGTACGCGCTTATGGCGGGGCACTTATCTGTGACGGCAACGCACCGGCATCCGAACCTTCCGTGGAAGATAAAAGCGCGTTAAATACCGGGCTGAAGCGGGGGATTGCGCTTGCGGCGGCTGAAATGATCAAGCCGGGACACCGCGTTATTCTCGACTCGGGAACCACGACGTATGAAATTGCGCGCATGATGAAGCAACACCAGGACGTGATCGCGATGACGAATGGTATGAATGTCGCGAATGCATTGCTTGATGCCGAAGGGGTAGAGTTGCTGATGACCGGAGGGCACCTGCGCCGTCAGTCGCAGTCTTTCTATGGCGATCAGGCGGAACAATCGCTACAGAACTACCATTTCGACATCCTTTTTCTCGGCGTTGATGCCATCGATCTTGAACGCGGCGTTAGTACGCATAACGAAGATGAGGCGCGGCTGAACCGACGCATGTGTGAAGTGGCGGAGCGCATTATTGTCGTGACGGATTCCAGCAAATTTAACCGGTTGAGTTTGCACAAAATTATCGATACGCAGCGTATTGATATGGTCATTACGGACGAAGGGATCCCGGCGGAGAGCCTGCATGGATTGCAGAAAAGCGGTATCGACGTGCTGCTGGTGAAGCAATAAAAAAGAAGCATGGCCGAAGCCATGCTTAAAAGTGAGGTTTACGCTTTTTTTATGAATCAGGTCACCGGAGCCGGGTTGAACACCGCCAGCTGGTTGTGCAGCCCCCATTGATCCGAAAAGGTTTTCTTACGGCCACTGGCGACATCAAGAATAAAGTGGAACAGCTTCCAGCCCACATCCTCGATGCTCTCTTCGCCGGTGGCGATGGTCCCCGCGTTGATGTCCATTAAGTCGTACCAGCGATTTGCCAGCTCGGTACGCGTTGCCATTTTAATCACCGGCACGGCGACCAGGCCGTACGGCGTACCGCGACCGGTGGTGAACACCTGCACGGTGATGCCGGAAGCCACCTGCTGTGTGCCGCAAACGAAGTCGCTCGCCGGTGTTGCCGCGTAAATCAGGCCGCGTTTGGTCGGGCGCTGGCCCGGCGACAGCACTTCGGAAATGGCACTCTTGCCGGATTTTGCAATCGAGCCGAGCGCTTTTTCCACGACGTTTGCCAGACCGCCTTTTTTGTTCCCCGGAGAGGGGTTGGCGCTGCGGTCGGTTTTACCCATGTCCAGATAGTTATCGTACCAGGCCATTTCTTCCAGCAGGCGTTTACCCACTTCTTCATTAATGGCGCGCGGCGTCAACAGATGGATGGCATCGCGCACTTCGGTTACTTCCGAGAACATCACCGTGCCGCCGCAGCGAATAAGCAGGTCAGAGGCGTAACCGACCGCCGGGTTGGCCGTGACGCCGGAGAAAGCATCGCTGCCGCCGCACTGCATGCCGACTACCAGTTCAGAGGCCGGGCAGGTTTCGCGTTTACGCTGGTTCAGTTTCGCCAGGTGACGCTCTGCGACTTGCAGAATATCGTCCACCATCGAACGGAAACCAACGTGGTGTTCATCCTGCAAACGCACAATGCTGGCACCGTCAGCCGGAATCGCTTTCACATCTTCCGTGCCTTCCAGCAGCCGTTCCGGTTGCAGTTTTTCACAGCCGAGACCAATCACCATCACTTCACCGCCGAAGTTCGGGTTCAGCGAAATGTTGTGGATCGTACGAATCGGAATAACTGCCGCCGGTGCGTTAATCGCCACGCCGCAGCCGTATAAATGGTTGAGGCCGACCACGCCATCGACGTTCGGGTATTTCGGCAGCAGGTCGCGTTCGATGATCTTCACCACATAATCCACCACGCCCGCCACGCAATGTACGCTGGTGGTCAGGCCGAGCAGGTTTTTGGTGCCGACGCTGCCGTCTGCATTGCGGTAACCTTCAAAGGTGTAGCCTTCCAGCGGGGGCAGCGGTTCGGGGACTTTGGTCGCCAGTGGAAGAGTGTTCAGCGGCGGCGCTTTTGGCAACTCGACCAGGGATTCATCAATCCAGCTTCCGCGCGGAATGTTGCGCACGGCGTAGCCAATCACTTCGCCATAACGCACGATTTCGCCATGTTGAGGGATATCGACCAGCGCAACTTTATGACCCTGCGGGATATGCTCAATCAGCTCAAGGCCGTCCGGGAATCGGGTGCCCGCTTTTAAGCCGTTGTCGTTAACGATAATCGCGACATTATCGGTGTCGTGAACCTTAATATAAAACGCCCCAGGCGATTGCTGTCTTATTTCAATGTCGGACATTGTTAAGTAATCTCCAGCTAACTGTACGATGCATTACTCAAAATAGAGGAACCATTCTTTATTCTGTAATTAATATCAGAAAGAAAAATCTTGTATGCTGGAAATAAGAATGTCAGGAGTTCAAATATTAAAATGTGATCCACATCACTTATTATCGCCATCCCCCATCTGGCAAGGCTGCATAATGCAAGATCTGTGCATCAGCGCCCAGGCTTATGTGCATATGCTCAAAATAATCTTTTGATTAAATGTGAAAATTGAGCAGCTCACCAATGTATGACTTCCTGTCGCTGATTATACTGAAGGCTAATAAAATCGAAGTGCCCAATATCTGTATTAAGTATCACTATTTAAATTCATCAGATAAAAACACACACAAATAATTATATTTAGAAGTTAGCGGTGCCCGAGGAAATTAAAAATGACTATTGAACAAACCGTCGAAACAAAACGGGCGTTTCCTACCCGTTATTTAATTCTGCTCATTATATTTATTGTTACCGCAGTTAACTACGCCGACCGTGCAACGCTTTCTATTGCCGGGACCGATGTCGCGAAAGAGCTGCAACTTGATTCTGTATCGATGGGGTACATCTTTTCCGCATTCGGCTGGGCTTACCTGCTGATGCAAATCCCTGGCGGCTGGCTGCTCGACCGCTTCGGATCGAAAAAAGTCTACACCTACAGCCTGTTTTTCTGGTCGCTCTTTACCTTTCTGCAAGGTTTTGTCGACTTCTTCCCGATAGCGTATGCCGGGATCTCCATGTTTTTTATGCGCTTTATGTTGGGCTTCTCTGAAGCACCTTCATTCCCGGCGAACGCCCGTATTGTGGCGGCGTGGTTCCCGGCGAAAGAGCGCGGTACCGCGTCAGCGATTTTTAACTCTGCGCAGTACTTCTCGTTGGCGCTGTTCTCACCGTTGCTGGGCTGGTTGACCTACGCCTGGGGCTGGGAACATGTCTTTACTGTGATGGGCGTGATTGGCTTTGTGTTGACCTTCGCCTGGGTGAAATTTGTTCACAACCCAACCGATCATCCGCGTATGACCCGCGAAGAGCTGGAGTACATTGAGAAGAACGGCGCGGTTGTTGATATGGACCACAAAAAAGCCGACGACGGCAAAAGTGCGGGTCCAAAAATGGATTACATCAAGCAGTTGCTGTGCAACCGCATGATGCTCGGCGTGTTCTTCGGTCAATACTTCCTGAACACCATTACGTGGTTCTTCCTGACCTGGTTCCCTATTTACCTGGTGCAGGAAAAGGGCATGTCGATTCTGAAAGTGGGGTTTGTCGCCTCGATTCCGGCACTGTGCGGTTTTGCCGGTGGCGTGCTGGGCGGCCTGTTCTCTGATTATCTGATTAAACGTGGCTCCACCCTGACCGTGGCGCGTAAAGTGCCTATTGTGTTGGGGATGTTACTGGCGTCCAGCATCATTCTGTGTAACTACACCGATAGCACCCCACTGGTGGTGGCGCTGATGGCGCTGGCCTTCTTCGGTAAAGGGTTTGGTGCGCTGGGTTGGCCGGTTATCTCCGACGTTGCGCCAAAAGAGATTGTTGGCCTGTGCGGTGGAGTGTTCAACGTATTTGGTAACGTGGCTTCTATCGCGACGCCGCTGGTCATCGGATACATGGTTAAAGAGTTGCATTCTTTCAACGGTGCGTTGGTATTCGTCGGCTGTTCAGCGCTGATGATGATGATCTGCTACCTGTTCGTGGTCGGCGATATCAAACGTATGGAACTGAAGAAATAAGCAACAACTCATTTAAGGTACAAAAGATGAATAACGATATCTTCCCAAACAAATTCAAAGCCGCGCTGGCGGCTCAACAGATTCAAATCGGTTGTTGGTCTGCGCTGGGTAGCCATATCAGCACGGAAGTTCTGGGCCTGGCAGGCTTTGACTGGCTGCTTATGGATGGCGAACACGCCCCTAACGACGTGCTCACTTTTGTACCGCAATTGATGGCGCTGAAAGGCAGTGTTAGCGCACCAGTCGTGCGCGTGCCGACCAACGACCCGGTTGTTATTAAGCGCCTGCTGGATATTGGTTTCTATAACTTCCTGATCCCGTTTGTCGAAACCGAAGAAGAAGCAGTGAACGCTGTAGCCGCGACGCGTTATCCGCCAGAAGGCATTCGCGGTGTTTCTGTTTCCCACCGTGCCAATATGTTTGGCACCGTGCCGGATTACTTCCGCCAGTCCAACGCCAATATCACCATTCTGGTACAGATCGAAAGCCAGGCGGGTGTCGATAATCTTGACGCGATCCTCGCAACCGACGGCGTAGACGGCGTGTTTGTTGGCCCGAGCGATCTCGCGGCAACGCTGGGATACATCGGTAACGCGGCGCACCCGGAAGTTCAGCGCACCATTCAGCATATTTTTGCCCGCGCCAAAGCGCACAACAAACCGAGCGGTATTCTGGCACCGGTTGAAGCGGACGCGCGTCGCTACCTCGAATGGGGCGCGACGGTGGTTGCGGTTGGCAGCGATTTGGGCGTGTTCCGTTCGGCGACGCAGAAACTGGCCGACACCTTTAAAAAATAAACAAACCACCATTACAGAGAGAGACGCAATTATGACGATGAAAGTTGGTTTCATTGGCCTGGGTATTATGGGTAAACCAATGAGTAAAAACCTCATTAAAGCAGGTTACTCACTGGTGGTCGTGGACCGTAACCAGGACTCGGTTGCTGAAGTGATTGCCGCAGGCGCTGAAACCGCGAGCAGCGCGAAAGCCGTTGCCGAGCAGTGCGATGTCATCATCACCATGCTGCCAAACTCCCCGCACGTCAAAGAAGTCGCGCTGGGCGAAGGCGGCATTATCGAAGGGGCGAAAGCCGGTACGGTGCTGATCGACATGAGTTCTATTGCGCCGCTGGCCAGCCGTGAAATCAGCGAAGCGCTGAAAGCGAAAGGCGTGGAAATGCTGGACGCGCCGGTGAGCGGCGGTGAACCGAAAGCCATCGACGGCACGTTGTCGGTGATGGTGGGCGGCGACAAAGCGATATTCGATAAATATTACGATTTGCTGAAAGCGATGGCTGGTTCTGTGGTGCACACCGGTGATATCGGCGCGGGTAACGTGACCAAGCTGGCAAACCAGGTGATCGTGGCGCTGAATATCGCTGCCATGTCTGAAGCGCTGACGCTGGCGACGAAAGCCGGTGTGAACCCGGATCTGGTATTCCAGGCGATCCGTGGTGGTCTGGCGGGCAGCACCGTGCTGGAAGCGAAAGCGCCAATGGTGATGGATCGCAACTTCAAACCGGGTTTCCGTATTGATCTGCATATCAAAGATCTGGCGAACGCGCTGGATACCTCTCACGGCGTGGGCGCGCAACTGCCGCTGACTGCCGCAGTGATGGAGATGATGCAGGCGCTGCGTGCTGACGGCCTGGGTACGGCCGACCACAGCGCGCTGGCGTGCTACTACGAGAAACTGGCGAAAATCGAAGTCACTCGTTAATAAGAAAGGGCGTTAACGCGCCCATGACGTTTTAGACATCCACCTCTTCAGGCCGCGAGTGGCCTGAAGGGTGACGTGCGCGGCTTGGTCAGGCTCACAACTATGAAAATCGTAATCGCCCCAGACTCTTACAAAGAAAGCCTGTCTGCGACAGAAGTTGCGCAGGCAATAGAAAAAGGATTTCGGGAAATTTTCCCCGATGCTCACTACGTTTCAGTTCCGGTCGCGGACGGCGGTGAAGGTACAGTTGAAGCCATGATAGCCGCCACGAAAGGAACCGTGCATTCCGCCAGGGTTATTGGCCCGCTGGGCGAACATGTCGACGCTTGCTGGGGAATGTCTGGTGACGGTAACACAGCCTTTATTGAAATGGCGGCGGCTAGCGGGCTGGCGCTGGTCCCTCCTGAATTACGCAACCCTTTGACTACCACTTCGCGCGGCACCGGGGAACTTATTCTGCACGCGCTGGAACAGGGGGCAACCAACATTATTATCGGTATCGGCGGTAGCGCAACGAATGACGGCGGCGCAGGCATGGTGCAGGCGTTGGGCGCCAGGCTGACCGATGCCAACGGCACAGAGATCGCCTACGGCGGCGGTCATCTGATGAGCCTGAACAATATTGATATTTCCGGGTTGGATCCGCGTCTGAAAAATTGCGCCATTCGCGTGGCCTGCGACGTCACTAACCCGCTGACGGGTGAGAAAGGCGCATCGCGCATTTTTGGCCCGCAGAAAGGCGCGACCGAAGCGATGATCGTCGAACTGGATCGTAACCTCAGCCATTTTGCGCAGGTGATCAAAAAAGATCTGCATGTCGATGTGCAAAACGTGCCGGGATCCGGTGCGGCAGGTGGCATGGGCGCGGCGCTGATGGCGTTTCTCGGCGCAGAGTTGCGCAGCGGCATTGAGATTGTCACCCAGGCACTGAACCTCGAAGAGCATATTCACGATTGCACGCTGGTGGTGACGGGCGAAGGCCGCATCGACAGCCAGAGTATTCACGGCAAAGTGCCGGTCGGCGTGGCGCACGTCGCCAAAAAATACCACAAGCCGGTGATCGGCATTGCGGGCAGTTTGACCACTGATGTTGGCGTAGTGCATCAGTATGGTATCGATGCGGTGTTCAGTGTGCTGACCAGCATCGGCACGCTGGAAGAGGCCTTTCGCGGGGCGTTTGACAATATTTACCGCGCGTCCCGCAATATCGCCGCCACCTTGCAGGTGGGAATGTTGACGGAAGGGTGACAGGCGCGTGCAAACCCACTATACTGCGCGCCGAAGCTGACCAGACAGTCGCCGCTTCGTCGTCGTCCTCTTCGGGGGAGACGGGCGGAGGGGAGGAAAGTCCGGGCTCCATAGGGCAGGGTGCCAGGTAACGCCTGGGAGGCGCAAGCCTACGACCAGTGCAACAGAGAGCAAACCGCCGATGGCCCGCGCAAGCGGGATCAGGTAAGGGTGAAAGGGTGCGGTAAGAGCGCACCGCGCGGCTGGCAACAGTTCGTGGCACGGTAAACTCCACCCGGAGCAAGGCCAAATAGGGGTTCACAAGGTACGGCCCGTACTGAACCCGGGTAGGCTGCTTGAGCCAGTGAGCGATTGCTGGCCTAGATGAATGACTGTCCAAGACAGAACCCGGCTTATCGGTCAGTTTCACTTTTTCAGGCAAAAACCCGCTTCGGCGGGTTTTTGCGTTTCTGCATCGCATGTCTGTCTTGTCTAATTTATAAACAATTAACCCATCACCCGGCTGGCGAAACGCGCTACCCTGTAAAACAGGTTTTGTCATCATCGCTACGGGAGTTGTTGCCGTCATGGAACAAAAATCAATCATTATTATCCAGGTGGGGAATGCCCCGGAGTCTATGCGCGAGGCGCATGGCGACATTCCACTCTGGTTTTGCCAGGTGCTCGGTTGCGAGCTGGATGACGTTGAAGTGGTTCGCGTTTTTGAAGGCGAAACGCTGCCTGCGCCGGATGCCCGCCGGGCGGCGATCATTACCGGCTCCTGGGCAATGGTTTCAGACAGGCTGCCGTGGAGCGAAAAAACCGCGGCGTGGATACGCGATGCGATGGCGATTGCGATGCCGCTGTTTGGCGTATGCTACGGCCACCAACTGATGTCCTGGGCGCTGGGCGGCGATGTGCAATACCACGAAAAAGGGCGCGAAGCCGGAACCCAAACCGTCTATTTAAATCCGGCCGCCGCCAGAGATCCGTTGCTTATGCATCTGAAAGAGAGCTTCCCCGCGCATCTGACCCACCGGCAAACCGTTACCCGCTTACCCATCGGCGCAACCGTGCTCGCTGCGTCGGTGCACGATCCCCACCAGATTGTGCGTTACGGGCCGCGTGCAGTCTCTGTGCAGTTCCACCCGGAAATGACGCCGGACATCGCCACCGATCTGTTAAGGCTTAATCGCCCACACATTGAAAAAGAAGGGGGTGATACCGACAGCCTGGTCGCCGGCGTGCTGCCCGCGCCAGGTGCGGCGGAAATCTTGCGGCGGTTTATGCAGGGGGTTTTCGAACAAAAAAGGGCTGTCGCTTCATTTGACGCAGGGCAGTAATATTGCCCCGGCGTATACCGGGGCGGCGGGTCAGGCGGCGGCTTCTTCCTCCGCCAGACGAATAACGGCTTCTGCGACAATAACTTCCAGTTCTGTCAGCATCTCTTCAAATCCGAACGACAAAGATGTCGCGTCGGGTACATCGTTGCTCGCTATGCGATCAAACGGGCTATGCATTGTGCGGATACTCATTTACTTCACCTGATAAAAAAATGACCCATCACACCGGTAAATCTATCAGCAAAGCACGCAGCGGCGTGTCGGCAACCAGTGTTATGTTAGCTTCATCACGAATAAAAGCGCCGTCACCGCAGGTAAGGGCTTCTTTCGCTTCGCAATGAGAGACGGCATGCACCGTCCCGTGAATGGACTGCAAGTAAGCTCGCGGCCCATGTATTTGAATTTGCAGCTCTTCGCCTTTATCCAGCTCGACATGATGCAGCCACACCTGCTGGCGCAGTTGCAAGCTGCCTTCGCTGCCATCGGGCGAGGCTAACAGTTGTTGGGACGCATCGGCAATCGTCATTTTCTGCACTAAAGGGTTTTCCCGCTCCGGGCAGGCATCCAGCCATAACTGCATGCGCGTTAACGGCTTGTCTTTGCTCAGATTATGCTCGCTGTAGCTGATACCTGGCTGGGTAGCAATTAACAACGCTTCGCCCGCTTTTGCCTGAACATGGTGCCCTTCACTGTCGCGATATTCCGCTTCGCCTTCCAGAATCAGATTCAGGATATCCACTTTCGGGTAGGTACGCGGCTGGAAGGAAGCCCCTGGCGCGAGCACTTCCTGGTTTAATACGCGCAGTGAGGCATAGCCCAGCAGGTTCGGGTCAAAGTAATGTCCAAAGGAAAAAGTGTAGCGGGCCTGAAGCCAGCCGAAGTCAGCTTGTCCGCATTGTTTCGCAGTACGGGTAGTAATCATAGTTGTTGACCTCTCTTTACTTAAAACAATGTTAAAGGGATGGACGCTGCATTGTTAGCCAGATATTCTGCCCGGTATGTTCAAATTTCCTGAATGAGAACAATCATGGCCAAAGAACGGGCGCTTACGCTGGAAGCACTGCGGGTGATGGATGCGATAGACCGGCGCGGCAGCTTTGCCGCCGCCGCAGATGAACTGGGGCGCGTACCTTCTGCCCTCAGCTACACCATGCAAAAACTTGAAGAAGAGCTGGATGTGGTGCTGTTTGACCGCTCTGGCCACCGGACGAAATTTACCAACGTCGGGCGCATGTTACTGGAGCGCGGCCGCGTGCTGCTGGAAGCCGCAGATAAACTGACGACGGATGCCGAAGCGCTGGCGCGCGGTTGGGAAACCCACCTGACGCTGGTCACCGAAGCACTGGTTCCCACGGTAGCGCTGTTTCCGCTGGTGGACAGGCTGGCAGCGAAGGCCACCACGCAATTGTCGATTATTACCGAAGTGCTGGCGGGAGCCTGGGAACGGCTCGAGCAGGGGCGGGCAGACATTGTCATCGCGCCGGATATGCATTTTCGTTCTTCTTCAGAAATTAACTCCCGCAAACTCTATTCGGTGATGAATGTCTACGTCGCCGCGCCGCAGCACCCTATTCACCAGGAGCCGGAACCGCTCTCGGAAGTGACGCGCGTGAAATATCGCGGTGTGGCGGTTGCTGATACTGCCCGCGAGCGCCCGGTGCTGACGGTGCAGTTGCTGGATAAGCAGCCAAGGCTGACGGTGAGCACCATTGAAGATAAACGTCAGGCATTGCTGGCGGGGTTAGGGGTGGCAACCATGCCTTACCCGCTGGTCGAGCAGGATATTGCCGACGGTCTCCTGCGCGTGGTGAGCCCGGAATATACCAGCCAGGTGGACATTATTATGGCCTGGCGTCGCGACAGCATGGGCGAAGGGAAATCATGGTGTTTGCGGGAAATTCCCAAACTGTTTGCCGGTAAATAAGATTCTGCTTCAGGGGAAGGTTTTCGGCTCCACGCCAAAGCAGTTCTCCTGCGGCGTTCCGCGCTGGCTATAAAACGCCAGCAATGCCAGCCAGCCAAACAGCGGGATGAACATCAGCAGCAGCCAGCGCCAGCTACGATTGGTGTCGTGCAGGCGACGCACCTGTACCGCCAGCGAAGGAACCAGCACCAGCAACGCATAAATCAGGCCGAAGATGTGCCAGACGATGATCCTGTCGATAACAGACAGCACACCGAAGAGAATGATGTTGACCAGGGTGAACATCCAGAACTCGCGGCGATGCGCGCGCCCCTTGAAGGTGGCGTAATTGCGCAGTACCTTAAAATACCAGTCCATTCTCAGCCTCGCTCAACGGTCAATCCGTTGTTTTCTAAACGATAACAGTAAGAATAGACGGCAAATTTACAAAGGGATAAATCAGGCGGGAAATTATTTGGGCGCGCTGTGACGCGCCCGAAAGATCAGGCAAAACGGCTATCGCGCCCGTGAGGCTCATCCAGATCCTGCCACGGCCCGATGGAGATAATCCCGGTCGGATTGATGGTTTTGTGGCTGCGGTAGTAGTGAGTGCGGATATGGGCGAAATCAACGGTTTCTGCAATTCCCGGCATCTGGTAGATGTCGCGCAGGAAGCCGTGCAGATTGAGATAGTCACTAATGCGATGCTTATCGCATTTGAAATGCGTTACGTACACCGGGTCAAAACGTACCAGCGTCGTCCATAAACGGATATCGGCCTCGGTCAGGCGATCGCCAGTCAGGTAACGGTGCCGGCCGAGGATCTGCTCAAGGCGCTCCAGCGACGTAAACACGTTGGTAACGGCTTCGTCGTAAGCCTGCTGGCTGGTGGCAAAACCGGCTTTATAGACGCCATTGTTCACGTTGTCGTAGATCCAGCTATTCAGCTCATCGATTTTTGCCCGCAGTTCCGACGGGTAGTAATCCCCGGCTTTTGCGCCCAGCCCGTCAAAGGCGGTGTTGAACATGCGGATAATCTCCGCCGATTCATTACTGACGATGGTGTGATTTTTTTTGTCCCACAGCACGGGAACGGTGACGCGGCCGGTATAGTGCGGGTCGGCGTGCAGATAAAGCTGGTAGAGAAATTCGTGTTGGTACAGCGTATCGCCCGTTGCCGCCGGGAAATCATCAGCAAATGTCCAGCCGTTTTCCAGCATCAGCGGGTTGACCACGGAGACCGGGATAAACGGCTCCAGGCCTTTCAGTTTTCGCAGGATCAGCGTGCGGTGCGCCCACGGGCAGGCGAGTGAAATATAAAGGTGGTATCTGTCCTTTTCGGCGGCAAATCCGCTTTCGCCAGAAGGACCGGGCGCGCCATCGGCAGTGAGCCAGTTGCGAAACGCGGATTCTGAACGTTTAAAGCGCCCACCGGTGGATTTGGTGTCATACCAGGTGTCGTGCCAGACGCCGTCAATTAATTGTCCCATTTTTGCTTTCTCCTTCTGAATAGCAAAAGCGAGGAGTAAAAACCCCTCGCTTTGGTGTCTTCAATCAGTATAGAGCGCTTACCATTTTTTATTCAGTACACGGTCGATGCTGAATGCGCCCGGACCGGTGATGCCCAGCAGCAGGTAGCCGCCAGCGATGGTCAGGTTTTTCATGAACATGATGGAGTTCGCGCCTTCCGCAAAGTTGTGGTGGAAGATAAACGCGGTCAGCAATGTAAAGCCCGCGGTGAACAGCGCTGTGGTGCGGGTCAGGAAACCGAAGAGGATCGCCAGACCGCCGCCAAACTCAAGCAGGATGGTCAGTGGCAGCATGAAGCCCGGCACGCCCATCGCTTCCATGTATTGCTGCGTTCCGGCATACGCGGTGATTTTGCCCCAGCCCGCTACGATAAACAGGATTGGCATCAGAATACGGGCAACCAGAAAACCAACATCTTCTAATTTTTTCATCTTTTTCTCCAGGGAACCACATTAGCGGTATTCAGTAAAATGTGTGCATAAACGGGCATATGCCGCGTGTCTGCTGTCGATGGAGAGGATAGTAATCGGGGCGAGAAAAGATTGTAAGCTAGGAAAACTGTCGAAATCTTTCAAAAAAACTGGGGAAGTGAAATGCAAACGGGCAACCCGAAAGGATTGCCCGTCTAAGCAAGCAGGTGACGCTTTAGCGTTGCGAATTCAGCGTGGTTTTGACCAGCCGCCACATGCTCCAGGTTGCGAAGCCGCGTTTGGCCCAGCGCACCAGCATGTTGGGATGGCGCACAGACCAGATAGCCATCGCGCTGCTGCCCACCAGCGCCCACGAGCGCAGGCTTAACAGGGTATTCCAGCCGCGATCATAGGCACCTGTGGCTTCGAGCCAGTCACGGCGTCCTGCGGTGAGATCCAGCCGCTGTTGCTGGATCTCGCTGAGCAAATGCGCTTTACGCTTCAGACGTTCCGCTTTGTTGCTCACGATTTATCATCCTCCAGCAAGGCGCGGTCATTCGTCAGCTCCTGACGAGTATGACGCAGCAGCGTAGATGCCCGCGCTTTTCGCAGTGTCGATATGCCGCTTATCAATGCCAGCACTAACAACACTACGGTGGTTGCAATCATCGCGTTCAGGCGATATTGCGGATCGATGGCCCAGATTATCAGCACCATCAGACTCATCAGGCCAAATGCGGCAAAAAGCATGGTCAGCCCCACCATCAGGAGCAGCTGGAATAAGTTGGCTTTCTCTTCTTCCAGCTCAACAACCGCCAGCCGCAGGCGGGTCTCAACCATTTCTACCAGGATGGTCAGAATACGCTGACCGATCCCCAGCGCGCTTTTGCCAGGCCCCTGCGCGTGTCGTGAATCTGCCATCTTAGCGACGCGACAACAGAACGCCTAACATCACGCCAAGCGCAGCACCAATGCCGACGCTGGCCCACGGGTTCTCGCGCACGTACTCATCAGTACGGGCCGCCGCTTCGCGGGTTTGACGGGCGAGGGCGTCGCCGGTTTCCCCAAGGCGATGACGGCTGTCGCGCAGCGCCTGCTCGGCTTTGGTGCGCAACTTGCTCAGCTCTTCTTTCGATTTTTCACCAGAATTACCCAGCACTTCTTCCAGGGTGTCCGCCAGGGATTTCAACTCAGCGCGCAGATGGTCAGCATTATCTTTCGACATAGTTCTCTCCAGGTGAGTGAGTGGTCATTTCCATTAAATCAGTAGTCACGAGCCTCGAGCGCTTTCAGCTCCTGCTGGGCTTCTTTCAGCTTGTGTTCACGCTTGCTTATCTTATCCGCATCGCCTTTTTGCTTTGCTTCGGCCAGGTCATGGCGGCGCTCGGCAATCTCTTCTTTCTGCTCGGCGATTTTTTTCTGATGAGCGGCACGCAGCTTGCTGTCAGAGCAGTTAGCGCGCACTTCGCGCAAAGCTTTGTTCAGACCCTCAATGCGGCTTTGATTGTTATGCTTTTCGGCATAGCTAATCTCCCGCTGGATCTCATGCTCTTTTTCCTGACAAAGCGTAGCAGCATGAGAGACAGCGCTGAGAGAAAAAAGGGCCAGCGCCAGTGCGATGCGGTTTTTCATAATCGATAACCTTCCGTTGTTGGCCAGCGAAACGGTGGTTACGCCAGCATCCAGTTACATAAAGTGAACCCTGGTTCCGTTACTCAAGCATAGTTAAGTAACGGATAAACACCAAAGTGAGTGAAAAGATTCAGAATCCAGGAAGGATTAGCCGAATCGATGCGTGCTGTTACGCAGGCGTGTCAGCCACGCGGAGGTTTGGTTGTCATCATCATCCTGGGCGGCAATGATATAACCGTGAGGCAAGGTTCGATCCAGCACGACTTTCGCCGCGGCGCTCTGCGCGCTGGATTCGAATTTAATCAGTAACGTATCGTTTTGCGGTGTAATGCTTTTAAAGTGAATGCCGTTGGCATCCAGATGATGCCAGATGGAGAAACCATCCGGCACGCTGACATTCTGGCTAAGGGGGCGAATAGCAAGGGTTGATTCGCGGTTTTGCAGGGTCGTCCAGGTAAAAAGCATCACGCTGAAAAAAGCCATCGCAGCGATGCCCATCAGTAACCAGCGCAGTAAAGGACGATGCAACTCCATGGTCTTAACCTCGATTGCTCTGTTTTTTCTTCCACAGCACCACCAGTGAGCCAACCAGGCCAATCACCAGCAGCACCACCGGAAGCAGCATCAGGCATGACATCAGGGCATCTTCATATTTCAGAAATACCGGTGTCTTACCCAACAGATAGCCCAGCGTGGTCAGAATCACTACCCACAGCAGGCCGCTCATCCAGTTGAAAAACTGGAAACGTGTATTACTGAGACCTGAAAGCCCGGCAATCGTTGGCAGCAAGGTACGAACGAAAGCAATAAAACGACCAATCAACAGTGCCGACAGCCCATGTTTATGAAACAGGTGGTGCGCACGTTGGTGATAATGAGCCGGCAGATGCGACAGCCATTTCTGTACCAGCCGCGTATTGCCCAGCCATCGCCCCTGGATGTAACTCAGCCAGCAACCCGTGCTTGCCGCGACAGTGAGCAAAATAATGGTCTGCGGATAGCCCAGCGCGCCTTTGGCAATCAACACACCAACCAGCACCAACAGGCTATCGCCGGGGAGAAACGCCGCCGGGAGCAGGCCGTTTTCCAGAAATAAAATGACAAACAAAACAAAATAAAGCATGCCGATCATGCCGGGATGGGCCAGCGTCTCAAAGTCCTGGCTCCAGAGGGCGTGAAGTAATTGGCTTAAAAGTTCCATTCGGTGTTCCTGGTACATCGGTTTACGTCACGTCTGCTACGTACAGAACAGCACGGCGATAAGTTCTCATACATTATGGTCGCTCGTGGCACATCCGGGTGCAGCGGTAATCCTGGTTAGAGACGCTGTGAGCAAGCGCTAACTCACACAGTAGCGAAATGCATCCAATTGTAACAAAGGCTGAGGTTATACGTCAGTCAGAAAAGCGCTAAGAAGTGATTTTGCTTGTCGGAAGAAAGGGTGGCGAGGGTATTTACACAGGCTGACATTTTATACTATTCACTGACCCAATATTGAGACAGGCGCAGCGTAAGTGTGCGCCTTATGAAGCTTTTTACTTGGTGCCGGTTGCGGCTGTATCAAGATGAACGACCGGGTTCTCCGCAAACAAATAGCGATCGGCGTTGAATTCAAAGTCATCGCTGGTTTCGTTAAATAACATCTGTTTGGTATTTTCCAGATGTTGCCACATCGCCACTTTAGCGGCGTGGGGATCTTTACGAATTAAGGCCTTGAGGATCTGGTCGTGATCGTCACACCAGTTGTCGACGGTACGTAAATCAATATGGTCGTGCAGTTTTTTCCAGTACGGGTTGTGCACGCGCTGTGTCCACATCTTCTCGACAATAGCCGCCAGGGCGGTGTTTTGCGTAGCCAGCGCGACCTGCACGTGGAACTGCAAATCCCATTCAGAATCGCGGAAGCACTTCTCTTTGCGGGCGTTATCCTGAATCTCCATCAACTTCATGATGTCCTGCTTCGTCACCTGCGTGGCGGCGAATTCGGCGATATTACTTTCGATAAGCTGACGCGCCTGCAACAGTTCGAACGGGCCGTAATTGGCGAATTCAAGGTTTTCATCCGGGACCTGAGTGTGCCGCGCCTGACTGGAAATCACATGGATGCCGGAACCTTTGCGAACTTCCACATACCCTTCCACTTCAAGCATGATGATGGCTTCACGAACCACAGTCCGGCTGACGCTTTTTTCATCGGCGATAAAGCGCTCGGCGGGCAGCTTGTCCCCGACAAGATAGACGCCTTGCTCAATTCGGCTTTTAAGCTCGGCGGCAAGTTGCTGATACAAACGTCGTGTCTCGGAGATTTCCATATGTGAGCTCCAGGAAGAGAAAGGCAATAATAGATTTGTTATACCACTTTTACCGCGATCCCACCATCTTCGGGTATGAAAAAGCCGCCCTGAGGCGGCTTTAAATAGTTATAAAATCGTGGCCTAGCTTTGCGCGGCCGGGTCGCCCACCGAGTGACTGACCACCTCTTCGGCCGTCTGGTTTTTCAGTACTGTCCAGATCAGCACTGCGCCCATCAGGTCAAACAGCGCCAGTACGGCGAACAGCGGGCTGAAGCCGATAGTGTCAGCCAGCGCACCGACAACCAGTGCAAACATGGTACTTGCCATCCACGCGGCCATACCGGTCAGACCGTTTGCCGTTGCCACTTCGTTACGACCAAATACGTCCGAAGAGAGAGTAATCAGCGCACCGGACAGAGACTGGTGAGCAAAACCACCGATGCACAGCAGACCAATTGCCACATACGGGCTGGTGAACAGACCAATCATGCCTGGGCCAATCATCAGCAGCGCACCCATGGTCACCACCATTTTACGGGAGACAATCAGGTTGACGCCGAAGACGCGCTGGAATAGCGGCGGCAGGTAACCGCCGACGATGCAACCCAGGTCTGCGAACAGCATCGGCATCCAGGCAAACATCGCAATTTCTTTCAGGTTAAAGCCGTAAACCTTGAACATAAACAGCGGGATCCAGGCGTTAAACGTACCCCAGGCCGGTTCTGCCAGGAAACGCGGCAGCGCGATACCCCAGAACTGACGGGTGCCCAGGATCTGCCAGACCGACATTTTTTTACCGTTGTTAGTCTGGTGCTGTGATTCCTGACCACCAATGATGTACTCGCGCTCTTCTTCGCTTAATTTTTTCTGATCGCGCGGGTGTTTATAGAAGTACAACCATGCCATTGCCCAAATAAAGCTCAGCACACCGGAAATAATGAAAGCCATTTCCCAGCTATGCATCACGATTGCCCACACCACCAACGGCGGCGCAATCATCGCACCAATAGAGGAACCGACGTTGAAATAGCCTACAGCGATGGAACGTTCTTTCGCCGGGAACCATTCGGAAGCCGCTTTCAGGCCCGCCGGGATCATCGCAGCTTCAGCTGCACCGACCGCACCACGCGCCAGTGCCAGGCCACCCCAGCTGCCTGCCAGCGCCGTTGCGCCACAGAACACTGCCCAGGTGATGGCGAAGAACGCATAGCCAATTTTGGTACCCAGAATATCCAGAACGTAGCCTGCAACAGGCTGCATGATGGTATAAGCCGCGGAATAGGCTGCAATAATGTACGAATATTGCTGAGTGGAGATGTGCAGCTCTTCCATCAACGTTGGAGCGGCTGCCGCTACGGTGTTACGTGTCAGGTAACCGAGCACGGTGCCGACCGTCACCAGTGCTATCATGTACCAACGTAATCCTTTGATTTTACGCATGTAAACCTCATCGTTTGTGTTATTACCGCTTGCGCGGTCACCCTTCGAGCGTGTCGGAGGATGAAAACGGGAGGGCGCAGCCGGAAGAGGAGTTCCGGTACGGCCCAAACCTGCCATCAGTAAGCGTTTTTAAGTCGGCATCCGTACCGTAAAGTCCGATCAACGAGTTATCGGGAATGCATTCCGTCGGCCTATGTATTCGACGGCAGAAAGATAACTTGTCATACAACTTGAAAAGGTGAGTGACATCACAAAAGTGTTTTTCTTTGTGTGGTCTTTAGCTTTGGCGGGACAAGCCAGATATGGCGCGGCCTGGCGGGGTGTTTGCGAGAATAAAGTGTAAATTTTTGTCTGCTTTTATTGATCCAACTCACGAAAATATCTTCGGACTATAGAAATTGGTGTGATAACTTTGACAGCATGAAGGTAAAACATCAGACGCACTCGTTGAGAGGAAGACGATAATGACCCCGTTTATGACTGAAGATTTTCTGTTAGATACCGAATTTGCTCGCCGCCTGTACCACGACTACGCAAAAGACCAGCCAATTTTTGACTATCACTGCCACTTGCCGCCGCAGCAGATAGCCGAGAACTACCGTTTTAAAAACTTGTATGACATCTGGTTAAAAGGTGATCACTACAAATGGCGCGCGATGCGTACCAACGGCGTGCCGGAGCGCCTGTGTACCGGCGATGCTTCCGACCGTGAGAAGTATGACGCCTGGGCTGCGACCGTACCGCACACTATTGGCAACCCGTTATACCACTGGACGCATCTTGAACTGCGTCGCCCGTTTGGTATTACAGGTAAGCTGTTTTCACCGTCGACTGCTGACGAAATCTGGCACATCGGTAACGAACTGCTGGCGCAGGACACATTCTCCGCTCGCGGCATCATGCAACAGATGAACGTGAAAATGGTCGGTACGACCGACGATCCGATTGATTCGCTGGAACACCACGCGGCGATTGCCAAAATCCCTTCCTTTGGCGCTAAAGTGCTGCCGAGCTGGCGTCCGGATAAAGCGTTCAATATTGAACAGGCAACCTTTAACGATTACATGGCGAAACTCGGTGAAGTCTCTGATACCGACATTCGTCGCTTTACGGATCTGCAAACCGCACTGACCAAACGTCTGGATCACTTCGAAGCCCACGGCTGTAAAGTGTCCGACCATGCGCTGGACGTAGTGCTGTTCGCTGAAGCCAGCGAAGCCGAACTGGATAGCATCCTCGCTCGCCGCCTGGCCGGTGAAACCCTGAGTGAAAAAGACGTCGCGCAGTTCAAAACGGCGGTGCTGGTCTGGCTGGGTGCGGAATACGCCCGTCGCGGTTGGGTACAGCAGTACCACATCGGCGCGCTGCGTAATAACAACCAGCGCCAGTTCAAACTGCTGGGGGCGGATGTGGGTTTCGACTCCATTAATGACCGCCCGCTGGCTGAAGAACTTTCCAGGCTGCTGAGCAAGCAGAATGAAGAGAACCTGCTGCCGAAAACCATTCTGTACTGCCTGAACCCGCGCGATAACGAAGTGCTGGGCACCATGATCGGTAACTTCCAGGGTGAAGGTATGCCGGGCAAAATGCAGTTCGGCTCCGGCTGGTGGTTCAACGACCAGAAAGATGGCATGGAACGTCAGATGACCCAGCTCGCACAGCTTGGTCTGCTGAGCCGCTTCGTCGGTATGCTGACCGACAGCCGCAGCTTCCTGTCTTACACCCGTCATGAATACTTCCGCCGCATCCTGTGCCAGATGATTGGTCGCTGGGTCGAAGCGGGCGAAGCGCCGGCAGATATTCAACTGCTGGGCGAAATGGTGAAAAACATCTGCTTTAACAATGCACGTGATTACTTCGCGATTGAACTGAACTAAGGCCGTTTGAGGTTGATATGCAATACATCAAGATCCATTCGCTGGATAACGTTGCGGTAGCACTGGCCGATCTTGCCGAAGGCGCGGAAGTCGTTGTCGACAACCAGACCGTTCGGCTGCGCCAGGCGGTGGTGCGCGGGCATAAATTTGCCCTGCAACCCATTGCCGAGGGTGAGAATGTTGTCAAGTATGGTCTGCCAATTGGTCATGCGACATCAGATATCGCGCCGGGTGAGCACATCCATTCCCATAACGCGCGTACTAATCTGGGCGATTTGGACGAGTATAGCTATCAACCTGATTTTCAGGATGAAGGCAGCCAGGCGGGCGATCGGGATGTCCAGATCTACCGCCGTGCTAATGGCGAAGTGGGGATCCGCAATGAATTGTGGATCCTGCCAACGGTCGGCTGTGTGAACGGCATTGCGCGCCAGATCCAGAACCGTTTCCTGAAAGAGACCGGTGACGCCGAAGGTATCGACGGCGTCTACCTGTTCAGCCACACCTATGGTTGCTCACAGTTGGGCGACGATCACATCAACACCCGCACCATGCTGCAAAACATGGTGCGTCATCCAAACGCCGGTGCGGTGCTGGTTATTGGCCTTGGCTGTGAAAACAACCAGGTTGATGCCTTCCGCCAGACGCTCGGTGAGTTTGACCCACAACGCGTCCACTTTATGGTCTGCCAACACCAGGACGACGAAGTGGAGGCCGGGCTTGAGCACCTGCACGAGCTCTATCAGGCAATGCGCAACGATAAGCGTGAGCCGGGTAAACTGAGCGAGCTGAAATTTGGTCTCGAATGCGGCGGCTCTGACGGCCTGTCCGGGATCACCGCGAACCCGATGCTCGGTCGTTTCTCGGATTATGTGATTGGCAACGGCGGCACCACTGTGCTGACCGAAGTGCCGGAAATGTTTGGCGCAGAACGCATTCTGATGAGTCATTGCCGCGACGAAAGCACATTTGAGAAGACCGTTACCATGGTCAACGACTTCAAACAGTACTTTATCGCCCACAATCAGCCGATTTATGAGAACCCATCGCCGGGTAACAAAGCGGGCGGCATCACCACGCTGGAAGAGAAATCGCTGGGCTGCACGCAGAAAGCCGGTGCCAGCCAGGTGGTGGACGTGCTGCGCTACGGCGAACGCCTGAAAACCCACGGCCTGAATCTGTTGAGCGCGCCGGGTAACGACGCGGTGGCCACCAGTGCTTTAGCCGGTGCGGGCTGTCATATGGTGCTATTCAGCACCGGTCGCGGGACGCCGTACGGTGGTTTTGTACCGACGGTAAAAATCGCGACGAACAGTGAACTGGCGGCGAAGAAAAAACACTGGATCGACTTCGATGCGGGGCAATTGATTCACGGCAAAGCAATGCCGCAACTGCTGAACGAGTTTGTCGATGTGATTGTTGATATCGCCAACGGCAAGCAGACCTGCAATGAGAAAAACGATTTCCGCGAACTGGCGATATTTAAAAGTGGTGTGACTTTGTAAGTTGCTCTGACGTGGAATAAAGTAAAGCGGCGTTTCAGCATCTGGAACGCCGTTTCTTTTTATCTACCCTAAGGAATTTCCATGACTGCGTATTGGCTTGCCCAGGGCGTTGGGGTGCTTGCCTTTCTGATTGGTATTACAACCTTCATCAACCGCGATGAGCGTCGTTTCAAGAAGCAGCTTTCGCTGTATAGCGCGATTATCGGCGTACATTTCTTCCTGATGGGCGCATTTCCTGCCGGTTCGAGCGCCATACTTAATGCCATCCGCACGCTGATTACCCTGCGAACCCGCAGCCTGTGGATCATGGCGCTGTTTATTGTGCTGACTGGCGGGCTTGGGCTGGCAAAATACCATCACCCTGTTGAACTGCTGCCGGTCGCCGGGACGATTGTTAGCACCTGGGCACTGTTTCGTTTTAGAGGCCTGCCGATGCGCTGTGTGCTCTGGTGTTCCACCGGCTGCTGGGTGATCCACAACTTCTGGCTCGGATCGATTGGCGGCACGCTGATCGAGGGCAGCTTTCTCATCATGAACGGGCTGAACATCATTCGTTTCTGGCGCATGCAAAAACGCGGCATCGACCCATTTAAAGTCGAAACCGCGCAGCAAGAGACACGTTGATAAAAGATGACGAGGTTAGTTACGCAGAGGGTTATTTACCAGACGTTCGTCTTCCGCCTGGCAAACTGCCGCGGTAAATAACACATCGGTGGAAGAGTTGAGGGCGGTTTCACAGGAGTCCTGCAACACGCCAATAATAAAGCCGACGGCTACTACCTGCATGGCGACATCGTTTGAAATCCCAAACATATTACAGGCCAGCGGGATCAGCAGCAGAGAACCGCCCGCCACGCCGGACGCGCCACAGGCACAAAGTGAAGCCACCACGCTTAACAGCAGCGCCGTGGGCAGATCGACCGTAATGCCCAGCGTATGCACCGCCGCCAGCGCCAGCACGGTAATCGTAATTGCCGCACCTGCCATATTGATGGTTGCGCCCAGCGGGATAGAGACAGAATAGGTATCGCGATCCAGGTTGAGCTTCTCACACAGCGCCATATTCACCGGAATATTGGCCGCTGAACTGCGGGTGAAAAACGCGGTGACGCCGCTTTCGCGCAGGCAGGCAAAGACCAGCGGGAATGGATTACGGCGGATCTTCCAGTACACCAGCAGCGGGTTAACCACCAGCGCGACAAACACCATGCAGCCAATCAGCACCACCAGCAGTTGCGCATAGCCTAATAGCGCACCAAAGCCTGATGTGGCAAGCGTGGAAGAGACCAGGCCAAAAATACCAATCGGCGCGCAGCGAATCACCATTTTCACCATAAAGGTGACGGCGCTTGCCATATCCTGCACCAGGTTCTTTGTGGTCTCGTTGCTGTGACGCAGCGCAAAGCCCAACCCCACAGCCCACACCAGAATGCCGATATAGTTAGCGTCCATGATCGCCGTAACCGGGTTGGCAATCATGCTGGTGAGTAACCCGCGCAGCACTTCCACAATGCCGGAAGGCGGGGTGACATCACTGGCTCCCGGCACAAGCTGGAGTGTGGAAGGGAACAAAAAGCTGGCCAGCACAGCGGTAAGCGCGGCGGTGAACGTGCCTAACAGGTAAAGCACCAGCACCGGACGCAGGCGCGTCTTTTGTCCTTGTTGATGACCGGCGATGGACGCCATCACCAGCATTAACACCAGCACTGGCGCAACAGCCTTTAGCGCACCAACAAAAAGCGTACCCAAAATACCGGTCGCGATAGCGGCGGGTTCGGAAATCCACGCCAGTAAAATACCCAGAATTAAGCCAATAAGAATCTGTTTCACCAGGCTGCCATCAATAAAGCGTTGCAGTAACCCGGTGGAGCGGTGCGTTGTCATGCCATGTTTTCCTTTCGTGTTGTGGCGTTGCATCCTGCATGTCTTTAGGGTGACATTTATCAGGATGTAACAATTGTTTGCAGAAGGAAGTATATGGACTCTGTGACAACAAGGAAGAGGGGAAAGAGAACTTTTACAGTCGGCTTCGGCTTTTTGATTTTTCGTTTCGGTGTTTTGTGACAGAAACGACAAGGCTGATGAAATAGCTGCCCTGGCGACTGGCAGAGCAGCTATTTACGGCTTACGCCTTACTTTTCTTGTCGTTCTGATGGTTGACCCAGGCATTGATCAACAGCGTCAACACCAGGATGCTGCCCACCACACCAAGGGAAATCGCAATCGGAATATGGAAGAAATCAACAATCAGCATCTTGATACCGATAAACACCAGGATCACCGACAGGCCATATTTCAGCATTGAGAAGCGTTCCGCCACGCCTGCCAGCAGGAAGTACATGGCGCGCAGACCGAGGATCGCAAACAGGTTCGAGGTCAGCACGATAAACGGATCGGTGGTGACGGCGAAAATAGCCGGGATGCTGTCGACGGCAAAAATCACGTCGCTCAGCTCCACCAGAATCAGCACCAGTAACAGCGGCGTGGCGAACAGCAGGCCATTTTTACGCACGAAGAAGTGTTCGTTTTCGATGGTGTCCGTCATGCGCAGATGCCCGCGCAGCCAGCGCACCAGCGGCTTATCACCGATCCCGGTTTCATCCTCTTTCGCCAGCGCCATCTTCACACCGGTAAACAGCAGGAATGCGCCGAAGACATACAACAGCCACGAGAATTGCGTGATCAGCCAGCTACCGGCGAAAATCATGATAGTACGCAGCACGATCGCCCCAAGCACGCCGTAGATCAGCACCCGGCGCTGTAACGCAGCAGGAATGGCGAAGTAGCTAAACAGCATCAGCCAGACGAAAACGTTGTCCACCGCCAGCGCTTTTTCAATCAGGTAACCGGTCAGAAACGCCAGAGCTTGTGTATCCGCCACCGCGCGCCCTTCGGTTTGTGTCAGATACCACCAGAAGGCGGCGTTAAACAGTAACGACAGGCTTACCCAAACTACCGACCAGACGGCCGCCTGCTTCATGGTCATCGTATGGACGCCGCGACGCCCCTGAAGCAGAAGGTCGATCGCCAGCATGATAACCACAACGATGGCGAACCCACCCCATAACATCGGTGTGCCAACACTATTCATCAACAGATCCTCATCAAAACAAAAACGGCTAACGTCAGAAGACGTCAGCCGCTTGCTTTAGATGCAGGGAGACTCGCCTTCCGGCAAGGTCTCACTTACGTCAATGAAGACGCCCGGCGACCGGATGCGTTACGCATCGTAATGACGATCCACCGGCGATAAAGTTACTCCCCTTTGCAGGTAACAAAATATGTCAACATATTGATGGCGTCAATGTTACCCGATCCGCCCTTACGAACCTTTACGCGGTGAGTTGCTGGCTAACGTCATCCGCCGGGAACACCACGCCCGTTTGTCGGCGGATCTCCGTTTGCAATTTCGCCGTAATACGGCTGACCGCCAGGCCCGGATGGTTGATTTCGTTCTCTTCCACCAGACGGGCAAACGTCTCTGCTTCATACAGCATGGTGTTGATATGCTGCGGCTGTGTCAGCTCCTGCGCTTTTCCGCCGCGCGGCACAAACGACACTTTCTGGCACTCAGAGATTTTTTCGATAACCAGGGCACCAGCTTCGCCCTGAATTTCACTCGGCAGCACGGAATCGCTGACTTTTGAGTGTTGCAGCGTGACGCTGAAATTGCCGTAATCCATCACCACTACGCCGTGCGCATCCACGCCGCTTTCCAGCAGGCTTGCCGAGGCCTGTACGCCGTGCGGTTCGCCCCACAGCGCCACCGCAGAAGCAAGGCAATAAAAGCCGATATCCATAATTGAGCCATTGGAAAACGCCGGGTTAAAAGTGTTCGGGTTCTCGCCATCCAGATAGCGCTGATAGCGCGACGAGTACTGGCAATAGTTGATAAAGGCTTTGCGCAGCTTGCCCGCTTTCGCAAGCGATTGTTTCAGCAGTACGAAATTCGGCAGGCTGGCGGTTTTAAAGGCTTCAAACAGCACCACCTGATTTTCGCGAGCGCAGGCGATGGCGGCTTCCACTTCACGCAGGTTAGAGGCCAGCGGTTTTTCGCAGATCACATGCTTTTTATGGCTGAGAAAGAGTTGGGTCTGCGGGAAGTGCAGGGAGTTGGGGCTGGCAATATACACCGCGTCAATCGCATCGCTTTGCGCCATCTCTTCAAGGGAAGTAAAGAGATGTTCAACGGGGTAGTCGTTGGCAAAAGTTTGCGCCTGTTCAAGGCGGCGGGAGTAAACGGCGGTGAGTTTATATTTGCCCGTTTCATGGGCGGCATCGACAAACTGGCGGGTGATCCAGTTTGTGCCTATGACAGCGAAACGTATCATAAAGGCGCTACTTCTCCGTAAAAGGGTTTTGCTGCCACTCTACCACGGCAAAATGACAAAACCAGTGCACTGGCGCGCACTCTTATTTCAACGCCAGATGCGTCAACCACAGTCGGGTATCAAACTCCAGCTGGTGGTATTGCGGCTCCATATGGCAGCACAGTTGATAAAACGCTTTGTTGTGATCTTTCTCTTTCAGATGCGCCAGTTCGTGCACCACAATCATGCGCAGAAAGGCTTCCGGTGCGTCGCGAAATACCGTGGCGACACGGATTTCCGCTTTGGCTTTAAGCTTGCCGCCCTGCACGCGAGAAACGGCGGTATGCAGGCCGAGCGCATTGTTCAGCACATGAATTTTGCTGTCATACATCACTTTATTTATCGGCGAGGCATTACGCAGGAACTGGTTTTTCATCTCTTGCGTGTATTGATACAGCGCCTTATCGGTGGTGATGTCGTGGCTGTCGGGATAGCGTTTTTCCAGCACTTCGCCCAGACGGTTCTGTTCAATGAGCGTGGTAACCTGCGCCAGCAGCGATTCAGGATAGCCCTGAAGGTAGGTGAGTGTCTTCATGGTGAAATGTGTTTACTTCCTCACTTAATTAAGCGATAAAACGCGCGAATTTTAGCACTGCGGAGGGGCGATGAGCCAGGTTGAGTTAAACGGACAATCATTCACTTTAGACAGATTCCCTGTCGGCGTGGAAGAGGCGTCGCTACAGGCGTGGGATGCAGCGGATGAATATTTGCTGCAACAGGTGAGTGAGGTCGATGGCCCGGTGCTGATTTTCAACGATAGCTTCGGCGCGCTGGCCTGTGCACTGGCGCAGCATCGCCCGGTATCGGTTAACGACTCTTACATTGCCGAACTGGCAACCCAGCACAACCTGCGCATTAACGATCTCGATGAAAGCGCCGTGACGCTCCAGGACAGCTTAAGCCCGCTGCCGGAAAACCCTGCGCTGGTGCTGATTAAAGTGCCGAAACAGCTCGCGTTGCTGGAGCAGCAACTGCGCGCGCTGCGTGAAGTGGTGACGCCGCAAACGCGGATTGTCGCAGGTGCGAAAGCGCGTGATATCCACAATTCAACCCTCGCCCTGTTCGAAAAAATCCTTGGCCCAACCACCACCACGCTGGCGTGGAAAAAAGCGCGCTTGATTAATTGCACCTTTAACGCGCCTGCGCTTACCGACGGTTTACAGCTTGCAAGCTGGACACTGGACGGCACCGACTGGACCATCCATAACCACGCGAATGTTTTTTCGCGCAGCGGGCTGGATATTGGTGCACGTTTCTTCCTGCAACATTTGCCGGAAAACGTCGAAGGGGAGATGGTCGATCTGGGCTGCGGCAACGGCGTGATTGGCCTGCAATTGCTGGCGCAAAACCCGCAAAGCCGCGTGCTGTTTGTTGATGAGTCGGCGATGGCCGTGGCCTCTTCGCGTATTAATGTGGAAAGCAACCTGCCGGATGCGGTCGATCGCAGTGAATTTATGATCAATAACGCGCTCTCTGGCGTCGAGGCGGATCGCTTTGCTGCGGTGCTGTGTAACCCGCCGTTCCATCAGCAGAGTGCAATCACCGATCATATTGCCTGGCAGATGTTTAACGATGCGCGCCGTTGCCTGCAATACGGCGGTGAACTGCGCATTGTTGGCAACCGCCATCTCGACTATTTCCGTAAACTTAAACGTGTTTTCGGCAACTGCGAAACCGTGGCGACCAACAATAAGTTCGTCATCCTTAAGTCGGTTAAAACACGTAAAAAACGATAAACGAAGCGCAGCACCCGTAGGCCGGATAAGGCGTTAGCCGCCATCCGGCAACAACATCAAATCTCCAGCGCCAGCTTTGTCCCCTGCGCAATCGCCCGGCGTGCATCCAGCTCCAGCGCCACATCGCAGCCGCCAATCAAATGCACTGGTTTACCCGCTTCGCGCAGCGGTTCGGCCAGCGCGCGTCGCGGCTCCTGGCCTGCGCAGACCACCACATTGTCCACCGCCAGCAACTGCGGTTCGCCGCCGACCATAATGTGTAAACCGGCATCATCAATCTTTTGATAGCTTACCGCCGGGATCATCTTCACCCCGCGCGATAACAGCGTTGCCCGGTGGATCCAGCCGGTGGTTTTACCTAACCCTTCGCCCGGTTTACTGGCTTTACGCTGCAACATCACAATACGTCGCGGGCTTTTCGGCAATTGCGGTCCTTCCGGGCGCAGGCCGCCTACCTCATTCAGGCTGGTATCGATACCCCATTCCACGCAAAACTCGGCGATATTCTGGCTGGTGGGTTCGCCCGGCTGGCTTAAATACATCGCCGTATCAAAGCCGATCCCGCCGCAGCCAATGATCGCCACACTTTCCCCGACCGGGGCTTTATCGCGCAGCACATCAAGATAACTCAGCACTTTCGGGTGATTGATGCCCTCAATCAGCGGCATACGGGGTTCAATACCGCAGGCCAGCACCACCTCGTCGAACAGCGTCAACATTGAGGGTTCAACATGCTGATTCAGACACAAAGCGACGCCGGTTAGCTCGATCATCCGTCGGTAGTAGCGCAGCGTCTCGTAGAACTCCTCTTTGCCAGGGATCTGTTTGGCGATATTAAACTGCCCGCCGATCTCCGCCTGCGCATCAAACAGCGTCACGCTGTGCCCGCGCGCCGCCGCATTGACCGCAAACGCCAGACCTGCCGGGCCGGCACCAATAACGGCAAGGTTTTTCTTGCGCCGCGCCGGGAGAATGGGCATGTACGTTTCATGGCAAGCGCGAGGATTAACAAGGCAGGAAGTCACTTTGCCAGCGAAGATCTGATCCAGGCACGCCTGATTGCAGCCAATACACGTGTTGATCTCATCGGCGCGGCCACTTTGCGCTTTCGACAGCAACCCGGCATCGGCGAGAAACGGGCGCGCCATCGACACCATATCCGCATCGCCACGCGCCAGGATCGTTTCCGCCACCTGCGGATCGTTAATGCGGTTGGTGGTGATCAGCGGCACGCGCACTTTGCCTTTCAGTTTGCGCGTAACCCAACTAAACGCCCCGCGCGGCACCGGTGTGGCGATGGTCGGGATCCGTGCTTCATGCCAGCCAATGCCGGTGTTAATCAGCGTCGCCCCCGCCGCTTCAACGGCCTGTGCCAGCGCGATAGTCTCTTCCAGCGTGCCGCCGCCCTCCACCAGATCCAGCATCGACAGGCGGTAAATGATGATGAATTCGCGGCCGACGCGTTCGCGGATCTGGCGCACGACTTCCAGCGCAAAGCGCATACGCCGGGGGTAATCGCCACCCCATTCGTCTTCGCGGTGGTTAGTACGCGCGGCGAGAAATTCGTTAATTAAATAGCCTTCCGAACCCATCACTTCCACGCCGTCATAACCGGCCCGTTGCGCCAGTTGTGCACAGCGGGCGAAGTCGTCGATCAGTGTGAGAATTTCATCATGGCTAAGTTCATGAGGGGTAAAGCGGTTGATCGGAGCCTGAATGGCCGATGGCGCAACCAGGTGCGGCTGGTAGCTATAGCGCCCGGTATGCAGGATTTGCAGCGCGATTTTGCCGCCTTCCCGGTGCACCGCATCGGTAATTTGTCGATGGTGGGGAAGCTGGCTGTCATCATTTAACACCGCGCCGCCTTCCATCGTGACGCCGGAAAACACAGGCGCAACGCCGCCGGTAACGATCAGTGAGACGCCATGACGGGCGCGTTCAGCATAGAAGGCCGCCAGCCGCTCTGCGCCATCCGGGCGCTCCTCCAGCCCGGTATGCATTGAGCCCATCAGCACACGGTTTTTAAGCTGGGTAAAACCCAGATCGAGCGGGGTAAATAGCGACGGGTAATGGCTCATGCTCTCTTCCAATGTAAAATAATTGTTATGTGGTCGGATGAGTTCTACTGTAGCCGTCACGACTTAAGAAGGGAAAAGCGGGAGCGAATAATTGCGATGAGATTCAAAAAAGCGCCGGATGGCGGCTACCGACTTACCGGGCCTACACACACGTTATAGGCCCGGTAAGCGGCGTTTTGTTATACCGGCTCGACTGCCACCCGCAAGGCTGCCAGCGCATTACCTGCCGCTTTCAGCACTTGCTCGCACTGCTCAATGGTCAGCGTCAGTGGCGGTTCGATACGGATAGTCTTCGCGTTATTGAGCGTGCCGGCAACCAGCACGCGCTGGCGGAACATCTCACTGGCAAAGTTGTAACCCGTTTCGTTATCGACAAACTCGATAGCCATCAGCATCCCGCGTCCGCGCGCGTCCTGCACCAGGTCAGGATACTCACGCGCCAGCGCCCGGAAGCCATCCAGCAGCATGTCGCCTTTCTGCTCAGCCTGCGCCGGCAGGTTCTCTTCCAGCAGCACATTGATGGTGGCCAGCGCCGCCGCACAGGCCAGCGGGTTACCGCCGAATGTGGTGGTGTGCAGGAAAGGGTTATCGAACAGCACCGAGAAAACCTCTTCCGTGGCGATGGTCGCACCAATCGGCATTACGCCGCCGCCCAGCGCTTTGGCAAGACACAGAATGTCCGGCTGCACGTTTTCATGTTCGCAGGCGAACATTTTGCCCGTACGCCCCATACCGGTTTGCACTTCGTCGAAAATCAGCAGCGCGCCAAACTCATCACACAGCTTACGCACCGCAGGCAGGTAGCCCTGTGGCGGCAGGATCACCCCGCCTTCGCCCTGAATCGGCTCAAGGATCACCGCCGCCACATCGTCGCCGGTTTTATGGCATTCACTCAGCAGCGTGCGCATCGCCTCGATATCGCCAAACGGCACATGGCGAAAGCCTGGCAGCAGCGGCATAAAGGGTTTGCGGAAGGTGGATTTTGCCGTCGCTGACAATGCGCCGAGGGATTTCCCGTGGAACGCGCCGCTGGTGGCAACAAAGGTGAATTTGCCGCGCGGCGACTGGTATGCTTTCGCCAGTTTTAGCGCTGCCTCAACGGACTCTGTCCCGCTATTGCTAAAGAAGCTGTACTTGAGTTTGCCGGGCGCCAGTGTCGCCAGCGTTTTTGCCAGCATCGCCCGCAGTGGGTCGAGAAGCTCCTGGCTGTGCAGAGGTTGTTTAGCGAGTTGATTCTGTACGGCGGAAACCACAACTGGATTACGGTGCCCCACATTGAAAATTCCAAATCCACCCAGGCAATCTAAAAATTCCTGCCCCTGGGTGTCGACAAGCGTATTCAGACTGCCTGCTTGCCACTCTACGGCTCCGTAATCCCCGCCAGCGGTCACAGATTTGCGATACTCTAAAAACCCCGGATTTACATGTTCTTTAAAGTAGTCCACCACCTCTCGGTTTAAGGCTTTCATCTCCTCATGATCAAGCGTTCGCTTCTCAATGAGATTCAGGGCGTGAGCGCTGCACGCTAAAGCTGATGCGCTGGAAGGTAACCTGTTCAAAATAAGCTCCAGGAGTCGCGTATCACACGATACTGAGCTAAGTATTGCAGGGTTTACGCCACTTCGGCGTGCATTGCGCAAATCGGGATAAACACCAGGCAAAAAGGTGAGCGTACAAAATTTAATCATGCCGTCAGGTTAATACGCTGTATGCATCATGTTGAAAACCATAAGAGTGAGCGCTGGGAAAGTACGCTATTTGCGCCAATAAGGTGCGGTAAGCGCCCGAAAAGGGTGCATACCCGGCATAGTTTCCTGATGAAACTATTAAAATCAGCATATTAACAAGCCTGTAAAATGCAGGGTTTTAGTGCGAATTGCGATCAAAATCAAATTTAACAACTAAAGATAAATTCATTAGCGCCGAAATAACATTCGCAATAATTATTTCACGGCAATATAACCTGCACAGGACGCAACCATGTCTTCTCCTCTTTATGTCAGCCAGCGGGCCTTCTTGCTGGACGATGACGCCACTCTTATGTCAACGACGGACCAGCAAAGCTACATCACTCACGCCAATGATGCTTTTATCCACGCCAGTGGTTACCGCCTGGACGAGTTGCTCGGTCAACCTCACAACATTGTTCGCCACCCGGATATGCCAAAAGCGGCGTTTGCCGATATGTGGTTCACCCTGAAACAGGGCGAACCGTGGAGCGGCATTGTTAAAAACCGCCGTAAAAATGGCGATCACTACTGGGTGCGAGCCAATGCGATCCCAATGGTGCGTAATGGCCAGGTGACGGGATATATGTCGATTCGTACCCGCGCCACGGAGCAGGAGATCGCGGCCGTTGAGCCGCTCTATAGCGCATTAAATGAAGGCCGCAGCAACAAACGTCTCTATAAAGGGCTGGTGCTCGGCAAAAGCGCGTGGGGCAAACTGGCCTGCATTCCGCTACGCTGGCGCGCGCGTGGCGTGATGTCGCTGCTGTGGGGGGCGCAGTTGTTGGGGCTGTGGTTTACCGGCGCGCACCCGCTGACGATGATCATCAGCACGCTGATGATGCTGCTCGGTTGCCTGGCGTTTGAGTGGCAGATTGTCCGCCCGGTGGAGAACGTGGCGCGTCAGGCGCTGAGCGTGGCGACAGGCGAAAGGAACAGTGTCGAGTTCCTCAACCGCAGTGATGAACTGGGGCTCACACTGCGCGCGGTCGGGCAACTGGGGTTGATGTGCCGCTGGTTAATCAACGACGTTTCCGGCCAGGTCAATAGTGTGCTTAACGGCAGCGAAACGCTGGCGAAAGGGAACGATGACCTGAACGAGCGCACTCGCCAGACGGTGGTGAATGTGCAGCAAACGGTGGCGACCATGAGCCAGATGGCGGCGTCGGTACAGAGCAACTCGGAAACGGCGTCGGCGGCGGACAAGCTTTCCAGCTCCGCCAGTAGCGCCGCCGCTCACGGCGGTAAGGCGATGGAAACAGTGGTCAAAACCATGGATGAAATTGCCAACAGTACCCAGCGGATCGGCTCCATCACGACGCTTATCAACGACATCGCCTTCCAGACCAACATCCTGGCACTGAACGCGGCGGTGGAAGCTGCGCGGGCAGGGGAGCAGGGCAAAGGTTTCGCGGTGGTGGCGGGTGAAGTACGTCATCTGGCAAGCCGCAGTGCCAGCGCGGCTAATGACATTCGCAAACTGATTGACGCCAGCGCCAGCAAAGTGCAATCCGGCTACGATCAGGTCCATGCGGCAGGCCGCACAATGGACGATATTGTCAAACAGGTGCAAAACGTCACCGCGCTGATTGGTCAGATCAGTAATGCCACTTCCGAGCAGGCCACGGGCCTTGCGGATCTGACGCGCGCGGTGGCGGAGCTGGATGCCATTACCCAGAAAAATGCCGGTCTGGTCGAGCAGAGCGCGGAAGTGTCGTCGATGGTGAAACAGCGTGCGGGCCGCTTGCAGGATGCGGTTTCCGTATTGCATTAAACGCCATTTATCATGCGAAAAACCGCCAGGCCTGCCCGGCGGTTTTTTTATGGGCACACAGGCGCGTTTCATTGAAGATGTAATGATAATATTTTTATTTTGTTAATTTATTATTAATAACGCCGTATATTGCACCGGGATAATATATTTTCTTGTTTAAGAGTTAATTTCCAATTAACTCCAATTAAGCACGATTAATATCTTTTCGTAACTTTAAAAACCCTGCACATATAACGATCGATAAAGGGTAATTAATAGCCTTTAACTATCGGATCTTTCAATGGCTAATTAAAAAAACGATCAAAGTCATAAAGTTAGCGTTAGGGTTACCGATAACGTCTACTGGTGGCTGGCTTTTAATGCGCGCCGGGGACTTAAGCAAGCCTTTAGGGTTAGGGGCTTGTTGCTTATGTCAGCAAGTTAATCAAACCCATGGAGAAAATATGTTTTTACATGACGTAAAAATCGGCACGAAATTATTTCTGGCATTCGGATTCTTTATTGCGTTGATGGTGGTGAGTTCCTGTTTCTCACTCTTCAGCCTGAATCGCGCAAATAATGGCATGCAAGAGATTGTGCATAACGCTTATCCCACTACCGTCAAAGCCAATCAGCTCATTGATAATTTCCAGACCTTTGTCAGCACCCAGCAATTGATGCTGCTGGATAGTGACGGCAAATGGTCTGCTGAATCACAGAAACAACTTAACGAAATCAGCGCGCATATCTCTGTGTTGCTGGAGGATTTGTCGAAAAACCTGCGCGATGAACCCTCACAGAAAATCCTCGCCGATATCCGTACCGTTCGTCAGCAGTACCTTGATTCCCGTTTCCGTATCCTCGAAGCCGTGAAGAACAACGATCGCGGCGCGGCGATTCAGGAGATGATGACCAACACGGTAAATATCCAGAATGCCTATAAAGAGAAAGTGCTGGCGCTGATTGCCATTCAGGATGAGCAAATGCGCGCATCGGGCAAGCAGGTACAGAATGATTTTGGCGCTAACCGCCTGCTGCTGATTGTGCTTGCGATTATCAGCATTGGCCTTGGTAGCCTGATCGGCCTTGTTATTGTTCGTATGATCACGCGTCCACTGAGCGAAGCGGTGGAGTTTGCCAAAGCGATTGCCGATGGCGATTTAACCCGCACGATCGATTCCCGTCACCGTGATGAAACCGGCATTCTGCTGCGTGCGTTGATGGAGATGAAAAACCGCCTGGTTGAGATTGTCCATCAGGTGCAAAACGGTTCGGAGAGCATCTCCAGTGCGGCGGCGCAGATTGTCGCCGGTAACCAGGATCTGGCGGCGCGTACGGAAGAGCAGGCCAGTTCCGTTGAGCAGACCGCAGCATCGATGGAACAAATTACCGCGACCGTGAAAAACACCGCGCAGCATACTTCTGAAGCGACACATCTCTCGGCGGATGCGGCAACGGGCGTGAAAAACAACGGCGAGATGATGAAACAGGTGACAGAGAAGATGCGCGTGATTAACGACACGTCTAATCGTATGTCTGACATTATCAACCTGATTGACGCCATTGCGTTTCAGACCAATATTCTGGCGCTCAACGCGGCAGTTGAAGCGGCACGCGCCGGGGAACACGGGCGTGGATTTGCAGTGGTCGCCGGTGAAGTGCGCCAGTTGGCGCAAAAAAGCGCCTCGTCGGCGAACGATATTCGCCATCTGATCGAAAGCTCGACCAGCCAGACCCGCGAAGGCATGGCGCTGGTGGAGAAAGCCAGCGCGCTGATTAACGGCATGGTGAATAACGTCGAAGAGATGGATGTGATCCTGCGCGAGATTGGCCAGGCGAGCCGTGAGCAGACCGACGGTATTTCGCAGATAAACAGCGCTATTGGCCTGATTGACTCCACGACGCAGCAAAACTCCAGCCTTGTGGAGGAGTCCGTTGCGGCGGCGGCAGCGCTAAACGATCAGGCGCTGCATCTGCGTGAGCTGGTGAAAGTATTCCGCCTGCGCGAAACGCCGATGCCCGCTTAATCGAGCTGGGAAATCTCCAGCGCCGCGCGGTCGATAATGCCAATTATCTTTTTAAGCTGCGTGGCGCTGACGTCCCCCTGATTCACCCGTAAATCCAGCACCGCTTTGAAGTTCTCCAGCGCCCGTTTCATTTGCGGGTTCTTTCGTAACTGGTAACCGACGTTGCGTGCTTTGACCCGATCCTGAATTTGCGCCAACTGTTGCTGGCTCTCTTCCAGCCACTGCTGGCCGTGTCGGGTGATCGTAATCATCCTGCGGCCGTTCTCCTCATCTCTAATGGCAATAAGCTGCTGATCGCGCAGTAAATCGAGGGTCGGGTAAATGACACCGGGACTGGGTGTGTAGTTGCCCTGCGTCAGCGTTTCGATGGCTTTAATAATTTCGTAGCCGTGGCTGGGGTTGTTGCTCAGCAGATGCAGGATCACCAGCCGCAATTCGCCGTGGCCGAAAAAGCGCTGGCGGCGTCCTCCGCCGTGGCCGTGGTGGCGTTCGCTGTCGTTGCTATCGTGAGGGTGGCGCATGGTGCTCTCCGGTGGTAATTTGATATATCTAATTTATATCTAAACTATTAATTACGACAATAAAAAACTATCTTATAAATTTAATATTTTGATAAATAAGCCATTTATTTAATCATTTGGCAAGCCGTGCGCTTAACCTTGTCTATATCATAAAAAGATCTTGCCTTCTGTCTAATCAGCAATCATTATCATTTGCACAACTTTTAGATATATCTTTTTCACGTTTACGAAGGCCGATTATGACCACCACTCCTCAACGTTATCCTCAGCGCGTCCGTAACGAACTGCGCTTTCGCGAGTTAACCGTGTTGCGCGCTGAACGCGCGGGCAGCGGCTTCCAGCGTATTGTGCTCGGCGGTGAGCAGCTGGAGGGCTTCTCCTCTCGCGGGTTTGACGATCACACCAAAGTTTTCTTTCCCGCGCCGGGCATACACTTTGTGCCGCCGGTCGTTACGGATGAAGGCATTGCCTGGGGCGACGGGCCGCGCCCGGCCTCGCGCGACTATACACCGCTGTATGATGCCAACTGCCAGGAACTGATACTGGATTTCTATATTCACGACGGCGGCGTGGCGAGCAACTGGGCGGTCAATGCGCAGGCTGGCGATAAACTGACGATTGGCGGCCCGCGCGGCTCGCTGGTGGTGCCGGAAGATTACGCCTGGCAGCTTTATGTTTGCGACGAATCTGGCATGCCCGCATTGCGCCGTCGTCTGGAAGGGTTAAGTCAGTTGCCGGTGCGCCCGCACGTAACGGCGGTGGTCACCATTGCCGACGCTGCGTACCAGGATTATCTCGCTCACCTGAGCGGGTTTGATATTCAGTATGTTATCGGCCATAACCCGCAGGCGGTGGCGGACAAACTGGCGGTTATCACCGTGCCGGATGAGGACTACTTTATCTGGCTGACCGGGGAAGGGGAGGTGGTGAAATCCTTAATGCAGCGCTATGAGACGGCCACCATCGATCAACAACGGGTGCGTGCGCAAGCGTACTGGCACAACAAGTAATGCACAGGCCCGGCGTTAACCGGGCCTTTTCGTTCAGGCAACTTCGTCGTATTCGGCTTCGCTGACCTGCTGTTCCAGCGACTGGCGAATCTCTGCCAGCGCTTTTTCCTGCTGGCGGAAGTAGGTTTCTTTATCACCCAGGGAAGAAACCAGTTGCCAGGTCTCCTCTTTTTCCAGCGCCGCCAGTTCGTCAATCAGGCTGGCGATATGCTGTTTCACTTCCAGAATGCGCTGGCGCAGGCGCTGCAAATCGTTTAAACGATCGCTTGCCATTAATGGCTCCAGCCCTTTTTGCAGACGAGTCAGAATCGAGCGAATCGCGCTGAGATCGCCGCGCTGGCGAGCCTGGTTAAGCTGCACCATCATGCCGTGGGCATCGTTTTTTAACTCGTTATCCACCAAATCAGGGTGGCAAAGTTTGCTGGCCTGACGCCACAGGCGCTTCAGCTCGTGGCGCTCGTCTTCAGTCATTTTCTGCTCAAAACTGAACCGTTTTTCGGCGTCGTGCTGCTGTTCCTGATGGCTTTCGTACTCCTGGCGCGCCTCGTCACGTGCCTGGCGTGCCGGTTCCTCTTCGCGCGTCAGACCGCGTTCCAGCTCCTGCGCTTCGGCGAGCAGGGAGGCGATCAGTTCGCTTTGCTGTTGCAGATGTTTGCGCGCTTCTGCCGCCTGCATGGAGTGCGGCGGCATGCTTTGCCAGCGCTGCGTTAATGTCACCAGCACGTCCACCGCCTGCGACAGGTATTTCTGGCAGCGCAGATAATCCGCTTCACGGCGACGGGCTTCCGCTTCCTGGCGGCGAACCGCCGCTTCGGCAAGGGTTTTGCGTAACCGCAGGATGTGCGACATCAGCGGCCCGAGACGGGTTAAATAGAGATCGTTGAACTCATCCAGCGATTGAATGCGTGCGTTGCGTTTATCGATAAGTTCCCGCAACTGCTCTTCAAGGGCTTTCAGTTCCAGCTTGCTGGCGGCCACTTGCGGATCCTGCCAGCTCACCACCGAGCGCTGGTTTTGTAGCCAGGCGGTAATAGCGCGTATCGCATCGCTGTAGTTCTTTTCTTCAAGGGCGTGAACGATAAACGCTAACTCCGGGTCCGTAACTTCATTTTTAAGTGACGGAAGTTGGCTAAGGATGATGCCGTCATCCTCCAGTTCAATGGCGTATTTGATGATTTCAAGCCGTTTTATAGGTTTGTTCATGGCGTTTCGTCAAAGCGCTTAATGAGTCTGTTAAGGGGAGTAATTATTCATCAAATTTGGACCATGAATGCGAAACTCGCAACAGTCCGGCCTCATCTTACATGGGACATATTTCAATGCGTTAGTGTTTCTATGAAAATTGCGCTTATGGCGGGGTAATTCAGCGAAATGCGAGCGAAAGTGCGCGCAAGAGAGCGGGTAGCGTCAGTAAAGGCCGCCAGCAACAGCGCCAGGCGGCCCGGTCTGCTATACCAGACCTGTTACGTAGTAAACGCCGATAATGAAGAACGCGCCGAGCACTTTAAACAGCGTGATGCCGAGGATCGGTTTATACGCCTGGCGGTGAGTAAGACCTGTAACAGCAAGCAGCGTGATAATCGCCCCGTTATGCGGCAAGGTATCCATCCCGCCTGCGGCCATTGACGCGACACGGTGCATCACTTCCAGTGGGATCCCCGCCGCATGCGCCGACTCAATAAAACGATCGGCCATTGCCGCCAGCGCAATACTCATTCCTCCCGACGAAGAACCGGTGATCCCGGAAAGAATATTGATAGTAATGGCCTGATTAAGCAGCGGATTGGGGATAACTTTTAACGCGTCGGCCACCTGCACAAACCCCGGCAGGGCCGCAATCACACCACCGAAGCCATATTCCGATGCGGTGTTTAGCGAGGCGAGCATCGCCCCACCAACCGCCACTTTACTGCCGTCCGCCAGCTTGCCTTTCAGGTTACGCCAGGCAAACAGAAAGATAGTGACGATGCCGCACAGCAGCGCGGCCATCACCGCCCAGATGGCGACCATCTTTTGCACATCGCTTTCCAGCGGCGCTTTCAGCCCCGGCAGGTCAATCATAAAATTGTTGCCGTAGGCCTGCGGGATAAACCAGGTGAACAGCAAATTGGCAACGCCAACGACGATGAGCGGCAGGAGGGCGATAAACGGATGCGGCAAATCCAGATCTTCCGGCGTTTCCGGTTCATTGACCAGATTAGTGCCGTAACCTTCGCCGTTACGCTGTGCTTTGCGGCGCAGCGCGTCGAGATAGAGCCAACCGCCTATCGCCACAAATGCAGAGCCGAGAATGCCCAGCCAGGGCGCAGCCCACGAGGTTGTGCCGTAAAACGTCGTCGGGATGATGTTCTGGATCTGTGGTGAGCCGGGTAGCGCATCCATGGTGAACGTAAAGGCCCCCAGCGCGATTGTTGCCGGCATCAGGCGTTTCGGGATCTTGCTCTGGCGGAACATTTCTGCGGCAAAGGGGTAAACAGCAAATACCACCACGAACAGTGACACGCCGCCGAAAGTAAGCAGGGCGCACACCAGAATTATCACCGGCATTGCTTTGTTATGGCCCATCAGGCGGGTGACGGCACTGACAATCGAACGGGAAAAACCGGCAAACTCAATCAGTTTTCCAAACACGGCCCCGAGTAAAAAGACCGGGAAATAGAGTCTTACAAAACCAACCAGCTTATCCATAAAGATATCGCTGAAAACAGGCGCGACCGCCGCAGGTTGAGTCAACAGAACCGCACCGAGCGCGACCAGGGGGGCAAAGAGGATCACGCTATAGCCACGATAGGCGGCTAACATCAGCAATCCCAACGCCAGTAAGGCAATTAAGACGTCCATAAGACTATCCGTCAGCATGGCTGCCCCTTTTTATCCTTGTAATAAGGCAGCCGATGTTATTCAGGGTTGCTTATCCTGCCCCCCGCTGCAAAAGGTGGTGATTACTCAGGAATGCCCGCATAGGGCACATCTTTATGGCCGTAGCGGCGCACGCGGATATTGGCCTGTTCTCCGTGCCCGGCGAAACCCTCCAGCGCGCACAGGCGGGAGCAATACTCGCCAATCTGCGCAGATGCGCTGTCGGTAAGAACTTTTTGGTAAGTGCAGGTTTTGATGAATTTGCCGACCCACAGACCGCCGGTGTAGCGCGCCGCTTTACGCGTCGGCAGCGTGTGGTTCGTGCCAATCACTTTGTCGCCGTAGGCCACGTTGGTGCGCGGGCCGAGGAAGAGCGCGCCGAAGTTCTGCATATTGGCGAGGAACCAGTCGGGATCTTCTGTCATCACCTGAACATGTTCGAATGCCAGGTCATTGGCGATTTTCAGCAACTCTTCTTTGTCCTGCGCGACAATCACCTCGCCAAATTTTCCCCATGACTGGCGAGCGATATCGGCGGTCGGCAATATGTCCAGCAAGCGGTCAATTTCTGCCAGCGTCTGACGTGCCAGCGCCTCAGAGGTGGTGAGCAAAATGGCGGGTGAGTCCGGACCGTGTTCTGCCTGACCCAGCAAATCGGTGGCGCACAGTTCACCGTCCACGCTCTCATCGGCGATGATCAGCGTTTCGGTGGGGCCAGCAAACAGATCGATACCCACACGGCCAAACAGCTGGCGTTTTGCTTCTGCGACAAAGGCATTTCCCGGCCCGACCAACATATCGACCGGAGCAATGCTTTCCGTACCGATTGCCATCGCCGCGACAGCCTGGATCCCGCCCAGACAGTAAATTTCATCTGCGCCAGCCATATGCTGCGCGACTACGATTGCCGGAGCCGGTTTACCATTAAACGGCGGCGCACAGGTCACGATACGCGGTACATCAGCCACTTTAGCGGTAATAATCGACATATGTGCCGAGGCTAAAAGTGGATATTTGCCGCCCGGAACATAGCAACCCGCAGCGCTGACCGGAATGTGTTTATGGCCCAGAACGACGCCCGGTAAGGTTTCTACTTCAATATCTTTCAGGCTGTCGCGCTGGTGCTGTGCAAAGTTACGCACCTGTTCTTGTGCAAAGCGGATATCGGCGATATCACGCTCAGAGAGTTGGGCATAGCAATCATCAATTTCCTGCTGCGATAGCCGAAAATCTGCTCTGTCGAGCTTGTCGAATTTAATCGAAAGCTCGCGAACCGCCGCATCGCCGCGTTCTTCGATATCCGCCAGGATTTTCTCAACTGCTTCACGAACGGCACGATCGTGCGTTTTTACCGCTTCAGATTCAGCACCGCGCTTGAGCCAGATAGCCATAATTCGCCTCACTATTATGTTAATAAAATGCTAATGCATTCGAATTCACTTGCATCCTGGCGTGAATGAAATGTTATGAAAAGTAGCAATGCATTCGAATGCAACACAGATCGCAAAATTAGTGACACCCGGGGAGATTCACGCATAATGACGAGGCATTCGTTGGGGGAGACAAAGGAATGGCGGGTTTACATAAACGTGCGGTAACAAGTTATGACGTGGCGAAAGCTGCGGGCGTTTCGCAATCTGCGGTTTCCAGGGCCTTTACCGACGGGGCAAAAATATCGCCCGCGACGAAAGAGAAAGTTCGTAAAGTGGCTGCTGAGCTGGGCTATCGCCCCAGTTTTATTGCCCAGTCGCTCATTACCCGGCGTTCAACGCTGATTGGCATTGTGGTGCCAGGCCTGGTAAACCCGTTTTATTCCGCCGTTCTTGATGAACTTTCTCACCGGCTCAACCTGATGGGCTATCGCGTCCTGCTGTTTTCGATGTATCGCGATGACGATACCACGCCGATTATGGAAGAGATCCTGCGCCATCGTGTTGAAGCGCTGGTGCTGGTTTCCAGTAGCCTCTCCTCGCATTTTGCCCAGGAGTGCCAGCAGATGGATCTCCCCGTTTTACTGCTCAACCGTAAAATCGACAGCCAGTCTGTTTCCAGTGTCACCAGTGATAATTTGGGCGGCGGGGCGGCAATCGCCGATTTCTTGTTAGATATTGGTCACCAGCAACTGGCGTTTATTGCTGGCAGAGATACATCATCCACCAGCTTTGACCGGGAAGTGGGGTTTCGTCGACGGCTGGAAGAGCGTGGTGCCAGGCCGCCGCTGCGCGATAGCGGAATGTGGTCGATAGAGGAGGCGATGAACGCTACCCGTCGATTGATGGCTTTGCCGACGCCGCCGGATGCGCTGTTTTGCGCCAATGACATGATGGCTATCGCGGCGCTAAACGTGGTCGTGGGCGAACTGGGGATGCAGGCAGGGCGCGATATCTCTGTTGTCGGCTTTGACGATATCGCAATGGCTAGCTGGCCACTTATCAATCTCACGACCTGGGTTCAGCCGTTGTCCGCGATGGTGGGATCCGCCATCGAGGTATTAAAAACGCAACTGGAAAACGCAGAAGCGGCCCCCGTACAGCATGTACTGAAAGGGGAGCTTATTATTCGGGGAAGCACCCGACCGCTGCGCGGTTAAAAAATCTACAAGAAAGGCGCTTAAAACGCCTGAATTTTTGTGCAGATGCGCGGGACAAGTTTATTTGTGATCGCGTTTTGTCACTTCGACGCGAATGCATTCTTTTATAAATTCAATATTCATTTGACCAGAGAAATAATGTTAACGAGGCTTACACCTCCCTGAGCACCTGGACCGTCTCTTTTTTTGTGTAATACACACAATTGTCCGGTATGTCTTTGTTAACAAGCGTCATAGCGCCAATTTGCACGTTATTTCCGATGCGAATTCCATCGGAGATGATGCAGCAATTTGCGCCAAGTACGACATTATCGCCGATGATTATTCTATATTCATCATCCTTTTTCCCTGGCGTTTTTATACCAATGGTCGTGTTTTGCCTGATTAGAAAGTTTTTGCCAATGTCGCAATATAAAGAAACGACAATGCCATTATAATGCGCAACAATTAACCCAGGTTGAATCTTTGCGCCAAGCCCAATTTCCGTATTGTATTTTTTCATCAGGCGGCGATTCAAAAAATGAGCGATCTTCTTTCCTTTTTTCCCTTTTGTTTCATTAAGATACGAGGCTATTCGCCACCAAAAGAGAAAGCGACGCTTTGGTTGCCGCCATGCATGACGTAACGTTCTGCCCCATGAGAATTTCTTATCTTTTCCGCCAATCACTTCTACTCGTAGACACTCTTTTAGAAATGCCACATTCATATCGCTGTTCATAATAATCATTCCAAATAACTGCAAATTTTTTGCAGGAAAAAACTAAATTTTCATTATTTATCGCAAATTGATATTGCTATGAAATATTTTTGTAACGTATTTGAGGAATTAAAGTTAAATTAATTTAACCTATGCCATAGTTATGACGGGTAATTTGAGTTAAGTGTTTTTAAAATCGACTTTTCAATGATTGCCAGGATCTTTGGGTTTCTGAGTATTATTTTTGACCGGAAAAATCTATCTCCTGCGCTACCCATTGTCAATGCAAACGTGACAAATTGTTACTTGTTCTGTGGCGCAGATTCAAGAGCCATTGTGCGCCATTTTTGCGACAACGAAGGATAGGTAAATAAAAAGCCACTTCTCATGGAGTGGCTTAATCTACTGATTTTAAAGCTAAAATTTGGTGGCCCCTGTTGGGTTTGAACCAACGACCAAGCGATTATGAGTCGCCTGCTCTAACCACTGAGCTAAGGGGCCGTGGCGGGGGATTATAAAGTAACTTACCCCTGCAATCCAGCACGAATCGCCTGGCTGATGTTTTTATAAACAATGCATTTTCAATCTCTTATACTTGAGATTATTGTTTTTGATCGGGAGTTAAGCATGATCCACGATATTCTGGCACCGGGGTTGCGGGTGGTGTTTTGTGGCATTAATCCGGGAAAATCCTCTGCCCACACGGGTTTTCACTTTGCTCATCCGGGAAATCGCTTCTGGAAAGTGATCCATCAGGCCGGTTTTACCGACCAACAATTGCGCCCGGAAGAGGAGCTGCACCTGCTGGATACGCGCTGCGGCATCACCATGCTGGTGGAGCGCCCGACGGTGCAGGCCTCGGAAGTTGGATTGCATGAACTACGCACCGGCGGCAGGGAGTTAGTGAAAAAGATAGAAGAGTATCAGCCCGCTGCATTGGCAATTCTCGGCAAGCAAGCTTTTGAACAGGCATTCAGCGTGCGCGGAGCAAGCTGGGGGAAGCAGAATATGACCATTGGCGTAACGCAAATTTGGGTACTGCCCAATCCCAGTGGCCTGAATCGTGCCTCGCTGGATAAGCTGGTTGAAGCTTATCGGGAACTGGATGAGGCGCTGGTCACGCGCGGTCTGTAGATAGCGGCCAAAAAAAAGCTCCCGGGTTGGGAGCTTTTCGGTTTCATGCGTGACGATTAATCGTCAAGGAAGCTACGCAGCACTTCAGAACGGCTCGGATGGCGCAGTTTACGCAGCGCCTTCGCTTCAATCTGACGGATACGTTCGCGGGTAACGTCGAACTGTTTACCCACTTCTTCCAGCGTATGGTCGGTGTTCATATCAATACCGAAACGCATACGCAGCACTTTCGCTTCACGCGCGGTCAGACCAGCCAGAACGTCGTGCGTCGCAGCACGCAGGCTCTCGGTGGTTGCAGAGTCCAACGGCAGTTCGAGGGTAGTATCCTCAATAAAATCACCCAGATGCGAATCTTCATCATCACCAATCGGTGTTTCCATGGAGATCGGCTCTTTGGCAATTTTCAGCACCTTACGGATTTTATCTTCCGGCATCAGCATACGTTCAGCCAGCTCTTCCGGCGTCGGCTCGCGCCCCATTTCCTGAAGCATCTGGCGAGAAATACGGTTGAGCTTGTTGATAGTCTCAATCATATGCACCGGAATACGGATGGTGCGCGCCTGATCCGCGATGGAGCGGGTAATGGCCTGACGGATCCACCAGGTTGCATAGGTGGAGAATTTGTAACCACGGCGATATTCGAACTTATCTACCGCTTTCATCAGGCCGATGTTGCCTTCCTGAATCAGATCGAGGAATTGCAGACCACGGTTGGTATATTTCTTGGCGATAGAAATAACCAGACGCAAGTTCGCTTCCACCATCTCTTTCTTCGCACGACGCGCTTTCGCTTCGCCGATAGACATACGACGGTTGATGTCTTTAACCTGCTCAATGGTCAGGCCAGTTTCTTCTTCGATCTGCTGTAGCTTCGCCAGGCCGCGTTGAACGTCGTCTGCCACTTCGTTCAGCTTTTCTGACCACGGTTTGTTCATGGCCAGCGCGGCGTTGAACCAAGTTTCGCTGGTTTCATTGCCGGTAAACAGCGTGATGAAGTTTTTCTTCGGCATTTTGCACTGTTCAACGCACAGCTTCATGATTATGCGTTCCTGGGTGCGCACGCGATCCATCATGACGCGCATGCTGTTTACCAGGTAATCGAACTGCTTCGGTACCAGGCGGAACTGCTTGAAGACTTCAGACAGCTTGAGGATCTCTTCCTGGGCGGCAGCGTGGCTGCGTCCTTTGGCTTTAATCGTGTCGCGAGTCAGTTCGTACTGCGTGCGCAGTTCGGCAAATTTCTCACGTGCCAGCTCAGGATCGATGCTGTTGTCATCGTCGCTGTCATCATCGTCTTCTTCTTCTTCATCTTCGTCATCATCCATCTCTTCGCTGGAGAGCTCAGAACCGACGTGGGTGGCAGTCGGTGCCATATCTTCTTCAGCGTTAGGATCGACAAAGCCAGTGATCAAGTCGGAAAGGCGAGCTTGTTCAGCTTCAACGCGGTCGTATTGTTCCAGCAAATAGGTGATCGCTTCCGGGTACTCGGCAACGGAGCACTGAACCTGGTTAATCCCGTCTTCGATACGTTTGGCGATGTCGATTTCGCCTTCACGGGTCAGCAGTTCAACGGTGCCCATTTCGCGCATGTACATACGCACCGGGTCGGTAGTTCGTCCGATTTCAGACTCAACGCTGGAAAGCACCTGCGCAGCAGCTTCTTCCGCATCTTCGTCTGTGTTGTTGGAGTTTTCGGCCAGCAAAAGATCATCGGCATCCGGTGCTTCTTCCATCACCTGGATGCCCATATCGTTGATCATTTGGATGATGTCTTCGATCTGATCGGAGTCGACGATATCTTCCGGCAGATGGTCATTGACCTCGGCATAGGTCAGATAGCCTTGCTCCTTACCACGGGTGACAAGAAGCTTCAGCTGTGACTGCGGGTTTTGCTCCATAAGACGGTATCCACACTTAATTCATGAGGGTTGGTGTCGGTTAGCGAAATAAACCGCCAACATTAAACGTGAGGGAGTATTTATATTTTTGCCGCTGGCCCTCATCGCGGCTGTCGGGATCTACCCGATCGATTATCGGCACTTAAGCCGTTGAGTTTACTTTTTCGCCAGTTCCTGGTTTAACTGCCAGAGTTCCCGGCGTTCTTCGCTGCTTAAACCGTGTGTGCGATCGCGAGCTATCAACTCCTCTTGTCGCCGTTCAAGCATCGAATCAAACATATGATTGAGCGCGTCGGTAAACGTTTTCTCAGCGATGTCCTTATCTGCTATATCGTCCCATGTCGACAGTTTTTCAAGGGTTGCGGCCTCATTTGTGCCGCGATAGTGTTCCAAAAGTTGGCCAGTTGTCAGACCAGGCTGTGACAAACAAGTGTTGACCAGTTCTGAAAATAAGCCAAGCCCCGGTAGTCTGGATTTATCCAGGCCCGCCAACGGCGGAACCTTAGGCGCCAGATCCGGGTTCTGTATCAATAACCCTATCAGTATACGCATGGTTGTGCGTTTTAGCTGCGGAGCGGGGCGCGTCGGAACGCTTTCCACCTGCTTTGGCATTAAACGATCAAGTTGCGCATCGTCGAAAATACCGATCTTGTTGCCCAATAGCTGGCGTAGCTGGATACGCAGCGTCTCACCCGGCACCTGATTGATTAACGGCAGCGCCAGCGCGGCAAGCTGCGTTGTACCATCCGGCGTGGATAAATCCGCCTGCGGCAACAGGCTGTTAAACAAAAACGTGGAGAGCGGCTGAGCCTGCTCCATCCGCGCTTCGAACGCCTCTTTACCCTCTTTACGCACCAGCGTATCCGGATCTTCGCCATCCGGCAGGAACATAAAGCGCAGCTGACGACCATCGCTCATATACGGCAGCGCAGTTTCCAGCGCTCGCCATGCGGCTTCACGGCCTGCACGGTCGCCGTCATAACAGCAGATGACATTTTTCGTCACCCTGAACAGCAACTGTATATGATCCGCCGTGGTGGATGTCCCCAGCGACGCAACCGCATAATTGATGCCGTATTGCGCCAGCGCGACGACGTCCATATAGCCTTCGACGACTAACAGCCGCTGCGGCTCGTCATTGTCCTGCTGCGCTTCATAAAGGCCATACAGCTGGCGGCCTTTATGGAAAATATCGGTTTCCGGGGAGTTAAGATATTTAGGCGTATCGTTGCCGAGCACACGACCACCAAAACCAATCACTCGCCCCCGCTTATCGCGAATTGGGAACATCACCCGCTCGCGAAAGCGGTCGTAACTGCGTCCTTGATCGTTTGTGACCAGCATGCCTGCATCGATCAGCGACTTGCGGTTTTCACTGTTATCGCCAAAACGCTTTAACACGTTGTCCCAGCCGGGAGGGGCGTAACCAATGGCAAATCGCGTAATGACGTCACTGCTTAAACCGCGCCTGGACAGATACTGACGAGCAGGCTCTGCGGCAGCGTTTTTCAGAGATTGCTGATAAAAAGCGTTCAGCCCGTCCATTAATTGATAGAGAGTTTGCCGTTGATGGCGCTCTATCAGGCTGGGCCCGCTACCTGCTTCGAACGGCACTTCCAGGTTATGCATCGCGGCCAGCTCTTCGACACTTTCCACGAACTCGAGTTTGTCGTAGTTCATTAAAAAGTCGAGGGCGTTGCCGTGCGCGCCACAACCAAAGCAGTGGTAAAACTGTTTTTCACCGTTCACGGTGAAAGAGGGGGTTTTTTCGTTATGGAATGGACAGCACGCGTGGTAGTTCTTGCCCTGCTTTTTCAGCTTTACACGCGCGTCGATGAGATCGACGATGTCGGTGCGCGCCAGCAGGTCATTGATAAAAACGCGTGGGATTCGTCCAGCCATAAGCCCCGTTTTGATCTTTTATAGCCGTCGTTTTTCAGGCCAGTAAAAAGTGGCGTAAAATCCGAAAGTTATATCAGCTTATAAACGAAAATAAGCCGCGCATTCCTTTCGGAAGCACGGCCTTACAACTACAACTCGGTCTACTCTAAAGGGCTCGTGCCCTGAAGAGATTAGTACAGACGAGTACGGCGTGCGTTTTCGCGAGCCAGTTTCTTCGCGTGACGTTTCACTGCGGATGCTTTAGCGCGTTTACGTTCGGTAGTCGGTTTTTCATAGAACTCACGACGACGAACTTCCGCCAGAACACCTGCTTTTTCGCAGGAACGCTTGAAGCGACGCAGAGCTACGTCGAACGGCTCGTTTTCACGTACTTTAATTACCGGCATGTGCCTCTCACCTTTGATTAATTCGGTTTGCCGCTGACGTTCACGTCAGCTTATTTCAAAATGGTGCGGAATTTTACTGCAAGTGCTGCCTCTTTGTAAAGCACCGCTGCCCTTTTTGAAAGGGGACTTTTGTAAGGGTGAGGAGTATACACGAACTCTGCTTGAGGAGTGAGCAAAGTTTTACATCGCCCCGCATTCGCCCTACACTGCGCGCTATTGCAAAGAGGTAGAAAGAGCCATGCGCGTACTGGGTATTGAAACATCCTGCGATGAAACCGGCATCGCAATTTATGACGATCAAAACGGGCTTCTCGCCAACCAACTGTATAGCCAGGTAAAACTGCACGCCGATTACGGCGGAGTGGTACCCGAACTGGCCTCCCGCGATCACGTGCGTAAAACCGTGCCGCTGATTCAGGCCGCATTGAAAGAGGCCGGATTAACGGCAAAAGAAATTGATGCAGTGGCCTATACCGCGGGTCCAGGCCTTGTCGGTGCGCTGCTGGTCGGGGCAACAGTCGGGCGTGCGCTGGCATTTGCCTGGGATGTTCCGGCAATTCCGGTTCACCATATGGAAGGGCACTTACTGGCACCGATGCTGGAAGCGAATCCGCCTGCGTTTCCGTTTGTCGCGCTGCTGGTTTCCGGCGGGCACACGCAGCTCATCAGCGTGACCGGTATTGGGCATTATGAATTGCTCGGCGAATCGATTGACGATGCTGCCGGTGAGGCTTTTGATAAGACCGCTAAACTGTTAGGTCTTGATTATCCTGGCGGGCCGATGCTGTCGAAAATGGCATCGCAGGGGACAGAAGGGCGGTTTGTGTTCCCGCGTCCGATGACCGACAGGCCAGGGCTGGATTTTAGTTTTTCCGGGCTAAAAACTTTTGCCGCCAATACCATTCGCAATAATGGCAATGACGATCAAACCCGCGCAGATATCGCCCGGGCGTTTGAAGACGCGGTCGTCGATACGCTGATGATCAAATGCAAGCGCGCGCTGGATCAGACCGGTTTTACACGTCTGGTGATGGCTGGCGGCGTAAGTGCTAACCGTACCCTGCGTGCGAAACTGGCGCAGATGATGGAAAAACGCCGCGGCGAAGTGTTCTATGCGCGCCCGGAGTTTTGCACCGATAACGGTGCGATGATTGCGTATGCGGGAATGGTGCGTCTGAAAGCAGGAAACGATGCCGGGCTTGGCGTCACGGTTCGTCCGCGCTGGCCGCTGGCGGAACTGCCTGCGGCATAAACAGCTTTTGCCCGGTGTCACACGGCACCGGGCAATCCTTTTATATCTCGTCCTGCCGTTTTTTCTTTTTTAGCTTCGACCAGATTTTGGTTTCCTGGTGACGCCACAGGCGCTGAATATTATCGTGATGACGCAGCAGGATCAGGCATGACAACATCGCGACCGGGAACGTGAACTGCGGTTTGAACCACCAGACATAAAACGGTGCAATCAATGCGCTGACAATCGCGCCCAGCGAGGAGTAACCGCTCAGCAGCACCGTCAGTAACCAGGTTCCTGCCATCACACCCGTTAAATCCCAGCCGATCGGCGCAATCGCGCCAAATGCCGTCGCAACGCCTTTACCGCCATGAAATTTAAAGAAAACCGGCCAGATATGACCAAGGCAGGCGGCAATAGCAATCAGGCCCAGCCAGAACGGCGTGACGCCAAGCGCGTACGCGCCCCAGACCGGCAGCATGCCTTTCAAAACATCAAAAATCAGTACCGTTACGGCTGCGCCCTTGCCGCCAATGCGTAAAACGTTAGTGGCGCCGGGATTGCCGGAACCACTTGCGCGCGGGTCGGGTAAACCCGCGATGCGGCAGACCAGAATGGCGCTGGAGATTGAGCCACAAAGGTACGCGAGGAGGATCATCCCAGGCGCGATTGCACTCATAACGCTGTTCCGTTTTGAAAATGTCGTTTTATTCTCTGCATCCGTGGATAATACGCATAAATTATGGAAAGTGGTATCCAGGTTTTGCGCAAAATCTGACAGATAACCACTAAAGATGCGGCCTTGCGACAGTGGCGCAGGCGCAATGAGCAGGCGGGGTGTAATGGATATTGTCTTTATCGAGCAGCTGTCGGTCATCACGACAATTGGTGTTTACGACTGGGAACAGACCATCGAGCAGAAATTGGTGTTCGATATCGAAATGGCGTGGGATAACCGCCTGGCGGCCAAAAGTGACGATGTTAAGGATTGTCTGAGCTATGCGGATATTGCCGATGCGGTGGTCGGGCATGTCGAAGGCGGGCGTTTTGCGCTGGTAGAGCGTGTCGCAGAAGAGGTCGCCGATCTGCTGTTGGCCCGGTTTAATTCCCCGTGGGTGCGCATCAAACTGAGCAAGCCTGGCGCGGTGGCGCGGGCGCTTAACGTGGGCGTTGTCATCGAGCGTGGCCTAAATCCTAAAAAAACTTTTTAAATTCATCATCGTTAAACCAAACGCTAGTATTCAGGTCATAGAATACGGCTTTTCGCGGCTTCTCCTGTGGATTGGCCGCTTTTTATATCTTTTTAGGGGTTTATTTGATGAGCGATATGCATTCGCTTTTGGTGGCAGCCATCCTGGGTGTCGTCGAAGGCCTCACCGAGTTTCTGCCTGTTTCCAGCACGGGCCACATGATTATTGTCGGGCACTTACTGGGGTTTGAAGGCGATACTGCAAAAACATTCGAGGTGGTGATTCAGTTAGGCTCAATTCTGGCGGTGGTCGTGATGTTCTGGCGACGCCTGTTTGGCCTTATCGGCATTCATTTTGGTAAACCTCGCCATGAAGGCATCGGTACAGGCCGCCTGACGCTGGTTCATATTCTGTTAGGCATGATCCCGGCGGTGGTTATCGGGCTGATATTCCATGACACCATCAAATCGTTATTTAACCCACGTAATGTAGCCTATGCGCTGGTGGTCGGTGGTTTACTGCTGATCGCAGCGGAAGTGCTGAAACCGAAAGTGCCGCGCGCGCAGGGCATCGATGATATGACGTATCGCCAGGCATTTATCATTGGCTGCTTTCAGTGTCTGGCGCTGTGGCCGGGCTTTTCCCGCTCCGGGGCAACCATTTGCGGTGGGATGCTGATGGGCGTAAGCCGCTACGCGGCGTCTGAGTTCTCTTTCCTGCTGGCAGTGCCGATGATGCTGGGCGCAACCGGGCTGGATCTCTATAAAAGCATCGATTTCCTGACAACGGGTGATATTCCAATGTTCGCCGTCGGGTTTGCGATGGCGTTTATCGTGGCGCTTATCGCGATTAAAACCTTCCTGGAACTGATTAAACACATCTCCTTTATTCCGTTCGCGATTTACCGTTTTATCGTCGCCGCAGCGGTTTACGTGGTCTTTTTCTAAGGCTTCGCCCTCACGCTTTCGGCTGAGGGCAACGCTGCTCCTTCCAGTGCGCAACCGCCGCAATGCGTCGGCGGGTTAACTCTTCGCGCACTGCCGCACCTTTAAACCCCGCCTCGATCACCGCTTTGGTCGGTACGGCTCGCGCCACTTCCCAGGCTTCACGCAGTAACCGCCCTTGTGAATAGTCGCAGGCTTCAAACCCGGTACGCCCGCGCACATCGGCTTCGCTGGTGAGCGCGATTTGCTCCACGCGCTGCGGTTTGCGCCACGCATCGATGGAATCGAACAGCTTGATGATGGTTTTTGGCTGTAAGATGGGGAAGGTGTGGATCAGATCGTGAAACTCCGCCACCAGCTTCGCCAAATCGCGGATCTCATTTTGCACCCGCAGGCGCTGGCACAATCCTTCCACCAGCTTGACGCCCGCCGGCCCATGGCCGTGGTGGCGCGGCCACAGCTCTTTCGGCGTCAGCCCTTTGCCCAGGTCGTGGCACAGCGTCGCGAAGCGCACATCCACCTCCGGGCTGAGCATCGCTGCCATCGTCAGGGTCATTAATGTGTGTACGCCGGTGTCGATTTCCGGATGCCATTTCGCCGGAGCCGGAACGCCAAACAGCGCGTCGATTTCCGGGAACAGCACCTTCAGCGCGCCGCAGTCGCGCAGCACCTGGAAATAAACCTGAGGATTACGGGTGCGCAGGGCGTTTTCCGTCTCTTTCCACACGCGCTCGGTAGTGAGATGTGCCAGTTCACCGGCGTCGGTCATCTCGTGCATCAGCGCCATCGTTTCATCAGCGATACGGAAGCTGAGATGGGCATAGCGGGCAGCGAAACGCGCCACGCGCAGTACGCGCAGCGGATCTTCATTAAACGCGGGGGAGACGTGACGCAGAATGCGGTCGCGCAGATCCTGCTGGCCATTAAACGGGTCGATGATATCGCCGTTTTCATCCTGCGCCAGCGCGTTCACCGTTAAATCGCGGCGCAGCAGGTCTTGCTCAAGGGTGACATCGGGTGCGGCATAGCAGGTAAAACCGGTGTACCCGGAGCCGGATTTACGCTCGGTCCGCGCCAGTGCATACTCTTCACGGCTTTGCGGGTGCAGGAACACAGGGAAATCGCGGCCTACCTGCTGGTAACCCGCATCGAGCATCTCTTGCGGCGTTGCGCCGACTACCACCCAATCTTTGTCTTTGACCGGCAGGCCCAACAACGTATCCCGTACTGCACCACCGACCAGATAACTCTTCACGCCGCCACTCTCCTCTACACATTTGCCGACAGATAATACGTAAGTGTAGAGAAGATGGCGAATATGCTTAGTTCATCCAGCGATCTTTGCGTTTACGGCTGGGGATCATATGCGGCAGTAACAGGCCGAGGATCAGACCCGCGCCCAGCACGCCACCGCCATACATAAACCACTGCATAATAATGGTGCGCTGTTTGTCATCCAGTTGCAGATTCGCGGCGCTAACCTTTTTCTGCGCCACGATTAACTCATTTCTGAGCTTCTGATTCTCATCTTTCAGACCGTTGATCACCCCATCACTCTGGGCAACTTTCTGCTGCATCTCTGCGGTACGCTGATTCCAGGTGTTATCGATATTGGTCAGTTTATCGGTCAGGGTTTTCACCTGGTTTTCCAGGTCCGGCACGCGCGTACGCAGGCTGGGTTGCGTGTTGAGCTGTTTCAGCGGGATCCACGAAGTTCGGCCGCTGCTGTCGCGCACCTGAGCGTAATCATTATTTTCTTGCAGCAGGGCGACTTCTTCGCCGGCATTCACCGTGCCGACAAGGCGATAGTTATCGCCCGGGCCGCTACGCACCCAGGTACTCAGTTCGTCGGAGACATAACGTTTTTCTTCGGCATGGATGCCGACAGAGACGCTAAGCGCAAAAAGGGTAAATCCTATCAGGCGTAATTTTGGCATCAGGCAATCATTATTTTCATTGAACGTGAATGGTAAACAGTGGCAACAGTCTGACGACACCGGGCAGGCACCATCAATCGGAATCTTCCAGGTCAAACTGCGCACTTATGCGAACATTTGCACCCGCCAGATTGCGCATTGCATGGCAATTTGGCACAAAATACTATCTACTGACAAACCCAGGGCGCGTTAGTTCGCCACAATTTTCACCGATGTGACACAACCATAAGTGCAAGGCCATGGCTCAGGAAATCGAATTAAAGTTTATCGTGAAGAGCGACTGCGTGGAAACGCTTCGTCAACACCTCCATACGCTGACCGACGAACACATCGCGTCCAGCCAGTTACTCAACGTCTATTACGAAACGCCTGATAACTGGCTTCGCGGCCATGATATGGGGCTGCGCATCCGCGGGGTAAACGGTCAATATGAGATGACAATGAAAACCACCGGACGCGTGATTGGCGGTTTGCATCAGCGCCCGGAATACAATATTTCGCTCGACAACGCCGAGCTTGACCTTTCGCGCTTTCCCGCCGAGGTATGGCCCGAAGGTGTTTTGCCGTCTGATTTACAGTCGCGTACGCAGCCGCTGTTCAGCACCGATTTTCACCGCGAAAAATGGCTGATCAACGTCGGCGAGAGCCGTATAGAGATTGGCCTCGACTTAGGTGAAGTCAAAGCCGGAGAGTTTGCCGAGCCAATTTGTGAACTGGAGCTGGAACTGCTGAGCGGCGATGCGGCAGATATTCTCAAACTGGCCCGCCAGTTGGTGGCAATCTCCGGCCTGCGTCAGGGGAGCCTGAGCAAAGCGGCGCGCGGTTATCATCTGGCGCAGGGCAATGCGCCGCGCGAACCGCGTCCGACAACGTTTTTGCAAACCGCGCCTAAAGCCACGGTTGAGCAGGCCTTTGCCGCCGCGCTGGAACTGGCGCTGTCGCAATGGCAATACCATGAAGAGCTGTGGGTGCGCGGTAACGACGCCGCACGCCTTGAGGTGTTGCGCGCCATTGCGCTGCTGCGCCATACGCTGACGCTGTTTGGCGGCATTGTGCCGCGTAAAGCGAGCGCTCACTTACGTGACCTGCTGACCCAAGTGGAAGCTACGCTGACCTCTGCGGTTTCTGCTGCGACGGCGGCATGGGACATGCAATCGGCAATGGCGAAACTGATCCTCACCGAATGGCTTGTCACCAATGCCTGGCGTGCCTTCCTTGATGATAAAGCACTGGCGAAATTTGCCGACTCTTTTAAACGCTTCGCCGATATTCATCTCTCGCGCACCGCGTCTGAATTGAAAAAAACCTTTGCCCATCCGCTGGGCGACAGCTACCGCGATCAGTTGCCGCGCCTGGCGCGGGATATCGACAGCACCTTGCTGCTGGCGGGCCATTACGACCGGGCGCTGGCGACCGAATGGCTGGATAACTGGCAAGGGTTGCAGCATGCCATCGAAACGCGCCAGAGAATCGAAATTGAGCATTTTCGTAATACCGCCATTACCCAGGAGCCGTTCTGGCTGCACAGCGGGAAACGCTAACTAAAGGATCTTTCGAATGCCGCACGCATCCCTGTTATCGCAGCACTGGCAAACTGTGCTTTCCCGCCTGCCGGAAGCGCTGACCGCGCAGCCAGTGAGTACGCAGGCGCAGTCAGTGCTCACTTTTAGTGATTTCGTTCAGGACAGCATCATTGCGAATCCTGACTGGCTGGCTGAGCTGGAAAGTGCGCCGCCCACGTCCGATGAGTGGCAGCACTACGCCGGGTGGCTGCAAACCGGGCTGCAAGGGGTAGCGGATGAAGCCTCGCTGATGCGCGCGCTCAGGCAGTTTCGCCGCCGCGTGATGGTGCGTATTGCCTGGGCGCAGGCGCTGCGGCAAATCTCCGATGAAGCCGTGCTGCAACAGCTAAGCGTGCTGGCGGAAACCTTGATTGTTGCTGCGCGTGACTGGCTGTATGACGCCTGCTGCCGCGAATGGGGCACGCCGTGTAATCAGGATGGCGTGGAACAGCCGATGCTGGTGCTCGGCATGGGCAAACTCGGCGGCGGCGAGCTGAATTTCTCTTCTGATATCGATTTGATCTTCGCCTGGCCGGAAAACGGTGCAACGCGTGGCGGCCGACGCGAGCTGGATAATGCCCAGTTTTTCACCCGCCTTGGCCAGCGGTTAATCAAAGTGCTCGATCAGCCGACGCAGGACGGTTTCGTTTATCGCGTCGATATGCGCCTGCGCCCGTTTGGCGACAGCGGCCCGCTGGTGCTGAGCTTTGCCGCGCTGGAGGATTACTACCAGGAACAAGGGCGCGACTGGGAGCGCTACGCGATGGTGAAAGCGCGCATTATGGGCGATAACGACGGCGTCCATGCGCGTGAATTACGGGCGATGCTGCGCCCGTTTGTTTTCCGCCGCTATATCGATTTCAGCGTTATCCAGTCGCTGCGCAATATGAAAGGGATGATTGCCCGAGAAGTGCGCCGCCGTGGTCTGAAAGACAACATCAAGCTGGGCGCGGGCGGTATCCGCGAAATCGAATTTATCGTGCAGGTCTTTCAGTTGATTCGCGGCGGGCGCGAACCGGCGCTGCAATCCCGCTCGCTGCTGCCCACGTTAGCGGCTATCGATCAGTTGCATCTGTTAGCAGAAGGTGATGCTCCACAACTTCGCGACGCGTATTTGTGGTTGCGGCGCCTGGAGAACTTACTGCAAAGCATTAATGACGAGCAGACGCAGACGCTGCCGGGCGATGAGCTGAACCGCGCTCGCCTTGCCTGGGGAATGGGCGTGGAAAGCTGGGAGGCGCTGAGCCGCCAGCTTGAGGCGCATATGGCCGCTGTGCGGCGTATCTTCAACGAACTTATCGGCGATGATGAAACGGACACATCTGATGATGCGCTCTCCGAGCACTGGCGCGAGCTGTGGCAGGACGCCTTGCAGGAGGAAGACACCACGCCGGTGCTGGCGCATCTTTCCGATGACGATCGCCGTCGCGTTGTCGCGCTGATTGCCGATTTCCGCAACGAGCTGGATAAGCGCACCATTGGCCCGCGCGGTCGCCAGGTGCTGGATCATCTGATGCCGCATCTGCTGAACGATGTCTGCTCCCGTGACGACGCGCCGGTGCCGTTGTCGCGCCTGACACCGCTGCTGACCGGCATTATCACCCGCACCACGTATCTTGAACTGTTGAGCGAATTCCCTGGCGCGCTGAAACACTTAATTTCGCTCTGCGCGGCGTCGCCGATGGTCGCCAGCCAACTGGCGCGTTACCCGATCCTGCTTGATGAGTTGCTCGACCCGAACACTCTTTATCAGCCGACGGCGATGAATGCCTATCGCGATGAGCTACGCCAGTACTTGCTGCGTGTACCGGAGGAGGATGAAGAGCAGCAACTGGAGGCGTTGCGCCAGTTCAAACAGGCGCAGTTGCTGCGCGTGGCGGCGGCGGATCTTGCTGGCACCTTGCCGGTAATGAAAGTGAGCGATCATCTCACCTGGCTTGCGGAAGCGATTATCGATGCCGTGGTGCAGCAAGCCTGGGGACAGATGGTGACGCGTTACGGTCAGCCGACGCACCTGCACGATCGTGAAGGGCGCGGTTTCGCCGTGGTCGGCTACGGCAAACTCGGCGGCTGGGAGTTGGGTTACAGTTCCGATCTCGATCTGGTGTTCCTGCATGATTGCCCGATGGATGTGATGACCGACGGCGAGCGGGAAATCGACGGTCGCCAGTTTTACCTGCGCCTGGCGCAGCGCATTATGCACCTATTCAGCACTCGCACCTCGTCCGGCATTCTTTACGAAGTGGATGCACGCCTGCGCCCGTCCGGTGCCGCGGGCATGCTGGTGACCACCACCGAATCTTTCGCTGATTACCAGAAAAACGAAGCCTGGACATGGGAACATCAGGCGCTGGCGCGCGCCCGCGTGGTGTACGGCGATCCGCAATTAACCGCCGGGTTTGACGCGATTCGCCGCGATATTCTGATGACGCAGCGCGATGGCGAGACGCTGCAAACGGAAGTGCGCGAAATGCGCGAGAAGATGCGCGCCCATCTGGGTAACAAGCATAAAGACCGTTTTGATTTGAAAGCCGATGAAGGCGGGATCACCGACATTGAGTTTATCGCGCAATATCTGGTGCTGCGCTACGCCCACGATAAGCCGAAGCTGACGCGCTGGTCTGATAATGTACGCATTCTGGAAGGGCTGGCGCAAAACGGCATTATGGATGAGCAGGAAGCACTGGCGCTGACCCACGCCTACACTACGCTTCGCGATGAGTTGCACCATCTGGCGTTGCAGGAGTTGCCGGGAAATGTGCCGCTCTCCTGCTTTGTTGCTGAGCGCCAGCTTATCAAAACCAGTTGGGACAAGTGGCTGGTGGAACCGTGCGCCCCGGCGTAAGTGTGGTATCATCGCGCGCAAATTTTGTATCTCTCAGGAGACAGGAATGAAAGTTACGCTGCCAGAGTTTAAACAAGCCGGTGTGATGGTAGTGGGCGATGTGATGCTGGATCGTTACTGGTACGGGCCAACCAGCCGCATCTCCCCGGAAGCGCCGGTGCCGGTCGTCAAAGTCGATACGATTGAAGAGCGCCCGGGCGGCGCGGCGAACGTGGCGATGAACATTGCTTCACTGGGCGCATCTGCGCGTCTGGTCGGCCTGACGGGCATTGACGATGCGGCACGCGCGCTGAGCAAAGCGCTGGCGGATGTTAACGTTAATTGTGACTTCGTTTCTGTTCCCACTCACCCGACCATCACCAAGCTGCGCGTGCTGTCACGCAACCAACAGCTGATCCGCCTGGACTTTGAAGAAGGTTTTGAAGGCGTTGATCCGCAGCCGCTGCATGAGCGCATTAATCAGGCGCTGGGATCGATTGGCGCGCTGGTGCTCTCTGATTACGCCAAAGGCGCGCTGAACAGCGTGCAGCAGATGATTGCGCTGGCGCGCAAAGCGGGCGTACCGGTGCTTATCGACCCGAAAGGCACTGACTTTGAACGCTATCGCGGCGCAACGCTGCTGACGCCGAACTTGTCCGAATTCGAAGCCGTGGCCGGGAAATGCAAAAGCGAAGAGGAAATCGTTGAGCGCGGCATGAAAGTGATCGCCGATTACGAACTCTCTGCGCTGCTGGTGACCCGCTCCGAACAAGGTATGACGCTGCTGCAACCGGGCAAAGCGCCGCTGCATATGCCAACGCAGGCGCAGGAAGTCTATGACGTGACCGGCGCGGGCGATACGGTGATTGGCGTGCTGGCGGCGACGCTGGCGGCGGGCAATTCGCTGGAAGAAGCCTGTTACTTCGCCAACGCGGCCGCGGGCGTGGTGGTCGGTAAACTCGGGACCTCTACCGTGTCGCCGATCGAGCTGGAAAACGCCGTGCGTGGTCGTTCTGAAACCGGCTTCGGTGTGATGACCGAAGAAGCGCTAAAAGTGGCCGTTGCCGCCGCGCGTAAACGTGGTGAAAAAGTGGTGATGACCAACGGCGTGTTCGACATTCTGCATGCCGGGCACGTTTCCTACCTGGCGAATGCGCGTAAGCTCGGCGATCGTCTGATTGTGGCGGTGAACAGCGACGCGTCGACCAAACGCCTGAAAGGTGAAACCCGCCCGGTGAATCCGCTGGAGCAACGCATGATTGTGCTGAGCGCGCTGGAAGCGGTGGATTGGGTGGTGTCGTTTGAAGAAGATACGCCGCAGCGCCTGATTGCCGGTATTCTGCCGGACTTGCTGGTGAAAGGCGGCGATTATAAGCCAGAACAGATTGCGGGCAGCGAAGAGGTCTGGGCTAACGGCGGCGAAGTGCTGGTGCTCAACTTTGAAGATGGCTGTTCAACCACCAACATCATCAAAAAGATCCAGAAAGATAGCCACTAAAACACAACGGGCCTTGCGGCCCGTTTTCATTATGGCTGTTCGTCAACCGGCGGAATGGCCGGTGCGGGTTTCACTTCATCCACAGTTGCTGGCGCGGGGTTAACATTCGCCGCCGCAGGGCTGCGGTTTTCCAGTTCGTTCAGGCGCTGTTCAAGTAACGCCAGTTTTTCGCGGGTGCGCAGCAGCACTTGCGTCTGCACATCAAACTCTTCACGGCTGACCAAATCGAGGCGGGTTAACTGCGCCTGCAAGGCCTGGCGAATTTTCTTCTCGACGTCTTCACCAAGCTCACGGATCCCTTTCGGCATGGATTCGTGAACCTGTCGCGCAATCTGTTCAATTTTCTTCGGATCAATCATTTTGGGTTCCCTGCTCGGATGGGCTCAGCTAATTATTGTAGTGTGATAAATCCTGGTGATAAACCAGAATTGTTTGAAGCTTACGCATTGCCGACAGTTATCAATGGCGTTATAGTTACGGCGCTTATTCTCAGGGCGGGGCGAAATTCCCCACCGGCGGTAAATCAGCGAACGCTGAAAGCCCGCGAGCGCTTCAGAGTCCACCTCTGAAGGTCAGCAGATCCGGTGTAATTCCGGGGCCGACGGTTAAAGTCCGGATGGGAGAGAGTAACGAATCTGTCGGGCAATAGTGCCCGCTCGCGTTATTTTTTTGTTGCTTCGCGACACTCCTAAGACTGCCCTGATTCTGGTAACCATAACTTTATTGAGGTCTTTTACCATGAATCAGACGCTGCTTTCTTCTTTTGGCACGCCTTTCCAACGTGTAGAACACGCGCTCGCCGCTTTGCGCGAAGGCCGTGGTGTGATGGTGCTCGATGACGAGGACCGTGAAAACGAAGGCGATATGATTTTCGCTGCCGAAACCATGACAGTTGAGCAAATGGCGCTGACCATTCGCCACGGGAGCGGGATTGTGTGCCTGTGCCTGACTGACGAACGTCGTAAACAGCTCGACCTGCCGATGATGGTGGAAAACAACACCAGCGCTTACGGCACCGGTTTTACTGTCACCATCGAAGCGGCACACGGCGTCACCACCGGCGTTTCCGCCGCTGACCGCCTGACCACCGTTCGTGCAGCTATTGCCGACGGCGCTAAACCGTCCGATCTGAACCGTCCTGGCCACGTTTTCCCGCTGCGTGCGCAGCAGGGCGGCGTGCTGACCCGTGGCGGTCATACCGAAGCGACGATTGATTTGGTCACCCTGGCAGGGTTTAAACCGGTCGGTGTGCTGTGCGAATTAACCAATGACGATGGATCCATGGCGCGCGCGCCAGAGTGCATTGCGTTTGCTAAGCAGCACAACATGGCGGTTGTGACGATCGAAGACCTGGTGGCATACCGCCAGGAGCACGAGCGCAAAGCCAGCTAACGCTTCTCGTTAAGAACACAAAATCCGATGCCTTTGGCGTCGGATTTTTTTTATCTGTGCCAGGTCAAAGTTTGTTGCGCTTCCCGGATCCACACATTGATATTCCTTCCTGCTACTTATAAAGTGGTAGGCGCTGCGGCGCAGACTGGTTGCCGCTAACTCATTCAATTTGCGAAGATTTCTATCCGGAGGCAATGTGTTCATTTCATGGTATTGGCTTCTGGCGGCAGTATTGCTGGTTGCCGGGTATATCCACGGCCTCAGACGCAGCTACAAAGCGTGCCGCCACGACAGAGAAGCAATCTATAAAGGCTATCAACGCGTGCAGGAAGAGTTGAATAAACGCCAGCGCGTTGGGCAGAAGGAGTAAAGCGCGGCTGCTTTACAGCCGCGTTTGTTAACCGCCGAAGCCCATCGCCTGGAGCGCGACCAGACTTAAGCCCATCACTGACATACCGCACAGCACGCCGTAGCTGGGGTTGTTATGCGGATCGATCTCTTTTGCCAGCGGCATTAATTCATCGACCGACAGCGCCACCATAATGCCTGCGACAGCCGCCATAATCGCCGCCATCACCACCGGTGAAACCAGGCTGCCCAGAATTAACCACGCCAGCACACCGCCAAGAATTTCTGCCAGCCCGGAAACGCCAGCCCACAATACGGCGCTGCGCCTGGATCCGGTGGCGGCATACACCGGCCCGGCGACAGCAAGTCCTTCAGGAATATTGTGCAAGGCCACGGCGAAGGCAATACCGAAGCCGAGTTCCAGATCGTTGCTGGCGGTGACATAGGTGGCGATCCCTTCCGGGAAATTATGCAGGCTGATGCCGAGCGTCAGCAGGATCGCCGTACGGCGAATGCCGCGCGGAAAGGTGCGCTGCGTTCCCTGCATCAAATCCTGAGCATGGGCGTGCGGCAGCATACGATCCAGCGCGAAGTAGCCCAGTAATCCCACAACAAACATGCCGTAACCCAACATCGGCGACATATTCTCTGTTGCCAGTGCGGCGGGCAGCATCTCCATCAATGAGATAAGCAGCATGATCCCGGCGGCAAAGCCGAGCGAAAACGCCAGTACGCGGTTTGAAGGTTTCTGGCCGATGACGCCCAGAATCGCGCCGATAAACGTGGCGGCACCCGCCAGGATGGTCAGAATCAAGGGTACTGACATGCATCGCTCCTGTATGATAATCATTCTCATTAATGTAAGTTTTTACCGCTTTAAAAGCGAGACAGTAACAAGATTTTTACGTATTCCTTACATTCAAAATTCCTGATGATCTTCATCATGGTTATCAGCGTTCTTCGCCTGGAGAAACAGCGTAACCTGTTTTTAGCAAATTGACACATTTCGTAAGGATTTCCCCATGCCTGCACCGCGTATGCCAGCACTGTTTTTGGGCCATGGCAGCCCAATGAATGTCCTGGAAGATAATGTTTATACCCGCGCCTGGCGCGAGTTGGGCGAGACGCTGCCGCGCCCGAAAGCGATTGTGGTGGTCTCTGCGCACTGGTTTACCCGTGGCACGGGCGTAACGGCAATGGAAGCACCGCAGACCATCCATGATTTCGGTGGATTTCCGCAGGCGTTGTACGACACCCATTACCCGGCACCGGGTTCGCCCGCACTGGCGCAGCGCCTGGTTGAACTGCTGGCGCCGGTTCCGGTCACGCTCGATAAAGAAGCCTGGGGTTTTGACCACGGCTCCTGGGGCGTGCTGATTAAGATGTACCCGAACGCTGATATCCCGATGGTGCAGCTCAGTATCGACAGCGGTAAACCGGCGGCCTGGCATCTTGAAATGGGGCGCAAACTGGCGTCGCTGCGTGATGAAGGGGTGATGCTAGTCGCCAGCGGTAATGTGGTGCACAACCTGCGTACGGCGCGCTGGCATGGCGATAACACGCCCTATCCGTGGGCGGCCTCTTTCAATGATTTCGTTAAGCAGAATCTCACCTGGCAGGGGCCGGATGAGCTACATCCGCTGGTTAATTACCTCGACCACGAAGGCGGTTCGCTCTCTAATCCAACGGCGGAACACTTCCTGCCGCTGCTCTATGTGCTTGGCGCGTGGGATGGTAAAGAGCCGGTGTCAATTCCGGTTGATGGCATCGAAATGGGATCGATAAGTATGCTCTCGGTACAGATTGGTTAACGCTATGGCGCACACGATGCGCCATTTTTTATGGAAATAGAAAACCGGGAGGGAGATCTCAAAAAAATAGGTCTGAAATGGCGTTTTTTTGAAAATAAAAAGAGCTTCGCTGCAAAAATGAAACGCCGTGCTGAATTTAGCTACTTTTTGTGAACATCATCGTCGCGCAAACGCTCGCGAGTGACTACTCTTCTCTTGTCTTGTTCTCAGACATGCCCATAACAACTATCCGCTGTTAAGCCACGAGCGTTCTGCTCGCGGTTGGTCTTATTTTGCTAAAAATTAAACCTCTGGAGACCCGGAAATATGAACTCAGCAAAATCCTTACTGAAAGTCTGTATTAGTTCCGCTCTGCTGTTTATTTCCCACGCCACTCTCGCCCAAACGTTTCGCGCCGCGGATGTTCACCCCGCCGACTATCCCAATGTTGTGGCCGTAAAACATATGGGGGAGAAGTTAAGTCAGGCAACGGATGGACGCCTCGAAATTAAAACCTTTCCCGGCGGCGTATTAGGTGATGAGAAGCAAGTCATTGAGCAGGCGCAAATTGGCGCTATCGATATTATCCGCGTCTCGATGACGCCTGTGGCGGCAATATTGCCCGAAATCGATGTCTTTACGCTGCCCTATATTTTCCGCGACGAAGATCACATGCACAAAGTGCTGGACGGCATGATTGGTCAGGAGATCGGTAACCGCCTGTCTGAAAGCAGCAAATCGCGGCTGATTTTTCTCGGCTGGATGGATGCCGGCACGCGTAACCTGATAACCAAAGCGCCGGTAACGAAAGCGGAAGATCTGAAGGGCATGAAAATCCGTGTCCAGGGCAGCCCAATTGCGCTGGATACCCTGAAAGCGATGGGCGCTAACTCGGTAGCGATGGGCGTCAGCGAAGTGTTCAGCGGTATGCAGACCGGCGTCATTGACGGCACGGAAAATAACCCGCCGACATTTGTTGCGCATAACTATTTGCCGGTGGTGAAGAACTACACCTGGAGCAAACACTTTATTATTCCCGAGCTGTTTTTATTCTCGAAAGCGAAATGGGACAAGCTGAAAAAAGAGGATCAGGAACTGATCCTGAAACTGGCGAAAGAGGCGCAGGTTGAGCAGCGAGAACTGTGGAAAGCCTACAATGAAAAATCGCTGGCGACGATGAAAGCGGGTGGCGTGCAGTTCCACGATATCGACACCAAAGTCTTTTATGAGGCCACGCAATCGGTTCGCGATAAATACGGTAAAGAGCACCAGGACTTGATTAAACGTATTCAGGACGTGCAATAACCTGGCCGGGCAGGTTTTCCTGCCCCTTTGCTACTTTTACCGGGAAAACTGCTATGGCAGAACGCTATTCGTCGTTGATGGATATTCTGTACAGAATATCGATGTGGATTGCCGGTCTGGCGCTGTTAGTGATGGTGGCGATTATTCCCGTGGGGATTTTCGCCCGTTATGTCATGAACAGCGCCTTATCCTGGCCGGAACCGGTCGCCATTATTTGCATGGTGACGTTTACCTTTATTGGTGCCGCCGTGAGCTACCGCGCCGGTTCTCATATTGCGGTCAGCATGGTGACGGACCGTTTAAGCGAGCCGCTTCGTAAAATCTGTTTCGTGTTGGCGGATCTGATGCTGATGGCAATCAGCGTGTTTATCCTCTGGTACAGCGCTGTGCTGTGCGCCGAATTGTGGGAGCAGCCGGTTGCAGAGTTCCCATTCTTCACTGCCGGGGAGAGCTATTTGCCGCTGCCGATCGGTTCAGCCATCACCATCTTGTTCATTATCGAAAAAATGATTTTTGGCGCGCAATACCACCGCCCGGTGGTGATGCTGGGCTCGTCGAGCTGATTCCAGTAAGGAACCTCTATGGATGCATTTATTCTGGTCTTTACGTTAGCCATTATGCTGGCGGTAGGTGTGCCGGTTGCTTACGCGGTGGGTATCAGCGCGGTGCTGGGCGCGTGGTATATCGATATTCCGCTGGAAGCGGTGATGATTCAATTGACCAATGGCGTTAATAAATTCTCGTTGTTGGCGATCCCGTTTTTTATTCTCGCCGGGGCGATTATGGCCGAGGGCGGCATTGCCCGCAGGCTGGTTAACTTCGCCTATATCTTTGTCGGCTTTATTCGCGGTGGCCTGTCGCTGGTTAATATTGTTGCCTCAACTTTTTTTGGCGCGATTTCGGGATCGTCGGTGGCTGATACCGCCTCGATCGGTTCGGTGATGATCCCGGAGATGGACAAAAAAGGTTACCCGCGCGATTTCGCCGCTGCGGTCACCGCCAGCGGTTCGGTGCAGGCGATCCTGACGCCACCGAGCCATAACTCGGTGATCTACTCGCTGGCGACCGGCGGTACGGTGTCGATCGCGGCGCTGTTTATCGCCGGGATCCTGCCAGGATTGCTGCTCAGTTTCTCGCTGATGGTGATGTGCGTGGCATTTGCCCATAAGCGCGGTTACCCGAAAGGCGAGCGCGTGCCGTTTCGCCAGGCGCTGAAAATTTTCGCCGATACGCTGTGGGGATTGATGACCGTGGTGATCATCATGGGCGGCATCCTCTCCGGTATTTTCACCGCCACGGAATCGGCAGCAATCGCCTGTCTGTGGGCCTTTTTCGTCACCATGTTTATCTATCGTGATTACAAATGGTCGGAACTGCCGAAGCTGATGTACCGCACGGTGAAAACGGTGACCATCGTGATGATCCTGATTGGTTTTGCCGCCGCGTTCGGGGCCGTGATGACCTATATGCAGTTGCCTTCACGCATCACAGAGGCGTTCACCAGCCTTTCGGATAACAAATACGTTATTTTGATGTGCATTAACATCATGCTGCTGTTGCTCGGCACGCTGATGGATATGGCTCCGCTTATCTTGATCCTGACGCCGGTGCTGCTGCCGGTGACCAATGCGCTGGGCATAGATCCGGTGCATTTCGGCATGATTATGCTGGTGAATCTGGGGATTGGGTTGATCACGCCGCCCGTGGGATCGGTGCTGTTTGTTGCCAGTGCGGTCAGTAAGCAGAAGATCGAGCAGGTGGTAAAAGCGATGCTGCCGTTTTACGCGATCCTGTTTGTGGTGCTGATACTGGTGACCTATATTCCAGCGATCTCGCTGTTTTTGCCGAAGCTGTTTGGCGTGCTTTGAGGAGAGTTGCTGGCTGGCGACTGCACCTCATCCGGCCAGGAAAAAGAGAAAACCCGGCGCTAATTTTGGCCGGGTTTTGTTTTATTCAACAAAGACGTGCGGGTAGAAGCGGGAGAGATCTTGCGTTATCAGCGCCCGGTCTTCGCGAATGCCGATCCCGGCAGGCTGATCGTTGATGAGCCAACTGCCAATCAACGTGTAGCTGTCGCCGAATTTCGGCAGCGGGCAGAACTGCTGCACAATCATCCCCTCTTCACCGTATGGCCCTTCGACGGCTTCAACGGTTTTACCGTTCTCAATGATCGACACGTTCGCGCCTTCATGGGAGAAAATCGGTTTCACCACGTATTTTTCCATCGCCGGATGGTCATCTTCGGCAAAATAAGCGGGAAGCAAATTCGGGTGATCCGGGAACATTTTCCATAGCATTGGCAGCAGCGCTTTGTTGGAGATAATGCTCTTCCAGGCTGGCTCCAGCCAGCGAACACCGGCATCTTCCAGTTTGGTTGAGAACATCTCACGCAGCATGTATTCCCACGGATAAAGCTTGAACAGATTACTAATGACCTGATCCTGCATATCCGTAAACTGGCCTTTTTCCCCCAGACCGATGTCTTCGATATAGAGAAATTCAGAAGCTAGTTCGCCTTCCGCTGCGCAATCTTGCAGATACTGCACGGTTCCACGATCTTCGACCGTGTCGCGACAGCAGGTGAAATGCAGCAACTGGAAGCCGTGCTGCTCGCGCAGTTCGGCGAAGCGCTCAATCAGCTTCTCTTGCAGGCTGTTGAACTGATCGCTGCCCTGCGGCAGGTTGCCGGCGTTGAGCTGATCTTCCAGCCAGATCCACTGAAAGAAAGCGGCTTCATACAGCGAGGTGGGCGTATCGGCGTTATTTTCCAGAAGTTTAGGTTCACCCACGCCATCCCAGGCGAGATCGAGGCGTGAATAAAGCGAAGGTTGGTGCGTGGCCCATGACTGGCGGACAAAATTCCAGGTATGTTTCGGAATGCGAAACTTCGCCATTAACTCATCGCTGGCGACCACTTTCTCAACCACTTGCAGGCACATCTGGTGCAGTTCGGCGGTAACGTCTTCCAGCTTTTCAACCTGTGCGAGCGTCAGCTTGTAATATGCGTCTTCACACCAGTAAGGCTCGCCGTACATGGTGTGAAAATTGAAACCATACTCCGTGGCTTTTTCGCGCCAGTCCGGGCGCTCGGTAATGCTGATTCTTTCCATGGAAATTAGCCACCCATCGAGCGGGTAGTGGTGCCGGTCGCGCGGCGCTGCATGCTGGTCTGCTTCGCCACAGATTCACCAAAGCCGCCACGCGTCACTGTCGTCGTGGTCGCCGGTTTAGGTGCCATGGCGGTTTTCGGTACTGTGGCCGTACGGCCAGGTTGCGCTGCGCCGTAGCCTTTGCCGGAAGCATCGGTGTACTGGCCGTAAGCGGGGCTTGCCGGGTTACGCGAGGTAAACAGCGGCTGCTGCGCAAAGCCCGCGCCGCCGCCCATCAAACGGCCCATCATGTAACCTGCCATCAGCGGCATCCAGAAACTGCCGCCGGACTGCGCCTGAGCCTGGTTTTCCGGCGCTACGCCCGCTTGCGCAGGGGCTTGCTGGCACTGGCCTTCGCCAAACTCGGCCACGCAATCTTCGCGCGAGGCGTATTTCGGCGCGGTACGTTCCGCTTCTTTCAGGGCGTTGTTGTAGGCGGCGCTACACTCCGCGCTTTTGCCCGGATTCGCCGATGAACAATCGTCGGCGTTCTGGTACATGGAAACTGTTTCGTCGTTTTGTTCGCAACCTGCCAGCATAAACACGGCGGTAACGGCCAGCGCGACAGGTGTCAGGTGACGCGCGCTCCAGCTTTTGCGGAACGTCGCATGTTTAATATTTTTTGTCCGTTTCATTTTTATCTTCCTGGACCCCAAAGGCATGAATAGACGATCAGGATAGAGGATGGGTGGTTGAAATTAAAGCGAGGAGAGAAGGCCTTTACGTTGCCTTACGTAAAAACGGGGGCTGGATGCCCCCGTTGCAGATAAGTACAGATTAACGCGTTACGCTGGTGCGTTCTGCGGCAGGCTGCGCGCTGGCGCTGAAGTTATCAACGTTCGCTTGCTGCTGCGGGTTTTCGGGTGCCACGTTTTCCGGCGCGGTAGAGATGGATTTGCCCAGCGCGCTGTTCAGCGCCAGCAGATCCTGCTCGTTAAGCGTACCTAACGCTTGCTTGATATTTAACTGATTAATCAGGTAGTTATAACGCGCGCTGGAGAGCTGTTGTTTCGCGTTGTACAGCGTGGTCGTCGCATCCAGCACATCAACAATGGTACGCGTACCGACGGAGTAACCCGCTTCCATCGCATCCAGTGAGCTTTGCGCAGACACTACGGCCTGTTTGTAAGCATTGATGCTGCTGATCGACGCGTTCACGTTATTAAAGGAAGAACGGACGTTTTGTACTACGCTGCGGTGCGCGCTTTCCAGCTGTTCGCTCGCGCCAACAAAGTTGAACTGCGCCTGTTTCACCTGCGAGTTGACCTGACCACCCTGATACAGCGGCAGAGAGAAGCTCAGGCCAACTTGATTCTGACCGACGTCGGAATCGCCAAATTGTGAGTTATTACGTGTTCTTGAACCGCTATAGGAGGTGTTCGACACACCGGTAGACGCGGTTAAGTCCAGTGTTGGCAGATGACCATCCTGAGCCTGGCGAATTTGCTCGCGCGCCAGATCCTGGTTCAGACGCGCCTGCAACAGTGTCAGGTTGCGGCTTTCCGCTTCCTTCAGCAGGCTATTTACCGGCTGCGGTTTATCGGTTTTGAAGCTGTCGACGTTCAGGGATGACAGCTCCGGGTAGTAATTACCGGTCACCTGGCGCAGGGATTCCACTGCATTGTCCAGCGCGTTACGTGCCGTGACTTCATTTGCCAGCACGGTATCGTATTGCGAACGGGCATTCTGTACGTCAGTAATGGCAACCAGACCCACGTTAAAACGCTGCGTGGTTTGATCCAACTGGCGATAAATCGACTGTTTCTGTGCTTCGGTGTAGGAGAGCGTATCAATGGCGCTCAACACGTTGAAGTAGGCGGTCGCCGTGTTCAGCATCAACGTTTGCTGGTCGGTCTGCCAGGTCACATCCTGAATACCAGCCGATTTTTCCTGCAATGTCAGTGCACGCCATTTCGACATATCAAAAATAGTTTGCGTCAATTGCAGGGAACCACTGGTCACGTTTGAGTCCACGCCCTGGCTATCACGAAAGCCGTTGGTATAGGTGTAATCTGCCCCCAAACCGAGCTGCGGCAGTAACGGGCTGCGCGCTTCATTGATCTTTTCGAAAGCGGCATCGCGGTCGGCGGCGGATTTACGCAGATCGGGGTTGCTTAAACGCGCCTGCTGATAAACCTGTAACAGATTTTCTGCCTGGCTCATAGCACTGAAACCTGTCAGGCTCAGTCCGATAAGGAGGGGGAGCAATTTCTTCATTTGCATTCCTTGTTGTGAAGCAGTATTAGCGCTGGTCTAAATTGGAAAAAATAATCGCAGATTCTACCAGAAGTACGCGCCGCTAAAGCTTGGCGTTACGTGCCATCGGCATAAATTTGCATCAATCTATCACATAGAGCTTGAAACGGCAGTTAGTCAGGCTTGAAATCCAGAGTTTTATCATTATTTAAGATGAGATGTCGCCAATGAATAAGCCAGAAACATCCGCAGTGACTTTCACAAAAAACGATGTAGAAATTATTGCACGTGAAACGCTCTACAACGGTTTTTTTTCGCTCGATCTCTATCGATTCCGCCATCGCCTGTTTAACGGTGAAATGAGCGGTGAAGTGCGCCGTGAAATTTTTGAACGCGGGCACGCCGCAGTCTTGCTACCCTATGACCCAGTGCGCGACGAAGTTGTGCTGATTGAACAGATCCGCATTGCGGCTTTCGATACCAGTGAAACGCCGTGGTTGCTGGAGATGGTGGCTGGCATGATTGAAGAGGGCGAATCCGACGAGGACGTGGTGCGTCGGGAAGCCATAGAAGAAGCCGGTTTGACCGTCGGGCGCGTGAAAAGAGTGTTGAGCTATCTGGCAAGCCCTGGCGGCACCAGCGAGCGCTCTGCCGTATTGGTTGGCGAAGTGGATGCCACTCAGGCCTCAGGTATTCATGGTCTGGTGGATGAAAACGAAGATATTCGTGTTCATGTGGTGAGCCGGGAACAGGCTTATCAGTGGGTAGAAGAGGGGAAAATCGACAACGCAGCGTCTGTCATCGCCTTGCAATGGCTGCAACTGCATTATGAGAGCTTAAGAAACGAGTGGAAAAAATGAAGCGTTACACACCTGACTTCCCTGAAATGATGCGCCTGTGCGAAACCAATTTCGCCCAGTTGCGCCGCCTGTTACCGCGTAATGATGCGGCGGGCGAAGCGGTGAGTTATCAGGTGACCAATGCGCAATACCGATTAACGATTGTTGAATCCACCCGCTACACTACGCTTGTGGAAATCGAACAGACCGCGCCTGCCGTCAGTTACTGGAGCTTGCCGTCTATGACGGTGCGCCTGTATCACGATGCGATGGTAGCCGAAGTGTGTTCGAGCCAGCAGATCTTTCGTTTTAAAGCGCGTTATGATTACCCCAATAAAAAGTTGCATCAACGCGACGAAAAGCATCAAATTAATCAGTTTCTGGCCGACTGGCTACGTTACTGTTTAGCACATGGAGCAATGGCGATTCCGGTTTGTTAGCGTCGTGAAACCTAAGGACACCATTTGGAAAGCCTGTTAAACCTGCCTCTGGTTGGTGAGTCCAGAGTCAGGGTATTACAAATAACTGATTCTCACCTGTTTGCCGAAAAGCATGAAACGCTGTTAGGGGTAAATACCTGGGAAAGCTATCAGGCGGTACTGGAGGCGATCCGGTCCCAGCAGCGCGTATGCGATCTGATCGTTGCTACCGGCGATTTGGCGCAGGATCACACCGCTGCGGCTTATCAGCTTTTTGCTGAAGGCATCGCAAGCTTCGACGCGCCTTGCGTCTGGCTGCCGGGTAATCACGATTTCCAGCCTGCTATGTACAGCGCACTCCAGGATGCGGGTATCTCTCCCGCGAAGCGCGTTTTTGTGGGCGAGCACTGGCAAATTCTGCTGCTGGACAGCCAGGTATTTGGCGTCCCGCACGGCGAGTTGAGCGAGTATCAACTCGACTGGCTGGAGAAAAAACTCGCCGACAGCCCGCAACGGCACACCTTATTGCTGCTCCATCATCATCCGTTGCCGTCGGGTTGCAGCTGGCTTGATCAGCACAGCCTGCGCAACGCCGCTGAATTAGATAATGTGCTGCAACGTTTTCCGCAGGTGCGCAACCTGCTGTGCGGTCATATTCATCAGGAGTTGGATCTCGACTGGAACGGCCGCCGCCTGCTGGCCACGCCGTCGACCTGTGTGCAGTTTAAACCGCACTGCGCCAACTTCACGCTTGACACTATCGCGCCGGGATGGCGCTGGCTGGATTTGTACCCTGACGGAACGCTGCATACTGAAGTTTGCCGTCTGCAAAGTACAAAATTTAGCCCGGATACCGCGTCAGAAGGCTACTGATGTCCACACTTCTTTATCTGCATGGTTTTAACAGTTCTCCGCTTTCCGGCAAAGCGACGCAGCTTTCGCAGTGGATGGCGCAAAACCACCCGGAGATCAATGTGCTGATACCGCAGTTACCGCCTTATCCGGCTCAGGCCGCAGAACTGCTGGAATCGCTGGTGCTGGAGCAGGGTGGAAAACAGCTTGGCTTAGTCGGTTCGTCGTTGGGCGGTTATCTGGCGACCTGGCTTTCGCAATGTTTTATGTTGCCCGCAGTGGTGGTGAATCCCGCGGTGCGGCCGTTTGAATTGCTGGCAGATTATCTTGGCAATAACGAGAATCCCTACACAGGGCAGCAATATGTGCTAGAGTCTCGCCATATTTACGAGCTCAAAGTGATGCAAGTTGACCCGCTTGAAGCACCGGATTTAATCTGGCTGCTGCAACAAACCGGGGACGAAGTGCTGGATTACCGCCAGGCGGTGGCATATTACGATGCCTGCCGTCAGACAGTTGAAGAGGGTGGGAATCATGCCTTTATCGGCTTTGAGAATCATTTCACACAGATTATCGATTTCCTTGGGCTGCATTGAGCCAACCGGGAAACGATGCGGTCACTATCTACGAACACACCATGACGCAATCCTATAACGCTGATGCCATAGAGGTACTCACCGGGCTTGAGCCGGTTCGCCGCCGTCCGGGGATGTACACCGATACCACGCGCCCTAACCATTTAGGCCAGGAAGTTATTGATAACAGCGTCGATGAGGCGCTGGCGGGTCACGCAAAACGCGTAGACGTCATTTTGCACGCGGACCAGTCGCTGGAAGTTATCGACGACGGGCGCGGCATGCCGGTGGATATCCACCCGGAAGAGGGCGTACCGGCTGTTGAGCTGATCCTCTGCCGTCTGCATGCGGGCGGTAAATTCTCCAACAAAAACTACCAGTTCTCCGGCGGCCTGCACGGCGTGGGGATTTCGGTGGTTAACGCCTTGTCCCGCCGCGTGGAAGTGACCGTCAAACGTGACGGCCAGGTTTACAGCATCGCGTTTGAAAACGGCGAAAAAGTGCAGGATTTGCACGTGATCGGCACCTGCGGTAAACGCAATACCGGCACCAGCGTCCATTTCTGGCCGGATGTCTCCTTCTTCGACAGCCCGCGTTTCTCGGTTTCCCGCCTGACCCACCTGCTGAAAGCCAAAGCGGTGCTGTGTCCGGGTGTTGAAATCACTTTTAAAGATGAAGTGAATAACGCCGAGCAGCGCTGGTGTTACGAGGATGGCCTGAACGATTACCTGAGCGAAGCGGTGAACGGCCTGCCGACGCTGCCGGAAAAACCGTTTATCGGTAATTTCTCCGCTGAAACCGAAGCGGTGGACTGGGCGTTGCTGTGGCTACCGGAAGGCGGCGAGCTGCTGACGGAAAGCTACGTTAACCTTATTCCGACCATGCAGGGCGGTACGCACGTTAACGGCTTGCGTCAGGGTTTGCTTGATGCGATGCGTGAATTCTGCGAATACCGCAACATTTTGCCGCGCGGCGTGAAGCTCTCAGCGGAAGATATCTGGGATCGCTGCGCGTATGTGCTGTCGGTGAAAATGCAGGATCCGCAATTCGCCGGGCAGACCAAAGAGCGTTTGTCGTCCCGTCAGTGCGCCGCGTTTGTTTCTGGCGTGGTGAAAGATGCGTTCAGCCTGTGGCTGAATCAGAATATTCAAACCGCCGAGCTGCTGGCGGAAATGGCGATTTCCAGCGCTCAGCGCCGTATGCGCGCCGCCAAAAAAGTGGTGCGTAAAAAGCTGACCAGCGGCCCGGCGCTGCCTGGTAAGCTGGCGGATTGTACCGCTCAGGATTTATCCCGCACCGAACTGTTCCTCGTGGAAGGTGACTCGGCAGGCGGTTCGGCCAAACAGGCGCGCGACCGCGAATATCAGGCGATCATGCCGCTTAAGGGCAAGATCCTGAATACGTGGGAAGTCTCTTCCGATGAAGTGCTGGCCTCGCAGGAAGTGCACGATATTTCGGTGGCGATCGGTATCGATCCGGACAGTGATGATCTGAGCCAGCTGCGTTACGGCAAGATCTGTATTCTTGCGGATGCGGATTCCGATGGGCTGCACATCGCCACGCTTCTGTGTGCGCTGTTTGTGAAGCACTTCCGTGCGCTGGTGAAAAACGGTCACGTTCATGTGGCGCTGCCGCCGCTGTACCGTATCGATCTCGGCAAAGAGGTCTATTACGCGCTGACGGAAGAAGAGAAAACCGGTGTGCTCGAGCAGTTGAAACGCAAGAAGGGCAAACCGAACGTGCAGCGCTTTAAAGGGCTGGGCGAGATGAACCCGATGCAACTGCGTGAAACGACGCTCGATCCGAACACCCGCCGCCTGGTGCAGCTGATCATTAATGATGAAGATGAGCAGCAAACCGACGCCACAATGGATATGCTGCTGGCCAAGAAACGTTCAGAAGACAGGCGCAACTGGCTGCAAGAAAAAGGCGATAAAGCGGAAATCGAAGCGTAATTTATGTTTGATTACCCGGCTCAACTCCTGAGCCGGGTAGCTGTGTAGATGTCATCATTTTCGCGTTTGCCAACGCCGATGACAGTCACGGTAATAATGTCATCTTCAACTTTGTATACCAGTCGGTATCCCGCGCCGCGTAACTTAATTTTGTACTGATCTTTGCGCCCATGGAGTTGTGAGGCGGGGACGCGTGGATTTTCGAGGCGTTCTTGAAGCTTCTTTTTGAATTGCTCCCGGATTGTGCTCCCCAGCTTCTTCCATTCCTTTAATGCCGATTCATTGAATGCCAGTTTATAGGTCATCAAGTTTGACCTCGATGACAGGTTCATCCGCACGCTCATCAGCCATCCGCCCCAACTCTTCGTCTTCCAGTAGCTCCATAAGCTGAGCATATAAAGCCGGTGGAACACAGTAAAAAGCAGGCTCGTTGCGATTCAGGATGGCGACAGGCGCGCCTTCACCTGCATTAAAGGTCCCCATCGGATCACGTTTCAGTTCGGTAATACTTGCAGCGGTCGTGGTTAATATCTGGAATGGCATAATGTATCTCCTTTCAAATAACGCTCATTATGGTGCATTGAAAGGTGCTTTTAAAAGTGCTTTATGGAGATCATTGTTCAGACTGATGATTCTTCCGATATTGCAGCGGCGTTTCCCCAATGCCGCGTTTAAACGCGCTGATAAAATACGTCACGTCAGAAAATCCCACCTCGCTTGCGATATCGCGAACGCTGCGCGGGCTGTGTAGCAGGTAGTCACAAGCTTTGCGCAAGCGCAGGGTGTTGAGATACTGATGTATGGGTTCGCCGGTCTCAAAATGAAAACGGCGCGAGACATAACTGCGGGATTTGCCTAACTCCTGCGCCAGCCGCTCAAGGCTAAATTTCTGGCGATAATTTTCCTCCAACCAGAACATCACCGGCGTGGCAATGCCGCTGCGCTCTTCCGGTAATTTCTCGTTATCTTCTGGCAACATACCCAACAGATTCAGCAACAGGCAGGCGACCTGCTCAACGTTCAGGCGGCGGCTTTCAGCAAGCTTTGCATAACAGCTAAACAGGTGATCGAGATGCGGGTGAATATCGGCTGCGTCCATCACCACTGCCGCGCCGCCGCGTAACGAAAGGTGCTGCAAACGGTGGTGATTGTGCGGGAAATCGCGCAGATGTTTAAGCACGGCGTGGTGATCGACATGAATAATGGTGCGCCGGTAACAATCCTGCGCCTGCTCATCGACCATCACCCGATGAAGCGTGAAGGGCGGAAAGAAAAAGAGCCGTCCGGGGCGCATGGTGTACTGGCAATTATCGACAATCACCACGCCAAATCCCTCTTCGACATAGAGCACTTCCAGGCACTGATGCCAGTGGTGATAGCGCACGGTATTGGCGAAAAGCCGGCTAAACGACACGACCGCATCGTTTAAGGTAATAAGCTCCAGTCGCTCGGTCTGTAGGGTAGAGGTCATAGTGCAACCATTTTCAATTTTTCCTTCGCTGAAGGCATTTATAAACCACGGTTTTAAATTTCCTCAATTATTGGTTCAGGCAACTTCCAGCGGTGTGACAAAGGTAACATTTCCCGTTCTTGTTCATTAACTATCCTTCTGCCACACCATTCAGGAGGAAACGCTATGCTGGCTGCGCACGAGAAAACATCAAATCCATTGTCATCCCGTAACGATGTGGTCGACGCATTGACGACGATGCTCGGCGCGCTCGACAAGCAGTTTCCTGACGGAGCCTCGCAATTTTCCCTGGGGGCGACCAGCGCGCATTACAGCGATGACATTGCCGAAATGGAAGGCTTATCCCGCGCCTTATGGGGGCTGTTTCCGCTGATGGCAGGCGGCGACCCCGAAGTGTTCAGCCCTAAATACCTGGCGGCCATCAAACGCGGCACCGATCTGCAAGACAGCGGTTATTGGGGAGATACCGGCCCCTACGATCAGCGGCTGGTGGAGATGGCGGCCTATGGCCTCGGGTTGGCGTTACTGGGCGATAAATTGACGGCGAGCTTCACCGAACGTGAAACGCAGAACCTGCATCAGTGGCTCAATCAAATTACCGATGCGCAGATGCCCGACAGCAACTGGAACTTTTTCGCCATCATGGTGCAGTTAGGTTTTAAACGCGCCGGATTACCCTGGGATGCCACCGCGATTGAACGCCGCTTTATGATGATGGATGCCTACTATCTGGGCGACGGCTGGTATTCAGACGGCCCTGCGCGGCCAAAAGATTACTACATCTCGATGGCGTTTCATTTTTACGGCCTGATCTACGCCACGCTGAACGGTGAGGATACCGAACGCGCGGCGATTATTCGTGAACGGGCAAGCCTGTTTGCGCAGGACTTTATCTATATGTCGGCGGCGGAGGGCGAATCCGTGCCGTTTGGCCGCAGCCTGACGTACCGCTTCGCGATGGTTGCTTTCTGGAGCGCCGTGGCCTTTGCTGGCCTGCCGGTGTTCTCATCGGGCGTCGTGAAAGGCATTGTCCTGCGCCATCTGCGTTGGTGGTTGCAACAGCCGATTTTCGATCGCGACGGCATCCTGACGCTCGGCTTTGCCTATCCGAACCTGGCGATGTGCGAAGACTACAACTCGCCTGGCTCGCCGTACTGGGCGCTAAAAGTCTTTTTGATCCTCGCATTGCCGGAAACCGATGCGTTCTGGCAGGCAAAAGAGTTGCCATTGCCCGCGCTGGCCGCGCAGCGGGTCATTCCGCCCGCCGGGCAAATTATCGTGCACAGCGATGAATCACGGCATGTCTGGATGCTCACGTCCGGTCAGCTTGAGCTGAATAACTACGTTAATACCGAGGCGAAATACACCAAATTTGCTTACTCCAGCCGGTTTGGTTTCACCATTGAGCGCGGGCGTTACGGGATTAAACATGCTGCCTGTGATTCGATGCTGCTACTCAGCGAGGGCGATAACTACTTTCGTGGCCGCCGGGAGTGTGAGGACGTGGTGGTCAGCGAGCAGGCGATTTTCTCTCGCTGGTCGCCGTGGCATGACGTGCATATCGCCACCTGGCTTATTCCTTGCGGTGAGTGGCATCTGCGTGTGCATTGCATTGATTCCGCCCGTCATTTGCAGAGCGTCGAAGGCGGTTTCGCCGTGCTGAAAGCGCCGCATCGTGTGGCATCAGGCGGTAGCGTGGTAGTGGCGGAAAACGGCGTCAGCGCCATTTTCAACCTGCTTTCTGACGCGCCGCGTGAAGCAGACAGCGTGGTCACTCCACCCAACAGCAGCATCATGTTTTCCCCGTGCGCCTCCATTCCGCTGCTGCGTGGGGAGATTGCCCCCGGCAGGCAGTGGCTGGCGTGTGCGGTGCAGGCCGCCGTCAGCGAACGCGCATTTAATCCGTTATTACCTGAATTGCAAATAGAAGACCACGCGCTGGTGATTTCTCAACCGGGGCAGAAAAACAACATCCTTATTGCCTTTTGATCCCCGGCTCTGGCCGGGCAATACACTCTGAACCCTACATGCTTTCGTCGAGGATAGTATGGAAAAGACAGCCATCAATAATAAAACTGAGTATTACAAAATAAGCACCTTTATCTTCCTCTACTTTTTCACCTGGTCTGCGAGTATTGGTTTGCTGGCTATTTGGCTGGGGCAAAAAGCCAACCTCAGTGGGGCCGTTATTGGTACGGTATTTGCGGTGAACGGGATATTCTCGGTGATCCTCAAACCTGTCTATGGCTATATTCTGGACAAAATCGGCATGAGCAAATATTTGCTCTACTTTGTCGTCATCATGTCCGCATTAATGGCACCGTTCTTTATTTATGTTTATCAACCCTTATTAATTTCCAATACCCTGGCCGGCATCATTGTTGGGGCTATCTATTTAAGTTTCGCCTGGTATGCAGGCGTGGCGGCGTGCGAATCCTACAGCGATCGTTACAGCCGTTTAAACGGCATGGAATTCGGCCAAATCCGCATGTGGGGATCGCTGGGGTGGGCGGTTGCCTCGTCATTTTCGGGCCTGCTGTTTAATCTCTCCCCGGCGTACAACTTTATTATGGGTTCCGTGGCGTCGCTCATCATGCTGGTGGTGCTGATGAGCCTGAAAGTAAACGTTAACTCCGCCCATGCCGGTGAAGTCTTAACGAAGGAGAAAATCGTCCCGGCGGATGTTTACGCGCTGCTACGTAACCGTAAATTCTGGGCTTTCTGCCTGTATGTCGCCGGTGTAGCGTGGATGATGTTTATCGCCGAACAGCAATTCTCGCGCTACTTCGTCACCTTCTTTGATGATGTTCACCAGGGCAACGCCGTGTTTGGTTATCTCGGCACGGTACAATCCGGCATGGAATTTGTCATGTATATGGTGATCCCGCTGTTTGTGAATTTTATCGGTGCGAAGCGCGGGTTATTAATTGTCGGGCTGGTGGTTGGCGCGCGGTTAATTATTTCCGGCCTGTGCGACTCGCATCTGCTTATTTCGGTGTTAAAACCCCTTTACGGTCTGGAGATTTGTCTGCTGCTGGTGTCGGTATTTAAATATATTGCCGAGCATTTCGATAAACGCGTTAACGCCACCATGTATTTATTAGGCTATCAGGCGATGCTGTATGTCGGTAATGTGGTGGTTTCTTCTCCGGCCGGGATTTTGTATGACCGCATCGGTTTCGAAAATACCTACATTATTATGGGCACCATTGCGCTGACCTTTACTTTTATCTCTCTGTTTACCTTATCGGCCTGTCAGAGCAAATGGCGGCAAACCAGGGCGCTGGATATTGCGACGCGTTAGTGACACTTTATTTTCTGTAAAAGAAGGAACCGACATATGTTAAGTAAAATCGTTGAGGAAACGTTACGTGAATGCCCCGGTGCGCCGATTGATGCACAGGCGTTTAACGATGAGCTGGATTCTGCGCGTAACCATACCCTCGAACTGATTCGCCGTCATTTAACGGAGTTCGGTGAACAATTTCCGGCGGAAACTTGCGTAAAAGGGTTTTACCCGCTCACCGGGAATGTCGAATGGACGACCAGTTTCTGGACCGGGCAGCTATGGCTGGCGTGGGAAATGAGCGGAGATGAACAATTTCGCGCGCTGGCCGAGCGCCATGTACGGTCGTTTGGCCTGCGTATTGCCGGGCGTGAAGACACCAATACACACGATCTCGGCTTTTTATACACGCTCTCCTGCGTAGCAGCCTGGCGTCTGACCGGCAATCGCGAAGCGCGCGGTTTCGCGCTGTTGGCGGCAGAAGCGTTACTGGAACGCTTTCATGAAAAAGCGCGGATCATCCAGGCGTGGGGCGATCTGCACGATCCCGGACAGGCCGGGCGTATGATTATCGACTGCAATATGAACCTGCCGCTGCTCTACTGGGCAACAGAACAAACGGGCGATCGGCGCTTTGCCGACGCCGCCGAAGCGCATGTCCGCCAGGCGGCGAAATACCTGATTCGTGAAGATGCCTCGACGTTTCACACCTACTATATGGATGTGCAAACCGGTGCGCCGCGCTACGGCAATACGCAGCAGGGTTACGCCGATGACTCTTGCTGGTCGCGCGGCCAGGCGTGGGGAATTTACGGTTTCCTGTTGAGCTATATCTACACCGGCGACAAAGAGATGGTGGCGCTGTCCAAACGGCTGGCGAACTACTTTCTCAACCGCCTGCCGGAAGATGCGGTGTGTCACTGGGATCTGGCGCTGGTAGGAACCGATGCGCTGCGGGATTCATCCTCTGCGGCGATTGCGGTGTGTGGTTTGCTGGAGCTGGTGAAACACCTGCCGGTGACTGACCCGGACAGGGCGCACTATCAGCAGTGGGCAATGCGCATTATGTCATCGCTGGGTAAGCACTATCTGGCGGGCAAACAGGACGCGACAAACGGGCTGCTCAAACATTCGGTTTATCACCTGTCGAGTAATAAAGGTGTGGATGAGTGCAGTAGCTGGGGGGATTATTTTTACGTCGAGGCGCTGGCGCGCTTTTCGCAAAGTTGGAAGTTGTACTGGTAAAGCGTTTTTCCCTCTCCTTTAGAGGAGAGGGATATTTACTCAGAGACCCGCTTCCAGGATGCGGATATGTGTCTCCAGTACGTCGCCTTTTACTGCTTCGCTCCACGCTTTCATGTGCGGAGTTTGCAGGTGCGCTTCAAGATGCGCCACGCTTTCCCAGCGCTCCACCATGGTGATGGAATCGGGTGCGGTGGTCTGGAAGCTCACGCCCGCGGCGTTGTCTACCAGTGGCTCATAGCCGTGGCAGCCTTCCTCTTGCAGCACAACGGGGACAATTTTCGCGAATTCATCAAGCACGGCCTGGCGATGGTGCTGCCCCGGACGCGTGCGGATTTCTGCTACTACTGTAATCATGATTTACTCCTCCTAAGTCCTGCTACAGTTAAGCAAAAATTTCCGCCAGATGCTTGCGATATTCCGCAATATAACGCGGCACGTCCGGCATTTTGATGACGTCATTAACGATAAATGTCGGCAATGCTTCCATGCCCAGGAACTGGTTAGCCTTATGGAATGGCAGGTAAACCCCGTCAACGCCGACGCCGTGGAAGAACTGATCTTTATCGGTGAAGGCGTCCATCGGCGCGTTCCAGGTCAGCGACAGCATATAGGTTTTGCCCTGAATCAGGCCGCCAGAACCGTATTTTTTCGCGGCGTCAGAACGGGTGCGACCGTCGCTGGCATACAGGGAACCGTGACCTTCGGTAAACACATCATCCATATACTTTTTCACCGTCCACGGCGCGCCCATCCACCAGCCCGGCATCTGCCAGATAATGGTGTCAGCCCACAGGAAGTTTTCAACTTCCGCTTTGATGTCGTAATCACCGTCGGTACGCACGGTTTTAACATCATGTCCGGCGTCGCGCAGGAAACTTTCCGCGACCTCGGTCAGGGTGTCATTCAGTTGGCCATTGGAGTGGGCGAATTTTTTCGCACCGTTGATAATCAGAATGTTGCTCATAATTTGTCCTCAGATAAAAGCGTTTGGCAGCGATTCTATCCATATCAGCGGTGCGATGAAATTGGCAAAACGTGCAAAGACTTTTGCGATAAAAGCAATAATCCTCGTTACCAGCTCAGGCGAGCGATAAATCCGCCCTGCGGATGATTGGCAAAAGTCGCTGTCATCTGGTGCAGCGCGGCGATGCGTTGCACAATCGACAGCCCCAGCCCGCTGCCGGTTTCCGTTTGCCCCGGCGGGCGATAGAAACGCTCGCCAATGCGCGTCAACGCCTCGCTGCTTACGCCCGGGCCGTTATCCCGCACGCTAAAGGAATGTGCTTCCAGCGTGACATCCACAACGCTGCCCGGCGGGCTATAGCGAATGGCGTTATCCAGCAGATTACGTACTAACAGGCTGAGTAACAGCGGTTGCCCCTGGCGGCTGACAGACTGCGCATGAAGGTGCAGACGAACGTCGATACCCGCTTGCTGAGCACAATGGTAGATATCCATCACGGCGGATTGCAGCAGGGAATCGAGGGAAAAGGTTTCGATGCCGTCAACGTTGTCCAGCGAATCGAGCCTGGAGAGCGTCAGCAGTTGATCCACCAGCCGGGTGGCGCGATCGATGCCGACATGCAACTGCGCCAGCGCTTTTTCACGCGCAGCGGGATCGTCATCGGAAAGTTGCGCCACTTCCGTTTGCACTTTCAGCGCCGCCAGCGGGCTGCGCAGTTCATGAGCGGCATCGGACGTAAAGCGCCGTTCACGCAACATCATGGTGTGCGTACGCGTAAAAAGCTGATTCAGCGCATCCACCAACGGGCGCACTTCGCTGGGCACGCCTTGCGTATTCAGCGGCCCGGCGTCATCGGGCGCACGTGAACGCAATGCCAGCGCCAGCTTTTTCAACGGACGTAGCTCAAAAGTGAGCAGTACGATCAACAAGATAAGCATTAATGGCAGGGCGACCAGCCACGGCGTGAGCTGCGAGGTGATAATCTCCAGCGCCATTTCCTGGCGATACTCCCACTCCTGGCCCACGACAATACGGTATTTCCCGCCCGGTGCTGTGAGCCATAGAAAGCGCCATTTATCATCATCGCCCTGCAAATGGCCGTCTTCAAAGCCGTCCCGACGATACGTATACGGAATATCCCGCCCGTTCTCGCCATCGTGCAGTAACAATTTGCCGTCGACAGAATAGATAGCGAACGCCAGCGCATCGTCATCCAGATGCCCGTGCTTAATCTTCTTTTTGCCCATTTGCGGCGCGGCGCTTTGTAACTGATTGAGTTCCATCACGCTGAGCCGTTTGGCGAACAGCATTTGTTGGGTATCAAATAGCTTGTCGAGTTTATCGCGCGTCTCTTGCCAGGCAACGAGGCTGGCGCACAGCCAGGCTGCTGTTGCGAGCAACAGAAACAGCAGCGTAAGCCGCAGCCGCAGGCTCAGCGGGAAGGTAAGTTTCATGGTTCTCCCAGGGTGTAACCGATGCCGTGGACGGTGCGGATAAACTCGCTGCCAAGTTTGCGCCGCAAATGATGCACATGCACTTCCACTGCGTTGCTGGAGACATCCCCGTCCCAGTTATAGAGTTTCTCTTCGATAAGTTTACGCGGCAGCACGCGCCCGACATTGCGCAGCAGTAGCTCCAGCAGGGCGAACTCTTTCGGCTTCAGGGTTAGCGTTTCATTATTGAAGGTGGCAACAAGGCTTACGGGGTCAAGCGTCACCCGGCCGTGGCGTAACAGACTTTGCGCCTGGCCGTGCGTGCGGCGAATCAGTACTTCCAGCCGGGCAGCCACTTCAATCAGGGCAAACGGTTTACACAGGTAATCATCCGCTCCGAGGCGCAACCCTTCAACGCGTTGATCAATGGCGTCGCGCGCGGTGAGGATCAACACCGGCTCGGTGCGCTTCTCTTCGCGCCAGCCGCGCAGAATGTCCAGCCCATCAATGCCCGGCAGCGTTAAGTCGAGGATCACAGCGTCATAAGGTGCGGCAAACAGCGCTGCCTTGCCGAGTTTGCCGTCGGTAAACCAGTCAACGCAGAACCCCTTTTTACTCAGCCCGGCTTTAATACCGTCGCCGATTAAGGGGTCATCTTCTACCAGCAGAATACGCATATCGCCTCCTTTCACCGTAGTTTGCTGGCAGTTAACCCGCTCGCATAAGGCCTTGTACAGCGAAAAATTATCTTTTTTCCCCTTAAGAAGTTGTTAAGAAATGCCAGGCTTAATAGAAACTCACCACAGGAAAGGGAGAGAAAAGATGAAAAAATTCGCTGCGATTACCGCTGTTATTGCACTCTGCTCCGCGCCGGCGTTTGCCGCGAATCAGGGCGGGTTCACCGGGCCGGGTGCCACGCAACATAGTGCGTCCCAGCAGAGCGGGGGTTTTACCGGGCCGAACGGCAGTAAAGCCACCGTCGAAAGTGCAAAATCCTTGCGCGATGATGCCTGGGTGTCACTGAGCGGCAACATTGTTGAACGCATCTCCGACGATACCTATTTATTCAAAGATGCGACCGGCACCATCAATGTTGAAATCGACCAGAAACGCTGGAAAGGCTTGTCCGTTGGGCCGCAGGATAAGGTGGAGATCCAGGGCGAAGTGGATAAAGACTGGAACTCGGTAGAAATCGACGTTAAAGAGATCCGTAAAGTCGGCCAGTAACCCCGTACCTGCGTGAAAAAATCGCTCATCGCTATGACTCCTCGCCGCAGATAAGGTAGTATCTGCGGCAATATTGCCGCCGCAAAGGTGGGCGCATACGTTGAGGAATCACGATTAATGAGCGATATGGCAGAGCGCCTTGCGCTGCATGAATTTACGGAAAACGCATACCTGAACTACTCCATGTACGTCATCATGGATCGTGCGTTGCCGTTTATCGGTGATGGCCTGAAACCCGTTCAGCGTCGCATCGTTTACGCAATGTCTGAACTGGGGCTGAACGCCAGCGCGAAGTTCAAAAAATCCGCCCGTACCGTGGGCGACGTGCTGGGTAAATACCACCCGCACGGCGACAGCGCATGTTACGAAGCGATGGTGTTAATGGCCCAGCCCTTCTCCTACCGTTACCCGCTGGTTGATGGTCAGGGAAACTGGGGCGCGCCGGACGATCCGAAGTCCTTCGCCGCCATGCGTTATACCGAATCCCGCTTGTCCAAATACGCCGAATTACTGCTGAGCGAACTGGGCCAGGGCACTGTTGATTGGGTGCCTAACTTCGACGGGACAATGCAGGAGCCGAAAATGCTGCCTGCGCGCCTGCCGAATATCCTGCTGAACGGCACCACCGGTATTGCGGTCGGCATGGCAACGGATATTCCGCCGCATAACCTGCGCGAAGTGGCGAACGCCGCCATCACCCTGATTGAACAGCCGAAAACCACCCTCGACCAGTTGCTGGATATCGTACAAGGGCCGGATTATCCCACCGAAGCGGAAATCATTACCTCCCGCGCGGAAATCCGCAAAATCTACCAGAACGGTCGCGGTTCGGTGCGTATGCGCGCGGTGTGGAAAAAAGAGGACGGTGCCGTGGTGATTACTGCGCTGCCGCACCAGGTTTCCGGTGCGCGCGTGCTGGAGCAAATCGCCAGCCAGATGCGCAATAAAAAATTGCCGATGGTGGATGATCTGCGCGACGAATCGGATCATGAAAACCCGACCCGCCTGGTGATCGTGCCGCGATCCAATCGCGTGGATATGGATCAGGTGATGAACCACCTGTTCGCCACCACCGATCTGGAAAAGAGCTACCGCATTAACCTGAATATGATCGGTCTGGACGGTCGCCCGGCGGTGAAAAACCTGCTGGAGATCCTCACCGAATGGCTGGCGTTCCGTCGTGATACAGTGCGCCGCCGTCTCAATCACCGGCTGGAGAAAGTGCTTAAGCGCCTGCATATCCTTGAAGGTTTGCTGGTGGCGTTTCTCAATATTGACGAAGTGATTGAAATCATCCGCACCGAGGACGAACCGAAGCCCGCGCTGATGTCGCGTTTTGGCATCAGTGAAACCCAGGCGGAAGCGATCCTCGAATTAAAACTGCGCCACCTCGCCAAACTCGAAGAGGTGAAGATTCGCGGTGAGCAACACGATCTGGAAAAAGAGCGCGACCAGTTGCAGGCGATCCTGGCTTCTGAGCGCAAGATGAACACCCTGCTGAAGAAAGAGTTGCAGGCCGATGCCGACGCGTTTGGCGACGATCGCCGTTCACCGCTCCACGAGCGCGAAGAAGCGAAAGCGATGAACGAGCACGATATGCTGCCGTCTGAACCGGTCACCATCGTATTGTCACAAATGGGCTGGGTGCGTAGCGCCAAAGGTCACGACATTGACGCGCAGGGTCTGAGCTATAAAGCCGGTGATAGCTGGAAATCCTCGGCCAAAGGCAAGAGCAATCAGCCGGTGGTGTTTATCGATACCACCGGGCGCAGCTACGCCGTTGATCCGAGTTCGCTGCCATCCGCGCGCGGGCAGGGCGAGCCGTTAACCGGCAAGCTGACGCTGCCGCCGGGTGCCACGGTTGAGCATATGGTGATGAGCAATGAAGATCAGAAGCTGCTGATGGCCTCCGATGCGGGTTACGGCTTTGTCTGCACCTTCAATGACTTAGTGGCGCGTAACCGTGCCGGTAAGACGCTTATCAGCCTGCCGGAAAATTCCCGCGTGATGCCGCCGCTGGAGATTGAAAACGACAACGATATGCTGCTGGCGATCACCGCTGCGGGCCGCATGTTGATGTTCCCGGTCAGCGATCTGCCGCAGTTATCGAAAGGTAAAGGCAACAAGATCATCGGCATTTCGTCTGCCGATGCGGCGAAGGGCACCGATGCGCTGGCTCATCTCTATCTCCTGCCGCCGCAAAGCACGCTGACCTTGCACGTCGGCAAACGCAAAATCAAACTGCGTCCGGAAGAGCTGCAAAAAGTGCAGGGCGAGCGCGGACGCCGCGGTACGCTGATGCGGGGCTTGCAGAAAATCGACCGCGTGGAGATAGACTCGCCTTCCCGTCCGGGTGCGGGCGATAGCGAAGAGTAATCTTCATTACCCTCTCCCCACCCCTCTGGTGGGGAGATATTTCTTAGAAATTTCCCGTAAAGGCGTTGTTTATTCGCGAATTGCGATTAACAATACGTTCTTTTTAAAGGCCGCATAACATAAAGCCCGGACCGGATAATGGTCATTGGTGGCGCAGCCAGCTTCAGCGTATTTACGCTGGCGTGTATATAATGCTCAGGGTATGGGCTTCAGAGGTCGCTATGCTATTTATTGTTCGCGCAATCATCATTGTTATTTATTCCATTCTGGTCAGCGTATTCGGATCTATTTACTGCCTGTTCAGCCCACGAAATCCAAAACATGTTGCCACCTTCGGCCATCTGTTTGGCCGCCTCTCAACGGTGATGGGCCTGAAAGTAGAAACCCGCCTGCCGCCGGGTGCCGACCAGTTCGGCAATGCCATTTATATTGCTAACCACCAGAACAACTACGACATGGTCACCGCGTCTAAAATCGTGTTGCCGCCTACGGTCACCGTCGGTAAAAAAAGCCTGCTGTGGATCCCCTTTTTCGGACAGCTTTACTGGCTGGCCGGTAACTTGCTGATTGATCGGGATAACCGCGCCAAAGCGCACGGCACCATCGCCCAGGTCGTCAAGCAGATTCAGAAACGCAATATCTCTGTCTGGATGTTCCCGGAAGGTACCCGCAGCCGTGGTCGCGGCCTGCTGCCGTTTAAAACCGGCGCGTTCCATGCGGCGATTGCCGCCGGGGTGCCAATTATTCCGGTGTGTGTCTCCTCAACCTCCAACAAAATCAATCTCAACCGCCTGAACAATGGGCTGGTGATTGTCGAAATGCTGCCGCCGGTAGATATCTCGCAGTTTGGTAAAGACCAGGTTCGCCAACTGGCGACTCATTGCCGCGAGATCATGGCGGCGAAAATTGAGGAACTCGACAAAGAAGTTGCGCAGCGTGAAGCAGCAGGTCGGGTTTAACCTTTTGTTAGTGAGCAAACCCGGAGGCGAGAACACCTTCGGCGGATTTAGTCAGCGTTACACGGAGCAAATATGTCACTCAGTCGGCGTCAGTTTCTTCAGGCATCCGGGGTTGCGCTTTGTGCCAGTGCGGTGCCGCTGAGGGCAAATGCTGCCGGGCAGCAACCGCCGCTGCCCATTCCTCCGCTGCTTGAGTCCCGACGCGGGCAGCCGCTCTTTTTGACATTACAACGTGCTCACTGGTCCTTTGCCCCCGGCACGCGCGCGCAAATTTCAGGCATTAACGGGCGTTACCTCGGGCCGACGATCCGCGTCTGGAATGGCGACGATGTGAAGCTGATTTACAGCAACCGGCTGGCAGAAAACGTGGCGATGACCGTCAGTGGTTTGCAGGTGCCCGGCCCGCTGATGGGCGGCGCGGCGCGCATGATGACAGCGAATAACGACTGGGCGCCGGTGCTGCCTATTCGCCAGAGCGCCAGCACGCTGTGGTATCACGCCAATACGCCGAACCGCACCGCACAGCAGGTCTATAGCGGGCTGGCGGGAATGTGGCTGGTGGAAGATGAGATAAGCAAATCACTGCCGATCCCGAACCATTACGGTGTCGATGACTTCCCGGTCATTATTCAGGATAAACGGCTGGATAATTTCGGCACGCCGGAATACAGCGAGCCGGGTAGCGGCGGGTTTGTCGGAGATACCTTGATGGTTAACGGCGCGCAAAGTCCCTTTGTGGAGGTTTCTCGCGGCTGGGTGCGCCTGCGCCTGCTGAATGCCTCCAACTCCCGCCGTTATCTGCTGCAAGTGAGCGATGGCCGCGCCCTGCATGTGATTGCGGGCGATCAGGGCTTCTTGCCTGCACCGGTTTCGGTGAAACAGCTCTCGCTGGCACCCGGCGAGCGCCGCGAAGTGCTGGTGGATATGACCAACGGCGATGAAGTGTCGATCACCTGCGGGGAAGCGGCGGGTATTATGGACCGGCTGCGCGGCCTCTTCGAGCCGTCGAGCATATTGATCTCCACGCTGGTATTGACCCTGCGTCCCACCGGGTTGCTGCCGCTGGTAACAGATACGTTGCCGATGCGCTTGCTGCCGTCTGAGATTATGGCCGGTTCGCCAACGCGCAGCCGCGATATCACGCTGGGCAGCGATCCGGGCATTAACGGTCAGTTGTGGGATACGCAGCGCATTGACATCACCGCGCAGCAGGGGACCTGGGAGCGCTGGACGGTGCGCGCCGAGATGCCGCAGTCGTTTCATATCGAAGGCGTGATGTTTATGATCCGCAACGTTAACGGTGCGCTGCCGTTCCCGGAAGATCGGGGCTGGAAAGATACCGTGTGGATTGACGGGCAGGTTGAGCTTCTGGTGTGGTTTGGTCAGCCGTCATGGGCGCATTTCCCGTTTCAGTACCAAAGCCAGACGCTGGAGATGGCCGACCGCGGATCGGTGGGTCAATTGCTGGTCAATCCGGCGCCTTAACTCGCCTGTGCCTGGTGGCGTTTCGCTTGCCAGGCCTGGGCAAAATCCTCCTGTATTTCCATTCAGGTTACGGCGTATAATCGCCGCCCTTTGATTACTTTTTTAGCAATTCTGGATGCAAGATGAGCGCAATATCCCTGATCCAACCGGATCGTGACCTTTTCTCCTGGCCCCAATACTGGGCGGCCTGCTTCGGCCCCGCGCCATTTTTGCCGATGTCGCGCGAAGAGATGGATCAACTTGGCTGGGATAGCTGCGACATTATTCTGGTTACCGGCGACGCTTACGTTGACCACCCGAGTTTCGGTATGGCCATTTGCGGGCGCATGCTGGAAGCGCAGGGCTTTCGCGTCGGTATCATTTCTCAGCCGGACTGGAACAGCAAAGACGACTTTATGCGCCTTGGCAAACCGAACCTGTTTTTCGGCGTGACCGCCGGGAATATGGATTCGATGATCAACCGCTACACCGCCGACCGTAAGCTGCGCCATGACGATGCCTACACGGCGGATAACGTCGCCGGGAAACGCCCGGATCGCGCCACGCTGGTCTATACCCAGCGCTGTAAAGAGGCATGGAAAGAGGTGCCGGTGATCCTCGGCGGGATTGAAGCCAGCCTGCGCCGCACCGCCCATTACGATTACTGGTCTGACACCGTGCGCCGCTCGGTGCTGATTGATGCCAAAGCCGACATGCTGATGTTCGGCAACGGTGAGCGCCCGCTGGTGGAAGTGGCGCACCGTCTTGCCGCTGGTGAGCCGATCGCGCAGATTCGCGATGTGCGCAACACGGCGATCATCGTAAAAGAAGCCTTGCCGGGCTGGAGCGGTGTCGATTCCACCCGCCTCGACACGCCGGGCAAAATCGACCCGATTCCCCATCCTTACGGCGAAGATCTGCCGTGCGCGGATAACAAGCCGGTAGAGCCGCAAGCGCAGGAAGCCAAACGCGTTACGGTTCAGCCGCCGCGCCCGAAACCGTGGGAAAAAACCTATATTCTGCTGCCGTCTTACGAGAAGGTGAAAGCCGACAAAGTGCTGTATGCCCACGCGTCGCGTATTTTGCACCATGAAACCAACCCAGGCTGCGCCCGTGCGCTGCTGCAAAAGCATGGCGATCGTTACATCTGGATCAACCCGCCAGCCATTCCGCTATCAACGGAAGAGATGGACAGCGTGTTTGCGCTGCCTTACAAACGCGTGCCGCACCCGGCGTATGGCAACAGCCGTATCCCGGCCTACGAGATGATCCGCTTTTCGATTAACATCATGCGCGGCTGCTTTGGCGGCTGCTCTTTCTGCTCGATTACCGAGCATGAAGGGCGCATTATTCAGAGCCGCTCGGAAGATTCGATCATCAACGAGATCGAAGCGATTCGCGACACGGTACCGGGTTTTACCGGCGTAATTTCCGATCTGGGTGGGCCGACGGCCAATATGTATATGCTGCGCTGCAAATCGCCACGCGCCGAGCAAACCTGCCGCCGTCTTTCCTGTGTCTACCCGGATATCTGCCCGCATATGGATACCAACCATCAGCCGACCATCGATCTTTATCGCCGCGCCCGCGATTTGAAAGGCATTAAGAAAATCTTGATTGCCTCCGGTGTGCGTTACGATCTGGCGGTAGAAGATCCGCGTTATGTGAAAGAGCTGGCGACGCACCACGTCGGCGGTTATCTGAAGATTGCCCCGGAACATACCGAAGAAGGGCCGCTGTCGAAGATGATGAAACCCGGCATGGGCAGCTACGATCGCTTTAAACAACTGTTCGATACCTATTCGAAACAGGCGGGCAAAGAGCAGTACCTGATCCCGTACTTTATCTCCGCGCACCCCGGTACGCGTGATGAAGATATGGTGAACCTGGCGCTGTGGCTGAAACGCCACCGTTTCCGCCTCGATCAGGTGCAGAACTTCTATCCGTCGCCGCTAGCTAACTCGACGACGATGTATTACACCGGCAAAAACCCGCTGTCGAAAATAGATTACAAGAGCGAAGAGGTGGTGGTGCCGAAAGGGGACAAACAGCGCCGTCTGCATAAAGCGCTGCTGCGTTACCACGATCCGGCGAACTGGCCGATGCTGCGCCAGGCGCTGGAAGCGATGGGTAAAAAACACCTGATTGGTTCACGCCGCGAATGCCTGGTGCCGGCCCCAACGATGGAAGAGATGCGCGAAGCGCGTCGCCAGAGCCGCCATGCGCAGCCTGCGTTGACCAAACATACGCCGATTGTGCATCAGCGCAGCAATGGTAAAAACGCCGCGCCCGCGAAGAAAAAACCCGCCCGCGTACGCTAAATAGACCGCAATTGTAGGCCGGATAAGCGTCAGCGCCATCCGGCGGTGTTTAGCCACTTCATGCCGGATGGCGGCGTCCCGCCTTATCCGGCCTACGATTATATCCGGCCTTTAGCCGCTGAACTGGTCCGGGTCTGGCCCCAGGCGTTTACCCTGATCCAGTTTGGCGATTTCACCCAGCTCATCTTTATCGAGGCGGAAATCCCAAACGTCGAAGTTCTCGACGATACGCGCAGGCGTGACCGATTTCGGGATCACCACCAGGCCGCTATCCAGATGCCAGCGAATAACAATTTGCGCTGGCGTTTTGCCATATTTATCTGCCAGTTCACGAATAATTTTCTGATCAAAAACGCCTTCGCCACCCTGCGCCAGCGGGCTCCAGGACTCGGTCTGGATCTTGTGCGTCGCGTTCCAGGCATGTAACTGACGCTGTTGCAGCAACGGATGCAGCTCAATCTGGTTGATAACCGGGATCACGCCGGTCTCATCGATGATCTTTTGCAGATGATGAGTCTGGAAATTACACACGCCGATACTTTTTATCAGCCCCTGTTTTTGCAACTCGATCATGCCTTTCCAGGCTTCAACGTAATGATCCATCGCCGGGACCGGCCAGTGCATCAAATAGAGATCGACATAATCGAGTTGTAACTTTTCGAGGCTCTCTTTCAATGCTTCAGCCGGGCGTTTCTGATCGCCATTCCATAATTTCGTGGTAATGAACAACTCTTCACGCGGCACGCCCGCGCTGGCTAATGCTTTACCAACACCGTCTTCGTTCTTGTAGGCTGCGGCGGTATCGATGGAGCGATACCCAACTTCCAGCGCCTTATGGATGGCGGTAACCACTTCCTCGTTGCTCGCTTTCCACACGCCAAGACCCAGTTGCGGCATCAGGTTGCCGTCAGAGAGTTTAATCACGGTTGGATGTGTCATGCATTTCTCCTTTGAATAGGCTTACCGGGACGAGCCCGGTAAGGTGGTTTGCATTAAGTGTGGTCGAAAAACCCAAAAACGGAAGCTGTGCTGTGTAAGACCTTAGCGAGCGGCTTCGTAAATGCGGCGGCTCACATCCAGCGTAATGTCTTGATGTTCGCCCAGTTTCGTCATGCCGTGCTCTTCCAGTTTCGCCAGCAATGCCGGAATAGAACTGCCATCCAGGCCGTAACCGGAAAGATACGTCGGCACGCCCATACGCTCGAAGAAATTGCGCGTAGCGGCAATCGCAGCATCAATGCGTTCGCTTTCGGAGCCTTCAGTGATATTCCACACGCGCTCTGCGTATTGCAGCAGTTTTTCGCGTTTGGTATCGCGTTTCTCATTCCACAGCGCAGGCAGCACAACGGCCAGGGTTTGCGCATGATCAAGACCGTGCATCGCCGTCAGTTCGTGGCCCAGCATATGGGTTGCCCAATCCTGCGGCACGCCCGCGCCAATTAAACCGTTCAGCGCCTGCGTCGCCGCCCACATTACATTGGCGCGCACGTTGTAGTTTTCCGGCTCCTGCAACGCTTTCGGGCCTTCTTCAACCAGCGTCAGCAGAATGCCTTCGGCGAAACGATCCTGGATTTTGCCATCGACCGGGTACGTTACGTACTGCTCTACAGTATGGACAAAGGCGTCAACAACGCCATTCGCCACCTGACGCGGGGGCAGGGTGTAGGTGTAAACCGGATCGAGCACCGCGAAAACCGGCTGCACGAACGCGGAGTGGAAGGCCTGTTTATCACCGGTAGCTTTACGGGAAACCACCGCACCGGCGTTGGACTCAGAGCCAGTGGCTGGCAGCGTCAGGACGGAGCCCATCGGAATGGCGCTTTTGATTTCGCTGCCGCGGGTTTGCAGAATGTGCCATGGATCAACGCCGTCTGCGTAATGCGCCGCAGCGGCGATAAATTTGGTGCCGTCCAGCACGGAACCGCCGCCGACCGCCAGCAGGAACGTAATGTTGTCATCGCGGACAATTTGCACCGCTTTCATCAGCGTTTCATACGTCGGGTTGGGTTCGATGCCGCTGAACTCGCGCACATCCAGCCCTTGCAGCGCGCTGTAAACCTGGTCGAGAACACCGTTTTTCTTCACGCTGCCGCCGCCGTAGGTGATCAGCACGCGGGCGTTAGCAGGGATTTGCGCACGCAGGTCGGCAATGGCGCCTTTGCCAAATAAAATGCGCGTCGGGGTATGCAGATTAAAGTTATTCATTGCTCGTTCCCTTCTGAATGGGTGAAAAAATCCCGTGGCGGAAGTCCGCCAGATGAAGGTTATTGTGGGCGCGGGCAGGGACACGCTCAATGCACATTCCTGCCGATGTCTTGCCTTTTTCTCCGCGCTGCTGGAGAAAATGCACAAAACTTTGCACACTGTAGCGGTCGAAATCGCTTGCCGGAGTGGCAATAAATGAACCGTGATGAGATTTGCCTTCACCTGACCAGAAAGGTTAAGCAGCTGAAAGATAATGAAAATAGATTAAGTGCGCTGTTGCCGGATATCCGCCTGCTGTACGGTACGCAGCCCGGTACTCGTACCCCGGTGATGTATCAACCAGGGATCGTTTTTCTCTTCTCCGGCCATAAAATTGGCTATATCAACGAGCGCGTTTTTCGCTACGACACTAATGAATATCTGCTGCTGACGGTTCCGCTGCCGTTCGAGTGTGAAACCTTTGCCACGCCGGACGTGCCGCTGGCGGGTATTCGCCTGAATGTCGACATCCTGCAATTGCAGGAGCTGCTGATGGATATTGGCGAAGACGAACATTTTCACCCCGATGTTGCCGCCAGCGGCATTAACTCGGCGGTGTTATCGGAAGAGATCCTCTGCGCGGCGGAGCGGTTGCTGGATGTGATGGAGCGCCCGCTGGATGCGCGTATTCTGGGTAAACAGATTATTCGCGAGATGCTTTACCACGTGCTCACCGGGCCGCGCGGCGGTGCGCTGCTGGCGCTCGTCAGCCGCCAGACCCATTTCAGCTTAATCAGCCGGGTGCTGAAACGCATTGAAAGCCAGTACACGGAAAACCTCAGCGTTGACCAACTGGCGGCGGAGGCCAACATGAGTGTCTCGGCGTTTCACCATAACTTCAAATCGGTGACCAGCACCTCGCCGCTGCAATACCTGAAAAGCTACCGCCTGCATAAAGCACGGATGCTGATGGTGCATGACGGAATGAAAGCTGGTGCAGCGGCGATGCGTGTGGGATACGAAAGCCCGTCGCAGTTCAGCCGGGAGTTTAAGCGCTACTTCGGCCTGACGCCGGGGGAAGATTTGGCGAGAATTCGCACCATGCAGGGAATGTAGGAGAGACCCTCTTCCGCCGGGAAGAGGGAACAGATTCAGGCGTTACAGTACTTTTTCTTCACAATCACGGCGACCGCGCCGATAAGGCCGACCACCAGCAGGAAAACCGGCAGCAGCATCAGAAAGGTCATCACCTGATCTTCATGACGTTTGACGAACGGGATCATGCTGATGGCATAACCGAGCGAGGTCACCACGCAAACCCACAGCAGCGCGCTCAGCCAGTTAAAGAACTGAAAACGGCGATTCGACAAGCCGGAAATGCCCGCCATGGTCGGCAGCAGGGTGCGGATAAAGGCGAGAAAACGCCCTGCCAGCAGCGCCAGCAAACCGTGACGATCAAACATATAGGTGGCGCGCTCGTGGTATTTCATTGGCAACTGTGACAGCCAACTTTTCACCAGCCGCGTATTGCCAAGCCAGCGGCCCTGGATGTAGCTCAGCCAGCAGCCCAGGCTGGCGGCGGAGGTGAGGATCGCAATCGTCGAGACGAAGTCCATGCAGCCGCGCGCAATCAGTGCGCCAGCCAGTAACAACAAGCTGTCACCGGGTAAAAATGAGGCAGGAAGCAAGCCGTTTTCTAAAAAGAGCGTGGCAAACATCACTAAATAAACAACGCCCACAACATGCGGGTTCGCCAGCGCAGCAAAGTCGTGATGCCAGAGCGCAGCAATAATATCTTGAATAACAGCCATGGACTTTCCTGTGGTACCGCGTAGAGGAGGCTATTGTACTCCAGTTCGCCAAAAACACCTTGATCCGGGGCGCAACAAACGGAGAATTTTCTTAAATGCAGCCCCGGTCACTCAGGTTTACACGATGCGCTGAAAGCCTGCCACTAAATCCTCTATCAGATCGTCAACGTTCTCTAAACCAATGTGCAATCGGATTAATGTGCCGTCGAAATCAACTTCGCCTTCCGGGCGAATGGCAGCAATATGTTCCGGTTGGTTTGCCAGGATTAACGATTCATAGCCGCCCCACGAGTAAGCCATGCTGAACAGCGAGAAATGGTCGAGATAATTCGCCAGCTCTTCATTATTTAGCCGCTTGTCCAGCACAAACGAGAACAGGCCGCTGCTGCCGGTAAAATCCCGCTTCCAGAACTCGTGACCTTTGCTGCCTGGCAATGCTGGATGATTCACCCGCGCGACCTGCGGATGCGCGGCCAGCCATTGGGCAATTTTCAGGCTGCTTTCATGGTGCTGGCGCAAACGCACACCCAGCGTGCGCAGCCCGCGGCTGGTCATATACGCGGTGTCGGCATCGAGCATTTGCCCCATTAAGTAAGCGTTTTCGCGCAGTTGTTCCCAACAGCGAGCGTTGGACACGGCGGTGCCGACCATCGCATCGGAATGACCAATCAAATACTTGGTGCCCGCCTGAATCGAGATATCGATATCGAATTCCAGCGCTTTGAACAGAATGCCCGCCGCCCAGGTATTGTCGATCATGATGATCGCGTCCGGCGCGACACTGCGTACCGCCTGGACAATCGCCGGAACGTCATGCACTTCCATGGTGATAGATCCGGGAGATTCCAGGAACACAACTTTGGTGTTGGGCTGGACCAGCCGGACAATGCTTGCACCGATCATCGGATCAAACCAACTGGTGGTGACGCCGAGTTTGGCGAGAATTTTAGTACTGAAATCCTGGGTGGGTTCGTAGGCGGTGTTGGTCATCAACACATGATCGCCTTGTTCGACAAACGCCAGAATGGTATTCGCCACTGCCGCCGCGCCGCAAGGGAACAATGCGCAGCCCGCGCCGCCTTCCAGTTCGCACATCGCTTCCTGTAATGAGAAATGCGTTAACGTGCCGCGACGACCATAAAAAAGCTCGCCGTTGGCGCGGTTGCGCGTGGCGTGTTTTTTGGCTTCGACCGTTTCAAATACCAAAGAAGAGGCGCGCTGGATAACGCTGTTCACCGACCCCAGTGAGTATTTTTTGCTGCGCCCTGCGTTCACCAGAGCGGTATCAAGATGCTTTGCCGTCATGTTTGCTTAACCTGGTTTTATACGTCTGGATGTCCAGACTACCATGATTGCGCAGCGATGCATCAGGTGAGGTGAATTATTCTAAAAAACGACCAGTGGGCTGTGTTTACTGCGTCAACGCAAAGAAAAAGTGCTTTGTTTTGTGCACTATGTAAATACTAATGAGAACTACTATCAATTCGACGCCTTTTTGATATTATGGCGCATAGTTTTTTATGAACAGTTTTTTGTGACTTGCATCCCGGAGAAACAGAGTGGGTAATAATTTGATGCAGACGGATCTATCCGTATGGGGTATGTATCAGCACGCTGACATCGTCGTTAAGATCGTGATGATCGGCCTGATTCTGGCGTCAGTTGTGACGTGGGCGCTCTTCTTCAGTAAAAGTGTTGAGATGATTTCACTCAAGCGTCGCCTTAAGCGTGAACAGCAATTGCTGGCGGAGGCCCGCTCGCTGGATCAGGCAACAGAGATTGCCTCTACGTTCCACGCCAGAAGTCTGAGCTCACTGTTGATCAATGAAGCCCAGAACGAACTGGAGTTATCCGCAGGTAGCGAAGACAACGAAGGGATTAAAGAGCGTACCGGGTTCCGCCTTGAGCGTCGCGTGGCCGCAACCGGTCGTTATATGGGGCGTGGGAATGGTTTTCTCGCCACCATCGGTGCGATTTCCCCGTTTATCGGTCTGTTTGGCACCGTCTGGGGCATCATGAATAGCTTTATTGGTATTGCACAGACGCAAACCACCAACCTCGCGGTTGTCGCACCAGGGATTGCAGAAGCGCTGCTGGCGACGGCGATTGGCCTGGTCGCTGCAATTCCGGCGGTGGTGATTTACAACATTTTCGCCCGCATGATTGGCAGCTATAAAGCGACCCTCGGCGACGTTGCCGCGCAGGTTCTGCTGCTGCAAAGCCGCGATCTTGACCTGGCCGCCAGCAATGCGCAGCCGGTTCGTACCGCTCAGAAATTACGGGTAGGTTGATACGCCATGGCAATGCGTCTTAATGAAAACCTGGACGATAACGGCGAAATGCACGAAATCAACGTCACGCCATTTATCGACGTGATGTTAGTGCTGCTGATTATCTTTATGGTGGCCGCGCCGCTTGCCACGGTTGATGTAAAAGTGAATCTGCCTGCATCTTCCAGCCAGCCGCAGCCGCGCCCGGAAAAGCCGATTTACCTGTCGGTAAAAGCGGATAACACCATGTTCATCGGTAACGATCAGGTCACGGATGAAACGATGGTTAACCAGCTCAATGCGTTAACCGAAGGGAAAAAAGATACCACCATCTTCTTTCGCGCGGACAAAACCGTGGACTACGAAACAATGATGAAGGTGATGGATACCCTGCACCAGGCGGGCTATCTGAAGATCGGTCTGGTGGGCGAAGAGGTCGCGGCAGCGAAATAGCCCGACGCGGACGAAAAGTAAAAAGCTGGCGATAACCGCCAGCTTTTTTTATGCCTGTTTATCCCAGATGTTCGCCGCCGGTCACACCATGCACCTCGGCGGTGACATAGCTCGACTCCTGGCTCGCCAGGTAAACGTAGATGGGAGCCAGCTCAGCCGGTTGCCCGGCACGTTTGATCGGCGTTTGCTGACCAAACTGCGGCAGTTTCTCCTGCGGCTGACCGCCGGAAATCTGCAACGCGGTCCAGATAGGCCCCGGTGCCACGATATTCACGCGGATGCCTTTTTCTGCCACCTGTTTTGCCAGCCCACGGCTGTAGTTCAGAATGGCCGCCTTGGTAGAGGCGTAATCCAACAGGTGTGTGCTTGGCTGATAAGCCTGGATTGACGACGTGGTGATGATGCTACCGCCGCGCGGCAATAACGGAATGGCTTCCTGCGTTAGCCAGAACAGCGCAAACACGTTCAGCGTGTAGGTCTGCGTGAATTGTTCTGTGGTCAGGTTCGCAATCTCTTCAACCGCGGTTTGTCTGCCGGCGACCAGCGCCAGAACATCCAGACCGCCAAGCTGCTCTTTGGCTTTGTGCGGCAGCGAGCGGGCAAAAGATTCATCGCTCAGATCGCCTGGGATCAGCACGGCTTTGCGTCCGGCTGCCTCGATCTGCTCTTTCACCTGCTGGGCATCTTCCTCTTCCGCGGGCAGATAGTTGATGGCGACATCCGCACCTTCACGGGCGTAGGCAATCGCCGCTGCGCGGCCAATGCCGGAATCCCCACCAGTTACCAGCGCTTTGCGCCCTTCCAGCCTTCCGCTACCGACGTAGCTGTTTTCGCCACAATCCGGTACGGGATCCATTTTTGCCTGTACGCCCGGATAAGGCTGCTTCTGCTTCGGGTATTCACCGGTGTAGTACTGCGTGGTGGGATCCTGAATTTTTGTCTGGTTAGTTGCCATTAAGTACCCTCCTTATCGGTTGTCAGTACTTAAGGATAGAAGTTAACGCTGAGTTCGCAGGGCAATTCAGGATTTTCTTGCCAGGGAAAGGTTATTTCGCTTTTGGTTTCTCCGTTGCGCTCTTCTCTTCGAGCGCAACAGTGGTGACCGTCGACGTGCGGTATTCGCCATCGCTCAATTTGCGGCTCAGGCGCAGCGTTGCCGCTTCCCGTCCAAGTAGATATTGATAATGGGCTTCCAGCCGCCCGAGGATTTTATCGCGCAATTCAGGCTGTTGTTCGATGATGGCGGCAATGGTCGCGCCGTAAATCTCTTCTTTCACTTGCAGCGGGTAAATTTCGCGGCGATTTTGCCATTTCAGACGTACCAGCGCAGCCGGAATAGAGACCAGCTCCTGAGCTATTCGCTCAATGGTGGCGTTTTTATTTTGTACCAGCGCGTCGATATTTTGCTTTAAGATAAATTCGTCGCTTTTACTCTCATCATAATTGATATAGACATTATTATTTTCGACATCAGCCACGTTATTCATCCCCAAGTTTATAAAACATTGGTGCGTCTTTTTCCCCGGTAACCAGATTAAGCCAAATCTCATTCCCTGCTTCATTAATGTGCTGAGTTTTATCGGCAATTATTTTGCTCAAGGTCTGAGCATCGATCTCGCCTTCGGCTTGTAAATCATTAAGTAAACGCGCAAAGGACTCAATTTTCACGACTCGGAATAGTCGATCTTTAATATGACGATCGCGTTCTTCGAGCAGCATATTGCGTGATTGGCCAGTGTTGCTGGCGTTGGCTAATATATTATTCGCATGGTCGGAGAGGGTTCTTTTACCCTGAGTTAAATTAGGCTCTTTTGCTTCGTTTCCTGGCCGGGTTTCAGCGGCAGAAAGGTGAAATCGTGCCGGGACAAGATTGTCGGGAAGCATTTTTATTATCCTTTAATATCAACAAGGAAGAGAATATTTAGCGGGTGAGGTTCGTTGACAATATCATGGTGCACTTTTAAAATCAAAAAAAAGGAGTCTGCTCATGAACAGTATTTTTTATTCTGTTATTGCTTTATTGCTGCTGACGGGCGGCGTTTTATTATTGATGCGTGAGTACAATAAGAAGAATCCCCTGAGTGAAATTGATAATCAGCTGCCACAGTTACAGCCATTGACAAAAGAGGAGGGCGAAGATCATTTTTCAGTGTTAATGAACGCGATTACGCCAGTGTGGTACTGGCGCGTTAACCATGAATATATTGATTTTCTTCACGCCACTATTAAACGTATGAACATGGTGGAAATAAATAACACACCAGGTTTATTTGAAGCACAGCGTCGGTGCAGCGATCTGAATTCCGCAGTGTATAAGTATTATGACAATATAAAAAAACGCTGCGTGAATGGCGAAAAAGTCTCCGCCGCCGATCTGGACGTACTTAACCTGCGCCAGTGCTTTCGCGAATTCAGCATGGAAGCTTACCCCGCGCTGGTGGTACTGGTTTGGCCGGAGTATCAGCGGCCATGGGTGAACCCAGAAGAGGTGTAATTTTTGTGTTGTTCCGCTGTTGCAAAAGGCTCACCGGGCTGGGCTATACTGTGCGCCGGTTTTAGCTATTTGACGAGACACGACAGAACATGGAACGCTTTCTGGAAAACGCAATGTACGCTTCGCGCTGGTTGCTCGCCCCGGTCTATTTTGGCCTCTCCCTTGCCCTTCTGGCACTGACGGTAAAATTCTTCCAGGAGATTTTTCACGTTATCCCGAACATCTTTTCGCTGGCAGAGTCGGATCTGATCCTGACACTGCTGTCGCTGGTGGATATGACGCTGGTCGGCGGGCTGCTGGTGATGGTGATGTTTTCCGGTTATGAGAATTTTGTCTCACAACTGGACATCGCCGAGCATAAAGAGAAGCTGAGCTGGCTGGGTAAAATGGATGCCACCTCGTTAAAAAACAAAGTGGCGGCGTCGATAGTCGCCATCTCCTCGATTCATCTGCTGCGTGTATTTATGGATGCGAAGAACGTCCCGGACAACAAACTGATGTGGTATGTGATTATCCACCTGACGTTTGTGCTTTCCGCGTTTGTGATGGGGTATCTGGATCGTTTAACCCGCGGCAAGCATTAATCAGCGCTTGATGGGGTTTCGTAAGCCGGGTAAGCGAAACGCCACCCGGCAATACGGTTTTACTTATCCGACGACGCCTGCCACAAATTCAATTCACCATCGGCAACATGCTTATCAATTTGCGCCAGCTCCTCGGCGCTGAACGTCAGGTTATTCAACGCCTGCACATTCTCCTCAATCTGCTCTGGTCGGCTGGCACCAATCAACACTGACGTCACTCGCGCATCTTTCAACAACCAGCTCAGCGCCATCTGCGCCATCGACTGGCCGCGACGCTGCGCCATTTCATTCAGCAGACGCAGGCTAGTAAGATTGGCTTCGGTCAGCATTTTCTCTGTCAGGCCACGCGCTTTCTTCCCTTCACGCTCCATCCTCGAACCTTGCGGAATACCGTTCAGGTATTTACCGGTCAGCAACCCTTGCGCCAGCGGCGTAAAGGCAATGCAGCCGACGCCATTGTCTTCCAGCGTATCCAGCAGGCCGGTTTTATCCACCCAACGGTTCAGTAAGTTGTATGAAGGTTGATGGATAAGCAGAGGGATCTTCCACTCTTTTAACAGCGCCACCATCTGTTGCGTGCGTTCGGTGGAATAAGAGGAGATGCCCACATACAGCGCTTTACCGCTTTGCACTGCCTGTGCGAGCGCGGCGGCGGTCTCTTCCATCGGTGTTTTTTCATCCACACGGTGTGAATAGAAAATATCGACATACTCCACGCCCATGCGCTTCAGGCTCTGATCGAGGCTGGCAAGCAGGTATTTACGCGAGCCGCCAGAGCCGTATGGGCCGGGCCACATATCGTAACCAGCCTTGGTGGAAATAATAATTTCATCGCGATATTGGGCGAAATCATCACGTAATAAACGGCCAAAATTCACTTCCGCGCTGCCCGCCGGCGGCCCGTAGTTATTGGCTAAATCAAAGTGGGTAATACCCAGATCAAATGCTTTACGCACCAGGGCACGCTGTGAATCAAGGGTATTTGCGTGTCCAAAACTGTGCCACAAACCGAGCGAAAGCGCAGGCAGTTGCAGGCCGCTTTTGCCGCAGTAACGATACTGCATCTGTTCGTAGCGCTGGGGGTTGGCGAAGCCAGGCATGATGTCTCCTTTCTTATCTATCTTGTAGAGGTAAATTCGAAACAACGTTTCTATCTTACGTCTGATTTCAGAACATCAAAAGGCCAGGGTTGTATCAGAGTATTTTTACCAAAAAACAGCGGCAAATAAGGGTAAGTGGATAAGCTTAATGCGGCGTTTAATTTCCTTTAGGAAGGGCTTAAAGCTACGAAAATTCCTGGGAGAATGGGATAAAAACCAGGCAGAGTGAATCTCTTTTGCACGCCGGAAAATAAGCATTCCCTGTGCCAATATAAGCAGATGTGATTGCTGCCGTGACGCAACGATCATCACGATCACCGCTGTAGCGCGCATAGTTACTGCCTTTTTCGTCTTCCTTACACGCCTGGAATCTCTTAAATGCGTGTGAAAAAGCATCTGTTTTAACAATGCTTAACTCTTAATTAAATGCAGCTAAATATAGCTGGCTATATAATTTTAGCGCCCTTTTAAAACATGGTGAATATAAACCAGACGATATGGATTGACTTAATTGTGTGGTGTGAAATGGCTCTTTTAAATAACAGGCAGAAAACTCATTTGTATTTTTTTTCAAACTTAAGTGTTTTATTTTTTATAAATGAAAAGCAGTTGTTATGCGAGATCTTGAAAATATATTTATATTTAATATCAATAGCTTAAAATAATTTTATGGTGCTTATTGGTGCATCAAAACGTTAGCAGAATAACAATTTCCAGCGCCACGATTTTCGCTATATACGTAAAAAAACAGGGTTCTTTTTTTTATCAAAAATTTTATGTCGGGCATACATATTCCCTAAAACGTGCCGATAAAGGTGATAACTCTCGCCCGCAGGCGAGAAGGTACCTTCACCGCAAGGATAATATTATGAATATGCTTCGCAATTTTACGATACGCGCCGTGATGCTGGTGATCCTTGGGATCTTCGGTGTGCTGTGGTCGGGCGTCGGTCTGTATAGCGTTTTTTCACTGTCAAAAGTGGCTGACGGCAATGAAGTCGATCGCCAGTTAGTGACACAAATGACGCTTCTTAGCCAGGGGAATGATCAGTACTTTCGGTTTGTAACGCGTCTTAGTCGCGCAATGGAAGCCAGGGCTGCGGGCGGCACACCGGATTTAGCACAGGTTCAACAGGCGCTGGATAACATGGCCCGTCGTCTGACGGACTTCAAAGCCGCCTCGCCAGGCCCGATGGATCCGAAAGTCTCCGAACAGGTGATCTCGGGCTGGCAGGCGCTGCTGGACCAGGGCATTGCCCCGCAAATGCAACTGGCACAGCAAGGTTCACCGGAGGCGTACCGCAAACAGGCCAACGATGTCACGCCAGCGCTGAGCCGCAATTTTGGCAGCGCGACGGAAAGTTTTAACAAAGCTGCCAGCGTGATGCTGGATGAAACCCGCGTGATGGTTGATCACCAGACCACCACCACCCGTGCGGCGATCATTATCGCGATGGTGATTGGCCTGCTGATCCTGCTGTTCACGGATCGTTATCTGGTCACCATGCTGGTAAAACCGCTGAACCGCATTCGCGCCCATTTCAAATTGATGGCGCAGGGCGATCTCAGCCATCCGCTGGAAGATATGGGGCGTAACTGCGTCGGCCAGGTGATCCCGCTGCTATTAGCCATGCAGGACAGCCTGCGTGAAGCGGTGAGCAGTATTCGCAGCGGCAGCGAAAATATCTGGCGTGGCGCATCTGAAATCTCAACCGGCAATAACGACCTCTCTTCGCGTACTGAAGAGCAGGCCGCCGCGCTGGAAGAGACCGCTGCCAGCATGGAAGAGTTGACCTCCACAGTTAAACTGAACGCCGATAACGCTAACCAGGCCAGTGAACTGGCAGAAGTGGCCTCCGTCACCGCCAGCAAAGGCGGGGCGCTGGTGAAAGAAGTTATCAGCACGATGGATGGCATCTCCGCGAGCTCGAAGAAAATTGCGGAAATCACCAACGTTATCAACAGCATTGCTTTCCAGACCAATATTCTGGCGCTCAACGCCGCCGTTGAAGCGGCGCGCGCCGGTGAACAAGGCCGCGGCTTTGCGGTTGTCGCTGGCGAAGTGCGTAACCTTGCCAGCCGCAGTGCGGACGCGGCGAAAGAGATCGAAACGCTGATCGCAGACTCCGTAAACCGCGTGGACAAAGGGGCAAAACTGGTTAACGACACCGGCACAACCATGGAAGGCATCCTGCGTGCGGTTAAAGAAGTGACCACCATCATGAAAGAGATTGCTTCCGCTTCTGTTGAACAAAGCAAAGGCATCTCGCAGGTGGGCGTGGCGATTAGCCAGATGGACAGCGTAACGCAGCAGAACGCCTCGCTGGTGGAGGAAATTTCCGCTGCCGCCGCGGCGCTGGAGCGCCAGACTGAAGAGTTGCAACGTTCCGTTCAGCAGTTCCGTCTTTCCAGTGAAGATCAGCACAAACCCGCTGCGTCTGCGCTGCTTAAACCGGATCTGTCCCGTGGGAATGTGCGCAAATCTGCTGCGTCGACGGATGAATGGGTGGCGTTTTAAATCGTACAACCCTGTGAATTAGCACGTTTTGCTCATGGTGGTGTTTTCGTTTGTGAAGGTCACTTATGTCGGAAGTGACCTTCTTTTTTTAATTTCATAAAACCCAAAAACCCTTTTTTAAGTATGCCTACTTTCGCCTCCCGTCGTTTTTTGCATAATGACCCTGTTTTTTATGTGATTAATTGTCGGGGCGATCGCAGCATTCCCCTACCAAATGGGAGGAGAATATTCTTAGTCCGGGCTAAGGGAAAACCAACACATGGCAGGAGAAAACCAGGCTTTCGCCTCTTCAGGTGTCAGTCGTCGTGATTTTATGAAGTTGTGTGCCGCACTGGCGGCCACTATGGGGCTAAGCAGCAAAGCGGCAGCAGAAATGGTCGACGCCGTCAGCCATCCGCAGCGTCCACCGGTTATCTGGATTGGCGCGCAGGAGTGCACTGGCTGTACGGAATCTCTGCTTCGCGCCACCCATCCCACCGTCGAAAATCTCGTGCTGGAAACCATTTCACTCGAATACCACGAAGTGCTTTCCGCCGCTTTTGGTCATCAGGCCGAAGAGAACAAACACCGCGCGCTGGAGCAGTACAAAGGTCAGTACGTGCTGGTGGTCGACGGCTCGATCCCGATGAAAGACGGTGGCATTTACTGCATGGTGGCCGGGGAACCGATCGTTGAGCATATTCGCAAAGCGGCGGAAAACGCGGCAGCGATAATTGCCATCGGCTCTTGTGCCGCCTGGGGCGGTGTTGCAGCGGCGGGCGTCAACCCCACCGGTGCGGTCAGCCTGCAACAGGTGCTGCCCGGCAAAACCGTGATTAACATTCCCGGCTGTCCGCCGAACCCGCAAAACTTTCTTGCCACCGTGGCGCATATCATCACCTTCGGCAAACCCCCGGCGCTGGATACGAAAAACCGCCCCAGCTTTGCTTACGGTCGGCTGATCCATGAACACTGCGAGCGCCGCCCGCATTTCGACGCCGGTCGTTTCGCCAAAGCCTTTGGCGATCAGGGTCATCGTGAAGGCTGGTGTCTCTATCACTTAGGCTGCAAAGGCCCGGAAACCTGGGGTAACTGCTCCACGCTGCAATTTTGCGATGTCGGCGGTGCCTGGCCTGTCGCCATCGGCCACCCGTGTTATGGCTGCAACGAAGAAGGTGTCGGTTTCCATAAAGGCATTTCCCAGCTTGCCCATGTGGAGAACCCGACACCGCGCGTCGACAAACCGGACGTCAGGATGAAAGAGGGCGGGGCAGTTTCAGCCACCGCTGTCGGGCTACTTGGCGGCGTGGTCGGCCTGGTCGGCGGTGTGGGTGTGATGACCGTGCGCGAGCTTGGTCGCCAGCAGAAGAAAAACGACGCGGATTCGCAGGGAGACTAGCCGTGAACAGACGTGATTTTCTCAAAGTAGCGTCCGGCGGGGCGCTGCTGCTGGGGGGATCGTCCGCGAGTTGTGCCGCGGCGCTTAACCGCCCGCCGATCCCCGGCGCGCTGGGTATGCTCTACGACTCCACACTCTGCGTCGGTTGCCAGGCCTGCGTCACGCGCTGCCAGGATATCAACACGCCGCAGCGCAACCCGCAAGGCGAACAAACCTGGTCGAATAACGACAAACTCTCGCCTTACACCAACAACATCATTCAGGTCTGGCACAGCGGCAACGGCCAGAATAAAGACCAACTGCAAGACGGCTACGCCTATATCAAAAAGCAGTGCATGCACTGTGTCGATGCCAACTGTGTTTCCGTCTGCCCGGTGCAGGCGCTGAAAAAAGACGGCAAAACCGGCATCGTCCATTACGACGCCAGCGTCTGTACCGGCTGTCGTTACTGCATGGTGGCCTGTCCGTTCGACGTACCGAAGTATGACTACAACAACCCCTTCGGCGCGCTGCACAAGTGTGAACTCTGCAACCAGAAAGGCGTTGAACGGCTGGATAACGGCGAACTGCCCGGCTGTGTTGAAGTCTGCCCGGCGGGCGCGGTGATCTTCGGCACCCGCGAAGAACTGCTGGACGAGGCGAAAAAGCGCCTCGCGCTGAAACCCGGCTCTCAGTACGCCTACCCGCGTCAAACCCTGCAAACCGGGGATGCTTATCGGCACACTGTCGCCAGCTACTACCCGCATCTTTATGGTGAAAACGAGGGCGGCGGTACGCAGGTGCTGGTGCTTTCCGGCGTGCCGTATGAAGCGTTGGGCCTGCCAGTGCTGGACGATTTAGCCACCGGCGCGCGTTCTGAACACGTTCAGCACACGGTCTACAAAGGCATGATGTTGCCGCTTGCCGTGCTGGTCGGGTTGACCGCGCTGGTGCGGCGCAACACGAAAAATGATCATCACGATGGAGGTGACCATGAGTCATGATCCACAAGCGATGGGCGGCAAGCTGCTCAGCAAACCGGTGCTGCTGTTTGCCCCGCTGATCGTGCTGTGCGGGATCTTTATCCTCAAGCGTTTGATCTTCGGTCTCGGATCGGTCTCCGATCTTAACGGCGGTTATCCGTGGGGGATATGGATCGCCTTCGATTTGCTGATCGGCACCGGGTTTGCCTGCGGCGGCTGGGCGCTGGCCTGGGCGGTGTATGTCTTCAACCGTGGCGAATATCACCCGCTGGTACGCCCGGCATTGCTTTGCAGCCTGTTCGGTTACTCCCTCGGCGGTTTATCCATCACTATTGATGTTGGTCGCTACTGGAACCTGCCTTACTTCTATATTCCTGGCCATTTCAACGTGAATTCGGTGCTGTTCGAAACCGCCGTCTGCATGACGATTTACATCGGCGTGATGGCGCTGGAGTTCGCCCCGGCGCTGCTGGAGCGCCTCGGCTGGAAAGTCTCTTTGCGCCGCCTGAACAAGGTGATGTTTTTCATTATTGCCCTCGGCGCGCTGCTGCCGACCATGCACCAGTCGTCGATGGGATCGCTGATGATTGCTGCCGGATACAAGGTTTACCCCTTGTGGCAAAGCTATGAAATGCTGCCGGTTTTCTCGCTGCTCACCGCGTTCATTATGGGTTTCTCGATTGTGATCTTCGAAGGCTCATTAATGCAGGCTAGCCTGCGCGGTTCCGGGCCAAACGAAAAACGGCTGTTCAGCAAACTGACGAGTATTCTGAGCGTACTGCTGGCGCTGTTTTTACTGCTGCGCGTTGGCGAAATAAGCTGGCGGGAAAAATGGCACTACGCCTTCGAAGGCGATGGCTATAGCCTGCTGTTCTGGCTGGAACTGGCGCTGTTGGCGTTCCCGCTGCTTATCCTGCGCGTGCCGCGTTTGCGTCACGATTCGCGCTTTTTGTTCCTCGGCGCGTTAAGCATGCTGCTCGGCTGCGCTCTGTGGCGGCTCTCCTATTCGCTGTTGGCCTTTAACCCCGGCAACGGCTACCACTACTTCCCGACGGGGGAAGAGTTATTGATTTCTATTGGTTTTGTGGCAATTGAAGTGTGTGCGTACATCTTACTGATACGTCTGTTGCCGATTATTCCACCGTTAAAAACACCTGCGCGACATGAGGCGAGTGAAGCATGAGCCAACGTATCACCATTGATCCGGTGACCCGCATTGAGGGTCATTTACGCATTGATTGCGAAATTGAAAACGGCGTGGTCACCAAAGCCTGGTCGTCAGGAACCATGTGGCGCGGCATGGAAGAGATAGTCAAAAGCAGCGACCCGCGCGATGCGTGGATAATCATGCAGCGTATCTGTGGCGTCTGCACCACCATTCACGCCATCGCGTCGGTGCGGGCAGTGGAAAGCGCGGTGCAGGCGAAGGTGCCGCTTAACGCTCAGTACATCCGCAATATCATTCTCGCGGCGCACTCGATTCACGATCATATCGTCCATTTCTATCAGCTTTCGGCGCTGGACTGGGTCGATATCACGTCGGCGATTAATGCCAGCCCGGCCAAAGCCGCCGCGCTGCTGCAAGGCATTTCTGACTGGCCGCAAAACAGCGAAAACGAATTTAAAGCGGTGCAGGAGAAGATCAAAGCGCTGGTCGCCAGCGGGCAGTTGGGTATTTTCGCCAACGGCTATTGGGGCCATCCGGCAATGCAACTGCCGCCGGAAGTGAACCTGATTGCGGTGGCGCACTATCTCCAGGCGCTGGAGTGCCAGCGCGACGCCAACCGCATTGTGGCGCTGCTTGGCGGTAAGTCGCCGCATATTCAGAACCTTGCGGTCGGCGGCGTGGCGAACCCGATCAATCTGGACGCCATTGAAGTACTGAATCTTGAACGGCTGATGTACCTCAAGTCGTTTATCGACAAGCTGCACGGCTTTATTGAACAGGTTTATAAAGTCGATACGGCGGTGATCGCGGCGTTTTACCCGCAGTGGCTGACGCACGGCAAAGGCGCGGTGAATTATCTCAGTACGCCGGAGTTTCCAACCGACGCGAGTAACGGCAGCTTCTTGTTTGCGGGCGGCTATATCGAAAATGCCGATCTCACTACCTACCGCGAGATCAACAGCTATAACGATCCGTTTCTTATCAAAGGCATTCAGGAGAGCGCCAAACACGCCTGGTATCAGGACGATGCGCCGCAAGCGCCGTGGCAGGGCACGACGCTGCCGAACTACACTGGCTGGCAGGAAGAGGGCAAATATTCGTGGGTGAAATCGCCGACCTTCTACGGCAAAACGGTGGAAGTGGGGCCGCTGGCGAACCTGTTCTGCAAGCTGGCGGCAAAACACCCCACCACCACGGAGAAACTGCACGATATCACCGCCATTTACCAAAAACTCACCGGTAAAACGCTGGGCATAGAACAACTGCACTCGACGCTCGGGCGCATTATCGGGCGCACGGTTCACGCTTGCGAACTGCACGGCGTATTACAGAACCAGTACCAGGCGCTGATCGACAATATTGGCAAAGGCGATGTAGAGACCTTTATCAAAGCGGACATTCCCGCCAGCGGCGAGTTTAAAGGCGTCGGGTTTCTCGAAGCGCCGCGCGGCATGCTCTCCCACTGGATTGTCATCAAGGATGGCAAGATCGACAACTACCAGGCGGTCGTGCCCTCAACGTGGAACGCCGGGCCGCGTAATGCGAATGATGACGCCGGGCCTTACGAACTGTCGCTGGTCGGCACGCCGATTGCCGATCCGCAAAAGCCGCTGGAAGTGGTGCGCACTATTCACTCGTTCGACCCGTGCATGTCCTGCGCGGTGCACGTGCTGGACGCCGACGGTAACGATGTGGTGTCGGTGAAGGTGTTGTGATGTCAATTTTAGTGCTCGGTGTCGGCAATATTTTACTCACCGATGAGGCGATCGGCGTTCGCATCGTGGAAGCGCTGGAGCAGCGTTACAGCCTGCCGGAAAACGTCGAGGTGCTGGACGGCGGCACCGCGGGAATGGAGCTGCTGGGTGCGATGGCGAACCGCGATCACCTGATTATTGCCGACGCGATTGTCAGCCGTAAAAATGCGCCGGGCACCGTGCTGTGCCTGCGCGATGACGAGGTACCGACGCTGTTTCGCAATAAAATTTCGCCCCATCAACTGGGGCTGTCGGATGTGCTGTCGGCCCTGCGTTTTACCGACGAGTTCCCGAAAAAACTGACATTGATTGGCGTTATCCCGGATTCGCTGGAGCCGCATATCGGGATGACGCCGGTGGTACAGGCGAGCCTTGAAACCGCGCTTGAGTGCGTGCTCTACGCGCTGCGCGAATCCGGCGTGCAGCCCCGGCTGCGGGAGGCAAAAAATGCAGGATGACGTGCCAGGGTTTGACGCTTCACCGCACGAAAAAGTGCAGGCCGCGTTTGCGACCATTTCAGCTAACGAAATGTGTGATTTGCCCTTTCTCAACCGACAAGTACCGGTTTACGTTACGCCGTTTACCCTGTTTGAAGGCCAGTGGCTCGGCTGTGTGCTGATGCCGTGGATGCTGAGTCTGCAACTTTTTCCTGGCCCGCAGCAAAACTGGACGCGGCGCAATGTGGGTCAACGCCTCGGGCTGCAACTGCCCTACGGCGCGATGACCTTTACCGTCGGCGAACTGCCCGCGTTGGGTCAGTACCTGAGTTGTTCGTTAATGTCACCGCTGGCGCGGGATTTGACCGCTGAACAAGGCACTGGACTTGCCGATAATTGCCTGAAAATGGCGCTTTCGCTGCCGGTCACCGATGCCGCCGTCAGCCGCCGCGCGTTGCTATTTGGTCAGCGAGGCGAACAGCATGCATGAGTTATCCCTGTGCCAGAACGCGGTCGAAATCATCACGCAGCAGGCGCAGCAAAACGGCGCACGGCGCGTAACCGGCGTCTGGCTGGAGATTGGCGCACTGGCCTGTGTCGAAGAGAGCGCGCTGCGCTTTGGCTTTGATATCGCCTGTCGGGAGACGCTGGCGCAGGGCTGCACACTGCATATTATTCACACGCCCGCGCAGGCCTGGTGCTGGAACTGCTGCCAGAGCGTGGAAATCACCCGGCATGACGAATGCCCGCTCTGCCACTGCCCGTCGCTACACATTGAGCACAGCGGCGGCGTGCAGATCAAAAGTATTGAAGTGGAGTAACCCAAAATGTGTATAGGCGTGCCCGGCCAGATAGTGGCAACAGGTGACGATTTTCATCAACTGGCGCAGGTCGATATTTGCGGCGTGCGCCGTGAGGTAAATATTGCGCTCATTTGCGAAGAGAGCCCGCAAACGCTGGTGGGGCAGTGGGTGCTGGTGCATGTTGGCTTCGCCATGAGCGTGATTGATGAACAAGAAGCGCTGGCGACGCTGGAGGCGCTCAGAAACCTGGATATCGACGAAACGGCGCCTCAGGGCTGAGGCGCGTCGGTGATCATCTGTGTGACCAGCGACAGATTACCGATTTTTACTTCGCTGGCGCGGTAAAACTTACTCTTATCAATCAACAGCAACGACTGCTGCGAACGGCGCAGCAACAGCGATTTAAACGCCGCGTTATGGCGCGTCGAATCCCACATTTCACCGCTTCCATCAATCCCTTCGCAGGAGAAGATGAACAGGTCAATCTCCAGCGATTTAAGCAGGCTGGCGAGCGCCGGGTTGACGTAACAGCGTTCAGTTCGCGCCAGCCGACCGCCGGAGCAGATCAACTCAATATTTGGCCGTCGCGCCATCGCCTCACACACCGGCAGGCTGTTGGTAAACACTGTTAACGGTATGTCCGGCAGTTGCCGCGCGAGGTGAAAACAGGTGGAGCTGGCATCGAGCGCCAGCGTCATCCCGGCGTCTATCCAGTTCAATGCATGGCGAGCGATATCGGCTTTATCGGCATAGTGGCTTTTGAGCCTGGCGTGAAACGGCTCGCTGCCATCCTGCTCTGGCGTATGCAGCGTGCGGGCGCGACCGTGACGGCGCACGATTTTGCCCTGCGTTTGCAGGGCATTAAGATCGCGGCGAATGGTTTCAACGCTGACGGCCAACTGCGCGGCGAGCGCGGCGGTGGTCACGGACTCGTGACCCGTCAGAAGCTGTAAAATCGCCTGCTGGCGCGCGGTTTTCATCGCTTATAACGTTACGCGCCGCGTTTATCTTCGGTATTGGTCTCGAAGTCGCTGGCGTCATGGCGTTCATGCAGTTGCTCGTTCGGCTCACCGTGGGTGCGGTTGACGATGCGCCCGCGTTTCACTGCCGGACGTTCAGAGATCTCTTTCGCCCAGCGCTGCACGTTTTTGTAACTGCCAACATCAAGGAATTCCGCTGCGCCGTAGACCGAGCCCAGCGCAATGCTGCCAAACCACGGCCAGACGGCCATATCGGCAATGGTGTACTCATCGCCTGCCACAAACTTATGCTTCGCCAGTTGTTTATCCAGCACGTCGAGCAGACGCTTGGCTTCCATGGTGTAGCGATTGATGGCGTACTCGATTTTCACCGGGGCGTAAGCGTAGAAGTGACCAAAACCGCCGCCGAGGAATGGTGCTGCGCCTTGCAGCCAGAATAACCAGTTCAGCGTTTCTGTCCGTCCGGCGAGATCTTTTGGCAGAAAATGACCGAATTTATCTGCCAGATAAAGTAAAATCGCGCCTGATTCAAACACGCGGGTCGGCGGCGTGGTGCTGTGGTCGCGCAGCGCCGGGATTTTTGAGTTTGGGTTAACGTCGACAAAACCGCTGGAGAACTGATCTCCTTCACCGATGCGAATCAGCCATGCATCGTACTCCGCCTCGCTGACCCCTTTTGCCAGCAGCTCTTCGAGCATAATCGTCACTTTCTGGCCGTTCGGCGTGCCCAGCGAGTAGAGTTGCAGCGGGTGTTTGCCCACCGGCAGCGTTTTGTCATGGGTCGGGCCGGAAACCGGGCGGTTGATATTGGCAAACGCGCCGCCGCCGGATTTATCCCACGTCCAGACCTTCGGGGGTTGGTAGTTATCTGACATATTGGCCTACCTTTTCATTGATATGTTGAATGTTGTTGGAGCGACCTGCCATGCAGTGTAGCAGTTGGCGCTAATGAGGATACAACACATTCCGTGGCGAAAAGAGTGGCCATTCGGGCGCATTATTTTTATCCCGCCTACACTGAGATGACTATTTAAAATACGCTGACTTAAAATAGATTTTTATTTATCACATCGTTTTAAGTGGAATTATTGTTTTATTTATTTGCCACTGGCTTATTTTAAATACACTCGGTTTAACGGCTTATTAACCATTATTTGTTATTAATATGTTTCATGTGATTGTCGATAATCGTTATGAGGGTATTTTTTTTGACTCAGTCTGGAGGAGTCGTTAGCTAATTATCTGGTCATCAATAGCGGAGATAATGATGCAGGAAATTCAGGCGATTCAGGCAAGCCCACCGCTTGCCACCACACAAGAAAACACCACGTATAAATCGGCGTTAGCAACCAGCGCAGACAATAGCGTATCTCAGGATGACAGCATTAAAGTGACACTCTCCAGCCGGGCGGAAAGTCACAAAGACATACAGGCGATAAAAGCCGGGCAGCAGGCGCAGGAAAATAAAAGGGTACAAGATCATGAAATTGATTACTCCCTGGCGATGTCCGGGATCCCGCAATACGGCGGAAAACTGGTCACCGTTATTAAACATCCTGACGGCAGAACAGAAATGATTGATACCTTTTCCGGTAAAAAGGTGACGCAGGAAGCGTTAGCACAGGCACAGAGGCTGGAAGAAAATAGCGAAACCGGGCAGTCGCAGGAGAATCAGCCAGGGCAAACCTTAACGCCCGGAGATGATATTTAGCAGACGTTAATGAAATATATTTTATATTTCAGGCGGGGCGCTTTGGTAAGAGAAAGGGTAATGACTTAACCGCCTGAAGTTCAGGCGGTTAAGAAAAGTATTATTGGCACTGAATTATGGTTTCTTTCGGTATAATGAGTTTGCTAATGTTTCCCGTTTCATGCTGGTCTGCCGCGCAGAAAAGGGCCACGGAAAGCAGCGTTGCGGGCTCCTCAGCGCTTCGTCTTGTTATGCTTTTCTTTATACTCTGCAATCGCCTGGTTGACGTTATCCGTTTCGAGGCTATCGACTTTTTCGCCGTCTAAAAACACGTCGTAATGACCGGATACATATTTGAACGTAAAAATCTTATCCTGGTAACGAACACGTTTCTCTTTTACCGATAGGCCCCTGCTGCGCATAGCCACGCGAGCCATCGTATCTATCTTTATATTTTTCATGATGATTTTACTTACCGTTGCAGGTTGTTTGCGATGTGAAGTAGTGCACCTGGCCGGAGAATGTTAATTTTGCCTCTTATCCAAGAGAAGTAGAGGTTGCCAGAAAAACACCACCAAGACCAGGTGAAATTGCGGTGTTGGGCCGTTACAGGGGCGGATATTTATTTTTCTCAGCAAGTTAGTTCGTTAAAAAATAACACTTAATAAGTACTAGCAAACGTTACTAATACGTTTTTTCCGAATGTGCGCTAATGGGGAAATACCCCTAAAAAGAGCAGGCTACAAATCCTGAAACAGGTATATGCTATGCAACATATAATTTTCCCCGCCTGTTCGCTGAGAAAAGAAGAGGATGAAACATGCAACGTATTGCTATACCCGCGAACTATGTTCACACCCGTACCACGCCGTTCTGGACAAAAGAAACCGCTCCGGCGTCCATCTGGAAACGCCATCTTGATGCCGGCACCCGCCAGGGCGTTTACCCGCGTTTGAGCGTGTATCGCGGCGCGATCCGTTATTACGGTTACGCCGATGAAACCAGCCCGCAACCCGTTGAAACGCTGACGATTAATGCCGGAGAGTTCGGTGTCTTTCCGCCGGAAAAATGGCATAACATTGAAGCGCTCACCGATGACACGCTATTCAATGTTGATTTCTATGTTGACCCAAAAATTTTGCTTGAAGGCTGAGGTATTCACCATGACCACTGACAATAAAGGCTATTCGCTGGCGGTTGCAAACCGGAGTAATAATCAAAGCGCAGAAAAAGTTTATCTCAAACCGATGGCGTTATATCTCCCGGATATTGCCGCCCAGGCCGTATCTGAACTGGTTTCCCGGCTCCCAGGTGCCACTGAGAATAGCGCGGAATATGTGCTGACGGTGACCAATAACAATAATGGTGTTTCGGTAGATAAAGACTTTACCCGCCTGGCTGAATTACACGATCCGCTTATTGCCGCCGACGCGGTAAAGGATCTGATTAATATCGTTCGCGGTTATGAATCGGATGAAGAAACCAATGTCTGCGGCTGGTAAGCGCAGGCTGGTTCGCTTCGCGCCCGGTTCACATCGGGCGTTTTTCTAGAAGTTATCAATAAACCGCTTCACCGCAGGCGATCGTTCAAACTTCCGCCAGGCCAGCGCCACATCGGTTTTCAGCGTGCTTTGCGCCACCGAGTGAAAGGTCACCATCGGGTGGCTGAAACAGGCCATCGATTGCGGAATAATGGCAAACCCGAAACCGGCGGCCACCATACTGAGCGACGATGAGAACTGCGACGCTTGTTGCTGGTTTTCCATCTCGATACCCGCGCGTAAACAGGCGTTATACACCAGTTCATAAAGCCCCGGCGCAACCTCTTGCGGAAAGATAACCAACGGCGTGTGCTGCAATTCAGAAAGGGCGATTTCAGCTCTGGCCGAGAGCGGATGCGTCCGGTGCAGCGCTATCAGCATCGGCTCTTCATCAATAAATTTTAGTTTGAACATCTTGCTGTTTTCGCACGGCAGACGCACGAAGGCGACGTCGATTATTCCCTCATCCAGCTCCTGCATCAGCGTCGCCATATTGTCCTCTTTCTGATGCAGCACCACCTGCGGATAAGCATGCTGGAACTGGCGCAGCACCGAGAAAAAGTGCGTGTGAAAGGCGTTAGAGCTAGTAACGCCGAGATAGAGCTTACCGTTAATTCCCCGCGCTATCCCTTTCGCTTTTTCCAGCGCCGCATCGCTCATGGCGATTATCTGGCAGGCATCTTCATAGAACGCCTCCCCGGCGTCGGTCAGCGTGACGCCACGTGTCTGGCGATGAAACAGCGGCGTGCCCACTTCTTGTTCCAGCCGACGGATTTGCTGGCTAAGGGGAGGCTGCGACATGCCCAGCATTTCTGCGGCGCGGGTGAAATGTTGCGTCTGCGCAACAGCGACAAAATAGCGTAGATAACGAAGTTCCATATCGAAAGCATCTCAAACCCTGATGCTTTGTATATTGGAATCCCTTGCTGAAACGAGTCAATATTTAATCAGCTTTTCTAATCATCTACACAGTGAGGATAATGATGGTGGGTCAAGTAACTGATTGTTCTTGCGAGGGAAATATTCAGGAAACAATTCGTGCTTTTTCAGAAAGCAAGCCAAATAGCGTGATATATCAAACATCGCTAATGAGTGCGCTACTGAGTGGCGTTTACGAAGGGAACCGGACTATCAAAGATCTGCTCTCTCACGGCGATTTTGGGCTTGGCACGTTTAATGAACTGGATGGCGAGCTCATCGCGTTTAATAGCGAAGTCTATCAATTACGCGCCGACGGCAGCGCCAGGGAAGCACAACCGCAGCAGAAAACACCCTTTGCGGTGATGACCTGGTTTACGCCGCAGTATCGCCACGTCTTCGACCAACCTGTCAGCCGCCAGGCGCTGCATGAGGTGATTGATAAGCAGATCCCCTCCGATAACCTGTTTTGCGCCCTGCGTATTGATGGTCATTTCCGCCACGCCCATACCCGCACCGTACCGCGCCAGACGCCGCCTTACCGCGCCATGACCGATGTACTCGACGACCAACCGGTGTTTCGCTTTAACGGCCGCGATGGCGTGCTGGTTGGCTTTCGCACCCCTCAGCATATGCAGGGGATCAACGTTGCGGGCTACCACGAACACTTTATTACCGACGATCGCCACGGCGGCGGTCACCTGCTCGATTATCAGCTTGACCACGGCACGCTGACCTTCGGCGAAATCCATCAATTGATGATTGATCTCCCGGCGGATGCCGCGTTTCTCAACGCGGATTTGCACCCGGACAACCTGGATGCCGCTATTCGTTCGGTAGAGAGTTAAGACACATTTAAGGAGTAAGTCATGAGCAATGAACGCCATACCCAACAGTGGGCACACGGTGCCGACATGGTGGTGGGCCAACTGGAAGCTCAGGGCGTCAAACAGGTTTTCGGCATTCCCGGTGCCAAAATCGACAAAGTGTTTGATTCCCTTCTCGATTCAACGATTCAAATTATTCCGGTGCGCCACGAAGCCAACGCCGCATTTATGGCGGCGGCCGTCGGGCGCATCACCGGCAAAGCGGGCGTTGCGCTGGTAACCTCCGGCCCGGGTTGTTCCAATTTGATAACCGGCATGGCGACTGCCAATAGCGAAGGCGACCCGGTAGTGGCGCTGGGCGGGGCGGTAAAACGCGCCGATAAAGCCAAGCTGGTGCACCAGAGCATGGACACCGTGGCGATGTTCAGCCCGGTAACCAAATACGCGGTGGAAATCTCATCGTCAGATGCGATTGGCGAAGTGGTTTCGAACGCCTTTCGCGCCGCCGAGCAAGGGCGGCCGGGCAGCGCGTTCGTCAGCATTCCGCAGGATATCTCTGATCAACCCGCCAGTGGCAATATCTTGCCTTCATGCGCCGTTCCGCAACTCGGCTCTGCACCGGATGTGATGATCGACGACGTGGCAAAATTGATTACCAGTGCGAAAAACCCGGTGTTCCTGCTCGGGCTGATGGCCAGCCGTCAGGAAAATATCGCCGCGCTGCATCAACTGCTGGAAAAAAGCCATATCCCGGTGACCAGCACCTACCAGGCCGCAGGCGCGATAAACCAGCAACATTTCACCCGTTTTGCCGGGCGCGTGGGCTTGTTTAACAACCAGGCAGGCGACAGGTTGCTGCATCTGGCGGATCTGATTATCTGTATTGGTTACAGCCCGGTGGAATATGAACCGGCGATGTGGAACACCGGCGAGGCGAGGCTGGTGCATATCGACGTGCTGCCTGCGTATGAAGAACGGAATTACGCTCCGGATGTTGAGCTGATTGGCGATATCGCCAGTACGCTTGGCAAGCTGGCGACGAAAATCGAGCAACCGCTGGTGCTTTCGCCGCACGCGTCGGAAATCTTGATTGATCGGCGCAATCAACGTGAATTACTCAGCCGCAAAGGGGCGCAACTCAGCCAGTTCGCCATCCACCCGCTGCGTATCGTGCGGGCGATGCAGGACATTGTGAATAACGATGTCACCCTGACGGTGGATATGGGCAGCTTCCATATCTGGATTGCCCGCTATCTCTATAGCTTCCGCGCCCGCCAGATGATGATCTCCAACGGCCAGCAGACGATGGGCGTTGCCCTGCCGTGGGCGATAGGCGCCTGGCTGGTCAATCCGGGGCGCAAAGTAGTCTCTGTTTCCGGCGATGGCGGGTTTTTGCAATCCAGCATGGAGCTGGAAACCGCCGTGCGGTTAAAGGCAAATATTCTGCACATCATCTGGGTTGATAACGCCTACAACATGGTGGCTATCCAGGAAGAGAAAAAATACCAGCGCCTCTCCGGCGTGAACTTTGGCGCGGTGGATTTTAAAGCCTATGCAGAGTCCTTTGGCGCGAAAGGTTTTGCCGTGGAGAGTACGGCAGCGCTGGAGCCAACACTACGCGCGGCGATGGATACGCAAGGCCCGGCAGTGGTCGCGATCCCGGTGGATTACAGCGATAACCCGCTGTTGATGGGGCAGCTTAATCTCAGCCAGATTCTTTAACCCTAAGGAGTTCGGCGTGCGCGGCTTAACGCAGACCGCCGCGCGAGTTCTCGCCCCGCCAGACATTACCGTTAACGGCTATTGCCCTGGGATCGTGAAAATGCCGGTGGGCGGAAATCGATCGCCAGGAGTCAGAAGCGGCGGGAAAACATGAGCGATTTCACCTGGTAATGCGCAACAGCTACTGGAATGAACTGTGCGCTCTGGATTAAAACCCGCCTGAACCCCGGCGGGTTTTTTATATCGTGCCGCCATATTTATAAAATAAATTAAAAACGCTATTGCTATGCCATCGGCGAATATACTGTATTTCTTCGATCCCACTATTTCGCAATAAAACCAGTTCCATCTCTCATTTCTTACTTTTTTAAGCAGTTGCCTGGCTGATTTTTCTCGGCTTATGCCAAAGCTCACAAATCCAGTACGTAAACTTGTATGGTAGTAGACTCCAAATTATGAAGAGGGATAACGTGAACGCCGTGACGTTTTTGTCGTAAACAGATTCCAGAAAAAACTGGACAGCGTTTAACGAAACAATCCTCTGATGGAGTTTTATGTCTATGATAAATAAACTCATTAACCAGGCTGTGAGCCTGAGCGGCTACGGGGAAAAATGATGACCCCTAAAAACCGTAAAGTCACCATTCCCGTCAGTATTGGCTACGGTATGACGGATATTATGGGCGGCGGCGCGTTTACCGTTATTGGCGCGTGGCTGCTCTTCTACTACACCACTTTTGTGGGCCTATCCCCCCTGGAGGCTGCATCCATTGTCGCCATTGCCCGTATTGTTGACGCCATCGTTAGCTTGTTTATGGGCAGCTTTACCGATCATTTCTATAAAAACTATTTCGGCAAAAAATTTGGTCGACGCCGTTTCTTCTTATTGATCGGCGCGCCGCTGATGCTGGTCTATATCCTGCTGTGGCTGAATGGGATGAACTTCTGGTTTTATCTCGCCGTTTATCTGGCCTTTGAGATTATCGCCGCGATGGTGCTGATCCCATGGGAAACGCTGCCGTCAGAAATGACCAAAGATTTCAACGACCGCACCAAACTCTCGACCTGCCGTATGTTTCTTTCCGCTTCCGGTACTTTCCTCGCCACCTTTATTCCGGGTTTGCTGATTGGCTGGCTGGGCGAAAAAAATGCCGATGCCTATCTGATCAACGGTATTGTTTTTGCGGTGCTGTTTATGTTCTGCGTTTTCCTCTCCTGGAAAGTGACCTGGGAACGGGAATTAACGCCGGAAATGCTGGCCGAAATGGAAAAAGCGGATCAGCCGCGCAGCATGGCGCAAAAACTCTCGGGTATTGGCAAGCTGTTTAAAGATTATGCCTCCACGCTGAAAATACGCGCGTTTCGCAAACATCTGGCTATCTACCTTTTTTCATTTACCGGAAAAGACGTTTACAACACCGTGTTCGTTTTCTTCTGCGTCTACTGCCTGAATGTTTCTTCTTCGCTGGCGGGAACGCTGCTGTCGATGAGTATTGTCGGTTTGCCGGTCACGCTGGCGGCGGGTGTGGCGATCATTAAATATGGCCCATCGCGGCTGTATGTTTTTGCCTACAGCCTGATGATATTGTGTCTCGGCGGTTTTTTCCTCGTCTATCAATTCCCGACAGAAAATAAAGTGATGCTGCTGGTGATCCTCGCCGGGGTGTATCAGGTCGGGCGTTGTGTGCTGGAGTTCACACCGTGGAATGTCTTCCCGTTTATCCCGGATATTGACGAAATGGTCACGCGCCAGCGCCGTGAAGGGTTGTTTGCTGCGGTGATGACGTTCTCACGCAAAACTACGGTCGCCATCGCTACCTTTGCGGTCGGGCTATTGCTGCAAAGCGGCGGCTTTGTCAAAGGCAGCCAGGTGCAGCCGCAGGAAGCGATCGACACCATTGTGCTGCTGCTGTTTGTCGGGACTGTGGGTTTACTGCTGGTCGCTTTATGGCAAGCATTAACCTTCCATCTGAACAAACGCACGCACCGGATTTTTGTCGACGAGCTTGAACGTCTGAAAGCGAATGGCCTGAAGCAAAATGTGACGCCAGAAGCACGTCATATTGTGGAGGACCTCACAGGCTACCGCTATGATGACCTCTGGTCCGACGCACCGGCAAAAGAGATGAAGTCCGCAGCGCCGTCGTTAAGCTAAGAAAACCACTCCAGGCCATGCCGTTGTGCATGGCCTAAAAAACACTTCACTCTCCAGGCTTGTCGCCACTGTACCGGTCAATGTTACCTCTTCTTTATCTGAATCATCCATTTAACCCCACAATATTGTTATATTTCGTTAAATATATAGAAATTTATTTTATTACCGGTTGTTGTATAACGAATGAATATTAATTTGTTGATTTAATCTGATAAATATCACGCAAGCGTCTTTTTTGGATGAAAGTGTAATAACAAAGCCCTATATTTGCTGTCCGATATAAGAATATTTTTCCACACCAAGGATTTTTATTTCGATGTAGCCTTTTAATAAGGAAGGCTTCGGTCAACTATTTGTAGGAGATAATGTATGACCTCAGGTGAAAATGCACCGTTATTTTCGCGCGTTATGTTATGGGTAAATGAACGATTTCCTTTATCTAATGCCCCACTTTTTATTCTTGTTTATATTCTGACGATGGCTGTTGTTTCGACAGTCTATAAAGATGTGACCATCGCGCATATTATTATCGGTAGCCTGTTATCCTTTTCTTTTTTTTTACTGCTGAGAGTGCTCGATGAGCATAAAGATTATAAGGATGACTGCGTTCAGCACCCAGAAAGGGTGTTGCAACGGGGAATAATTCGGCTGGTGCACTTAAAATTTATTGGTCTTATTTGCATCCTGATACAACTGGGCGGCATGGTACTGCTGGCGCCAGGTCTGAAGCCAATGCTGATGAGTTGGGGGCTGATGCTGTTGTGGACGCTATTAATGACCAAAGAATTCTTTGTGGCCGAGTGGTTAAAACAACACTTTTTCCTGTATGCCTTTTCCCACACGCTTATCATGCCTTTCGTTATTTGGTGGCTGGCGACGCTCACTTTCCCAGAGATAACACTCAACACATCGATGGTTTTATTAATGGCGTTATCATTTTTTTCTGGGTTGAGCTTCGAAATAACCCGTAAATGCAAAGGCCCGGATGAAGACAGGCCTGATGTGACAACCTACTCCCAGTTATATGGTCGACCACTTTCCATCGTGTTAATTATTTTGTTATTGGCCGCAATGATATTGGCGCAATATTCGCTTATTTTAACGGCTCGCGGCGAAATACCATTCTGGTTTTATATTGTTAGCGCTCTGATAAATGTTCTTACTGTTGGGCAATTGTTTCGTTTTCTGTTGAAAGCTAATAAATCCAACAGAAAGAAGAATGAGGCTATGGTCGGTCTGGCGATGTTGACAGGATATTCGCTTTGTATCGCTGCAATGTATTTTTAAGTGAAAGGGAGTTGTAATAATTATGGATGATGTAATAACCGCCACGATTGTTGATGTACAACACAGTGAATTTACCTTGCAGCTCGAAACGGAGGCGCGGTGTGATTCTCTGAATTCATTATTAGGCCAGACCCTATCTTTATATGGAAAGCACCTTCGTTTACCCGCAACGAAAGTTTTACGTAAAGAACGCCATCAGGGCGGTGGCTGGCTAGTGACATTAACCTGTCGCTCTGCCCAGGAAAATAAAGAGTGCTACTGGCAATTGAAACTTTGCCAGCCGCCAAAAGAAACGCCGCGCCTTACACCTGCTTTGCCCAGACGTCATTTCTATTCATGGAGTGAAGGCGATAGACAAAAAAGATTGGCATATCTGCGAAAGCATACCGGACATCATCTGGAGCAGCTTGCCAATACCCGTTTGCAGGCGGAAAAACTCACCAAAAATCTGGAAGGATTTATTGGTTCCGTAGAAATTCCTGTAGGCATCGCCGGGCCGCTGCTTATCAACGGACAATATGCCAGAGAAACATTTTACGCGCCGATGGCGACCAGCGAAGGTGCGCTGGTTGCCTCTGTGTCCCGCGGTGCCAGCGCGATTACACAGAGTGGCGGTGCCACTGCGCAGGTCATCGGTCAGAGAATGATGCGGGTGCCGCGTTTTGAATTCCGCTCCGTGCTTGACTGCCGCGCTTTTTGCGCGTGGGCAGAGGACTATTTTGCGGAAATCAGTACCGTCGTAAGCCTTCACTCCCGCTTTGCGCGCCTTACGCAACTTAGCCCCCGCGTTATCGGTAATGCCGTCCATTTAGCGTTTATTTATCACACAGCAGATGCGGCCGGGCAAAATATGACCACCACCTGCACCTGGCAGGCCTGCCAGTGGATGCTGGCGCATCTTCCGGCATCGCTCGCACCGCAGCGGTACATTCTGGAAAGCAATCTCTCCAGTGATAAAAAAACCTCCTGGGGGAGCTTTGCACAGGGCCGGGGAACGCAGGTCATTGCGGAAGCCACGCTTACGGAAGAGGCGTGCCGGTCACAATTACGGATCGCGCCAGCACAACTGGTCGAGGCTTTTCATGGCTTTTGTGAAGGCTCCGTTGCGGTGGGCATGACCGGCCTGAACATCAACACCGCCAATGCCATTGCGGCGATGTTCACCGCACTTGGCCAGGACATTGCCTGTAGCCATGAGTCTTCGCTTTCACAGCTACAGATGCGCCTGACCCCCGAAGGCGGTGTCTATTGCAGTATCACGCTGCCCGCGTTGGTCATCGGCACGGTTGGCGGGGGGACAGCACTTCCAGACCAGGCGGAATGCTTGGCAATGCTTGGTTGCCAGGGGACAAATGGCAGCCAGAGGCTGGCGGAAATTATTGCGGCTTTTTGCCTGGCGCTGGACATTTCAACGCTCAGTGCGCTCGCCAGCGATGAATTTGCGAAATCCCATGAAACGCTTGGCCGTCAGCGCGGAAAAGGGCATACCGGCAAAGGCATCAGCGATCCGTTGATCCACTGCTTTCGCCACGCAAGTTATACCCCGGCCTGGGGTTCCCGTCCCCCTGTCGATATTCATCCGGCACGCTGGCAGGGCAACCAGAACAGCATCCTGACCACATTAAGTCATCATGAGGAGATGTTGCCCGTCGGGATTTTTGCCTATCGTCTGCAACGCGATGAGGGCTCCATCGTTGACGCTGTCTTAAAACATAAACCGCAAAACCACGCTATTGCGAACCTGCTGCACTCCCTTGCCGCCGGGTGTACACAGAGCATTGCCGAACAACTGGCTCGTTGGCTTCCCCACAGCGAATTCTGTCATGCGCGGGAAAGAGAGATGGCGATCATTGCGCAAACAGATCCTGCTTTCACCCGGCATGCGCCGACGCTGTATGGCACCTACGAAGACGGTAAGCACAGCGTCATTATTGAGGAGTTACTTCACCATGAGCTGATGCTGAACAGCATTTCCAGCGGTGCTCGCTGGCAGCCTGAACACATCAATGCTGCCCTGCAAGGCATCGCCCATATTCATGCGCTGTGGTACCGCCAGCAGGATGACCTGCAAAAACGTTTTCAGCACATTGTAATTCCCGATGAACAGCAGATCGCCGAGATGGCTCCGCTTTGGCAAGAGATCGCCGAATTTAGCCACCGCACCAATCCGCAACTCTTCACCACCGAGTTGTTGCATCACTGGCTGACATGTGCAGAAACCAGTGCCGCCGCCTGGCGTGAACTGGAATCCATGCCACGCACGCTGGTTCATAACGATTTTAATATCCGCAATATCGCGTTACGCCAGGAGAGCCTGCGGCTGTGCTGCTGGGACTGGGAACTCGCGACATTGCACGTTCCGCAGCGCGATCTCGCCGAACTGTTAACCAGCACCCTGACGGAAAACACCACGCAACAAGAGGTTTCAGGACATGTGGAATACCACCGCCAACAGCTGGAGAACCTGCTCGGTTCGCCAGTTGATGCCGGGGAGTGGTATCGCGGTTATTGCCTGGCGCTGCGCGATTTTGGCATGAGAAGACTGTCGTTTTACTTAATGCTCCAGCATGTGAAACCGCAACCGTGGTTCCCTGCCATCCTGAAAACATGGGCGCGGCTGGTCGCGCTATCTCAATAAAGACGTAAGTAAAAGGAGTTACTGTGAAATATCTTTTTTCTGCCGCAGAGGCGGTTGCTCTCGATGACAGCCAGTTGGGTGGCAAAGCAGCCAACTTATTATGGCTAACGGCACATGCTTATCCTGTCCCTGGCTGGTGGGTGGTTCCCGCCAGCGCCATGGAGGAGATGCTGCGAGGCGACGAAACGGCGTCGCAACTGATCTCACAATTATCAACCACGATAACGGAGCCACAAATCGAGGCGATTGCCGGGAAAATCCGCGCGCGCATCGCGGAGCTTACGCTGCCTGATGCGTTGATGACAGCGCTGGCATCGCTCGATGGAGAACTCTTCTGGGCAGTGCGATCGTCATGTAGCGATGAAGATGCGGCTCAGGCCTCTTTCGCCGGGCAAATGGACAGCTTCCTGTTCCAGCGTGGTGTTGAACAACTGGCCGATGCTGTCCGGCGGGTGATGGTTTCCGCGTGGAGTCCCCGTGCAGTGGTGTATCGCCTGCAAAAAGGCCTGTCGTTACACGCGGTTCGCTGTTCGGTCATTGTTCAGGAGATGGTGAAAGGCCAGACCTCCGGCGTGATGTTTACCGCGCATCCGGTGACCGGCTCACGCCAGACGATGCTGATTTCAGCAGCGTGGGGCACCGGCGAAGGCGTCGTGTCGGGCCAGTGCAGCACGGATGAATTCACCGTGCCGCTGCATGGCGACCAAATTACTCAGACGCTTAGCTCAAAAACGACCGCCGTGGTCTTTGATCATCATCGCGGGCAGGGCACAACGGAAATCACACTTGATGAAGGTAAGGCGGACGTCGCGTCACTCACGGCGCAGCAAATTCTGGCACTGCGCGAGATAGGGGCGGGCATCGCAAAACAGCTTCGCGCCCCGCAGGATATCGAATGGACCCTCAAAGATAACCACATCTATCTTCTGCAAACGCGTCCAATAACGCATCTGCCAAAAGACCCTGGCTGCGTACGCGATACGCTGATTTGCGACAATGCCAACATTCAGGAGTCCTATTGCGGCATTACCACGCCGCTAACGTTCTCTTTCGCCCGCGCCGCTTATGCGACCGTTTATGAACAGACATTGCGGCTGGTTGGCTGCCCTGCGAAAGAGAGTGATGCGCGCAAACCTATCACCGACAATATGCTCAGCCTTGTTCGCGGGCGGGTTTATTACAACATTCAGAACTGGTATCGCGCGCTATTACTCCTGCCGCTGTTCAATATGAACAAAAGCGATATGGAAGCCATGATGGGGCTGGAGGAACCCGTTGATATTGTTGAGGACAAAAAGCTTTCCCGGCGCGAAAAGTTAGTGGCGCTGCCCGCGATGCTGAATATGACCGTGCGCCTCTCTTATGCGCAACTTACGCTGGAGCCGAGGATCCGTGCTTTTCTGCAACAGTATGAAACGGCGCAGGCCTACATTGATCGCGATAACCTGCATACTTTATCGCCCGGCGAACTTATCGAACGACTGAAATACCTTGATGAGCATCTTTTGACTCGCTGGACTGCGCCGATCATCAATGACTTTTACGTGGCGCGTTACAACGGCAAGGTGCAGCGCGTGCTGCAAGCGCTGTGGCCGGAAGATAGCGCGCGCATCAGCGGTGATCTACTGGCCGACGATGGCAATCTCATCAGCACCGAGCCGACCAAAAAACTGCTGGCGATGAGCATGTACGTGCGCCAGCATCCCTCTCTTGCCGCGATGATCCTTAACGATCAAGGTGCGCATCTGCTTCCTCGCATCAGGCAGCTCGATCCGCGCTTTTATCAGCAGTGTATTGACTACATTGAGCATTATGGCGATCGCACAATGGGTGAGCTTAAGCTTGAAACCCTCACTCTCCGACAAGATCCCAGCTTTCTGTTTACCGTGCTGCGTAATTACCTGAACACGGACATATTGCCGGTAAATCAGACGGGCAAGTTAAAAGCCGAAGCCGAAGAACAGGTCTTTGAGCGCCTGCTTCAGTTACGCGGTAAATCCGCGCTCGCACGGTTTAAACATCACCTCAGTAAACTGCGCAGGGCAATTCGTAACCGTGAAACGATGCGCTTTACCCGCACCAAAATGTTTGCCCTTTATCGCGATATCTATCTACAACTCGGGCAGCAGTTCGCGCTGGAGGGCGTGATTGCGCAGGCACGGGATATTTTCTGGCTGACACGTGAAGAAATTTACCAGGGTAAAGAGGGCACGGCGGTACAAACGGGCTTAGGCTCACTCATTGAGCAGCGGCGCGCCGAATATGACCGCTATCAGAAGCAGGATGAACCGGCGAACCGCTTTTCCCTCACCCAAACCCTGTATCAACAGCAGACGCTGCACGCTCCCGCGCGCCAGGACGCAGTGGCGGACAGTACGGATCTGCGCGGCACCGGGTGCTATCCCGGCCTTGTGCAAGCGCCGGTCAGCCTGGTCTTTACCCCGGAAAATGCGACCAGTCTCGCCGGGACAATACTCTGTACCGTGCGCACGGATCCCGGCTGGGCACCCCTGTTCCCCGGTCTGAGCGGGCTTATTGTCGAACGCGGTTCGATGTTGTCGCACTCTGCGATTGTTGCAAGAGAGATGGGGATCCCGGCGATCGTCGGCGTACCGGGCATTACCGGTCTGCTTCAGGATGGTGAAACAGTGAGTATGGACGGTGGCAGCGGGCTGATCGTGCGCTGTGATCAACCGGCGGAGAAGCGCGTATGACGCAGCCTCTCATTGAGCGGGAATGGCTGCCGGGGGATTCGCTTGACGATGAATTTCTGGCTATCCCGCGGCAGGTTTATGCCGACGATCCCTGGTGGCCCGGTGAAGATAGCGATGCGCTGGCGCGACAGTTTAGCGATGCCAATCCGTTTATGCAGCAAGGAAAAGTTTGGATCGGATATATTGCTGACGAAGCGCGTTTAGCTGGATTCTCGTCAAAGTCTGCCACCGGCGAAACGGTGGTGAACTTTGGGTTCTGGGAAACCATTAATGCGCTCGCGCCCAATCAACGTCTGTTCGCCGGGTTGGCGCGCTGGGCGAAAGAGCAGGGCGCGACGCGCCTTGCTGGTCCCATCAACTTTTGCACGCTGGGTAAGTTTCGCCTGCGGCTGGATACGCCCTCTTGCCCGCCCTTTTCCGGGGAACCTTATAACCCACCGTGGTATCAGGCGCTGTTAAAAAAAATGGGCTTTCTGGCCCAGGCGAAGTACTTCTCTTTGTTTGACGATGCTGAGGTGATGCGCAAGCTCCCGCTGCCCGATACGAGCACTGGGCGCTGGAAAAACGGCGACATTACAATAAAGCCGCTGACGGCTGAGTTGTGGGATAAACATCAGGATGCACTTTACCTGGTTATCACCCAAAACTTTGCCAAAAACGTCGGCTGGACGGCCTGTAACCGGGCGCTCTTCGACTGGCATTTTAATGCACGCACCATCCAACCTTATTGCGACTCTCCAGGTTCCTGCCTTGCCTTCGGTCCGCAGGGCGAGGTTGCCGGCTTGCTGTTCAACCTCGTCGATCCGCTTAACCAGAGGGGATTGTTTAAAACCATCATGATTGCCCCTCGCTATCGTCGGTCGCTGCTTTACGCCACGTTAGTGCGGCGCTTTCTGTTCGGCTTCGGTAGCGAGTATTCACACCTCGGTGTGACGCTACTTAACTGGCGCGGGCCGACGACGGCTACCGCGCTGCGAAGCTGCTGTAGCCCCAATAGAATTTTTCACGATTACGCACTTTTTCACCGGGAGATAGCGCATGAATTTTTGTGAATGTCTGTTCGTGCATCAACAGCGCACCCCTGATTTGCCTGCGCTTCGCTATACCCGCCCTGATGGTGAGCTGGCAGCGATAAGCTACGCGCAGCTCTTTTCCCGGGCTGGCGTTTATCAACGCTGGATGGAGAATGCCGGGCTGAAAGCCGGGGATCGCGTACTGTTACTGATGAAGCCTGACGTTGATTTTTACGTGATGTTCTACGCCATGCTCGGATCGGGAATTGTCCCGGTATTGGTTGAAAGCTCGATGCCTGCCAGACAACTGCGTAGCTGCCTGAGACAGGCACGTCTTAACGCAATGTTAGTTTCGCAGGGCATCGGCACAAAATGGTTTTTGCTGCCGGAGTTATGGTTTATCCGCCGCTTCACGTTCGACAACAAAAGGCGCTTTATGGCCCATTTGCCGGATTTTTTGTGCAAGGAGACCGCTACATTTCATAGTGTTCCCGTTGATGATGATGCAGCAGCATTGATTACATTTACCTCGGGTTCAACGGGGCTGCCCAAAGGTGTGCGGCGCTCCCATCGCTCGTTACTGGCGCAAAGCCACGCGTTTAGCCACTTTTTCCCCCAGACTGGCCAGCACGATATCAGCACATTTCCGGTACTGGCGCTGTTCAGCCATTTTCACGCAGGTTGCAGTTACCCCGGCCTGGGATTCGACACAGACGGCACCATCCCCGCACAGAGGATTGCGCAACAGATTCACCATCATGCCATTACCCGCTTGAGCGTCTCGCCCGCATGGATGACCCAGTTACTGAATTATGCCCGTGAGCAGCAGGCTATTTTCCCCTCGGTTAAGCATCTGATTATTGGCGGCGCGCCCGTTAACAAAGCCTTGCTGCTGGCCTGCCTGCGCCATTTTCCGCTGGCGAAATGCGGTGTGGTGTATGGCGCAACGGAAGCAGATCCGATCAGTTACATCGATATGGCGGAGTTGCTCAACGAGTGGGATAAGCAGCCGGGTTACCTCGTCGGTACGCCTGGCGACAACATGGAAATCATCATTCGCCGCCTGCCGTGCGCTTCTCCACAGGAGATGGTGCCTGAGCGAACAGAGGTGGAAGGAGAAATTTTGGTGAGTGGGCCGCAGGTGCTGGCGGGTTATCTCGACAATCCATTTGCCGAGCATCAAAACAAGATCCGGGATAGCGAAGGTCGGATATGGCACTGCACAGGCGATAGCGGCTTTCTGGATGCACAACAGCGCATCTGGCTGACGGGCAGAATAAAAGATCAACTGCAAACCCGCTCCGGTTTGTCGGTCTCGCCCTTTACCGTCGAAAAGCATCTCAATGGCTTACCGGGGATCGACATAAGCGCAGTGGTGCAAGGCGCGCAGGGCGAAATCGGCGTCGTGCTGCAAAGTGCAGAGTGTTGTCGTGTTGCGGCTCCATTACTGGAAAAAATATTCCCGGATGAGCCGGTCAGCTTTTATGTGCTGAGTACGTTTCCTGTAGATGCGCGCCATCACAGCCGCGTCGATCGTGCGTTTCTGCGCCAGAAAGTAAAGCTGGGCAAACTTAAGCCCATTATGCTGGGGGAACCATTATGAGATACCCGTTTATTATTCGTCTTGCACCGCCTGATTACATCACGCTGACAGGCATGGTTATTGCGTTATGCGCGCTTTACGCCGCGCTAGTCGGGCACAGTTGGCTTAGCCTTAGCCTGCTTTATATGGCGATGCTGGCGGATGCGCTGGATGGTAAACTTGCGCGCTTTTTGGGGATCAGTCGGCCATTTGGTCGCTATCTGGATGGATTTTGTGATGTGCTTATTTACCTCGTTACGCCCGCGCTGCTGTTTTATCTCAACGGCTTTGATGGGCGTTGGTCGCTATTTAACGCACTGATGGTTATTTGCGGCTGTCTGCGCCTTTCTCATTTCAATGAGTCTGGCAATATCACCCACAATGACACACTGGCCTATCGGGGGATGCCGGTCTTCTGGAGCGTGTTTATCCTCAGTGGTTGGAAGCTTTTGCAACTGCTTCTTCCAACCGCGTTCAGTGCAATGTTGCTGGGTCTGACACTGCTCATCTTTAGCGTGGCAATGGTTATTGACCGGCCGTTTTTCAAGTTCTCCTCGCTCACGACCATCGTTTTACTGTGCCTTGGGGGCACGATGCTGTTTGGCCTGCTGCACCTCGGAGGCGTAGATGGGTAGTTCTCTGTTCGCGCTGTGGTTACTCTTGCTGCCCGTGTTTATTGCGGGCTGTTTTCATATGCTGGTAGTTAGCCGGGGCTGGCTGCCCTGGCTGGCGGTTCCGCTCAGTACGCGTCTGTTTGGCGGCAATAAAACCTGGCGCGGGTTTGCCGTCGTTCCGCTGGTAAGCGCGCTGGTCGCCCCGCTGTGCCTGGGCGGGGAGATTAAAAACGCCTTGTTATTGGGGGTGGTGACCGGCCTTGGGTATATGCTTGGCGAACTGCCCAATTCAATGTTGAAACGTTGGTTGAAGATCTCGCCGGGTCAGTTACCTCCGCGCCACCGGGGCGTGTTTATCTTTCTCGACCAGGCCGATTCAGCCCTGGGTGTGGCGCTGGGCTGTATGTGGTTGCTGGCACTGGATCTGGTGCAGACATTGACACTCATGGCGCTGTTTATCGTCAGCGTACCGGTGATCAAAAATGTGCTTTACGTGTGCTCATTAAAAGAGAGCCGCTTTTAAATCAGGCGATAAGCGTAATGACTTTGTCGCCCGCAAGGGTGTAATACCCCGTGAGCTGGCTTCCCTGTGTTCGTCCCGCAGCCAGGGTTTGCGTCAGTGTCAGGGTAATGCGTTGTGCTGAGGTATCAATATGGCAAACCCGTGCGGCATCAAAGTCAAAGTAGCGTCCCACTTCGGGATACAGCGCTTTGTACACGCTCTCTTTGGCGGAAAAGGCGACCAGTAACGCGGTTTCATAAGGCAGAGCACAGTCAGCGAGCAGCGCCTGCTCTTGCGGACAGGTGAACATATCGGCGGTTTCGCGCATGGTTTCTGGTGCCAGCATTTCAATATCAATGCCCACCGCCAGGCCTGCGTGACGCCGCGCGATAATGGCAATCGCGTGGTTATGGGTATGCGAAAGGCTGCCGCACCAGCCCGCAGGCCAGACGGGCGCCCGATCTGTCGTGGTTCCTACATTCGCATCGCATCCCTGGCTTTGGAGTAACAGTTTTGCGCCATAGCGCGCCGCAAGGTATTCCGCCCGTCGCTTAATGCTGGCTGCATGCAGGTTTGGTGGACACGGGATAGCGTACCGGGCGAACAACTCATCCTGAAAAACGTGCCGATCAAAGACTACCTGGCAGTAGTAAATCTCAGGAACGGGCGTTATCGATCCCATCTCAAGGTGGGGCAAGAACGGCGCAAGTGCGCAGTGGGTTAACGAAGTAAACATGGCGCTATTCATCATTAAGTGAAAAGAAAAACCGCCATTACAGCGGTTTTATCATTCGTGCTAACCCCTCGCTCAGGGGATGTCTATCCAGTGTTGGAGAACCGGGCCGATCGTTTTCAGGGCTTCTGCGCTGAACATACTGTCATGGGTGGAAGAGACAGTATGGGCGATGATATTGCCATTGATATAGTTTGCCCAGAGTTGTGGATCGTAATCGTCTTCATCAACGTGTCGATATTCGGCTTTAAAGAACAAGACGTCACCGTCATAACGCCCCGGAGTGAACGCCGCCAGCAAAGCGGGCGCATCGCGAAACTCTGCGAGAATACGCGCGTAAACAACGGGTTCCATATCAGCCAGCGGGTGCTCCATCGTGCTCAAATGCCGTTGCAGTTCGTCAACCGTAAGCATTTGCGCATCCTGCGGCACTGCACCAGTCAGTGCTTCAAACAGCGCGCGCAGGCTCTCTTCATCGCTACGCACCGTCTGGCGATAGAGCGCGCCAAGCGGATAGCCATCCACCAGGATGAGCGTGCTGACCTCCTTCTTCTCTTTTTGCAATAACGTGGCGATTTCATGGGCCAGATGGCAGCCAAACGACCATCCGAGCAAGGCATATGGGCCTTCGGGCTGAACTTTGTAGATTTCCGCCAGATAGGCTTTCGCTATGTCGTGAATCGAAGACTGTGCCTGCCCGCTGCTGAGCCTGCTTGCTTGCAGACCATAAATCGGTTGTTGCTCGCCAAGGTAGGGGATCAGACCCGCGTAAGACCAGCTCAACCCACCGCCGGGAGGCAGGCAGAATAACGGCAATTTATTCCCCATCGGTTGCAGGGGCAGCATCACATCCAGCACGCTGCTGCGCTGGTTGCTCTCCAGCCGTTTCGCCAGCAGCGCAACAGTAGGGTGCTCAAACAGATCGCGAATGGTCAGCTTCACCTGCAATACTCTGTCAATCTGCGTTATCAAACGCGCCGCCAGCAGAGAATGACCGCCCATGGCGAAAAAGCTACTGTCGATGCTGAGGCTTTCCACCTTCAGCAGTTCGCTGAATTTTTCCGCCAGCCACTTTTCCCGCTCGGTTTGCGGCTGGCGTCCCACCTGGGCCCTGAAATCAGGTTTCGGCAGCATCGGGATCGCCAGTTTACCGTTGGCGTTTAGCGGTAGCGCGGGCAGCAAAACGATCGCCGCGGGCACCATAAAGTCCGGCAGATGTTCACGGGCAAACTGTTGCAGCGCGTCGCACAGCGCCTCTTCCTGCATGGTTGGCACCACATACGCGACAAGGTGTTTATTGCCACCGGCATCTTGATGAGGAATGACGGCAATTTGCTGTACGGCGGCATGGCGTTTCAGCACGATTTCGATTTCGCCAGGCTCGATACGGAAACCGCGAATTTTCACCTGCTGGTCGCCACGGCTGACAAAATTCAACGCACCGTCGCGCCGACGTTTCACAATATCGCCGGTACGGTACATGCGGCTTCCCGCCGGGCCAAAGGGGTCCGCAGTAAAATGGGCAGCGCTTAAGCCTCGATGGTTAGCATAGCCGCGCGCCAGCCCGCGCCCGGCAACGTACAACTCTCCCGGGACGCCTTCTGGTACCGGCTGTAAAAAGTTATCCAGTACATAAAGCTGGGTGTTATCAAGTTCCCTGCCAATAGGGACATCGAGGTAAGGAAAATCAGCCTGCGTGACGGGGTAATCCGCCACAAACGTGGTGGTTTCCGTTGGACCATAGCCATTTACCACTTCAAGATCCGGCCAGTGCGCCCGTACCGATTGCACCGCACTTGCGGAGATCTTATCCCCACCGGTATAGACGACGCGTAGCTGCCCCAGACACTGCCACGCTTCTTCCGCCATCAGGCAGAACAACCCGGAGGTTAAAAATGCGGCGCTAACCTGCCGGTCAATAATCGTTGAGGTGATGAGGGAGAGATCCAGCGCGTCGCCCGGCACAATCACCGCCTGATGACCATTGAGTAGTGCAGACCACAACTCATAGGTTGAGGCGTCAAAGGCATACGCGGAGTGCAGCAAGATGCGCTGGTGCTGGCTGCCTCGCCAGCGGCGGTCGCGCGCGAATACCAGCACGTTATCTTGCGTAATGGCGATCCCTTTCGGTTGCCCGGTAGAGCCAGAGGTAAACATCACATAGGCAAGATGATGCGGCGTAACGGCTGTCGCGATCATTGGGGCGTCTGCCTGCGTTGTGGCGTTATTGACGGTAAGCGCTTGTACTCCCGCCGGAAGCGCCGTATCGCTGTGGCGCTCATCAACGAGCGCAACGCGGACATCCATCGCATGGGTAATATGCTGCCAGCGCTCAAAAGGATCGCTGGTACGCAGCGGCACATAGAACCCACCGGCTTTCACCACCGCGAGGATGCCAATCACCAGCGATAATGAGCGCTCCATCAATACCGCCACGCCGTGTTCCATTTTCACACCGCGTTGTTGCAGGCTGTGTGCTAAGGCGTTCGCGCACGCATCCAACTCTTGATAGGTGAGTTGCTCGTCACCGCAACTGATGGCGATACGCTGCGGCGTTTCCGCTACCTGCTGTGCAAACCGTTGTGCCAACGTCATTGGCGGCACATCAAAGAAAGTGTCATTTCCAATATGGAGCAGGTGGGCGCGCTGTTCGCTGCTTAACAGCGGGATGTTCATCACGGGCGTATCCGGGGCGTCGACAGCGGCATTCAGCAGGTGCTCGAAATAGCCAGCCAGCGCAATAACGGTATCGTGGTCAAACAGTTCGACAGGGTAGTCAATTTGCGCCTCAAGGGCGCACACTTCGCCGTTATCGCCGATGATTTCATCAAAATTGAACGTTAAGTCAAACTTGGTGGTAACCAGCCCCACGGGCTGCGGCGCAACCTGCATATCGGCGAGCTGTGGCGGCGTACTGGCGTTGTTTTGCAGCACCATCATCACCTGGAAAAGCGGATGTCTGGCTGATGAGCGCGCAGGGTTTAATGCTTTCACCACCCAGTCGAACGGTACGTCCTGGTTCACATACGCCGACAGCATGTATTCACGAACACTGGCAAGCGTGCTGCGAACGCTGGGGTTATCGGCCAGCTCCACGCGCAACACCAGCGTATTCACAAAGAAGCCAATCAAATTGCTTATCGCTTCATCGCTGCGCCCGGCAACAGCGGTACCCAACGTGATATCGTCGCCCGCGCCCATTCTGCTGAATAAAATAGCGGCGGTGGCCTGGAGCAACATAAAGGGCGTGACGCCCTCATTGCGCGTCAGGTGTTTAATGCGCTGGTAGAGCGGCTCGTCGATGCGGAAATTAACCCGTCTCCCTTCATAGCCTGGAGTGGCGGAGTGCGGGCGATCAACGGGCAGTTGCATCTCTTCTGGCGCGCCCGCCAGTGCCTTTCGCCAGAATGCAATTTGCTGCGCGCAAGTGTCGGTGTTCTCGTCCATATCGCCGAGAAGCTTGCGCTGCCAAAGCGCGTAATCGGCATATTGCACCGGCAACGGCGACCACGCCGGTGCCTGCATGGCGCAGCGCGCAGTGTAGGCGCAGGAGAGATCGTGAAATAGCGGTGCCAGCGAACCGCCGTCGCAGGCGATATGGTGAATCACCAGCAGCAACACCTGCTCATCCGCTTGCGGCAAAGTAAACAACGTGCCGCGCAGCGGTATTTCCCGCGCCAGGTCGAACGGGTACGCCGCCGCCTGGTCAATCGCGGATGCCAGGGTTTCGTCGCTAACCGGGATGATATTCAGGGCGATATCGACGGAATCAGGCGAGAGAATATGCTGATAAGGCTGCTCCTGATGGAGCGGATAACACGTGCGAAGAACTTCGTGACGCTGCACCACATCGCGCAGTGCCTGACGTAACGCCTCTTTATTCAGCGGCCCGCTTAACCGCACGGCCAGCGGCATATTATAGGCGGCGTGATTGGTGTCGAGATTCTTTAACAGCCACATGCGCTGCTGGGCAAAAGAGAGCGGCAGATGCTCGCTGCGGGTCTGCGGGCAAAGCGTCTCTTTCGGGCCGCTGGTGGTTTGCGCCAGTTGGCTGGCAAGCTGCGCCACGGTTGGGTAATCAAACAGCGTGCGGATGGGCACATGAATGCCCAGCACGCTGCTTATCCGGCTTATCAGACGCATCGCTAACAGCGAATGGCCGCCCAGCGCAAAAAAGTTGTCGTCAATGCCCGGCGCGTCCAGTTGCAGCACTTCAGCGAACAGGCCCGCTAAAATTTCCTCCTGCGCCGTGCGCGGCTGGCGGCGGCTGCTGTTTTCAGCGAAATCCGGTTTTGGCAAGGCGCGTTTATCCAGCTTGCCGTTGATCGTCAACGGGAATTTTTCAAGCTGCACAATGGCTGCCGGGACCATGTATTCCGGCAGTTTGCCCGCCGCATGGTTGCGCAGTGCGGCCGTGTCGATGGGTAAATGATTGTCGCTGGTGATATACGCCACCAGTTGTGGGTTCTCAGGGTTATCGTTTTGCAGGATAACTTCGGCCTGGGTTATCTGCGGATAACTGGCGAGCGCGGCGGCAATCTCTCCCAGTTCAATGCGAAAACCGCGTAATTTCACCTGCTGATCGGCGCGGCCTAAATAGTTAAGCCCGCCCTCCCGGGTGCGGATGGCTAAATCGCCAGAGCGATACATGCGCGCGCCCGGTTCGCCATACGGGTCGGCAACAAAGCGTTCGCTGCTTAACGCCACGCGGTTTAAGTAGCCGCGCGCAAGGCCAGCACCGCTGATGTACATTTCGCCTTCCACGCCTGCGGGAACAGGGCGCAGCGCATCATCTAATACATGGATGTGCAAATCGGGGATCGCCACTCCAATAGGGCTACCGGAAGCGTTGCGTGCGCTGTCTGCCGTCAACGGCTGATAGCTGACGTGAACGGTGGTTTCGGTAATGCCGTACATGTTGATGAGTTCCGGCGCGGCGTCGTGGTGACGCTGATACCAGCGCTCAAGCTGGCTGAGATCCAGCGCTTCACCGCCGAAAACAACTTTGCGCAGCGCTAACGGACATGCCTCTGGCGCATTCTGTTGTTCCGCTTCAATCAATTGATAAAAAGCGGACGGCGTCTGGTTCAGAATGGTGACCTGCTTTTTACTCAATAGTCTGAGAAACGCCTGCGGATCGCGGCTGACGTTAAACGGCACCACCACTAATTCGCCGCCATACAGCAGCGGGCCCCAGATCTCCCAGACGGAAAAATCAAACGAGCAGGAGTGAAACAGCGTCCAGATGTCTGTGCGGTCAAAATCAAACCAGCCTTGCGTGGCGGCAAAGAGACGCAGCACATTGTTGTGGGGGATCATCACGCCTTTCGGGTTGCCGGTCGAACCCGAGGTGTAAATGATGTACGCCAGGCTTGCCGGGCTGACGGGCCGGAGCCGTTCATCGGCCTGCAAATTTTCGCCACTCAGTTGCGCCAGTTGCTGCTGGCATTGCGCCGTATCGACAAGCAGTTCGGGGAGCGTTTGGCTCAATATTCCGGCATGTTCCGCCAGGGTGATAATCAGTGCCGGTTTGGCATCCGCAACGATATACGCAAGGCGGTCTGCCGGGTTATGCACATCCAGCGGCAGGTAAGCTGCGCCCGCTTTGACAATGGCAAGCAACGCCACCAGCGTCTCCATGGTGCGCGGCAAGGCCAGCGCGACATTGTCTTCCGTGCCAATACCGCAACTCACCAGGTGACGCGCCAGTTGGTTGGCGCGCTGGTTGAGCTCGCGGTAGCTCATGCAGGCATCATCAAGACTCAGCGCGATTGCGTCCGGCGTCTCACTGGCGCGTTGTTCGAACACGCCGTGCAGTGTTTCGCTCTCCCATTGGCTAAACGGCGTGCAGGCGGGGGTGAACGCCTGGGTTTCTGCGGGCAATAACAGCGGAATACTGCCAATGACTGTTTGCGGATCATGAATAATGGCATTCAGAATCAATAAGAAACGTTCAGCCAGTTCCCGTACTGTCTCGTCATCAAACAGATTCGGTAATGAGCTAAAACGCAGCGCCAGCGACTCGCCAGGCACGGCCACCAAACCGATGGGGTAGTGCGAGGCATCCCCGCCGCGATGCGTCGCAAATGTGATGCGCAACGCGTCGGTGGCAACGCCGTTATCATCATCGGTATGCGGGTAGTTTTCGAAAACCATCAGGGTATCAAACAGCGCCTCGCCACCGGCGTCGGCCTGGATGGTGGTTAAATCAAGATATTGATTGTCCAGCAGGCGGGTTTGTTCCGCTTGCAGACGTTGCAGCATCGTCCCAACGTTTTCTGCCAGGCTGAAGGTCAGGCGTAGCGGGACCGTATTGATCAATAACCCGACCATATTTTCGATTCCGGTAAGTTCCCCCGGCCTGCCGGACACGGTGATGCCGAACACCACATCGCTGCGCCCGGTCATCGCCCCCAATAACACACCCCAGGCGCCCTGTAACAACGTATTGACCGTCACGCCAAGCTGTTTGGCGCGCTGGTTAAGCTGTTGCGTAAGCGCACTATCCAGGCGTTTATGCAACAGATGCGGTTGCATGTTTTCCGTAGTACGCCCGTTGGCGAGGGTGGTCGGGGCTTCCAGTCCGCTGAGGGTTTCGCGCCAGACGGCCCGCATCTCGTCGACATTGCGCGCGGCAATCCACTGCAAATAGTCGCGATAAGGTACTACCGGCGGCAACTGATCGCCGGTATAGAGCGTGAAAAGTTCATGTAACAAAACCGGAACTGACCAACCGTCCAGCAACAAATGGTGATTGGTAAAGACCAGGTCATGCTGGTGCTCAGCCCGTTTTACCAGCGTGAAACGCAGTAACGGTGGGGAATGCGGGTCGAAACGTTGATCGTAATCGGCCTGTAACAGGGCGGCGAAGTCCGCCTCTTGCTGATCTGGCGCGATACCGCTCAGATCCACCTCATGCCAGGGCAGCGGCAAGCCGGATAAAATAAGCTGGACCGGCGTTTCCACCTCTTCGTACTCAAACCCCGCACACAAATGCGGGTGGCGTGCCAGCACCGTTTCGACGGCCTGTTTTAACTTCAACGTATTAAGCGTGCCCGTCAGACGATAAACCTGCTGCACCTGGTAGGCATCGCTGCCCTGACTGTCGTAGAGCATATGGAACAGCAACCCCTTCTGTAGGGGCGATAACGGCAGTATGTCTTTAATTTCCATATTCATTTTTTATTCTTCCATTTAGCCTGAAGTTTTGACAAACCCTCTTGTTGCAGTGAAACCAGAGGAATATCTGACGGGGTAAATCCACCCGCATCAGGCACGCTGGAGAGCTGCGAAAGGGCTTTTAGCCAACGAAACCAATATTTACCCAGCACGCTGACCGTCTCTTCGCTGTGCAGCGCCGTGGCCCAGGACCAGTTGGCGACCAATACGGGGCCAGTCGGGCGCTCTTCGACAACGGCATTCAGCGACAGCGCATGCGGTAAGGCGAAGCTGGCATCGGCGCGGGTATCAAGCAAGCTCGCTTCCTTCGCCACGTGCCACTCTCGCTCTTCGCCGGCGGTCATGCGCCCCAGATAGTTAAAGCCCATCTGCGCCTGTGGCAGTTGTGCAAGCACGGGTCGTGTCTGGCTGTTCACATAACGCAGCAAGCCGTAACCGAGACCATTACCTGGCAACTGGCGCAACTGCTCTTTGACCCGTTTTAGCGCATTGCCCAAAGACCGGGGATCGCCAGGCTGTGCGGCTCCCGGCGCAAGACGCACCGGATACATGCAAGTAAACCAGCCGACGGTCTGCGACAAGTCCGTGTTGGGTAACTCTTCGCGGCCATGCCCTTCCACATCCAGCAGCACATCGTTTTGCGAACCTTGTCGCCACTCGTTAACCGCCAGCGCGAATGCGCACAGCAGCACATCGTTGATCCCCGCATGGAACAGCGTCGGCACGCTGCCCAGCAAAGGTTGGGTATACTCCGCTGGCAGTTCCACCTGGAGTGAATCGCTGGTGGCTATCTGGTCTGTTACGCCATCCAGCGGGCGCGATGTCAGTAATCTGTCCGGCTTATTCAACACCGCTTGCCAGTGCGCCAGCTCACTTGCCCGGCTGAGGGCTTCTTGCGAAAGCGCACAGGCCCAGGCACGGAACGACGTGCCTGCGCTCAGCGGCTGCGGTGAAGTTCCGGCAACAATGTTGCGCCAAAGCGTGTGTAAATCTGCCGCCAGCAGACGCCAGGAGACGCCGTCTACCACCAGGTGATGCAGCATCAGCATCAGCCGCCCCGGTTGCCCTGGCGAGGTACGGAACCAGACGGCCTGCACCATTTTCCCGCTTGCCGGGTCGAGCCGTTGCTTAGCAAACTGGCTTTCAGCCTGAATGCGTTGCGAAAGCGCTTCGGCGGTCAATGTCTGGCAATCGACAATGTGCACGAAATCCTCATCAATGAGGGCGGGGGGGATCGTCAGCGTGATTTCGCCGTGCGCTGACCGGCTGGCGGTTAAGCGCAGGGCATCATGCTGCTCCATAAGCCATGTCAGCATTTGCCTTAATGTCGCCTCATCCAACTGTTCCGGCGTTTGCAGTAACGTGGCCTGGCAGAAACTATTGATCTCGCCGGGGTTCTCCATCAGCCAGTGGATAATCGGCGTGGCAGGCAGTTCGCCAACAGAATCAATCTGCGGGGTAACCTCAGCGACAGTCGTCGCCTTCATCACCTTCGCCAGCCCGCTGACGGTTTTATGTTCAAAAACCTCGCGCGGGGTGATAACCCAACCCGCCTGGCGAGCGCGGGCAACCAACTGGATGGCGGTGATGCTGTCGCCGCCCATCTCAAAGAAACTGGCCTGACTATCCACCTGCGGTACATTCAGCAACTCGGCGAACAGGGTGCAGAGCAACTGCTCCTGCGCATTGGTGGGTTCAGAATGGGATACCGGGGTAAAACTCGGCGCAGGCAGTGCGCGGCGGTCGATTTTACCGTTTGGCGTGACGGGAATTGCCGCAAGCAGGACGATGGCAATCGGCACCATATAGTCAGGCAGGTAATCACGCAGATAGTCGCGCAGCTGCGCGGCATCAGCGTTTTCATCATTTGCCACGGCGTAGCCCACCAGTTGACGCAAGCCTGGCTTATCTTCCCGCACGATAACCGTCGCCTGTTCCAGTTGCGGATGTTGCAACAACCGCGACTCAATTTCGCCCAACTCAATACGAAAACCGCGGATCTTAACCTGGTGGTCGACGCGCCCGGCGAACATCAGTTCACCGTGACTGTTCCAGCTTGCCAGATCGCCGGTGCGATACATCCGGCCTCCTGGTGCGCCGAACGGGTTGGCGACGAAGCGTTCTGCCGTTAAATCAGGCCGCTTTAGGTAGCCACGCGCCAGGCTTTCACCGGCTATGTACAGTTCGCCTTTCACGCCCGGCGCCACCGGTTGCAGATACGCATCCAGCACATAGGCCTGCATATTGAGAATAGGCGTACCGATTGGCGGCACCTGATTCGCCTGTAAAGGCTGGCTGATGGTGGCGCAAACGGTGGATTCGCTCGGCCCATAGGCGTTGATCATCCGCCGTCCTGTTCCCCAGAAGGCAATCAGTTCCGGCGGGCAGGCTTCCCCGGCCACGACCAGCGTTTCTAACATCGGCAACGGCTCGCGCGGCATTACCGCCAGGCCAACCGGGGGAAGCGTGGCATGGGTAATGTGTTGATCGCGCATTAGCTCATACAGCGGTCTGCCCGGCGATAACGCCTCCCGGTCTGCCACCACCAATGATGCTCCGCTCAGCAGGGCCATGCTGATATCCCAGAACGAGGCATCGAAACTGGGGGAGGCGAATTGCAGTACGCGGCTTTGTGCTGTGATGTGCAAACGCTCAATCTGACTTGCCACCAGATGGCTGATGCCTCTGTGCGTGACCAGCACCCCTTTCGGCATCCCCGTGGAACCGGAGGTATAGATAATGTAGGCCGCTTTATCGAGCTCAAGCGTGCGGGGCAACGTAATGCTCTCGGCGCAGAAATCCGCTAATTGCCCGCGCATTGCTGGGTGATCGAGTCGCAGGCAGGCATATTGCGCGCCCAGCTTGTCGGCAAACGTTGAATGGGTAATCACCAGCGCGGGACGGGCGTGCTCTAACATGTAATTGAGGCGTTCTGGCGGATAATCAGGGTCGAGCGGTAAGTAGGCTGCGCCCGTTTTCAGAGTCGCCACCAGCGCGACAATCAGCGAAACCGAGCGCGGCAGGGCGATAGCAACAATATCTTCCGCGCCGACGCCTTTCTCCATCATCAGGTTCGCCAGGCGGTTCGCCCGCAGGTTTAACTGCGCGTAGGTCAGTTGCTCGCCGTCACCTGACAGCGCCAGCGCGTCCGGTGTCGCAAGGGCTACGGCCTCAAACTGCCCGGCAAAAGTCATTGCCGGAAGTTCGCGCGCGGTATTATTCCATTCTTCAAGGATTTGCCGCCGTTCATCCTCGCGAAACAGCGCCAGTTCACTGACCGGAACATCGACATCGATGCTGATGGCGATCAACAGATTGGTGAAATAGCTCGCCAGGCGTTGTGCGGTGGCCTCATCAAACAGATCGATGGCGTATTCCAGGATCCCTTTTAATGCCGTTGGCGTCTCTTCGATATTAAAGGTCAAATCAAACTTCGCCACCGGCAGTAGCGGCGTGGCAACGTGCGTCTCCAGCTTGTCGAAGCGGGCTTCGCCCTGCGCCATGTTTTGCAGCACCAGCATCACCTGGAACAGAGGATGACGCGCCAGTGAACGCTCAGGGTTTAGCGCTTCGACCAGGTTCTCAAAGGGGAGATCCTGATGCTCATAGGCTTGCAGTGCGCGATCGCGAACCCGTGCCAGCAGTTCGCCGAACGTGGGGTTACCGCAAAGATCGGTGCGTAATACCAACGTATTGATAAAAAAGCCGACCAGCGGTTCGAGCGCATCATCGGTACGACCGGCAATCACCGTGCCGAGCGGGATGTCGTTACCCGCGCCTGAGCGGCCGAGCAGCACCGCCAGCGCGGCCTGAAGTACCATAAACAGGCTGGCGTTGCGTTGTTTAGCGACCTCAAGTAAACGCGCATAAACCGCAGTGTCTACTTCAAAATGCCATTGTTTGCCCCGGTAGCTTGAACGCTGCGGGCGTGGGCGATCGGTTGGCAACGGCAACTCTTCAGGAAGATCCTGAAGGGTTTCGCGCCACCAGGCCAACTGGCGGCTGTGCAGGCTCTGTGCATCATTTGCCTGACCCAGTAATTCCCGCTGCCACAGCGCATAATCGGCATATTGCACGGGCAGGGGAGCCAGCGCTGGCGCATGGCCTTCCGTGCGGGCGTTATACGCTGCGGCCAAATCGCTTAATAACGGGGAAAGCGAGCCGCCGTCGCTGGCGATGTGATGCATCAAAAACAGCAACACATGGCGCTGCGCTGAGACGTTAAACAACCAGGCGCGGCAGGGATCTTCACTTTCCAAATCAAAAGCGTATTGCGCCGCGGCCAGCACCTCTTTTTCCAGATCCTCTGGCAAAACATTCCGTGAGGTCAGTGCGCAGCGCGCCGCTTTACCGTCAGTGATGTGCTGGTAAACGGAACCATCGGGTTGTTGCTTAAAGCGCGTGCGTAGGCTTTCATGACGCTGTTTCACATCGTTCAGCGCCGCCACCAGCGCAGGCACGTTCAATTCACCTTCCAGCTCAAGCGTCAACGGCATGTTGTAGGTGGCTTTTTTGCCCTCGATGCGATCAATCATCCACAGCCGACGCTGCGCTGCCGATAGCGACAGATAAGCGGGTTTTTCCCGTGTTTGTAACGCCGGGCGCAGAGTGCTCCCGCCGGTTAAACGCTGCGCAAACTGCGCAACCGTGGGGGCTTCAAAGAGATCGCGAATGGCCGGGTTCACCTGCATCACCCGGCGAACTTTACTGACCAGACGTGAAGCCATTAATGAATGGCCGCCCAGCGCAAAGAAGTTATCGTCGATGCCGATTTCATTTAAGCCGAGGATCTCAGCGAACAGCGTGCAGAGCGTGCTTTCCTGTTCATTACGTGCACTCCTGCGCTGTGCGGTATTGAACACCGCCGCTGGTAGCGCGCGCATATCCACTTTGCCATTGGCATTCAGGGGGAATTTATCCACCGGGATAATCATCGCCGGGACCATAAAATCCGGTAACTGAGCGCTCAGCGCCTGACGTAATGACGCGGGATCGCAGGGGGCGTTTTTCCGCGCAATAACATACGCGATAAGCTGTTTATTACCGGGATTGGGTTCCACAGCGCAGACCAGCGCCTGCGCCACGTCTGCGTGTTTTTGCAGGGCCGTTTCCACTTCGGCAAGCTCAATACGAAAACCGCGAATTTTGACCTGCTGATCGCCACGGTTCAGGTATTCGAGCACGCCATCTTCGCGCCAGCGAACCCAGTCGCCTGAGCGATACATGCGTTCACCGCGGTTGCTGAAGGGGTTGGCGACAAAATGCGCCGCCGTCAGTACCGGTTGATTCTGGTAACCGCGCGCCAGTCCAAGCCCGGCGATATACAGTTCGCCAGGCACGCCGACGGGCACCGGGTTCAGGTAACTATCAAGCACATAAACCTGCATATTATCGACAGGCGCACCGATCGGTACGCTAACGTCTGTCGGAATGCGAGGCATAAGATAGCTGGTGGCGAACGTGGTCGTTTCCGTGGGCCCATAGCCATTCATCATGACCAGTGTCGGGCACTGCTCCATGACGCTTCTGATAGCCGCAACTGGCAGCACATCACCGCCAGCAACGAGCAGACGTACGTCTTTCAGGGCGCTGGCATGCTCTTCTGCCATCAGCCGGAACAGGCCAGCAGTCAGCCACAGCGCCGTCACTTTTTCATGGATGATGACTTGCGCCAACGCATCAATATCCAGTTCACCTGTCGGCGCGACGATTAACTGGCCGCCGCACAATAACGGCACCCAGAACTCATAGGTTGAAGCATCGAATGCCGCAGGCGAGTGCAGCAGCACGCGCTGGTGATCCTCTGGCGACCAGCGGCGATCGAGCGCGAGCGCGACCACGCTCTGTTGATTCACTGCGATACCTTTGGGTTTACCCGTCGAGCCGGAGGTGTACATGATGTAGGCCAGGCTTTGCGGCGTGGTGCCTGGTTCTGGGTTCGTCTGGGTCGGCGCGAGTTGCGATTCGTCCGTCGCGTGAATCACAAACTCTGCCGTGGGAAGCGGCAGACCCGCGTCGGCGATTAACAGCGTTGCGCCAGCGTCATCCATCATCATTTGCTGGCGTTCCAGCGGATCGGTGGTGCGTAGCGGCAAATAAGCGCCACCGGCTTTAATCACCGCCAGCGTGGCGATGACCGCCTCGACAGAGTGCTTCATCAGCAGCCCGGCGCAGAACGTTTTCCCCTGGGCGAGTTCAATAAGCCGGTGCGCCAGGCGGTTGGCTGCCTGATTCAACTGGTGATAGGTAAGTGTTTTGCTGCCTTCTTTGACCGCCACTGCATTGGGCGAGCACAAGACCTGGCGTTCAAACAGCCCGGCTAATGAAGGCTCAGGCAGCGCGACGGTTGTCGCGTTCCACGTGTTGAGCAGGGTTTCGCGCTGGGCGGCATTCAACAACGCCAGTTCGCCGATGCGGGTTGCCGGATGGCTTGCCATGATGTCTATGACCTGGACTAACCGCTCAGCAAAGCCGCTCACGGTGCCCGCATCATAAAGATCGGTGGCGTATTCGATATGCCCGCTTAAACGCGCGTGCTGTTCATCGACGTTAAAATTGAACAGCAGGTCGAATTTAGCCGTGGTAGTGGGTAAATCGAGCTGCTCAACCTGTAATTGCGGGAAGGTAACCGCTTGTGGCCACGGTGTGTCGACCGCCAGCATGACCTGGAACAGCGGGTGTTTCGCGAGCGAGCGGTCCGGGGCAAGTTCCTCAACGATCCGCTCAAAAGGCACATCCTGGTGTTCATTGGCTTCCAGCACGGCATTGCGCGCCAGTTCGATAAGGGTGGTCAGCTCAGGGTTACCGGCGGCCTGCGTGCGCAGTACGGCAGTGTTGGCGAAATAACCGATCATCGGGATTTGTGCGACATCGGTACGGCCGAAGATCGGCGTGCCAATTACAATGTCGTCACCGGCACCCATACGGTGTAGCAACGCCACCAGCGCGGCGTGGAGTAGCATAAACAGGCTCGCGCCCGTTGTCGTGCTCAGGGACGTTAAACGCTGGAAAACGTCGGTCGGAAGCGTGAACGCCACGCGATCGCCAGCATAACGGGCGCGCGCCGGACGTGGGCGATCCCCGGCCAGCGTCACCTCTTCCGGTAAGCCCTGCAATTGCGTGCGCCAGTAGTCCATTTGCTGTGCGAACAGTGAACCTGCGCCTTGCGCTTCGCTAAGCAGCGCGCGTTGCCACAGCGCATAATCCGCATATTGCACCGGCAGCGCTGCGAGTTGCGGTGTTTTGCCCATCTGCCGGGCCTGCCAGCAGAGGCTCAAATCCTGCAACAGCGGGAAGAGGGAACCCCCATCACCAGCCGTGTGATGGATAACCAGCAGCAGGACGTGCTGCTCTGGCGCAAGCTGGTACAACCAGGCTTTGATGGGCAGTTCCTGATCGAGCGCGAAAACATGCCCGCAATGTTGCCTCAACTGTTCGGTGAGTTGCTCCGCCGCAATCGCCTGTTGATGCAAGGTAAACGCCACGTCTTGCGGCGCAATAATCTGCTGGCAAGGCGTGTCGTCCTGCTGTGTCAAACGCGTGCGCAAACTTTCATGGCGGGCGATGACATCAGAGAGGGCTTGTGCCAGCACGGCCGCATCCAGTTTGCCGTTAAGCTGCACCGCCAGCGGCATATTGTAGGCGCTGCCGGGTGTTATCTGCTCCTGTAACCACAAACGTTGCTGGGCAAATGACATGGGCAGCAGGGCAGGGCGCGGTTGCTCAACCAGCGCAGGCCGCACTGTGGCGGTAGTGCCAGCCTCAATAAGGGCGCTCAGTTCGGCGACGGTCGGTGTATCAAAAATAGCCTTCAGCGATATTTCACAATTGAAAACCTCACGCACGCGGCTCAGTAACTTCAGGGCCAGCAGCGAGTGTCCGCCAAGACTAAAGAAGCTGTCGTCGATCCCTGGAGGCGCAATATCCAGGCATTCCGCAAAGAGCTGACACAGCTTTTCTTGTTGTGGCGTCGAGGGCAGAACCCGGTCGGGCGTAGTGAATGCCGGGATAGGTAACGCCCGACGGTCAATTTTGCCATTCGCCGTGAGCGGGAAGCGCTCCAGCAGCATAATGACTGCTGGCACCATATAATCCGGCACCTGTTGGCTTAATCCGGCCCGTAGCGCTTCCGGTGAACAGGTTTCGCCTTCGTGCAGGATGACATATGCAATCAGCCGTTTCTGGCCAGAGGATTTTTCGTCGTGGGCGAGCACCAGCGCCTGTTTTACTGCCGGGAAGGTGTGCAGCGCATTTTCAATGTCGCCTGGCTCAATACGGTAACCGCGGATTTTGACCTGATTATCCGCGCGCCCCAGAAAGCCTATCTGCATATCCTGATCCCAGCAGGCGATATCGCCCGTGCGATACATACGTTTACCAGGGTCACCAAAAGGGTTAGCCACAAAACGTTCGCTGGTTAAATCCGCGCGCTGCAAATAGCCAAACGCCAGGCCATCACCGGCGATATAGAGTTCGCCTGTCTGCCCTGGCGGTACCGGCTGAAGGGCGCTATCAAGGATATAAACCTGGGTATTGTGGATCGGCAGGCCAATGGTGGAGGGCGAGACGTGCGCGGCGGTAAGTTCGCGTGCCGTTGACCAGATGGTCGTTTCTGTTGGCCCGTAGACCTGGATCACCCGGGACGCCAGCGCGACCATGCGTTCAGCGAGCGTAGCGGGCAGGGAGTCGCCGCCAACCAACGCCGTCAGATTCGCCATCGACTGGGGTTGATACTCGACTAACCCCTGCCACAAAGCCGGGGTGCCTTGCAGGTGGGAAATTTGCCGCTGCTCGATTTCTGCGGCCAATAAGTGCGGGTCGCGCGCCGCATCACGCGAAGCAATCACCACAGAAGCCCCGTTCACCAGCGGCAGGAAAAGTTCCAGCGCAGCGATATCAAAGCCGATGGTGGTGACGGCCAGCAAACGATGCTGCGCTGAAAGCTGTACGTACTGCTGCATCGCCACCATAAAATTAGCTAATGCGTAATGGGGGATCAGCACGCCTTTCGGTGCGCCGGTGGAGCCTGAAGTAAATAAGACATACGCTGCCTGCTTGAGCAGCGCAGGCGGGTTAACAGGATCATTTTCTGGTTGTGAATTAATGGCGGTGAGTACTTCCTCATCGTCTATTTGACATTGACGGAATTCCGGAACCAGATGCGATGTCACAGCGGACGTTAATATTAATTTCGGTGTGGCGGTAGCAAGAATATGTTTAATACGTTCGGCGGGATGATCGGGATCTAACGGCAGGTAAATTGCCCCGGCTTTCATTATTGCCAATATCGTTATTACAATATTTTCTGTGCGCGGTAAAAGTAATGCAATAATTTCACCGGAGCGAACACCTTGCCCCAGTAAATAATGACTCATTTGGTTAATTCGATCATTTAACTGGGAGTAGGTCAGTACGCTGTTCTGGTAATAGAGCGCAGGTGCTTGCGGTGTTATCCTGACCTGCTTTTCAAAGCGTTCGGTTAATGTAAGTGTGGCGGCAGGGTGAAACGTTTTTTTATTTATTTGAGTGAGTTGCTGGTATTCATTGTCGTTTAATAATGAAGGTGCGCCAATTGCAGTGCCTGGATTTTTCAGTAGCGCAGAAAATAACGCCGTCATTCTCTCATGATGCGCCAGAAGTTGTTGTTCATTATAAAGTGCGCTATTGGCATCGAGGCCGAGCACTAATGTATGTTCTTCACCGTAGCCAAAAAAGAAAATACTTAAATCTTCTACCGGGCCATTCGCTGTATTGACAGGTAATGTTTTTGCACCGTTGAAGGTTAAGTCATCACCAAATAATTCAACGTTAATTGCCGTGTTGAATAAGGGCCGCGTTAGATTCAAAGAACGCAGTAATTCTTCATGGCGATATTGCTGGTGGCGTAAGGATGTCAGCATCTCTTTCGTCGATAATGTCACGACATCGTTAAGCGAAAGCGCCGGCGATAAAGTAAAGCGCATTGGCATAATATTGGACATTAATCCGGGGATATTACGCTGTTCCCGCCCTACGCGTGCCGTCATTGGAAAACCAATGACCAGATCCTCGTTGCCCGTCATGCGGTAAAGGTAAATAGAACTTAATGTCGTGAGCAATTGTGGAAGCGTGTACCCCGAGGCATTCGCCTGCGTGACAATGGCGTCATGAAGCGTTTTATCCAGGCTAATACGCTGGCGGATGATATGTTCGGACGGTGCGGAGCGTCCAGCGAGGCTTGCTGCTTCTGGCGCGTCGCTAAAGCGCGATATCCAGTAATCGCGGTCTCGCGCAAACCGGTTCGAACGCCGGTATTCAGCATCATCTGCAATGAGTTTTTTTAAACTGCCAAAAGGAGGGGAAGAAACAGGCTTTCCAGTAATTAAGCTGTTGTAAATATCAATTGCCCGACGGAGAATCAGCGAGGCGCCAAATCCGTCCAGAAGAATATGGTGGCAGCAGTGGTAATAAACATATTTATCTTCTGCTAATTTAATCAGGGAAAAGGTAAAAGCATAGCCCTCAGAGAGGGAAAATAAAGTATTACTATGCGCCGTCATATGTTCAACAGCGGTGGCCCACGGATCGGCCATCATGCTGAAATCGTAGAATTGTGCCTCATAATCATCGACTGGAGATAATAATTGTTTGACTTCGTTGTTGCTGTAATAAAAGCGACTATGCATTGAGTCGGCTTCAGAAATCATTCTCTTTATTGCGGCTTTAAATATTGATGGTTCTATAACGCCATCAATTATTAAATACTCGCTAATATTATTATTTCCCGGATTCAGTGCGACTTCATTCGCTAACCACATGCCCATTTGAGCTGAAGTTAAAGCGAGATATTCCATGTCATCTGGTGCAGACATATAAGTACCTCAATAATAAAGCAAAAAATGAAAGCTGGAAGGCAATTCGCTATTATTTTGTTTGTAAGCTCTTTGGCTTAATGTCTTTCCAGTTTTCTTCAATGTATTGAATGCATGAACTGCGGTTTGCAGGCCCAAAAACAGTATCCCATCCGTCCGGGATCTTTATGAATTCAGGCCACAGAGAGTGTTGATTCTCGTCATTTACCAATACCAAAAAAATAAGGTTTTCATTTTCGAATGGGTTGCTCATTTACTTGTCCTTGTGGAGGGAGAATTGAAGCTATTGTTTATAGAATAACAATCGGGAAGGCAATCAATAAATTATTGGTAATCATGGCGATAATTCTTCATTGCGATCTAAATCACGTTTTTTGGAAATAAATAATAATACGCACAAATAAGGTTTTTGGTTTATTTTTAATGATTAAATACTATAGGCTAAAAAAATATATTTTAAGAGGATAAATATTATCTACATTAATAATGTATTGATGATTGCCATAAATAAAAATATTGAGTAAATAACAGAAAAGGGACGGTGTTTGATGGGGAGTTCATACCCTGGTAATGAAACATCCCCGAAGCCGCAGAGGCCGTAATTGCGTGTCATCTTGTTCTGTATTCAACGTTCGCAGTGCCGTTTGCAGCGCCATGATGGTCTGGTGCGAAATCTGGCCCCATAATGCCACTCGCTGGTTTACCCGCCTCCGCTCCCCGATTAAAGACAAGTATCACTTTTATGCTGTCCGCAGGAAGCGTTGAGCAGGCCAGGTGCTGACAGAATTAATCGATAATGATCACTTCTGTCAGGTTTTCCATTTTCTTCAGTTCATCTTCGGGGATACCAGCATCGGTTATGAAGTAATCAATATCTGACCAGTCGCAGAACTGGAACAGGCCCGAACTGCTGAATTTGGTGCTGTCACTGACCACTACGCGCAGGCGGGCACTTTTCACCATCGCTGATTTAACTTCTGCTTCTTCATACGACGCTGTGCAAGGGCCATTGCGGTGCTTCAGCCCGTCGCTGCCTAAAAAGACAATGTCAGCGTTGATCGACTGGAAGGCATTGACTCCCCACATGCCGACGGTCGCCAGGCTGCTTGGCCTGAATTTGCCGCCCACCAGAAAAATATCATTGTCCGTGCCGCTTAGCGGCTGAACGATATTAATCGCATTGGAAATAATGGTCAGACGACTTTTCAGTACCAGCGCTTTAGCCACACACTGGACGGTGCTACCCGTATCGAGAATGACCACCCCTTTTTCCGGGATGAGCTGCGCCGCTACATGGGCAATTTTGTCTTTGGTCTCAAGATGCTCGGTATTCTTTCTGGCCAGAGGTTGCTCAATCGCCAGAATATTACCGGAAGCGATAGCCCCGCCGTGTCCTTTGGTTGCGATCCCTTTCTTATCCAGATAAATCAGGTCTTTACGGATCGTCTCAGTAGAAACCGCAAACATTTCCGCAATTTTCCCAACCTTAACGCTGCCTTCGGATATCAATATCTGCGCAAGTTTGTTGCGCCTTTCAATCGTCAAAGAGTTAGCCATGCTAGCTACCTTTTTAAGTTTCTGACAAAGAGGTAAATATAAAGCCAATTTCTTCAATTCGTTGTTATTTTTCGGCTTTTCATTTTCCTTAGAAAAAGCATTCGCCAGTAATTGAGCGATTTTTTGCCCCTGAAATGGTCCCTGAACACTCTACATCATGGCCCCACAATCATACAGATCCTGCGGGAAAATTGTGATTGATCTCCTGTTTTGACATTTATTTGCTTGATAAGTGAACCGTCAGTTATGAATATTGCGATTGTTGTTGCGATAATTGGGTTTTAAGTTGTGAATTGATGCGCTTTAATGTTGTGAGTAATTGGGTTTTACAACGGTAACGACCAGTAGAAGGAGTCAAAATGAGCCGCATTCTGCATGCAGACAGCATCCTGTTAGGCGCTGCATTTACCGACAAGTTTGATGCCATCCGCAAAGCGGGAGAGGTGCTGGTGGCCTCAGGCTACGTCAGCGAAAAATATGTGGATCTGATGGTCAAGCGCGAGGCGCTGGCATCAACCTACATGGGGAATCACTTAGCGATTCCTCACGGCGTCGATGGCTCAGAAAGCGAGATTATCCGCTCCGGTATTTCAGTCATTCAGGTCCCCGACGGGGTTAACTACGGCGACGGCACCACGGCTTATGTGGTGATTGGGATTGCCGGTAAAGATGGCGCTCATCTGGATATTTTGAATCAGATTGCTATTGCCTGCATGGAAGAAGAGAACATCGAAAAGATCCGCTACGCGACGGATAAACAGCAGGTACTTGAAGTGCTTGGTGTCTGATACGGATGGTATTAACCATCAATAACTAAGGAAATTGAAATGGAAAGGAAAATAGTACTTTCTCCCTCAATAATGTGTGCCGATTTATTGAACCTGGAAAGATCTATCAAAGAGCTGGAGACCATTGGTATTGACGCATTACATATCGATATTATTGATGGCGCCTTTAGCCCCAGTATGCCGCTAGGTATTGATACCGTTAAAAAATTAAGAGATGTCACCGATCTGGCTTTCGATGTGCACATTATGTCGCGTAATAATGACTGGTTTGTCGAGCAAATATTAGCGATTGGCGTACAACAAATTTCTTTTCATATTGAAACCAGCCTACACGCCGACAGATTAGTGAATCTGATTAAAAATAGCGGTGTTAAAGCCGGTTTGGCGCTAAATCCCGGCACGCCATTATCCAGCCTGGATTATCTCTTGCCCCAGATTGATAACGTATTGCTGATGCTGATTAATCCAGGATTTGCGGGTGATAAAAGTGAAAAGCAAGCGGTCTATTCGGCAGAGAAAGTCCGGGATTTAACACACTTAATTGCCCATCGCCAGGCCGATTGTGAAATTCAGGTCGACGGGCGCGTCTCCTTAGATTCTATCCCGGAGCTCATTGCTGCTGGCGCGGATAACTTAGTCCTCGGCAGCACCAGCCTTTATATTGCAGGCAAGACGCTGGCACAAAATAAAGCGCTTTTAGATATCGCGGTAAGCAGCGGTTTATCTCAACGATAAACCATCGACCTGATTTTTGTGGCACAGGTCTTCAGCGTAATACGAGGTTTGAATTATGGATTACAGCAAAGCGCGAGAAAAAATAGTCCGCGAGCTGGATACCACGCTCAGCAGTATTTCAGCGCAAAGTGTTCTGGCGCTGGTGGATAAGATTGAAAAAGCGGACAAGGTATTCTTTGTCGGCGTAGGGCGAGTGCTGCTCTCTTTAGAGGCGATTGCCAAGCGGCTGGCCCATTTGGGTGTAAAAACTTATGTAGTAGGTCAAATCACCGAGCCTGCTATCACCAGCAACGACCTGCTGATTGTTGGCTCCGGCAGCGGTGAAAGTATGTTCCCGCTGGGCATTGCGCGTAAGGCAAAAACCTTTAATGCGACGGTGGCACATATTGGTGCTAACCCTGACAGCTCAATGGGTGAATTTACCGATCTTTTTATTCGTATTCCGGTGCAGACCAAACTGCACCTGCCCGGTGAGATCCCATCGGTTCAACCGATGACCAGTCTTTTTGAACAATCCTTACTTATTCTCGGCGATACCATTGCGTTAATGATCGTCGAAGAAAAGCACATTGATATGCACAGCTTATGGCAATTACACGCCAATCTTGAATAGGGGAAAAATCATGGGTAACGGCTGGATTGATTTGGATAAAAAAGTGGTTATCGTCACCGGCGGTGCATCGGGCATTGGTGCCAAAATTGCCGAAAACCTGCATAACAATAACAGTATTGTAGCGATCGGCGATCTGCATGAGAGTGAAGAGTCGAAAGCCCATGCCGACCTCTTTGTTGAATGCGATATCACCAATAAAAATAGCGTCGAAAAGATGGTGCAAGCGGTGATTAATAAGTACGGGCGCATTGATGGTCTGATTAATAATGCCGGTGTTAACCGCCCTCGTCTGTTAGTGGATTTTTATAAAAAGAATAATGCCTATGAAGCCACCGAAGAGGACTTTGATTTTATTGTCAACGTTAACCAAAAGGGGCCATTTTTATGTGCACAGGCCGTTGCGCGCCATATGATTGAAAATAAAGCCGGTATTATTGTTAACGTCTCTTCGGAAGCCGGTACAGAAGGATCGGCCGGACAAAGTATTTATTCAGCAACGAAAGGAGCTTTAAATAGTTTTACTCGTTCATGGGCTAAAGAGCTGGGCCGATTTAATATCCGCGTTATCGGCATTGCCCCTGGTATTAATAAAAGAACCAATATGAACAACGATGATAATTATCGGGCATTGGCTTATACGCGCGGCCTTGATCCGAATAATATTGATAACGACTATACGGGGTCTATCCCTCTGGGCCGGGCAGGAGAACATCATGAGATAGCCGATTTAGTGACTTATTTGGTATCCGAGCACTCAAGCTATATTAGCGGAACGACGATAAATATTTCCGGAGGGAAATCCCGGTAAGGACAGTCAATAACAGGACAGTATTTATTTCGCTTTACGTTTCCCCGTAACCCTACAATGGGAAAGATGAAAAATGCTTACTATAAAAAATGAACGTAAAACAAAAGACAAAACAGTACTGGTAAAAGTACAGCGGTTCGGGAATTTCCTGAGCGGCATGGTAATGCCCAACCTCGGCGTGTTTGTGGCATGGGGTTTAATTACCGCGCTGTTTATCCCAACCGGCTGGATCCCTAACGAGCACCTGGGTGCCCTGGTTGGCCCGATCCTGACCTATCTTTTACCGCTGCTGGTTGGATTCACCGGCGGATTTATCGTTCACGGGCAGCGAGGTGGCGCGATCGGCGCGCTAGCCACCATGGGACTGATCGTCGGTTCTGACGTCACCATGCTCAGCGGCGCGATGATTATCGGGCCATTCGCAGCCTGGATAATGAAAAAGACGGACCAATTCCTCGACGGTAAATTCCGCGCGGGTTTTGAGATGCTGATCAGTAATTTCAGTATGGGGATTGTCGGCCTGGTTATTACATTAGCCGGATACATCATCATCGGCCCAATCATTGAGAGCTTGATCCATCTGCTCTCGGCAGGGGTAAACTGGACTATCTCCCACGAACTGCTGCCTTTCATTTCTGTTTTTGTTGCGCCAGCCCAGGTACTTTTTTTAAACAACGCTATTAACCACGGCATCATGGCTCCGCTGGGGCTACAGCAGGTTGTCGAACATGGGAAATCGATTCTATTCCTGGTCGATGCCAACTGCGGGCCGTCGGTAGGAACGCTGTTAGCTATCTCTTTCTTCGGCAAAGGGATGGCTAAGAAAACCGCACCAACGGCGGCGCTGATTGCCGGCGTAGGCGGCATCGGTGAGGTTTACTTCCCGTTCGTGTTGATGAAACCGGTACTGGTTTTCGCCACCATGGGCGGTATTACGACCTCGCTGACCTGCTTTATGCTGCTGGGCGGCGGCACGGTAGCCACCCCTTCACCGGGTAGCTTCTTTGCAATGCTAATACTGACGCCGAAAGGGGCGATGCTGGGTAATTTGGTCGGTTTCTTTGCCGGTATGGCGGTAGCCTTTACTATCGCCTCGGTGCTGTTGAAGCTTGACCGCTCGCCGGAAGAAACGGCATCTGACGAGCCGTCCAGCACCGATACTACCGATGCCAGGCGCAGCGTGCCCATCAGCAGCAATAGCGAAGCATTACAGCGAATTGCAGCTAAACGTATCGATAAAATCATTGTCGCCTGTGACGCCGGGATGGGATCGAGCGCGATGGGGGCATCGGTACTCAAAAGTAAACTGAAGAAGGCGATGATCGACATCCAGGTGGCCAACTCAAAAATTGAGGAGATCCCCGGCGATACTGATTTAGTTATTACCCATATCCAGCTCCTCGATCGCGCGAAGAAACTTCACGCCGATAAGGGATTTGAATTTATGTCGATTAGCAACTTTATCGAAGGCAGCCAGTACGATGAGATCGTGGAATATATCAAGACGAATCAAAACCACGATTAAGCAGCGATAGCCAGAAACGCCGCACCGTAGCCATGTGGTGCGGCGTTTTTATTTATTTCAGATGAGAGTCCGTATCCCAGAAAGCAAAAAACCGCCTTTTGTGAAGTGAACTCCTAAACCGAAAGACGGAACAGGCGGCATAACCTGACCTGACGGCATTCGTCGTCATTATCCCCTGACGGCATCTCCTCAGGGAGATTTTCCTGGCCGCGTGTTGCATACGTTTGCCCATTATCAAGGGAACTGGTCCTGCCGTTTACGCTCTGAACAGAGTCAGGCCGCCTGAATCGATGCTGAAGCTCCCTGCGGGGTAATGCCGATCGTTTAAGGATCGGTTGACCGATCCGGTGGCTAAAGGCGCTTTTTTGCTATCTGCGATCTGGAAAGATTCGAACCTGCGGCAGGTTCGAGTCGAACGAAGTGAGACAACGGAGCCGCTTGCGGCGACGGCCCGGAGGGCGAGCGAAGCGAGTCATCCTGCACGACCCACCAATGTAAAAAAGCGCCCTAAAGGCGCTTTTTTGCTATCTGCGATCTGGAAAGATTCGACAAAATTGTCGGGAACAATTTTGAACAACGCGAAGCGTTGGCCCGAAGGGTGAGTCTCAGGATGAGACGAATATACCTGTGGCAGGCTCGAGTCACATGAACCTCATCCCCGTAGGCCTGCTAAGCGCAGCGCCAAAATTGTCGGGAACAATTTTGAACAACGCGAAGCGTTGGCCCGAAGGGTGAGTCTCAGGATGAGACGAATATACCTGTGGCAGGCTCGAGTCACATGAACCTCATCCCCGTAGGCCTGCTAAGCGCAGCGCCAGCAGGCGTTTTGCCGTAATTGCGCCTAAGACAACTTTTAAACCTGACTTAGCTGAAATAGCTAACATAACAAAAGTGTTTGTTTTTCAACGGATAACCTGGTTACTTTTATCCATAATTTATCCTTAATGTCTGGCTATGATGCAGATCTTGCAGCCGAACCCTGGCCGCAACTCAAGTACGTCATGATTACGCCGATAATGATGTTTTATGGCAAGAAGGAGAGTTCAATGACAACAATTTCAGCATCCACAGCATCAATCCAGACCAGCGGCACCGGCGGTTCATCGTCGGCCAGCAGCGATGTTTCCTCACAGATTAGCCGCATCACACAGCAAATCACTAAGCTTACACAGCAGCTTAAAGATGTTGCTAACGGCGATGGCACCACGGAAGAGAAACAGAAACAGCAAGAACAGATCCAGCAGCAGATCCAGCTTTTGCAAACCCAGCTTCAGCAGTTACAGCGCAAGCAGGCTGAACAGGCAGAGCAGAAACAGGAGCAGAGCCAGCCGCAAGGCAAAGTCGAAGGCGTGAATACCCCTTCCGACGAGCACCAGATCGATATTTACGTTTGAGTAAATAGCGGATCGTTCTCACGGGCCTGGTTCAAACACCGGGCCTGTTCTTTTACCACTTCCCACAACGCCTGCGCAGCGCCCGACAATGAGCGATTTTTTCGCCGCACCAGCATAATTTTGCGCTGCATATTTGGTACCAGCCGTTTCACCGTCAACTGGCTTCCCTGCGGCAAAGGCAGCGCCAGCGCGGGCAGGATACTGATACCAATCCCCGCTTCCACCATTGGAAACAGCGTTGCCGGGTGACCAATCTCCTGCACAATCTTTGCCTGAACGGTGAAATGGCGCAGCGCCGCATCAATGAGCAGGCGGCTGCCGGAAGCATAATCCTGCACCACTAACTGCGCGCCATCTAATGCCGACCACGGCACGCTCGCCCGTTTTGCCCATGGATGATCGTTGCGGCATAACAGAAAGAACGGCTCCTCCAGAATCTCTTCGCTTTCAAAATCGCTCACCGGGCCAGGATCGATAACAATGCCAAAATCCACCTCGCCCTGACGAATACTCTCCAGCACCCACTGCTGCGGCCGGTCATGCAGCACGAAATCAATTTCCGGGTAGAGCACCTGGCTTTGGGCAATACATTGCGGGATCAAATGCGCCGAGATGGTCTGGCTGGCCGCCACGCGCACGGTACCGGTTAATTGCTGCCCTACACGCCCGGCTTCCCGCAGTGTGCTGCTAAGCTCATCTAACAGCCGTTCAAGACGTCCGGCCAGTTGCTGCCCGGCTTCCGTCAATACCACTTCACGGGTGGTGCGGTCCAGCAAGCGGACGCCGGTTTGCAGCTCCAGCTCTTTCACGCTGTGGCTCACCGCCGACTGGCTGAGACCAATGATGTCCCCTGCCCGGCTGAAACTTTTGGCCTGTGCCACCGTGACGAAAACGCGTAACTGACGTAAGGAATAATTCATCGGATAAATTCATGAATGGATGCAATAAATCAATTTTATTTCTCAAAGCAGAAAAAGCACAATAGCGGCATCGACTTTCAGGAGTGCACATGAAAATTTTTCGTATCCTTGATCCTTTTACGCTCACGCTGGTGTGTGTCGTTCTGCTGGCCTCTTTCTTCCCGGCGCGCGGCGGCTTTGTACCGTTTTTTGAATGGCTGACCACCGCCGCCATTGCGCTGCTGTTTTTTATGCATGGTGCAAAACTGTCACGCGAGGCGATTATCGCCGGCGGTAGCCACTGGCGTTTACACCTGTGGGTCATGTGCAGCACCTTTGTGCTCTTTCCGGCGCTCGGCGTACTGTTTGTCTGGTGGTCGCCGGTCAATATCAGCCAGGAGTTGTACACCGGTTTCCTCTATTTATGCATTCTGCCCGCAACGGTGCAGTCGGCCATTGCCTTTACCTCGCTGGCAGGCGGCAATGTTGCGGCTGCGGTCTGTTCTGCTTCCGCATCCAGTTTATTAGGGATTTTCCTGTCGCCGCTGTTAGTCGGCCTGCTGATGAACCTGCACGGTGCGCAAGGCAGCCTTGAGCAGGTCGGCAGAATTATGCTGCAACTGCTGCTGCCGTTTGTGCTTGGCCACCTGTCACGTCCGTGGACCGGAGCCTTTGTGGCGAAGCATAAAAAGTGGATTTCAAAGACCGACCAGTCGTCAATTCTGCTGGTGGTTTACTCCGCCTTTAGTGAAGCGGTGGTGAATGGGATCTGGCACAAAGTCGGCCTCGGTTCCCTGCTGTTTATCGTCGCGGCAAGCCTGGTGCTGTTGGCGATTGTGATTACGGTGAATATCGTGGTGGCGCGCAAATGCGGCTTTAACAAAGCGGATGAAATTACCATTGTCTTTTGCGGCTCGAAAAAGAGCCTCGCCAATGGGATCCCGATGGCCAATATTCTCTTTCCGACATCGGTTATTGGCATGATGGTGCTGCCGCTGATGATCTTCCACCAGATCCAGTTGATGGTCTGCGCCGTGCTGGCCCGCCGTTACAAACGTCAGACGGAGCAGCGACAGGCGCAGGAAGCGGCAAAAGCCTAACCGCGTTTCAGGGGCTGAACCAGATGGCTCAGCCCTTCGGTTTTAATCAGTAAAGTAATCTGCATTAATTCGCCCAACCGCCCGGCGGGAAATTCATCTTTACGGGCAAACCACAACAGATACTCTTCCGGTAAATCGATGAGGCGACGCCCCTGGTATTTACCAAAGGGCATTACCGTATTGGCGATGTCGACCAGCTGTTCTTTTTCCATTTACTCCCCCAGCAAGCGGATCATTTCGGCTTCATCAATCACGTCAATCCCCAGCTCCTGCGCTTTCGCCAGTTTCGAACCGGCGGCTTCCCCGGCGATCACCAGATCGGTTTTCTTCGACACGCTGCCAGCCACTTTTGCCCCCAGCGCCGTCAAACGGGCTTTGGCATCGTCGCGCGAAAGCTGGCTCAGACTGCCGGTCAGCACCACGGTTTTGCCAGCGAATGGGCTGTCTATCTCTTCGGCTTTGACCACCACCGGCGCAGGCCAGTGAATACCCACTTCCTCTGTAAGCTGGCGAATCACATCGCGATTACTCTCTTCGCTAAAGAAATTATGCACATGTTTTGCCACCACCACGCCGACATCCGGCACCTTCTGGAGTTCATCGACAGACGCAGCCATCAGCGCGTCCAGGGTGCCGAAATACGCCGCCAGCCCAGCTGCCGTCGCTTCGCCTACTTCGCGAATACCGAGCGCGTAGAGGAAGCGGGCGAAAGTCGTACTCTTTGCCTTTTCCAGCGCATTAACCACGTTTTGCGCTGATTTCGGCCCCATACGATCGAGGCCAGTCAGCTTGCCAGCGGTCAAACGGAACAGATCTGCCGGCGTGTGGACGTACTCTTTTTCAACCAGTTGGTCGATGATTTTGTCGCCCATCCCGTCGACATCCATCGCCCGACGTGAAACGAAATGCTTGAGAGATTCCTTACGCTGGGCGCCGCAAATCAACCCCCCGGTGCAGCGGGCAACGGCTTCACCTTCAACGCGTTCCACATCCGAACCGCACACCGGGCAGTGAGCCGGAAAAACGATTTCGCGCGTCTCGGGCGGGCGCTCGGAAAGCACCACATTGACCACCTGCGGGATCACGTCCCCGGCGCGGCGAATCACTACTTGATCGCCAATGCGCAGGCCCAGACGGTCAATCTCGTCGGCATTGTGTAGTGTCGCGTTACTGACCAGCACCCCGGCAACGTGTACTGGCTCAAGCCGTGCGACAGGCGTGATCGCGCCCGTGCGCCCTACCTGGAACTCCACATCACGCACGAAGGTAAGCTGTTCCTGCGCCGGGAATTTAAAGGCTACCGCCCAGCGCGGCGCACGTGCAACAAACCCTAACTGCTCTTGCAGCGCCAGCGAATCAACCTTGATAACCACGCCGTCAATATCAAAGCCCAGCGTCGGCCGGTCTTCTTCAACTTTATGGTAGAAAGCCAGCACCTCTTCCGGCGTGCCGCACAGACGTATGCGCTCACTCACCGGCAAGCCCCAGTCCTTGAACTGCTGTAAACGTGCCAGATGGCTGCCCGGCAGTTCGCCGCCTTCCAGGATACCAACGCCATAGCAGAAGAACGTGAGCGGACGCTTCGCGGTGATACGCGGATCAAGCTGGCGCAGCGAACCGGCAGCGGCGTTGCGCGGGTTAGCAAACACTTTCCCACCGGTGCGGCGCGCGTCTTCATTGATTTTTTCAAAACCGGACTGCGGTAAAAAGACCTCGCCGCGCACTTCCAGACGAGCAGGAATGTTGTCGCCGCGAAGCTTAAGCGGAATGGCGCGAATGGTGCGCACGTTAGCGGTGATATCTTCCCCGGTTGTGCCATCGCCGCGCGTCGCTGCGCGTACTAATAGCCCGTTTTCATACAGCAGGCTTACCGCCAGACCGTCGAGTTTCAGTTCGCAACAGTAAATCAGCGCATCCGTGCTTTTGAGCCTGTCCTGCACGCGTTTGTTGAACGCCAGGAAGCTCTCTTCGTCAAAAACGTTGTCCAGCGACAGCATCGGCACTTCATGGCGCACCTGAGTGAAGGCGGTGAGCGGCGCGGCACCGACGCGCTGGGTCGGTGAGTCCGGCGTGATAAGTTCCGGGTGCTGCGCTTCAAGCTCGCGCAGCTCGCGCATCAGGCGGTCATACTCCGCATCCGGGATCTCCGGCGCGTCCATAACGTGGTACAGATGTTCATGATGGCGAAGGGTAGTTCGCAGTTCTGTCAGTTGTTGTTCAATTGATTCCATATCGCACCATCAATGATAAAAAACCCCCGACAGGCGGGGGTTCTGGAAGGGAATGTATGCGTAATTCCGTTACGCGTTGGCGTCTTTGACTTCGCGAATACGATCCTGGTATTCACGTAATTTTTGCGGCGTCATCATCCGGCGTTGATCGTCGAGCACCACACCGCCCACTTCATCAGCGATGTGCTGCGCGGATTGCAGCATCAGTTTGAAGTTCTGCAACTCGTCGCCATACGACGGAACCTGCATAAAGATGGTTACGCCAGGCGTTGCCATCTCGCCCATGGTTTCAACATCAAATGTGCCCGGATTGACCATGTTCGCCAGACTGAAGAGCGCCGGGCCGCTGCCGTCCGGACTGAGGTGGCGATGGAAGATATTCATATCGCCGAATTTAAACCCGGCCTGCAAGATGCTGTTGAGCAGCACTTCACCATTCAGTGCGCTGCCATGGTGCGCCGCGACGTTCATGATAATAACAGTCTCTTTGCGCTGCGGTTTTTCAACCGGCGCTTCAACTACCGGCTCGGGTTCTGGCTGCGCAGGCGGTTCAACGATCTGCGGTTGGTGCTGCATTTGCGGCTGCGGTTGCTGCACAGGTGCTGTGGGTTGAGCGGCAGGCCGTACCGGCTGAGTTTCATACGCGGGCGCTTGCACAGGCGGGCGTTCCGGCTGCTGTGGCTGAGAATAAGACTGTGGCGCGTGGTGCTGTGGCTCTGCGGGTTGAACCGGCTGAGCCGTTGGGCGCGGTTGAGCCGACGCATAAGGCGGCTGGTATTGATGCTGCGAATGCTGACGCGGCGCGTCTTGATCTGCACCGGCCTTTGGTGCGCTGTTCACTTTATGAACGCGAACTTCACCCACGCCTTCGTCGTCTTCAACATCTTCGTCATCAAACTCGTCGTCGTCACGTCTCGACTTCATACGTTTCAGTGGGCGATCGCGGAACATCGATGAACGTTCTTTACGACTGGTCCAGAAACCGTGAACCAGTAAAGCGATTATGGCGATCGCGCCAACAATGATTAATATCAGACGCAAATCCTGCATCATTATATTCTCTGTTGTTCTAACACCTTGCCACCACGGCAAACATTTACTCACTAAGAGTATTTGCGCATTAGGCCAAGTGCAAGTGTATGGGAAGCATTCACCGCATAAAGATGAATTAAATCGTGCTTTTTGCTGTTTTTTCGAACATTTCCGAACAGGTTTCCCCCGTCCGGCGAATATTATAAGCTTCAGTTTTTTCGTATGTCTTAAAAAGGAGTCCAGTCAGAATATGATTTCATCATCGCCAGACGCTGCTCGCAGTGGCCTCTACTACTTTTCCCAGGGCTGGAAACTGGTCACGCTGCCAGGCATTCGCCGGTTTGTGATCCTGCCGTTGCTGGTGAACATTGTCCTGATGGGCGGCGCTTTCTGGTGGTTGTTTACCCGCCTCGATAGCTGGATCCCTTCATTAATGAGCCATGTTCCGGACTGGCTGCAATGGCTCAGCTATTTATTATGGCCGATTATCGTTATCTCGGTTCTGCTGGTGTTTGGCTATTTCTTTTCGACTATCGCTAACTGGATTGCCGCACCTTTTAATGGCCTGCTGGCAGAACAGCTGGAAGCGCGCCTGACCGGAGCCGTTCCGCCGGATGTCGGTGTATTCGGGCTGATGAAAGATGTGCCGCGCATTATGAAGCGCGAATGGCAAAAACTGGCCTGGTACCTGCCCCGCGCCGCCATCTTACTTATCCTCTATTTTATTCCCGGGATCGGGCAGACCGTCGCGCCGGTGTTATGGTTCCTTTTTAGCGCCTGGATGTTGGCTATTCAGTATTGCGACTATCCATTTGACAACCACAAAGTGCCTTTTAAGGCCATGCGTGTGTCCTTACGTTCACAAAAGGTCATGAATATGCAATTCGGCGCGCTCACCAGTCTGTTTACGCTGGTTCCGGTGCTGAATCTGGTTGTGATGCCCGTAGCCGTATGCGGCGCGACGGCAATGTGGGTCGATTGTTACCGTGAAAAGCATGCAACATGGCGTTGAGGAATTATTCCTTTTCTTATTCCATACTGAAAATCATTATTTCACCTCAGCATATAGATATGCGATTTCCTTACTTCCGCATCAACGGTAAGTGGGTATGCTGGGCTGGTTTCTCAATTTCATACAGTTAAGGACGGGCTATGAGTAAGATTTTTGAAGACAACTCGTTGACTATTGGTCATACGCCGCTGGTTCGACTGAACCGCATCGGTAACGGACGTATTCTGGCGAAGGTCGAGTCCCGCAACCCAAGCTTCAGCGTAAAATGCCGTATCGGTGCCAATATGATTTGGGATGCCGAAAAACGCGGTGTGCTGAAGCCGGGTGTGGAACTGGTTGAGCCGACCAGTGGTAACACCGGTATCGCACTGGCTTACGTAGCGGCAGCGCGCGGCTACAAGCTGACGCTGACCATGCCGGAAACCATGAGTATCGAACGCCGTAAGCTACTGAAAGCGCTGGGCGCGAACCTGGTGCTGACCGAAGGTGCGAAAGGCATGAAAGGCGCTATCCAAAAAGCTGAAGAGATTGTTGCCAGCGATCCGGAAAAATATCTGCTGCTTCAGCAGTTCAGCAACCCGGCAAACCCGGAAATCCACGAAAAAACAACAGGTCCGGAGATCTGGGAAGATACAGACGGCCAGGTTGATGTGTTTATCTCCGGCGTGGGTACGGGCGGTACGCTGACGGGTGTCACGCGCTTTATCAAAAATACCAAAGGCAAAACCGATCTGATTACCGTTGCGGTTGAACCAACCGATTCTCCGGTGATTTCGCAGGCGCTGGCCGGTGAAGAACTGAAACCAGGTCCGCATAAAATTCAGGGTATTGGTGCAGGTTTTATCCCGGCCAACCTGGATTTAAAACTGATCGACAAAGTGGTTAAAATCACCAACGAAGAAGCCATCAGCACCGCGCGTCGCCTGATGGAAGAAGAAGGTATTCTGGCCGGTATCTCTTCCGGTGCAGCCGTAGCGGCCGCATTGAAACTTCAGGAAGACGAATCCTTTACCAATAAGAATATTGTGGTTATTCTGCCTTCTTCCGGCGAGCGTTATTTGAGCACCGCTTTGTTTGCCGATCTGTTCACTGAAAAAGAACTGCAACAGTGATGCCAGATTGTTAAATTAGCGCAAAAAAGCACCTATTGAGGTGCTTTTTTGTGGCGTACGTCAAATTTTTGTCCCGCCTGGCATTGCCTGAATCCTTCTGGTCTGGTATTTAACCATCACATTTATTTTGAAGCGCGAAATTAATCGGGGGCATAATTTCCCTAAGCTGAATCGATTTTATGATTTGGTTCAATTCTCGCTTTCGCGGCATAATGTTTAATGACGTACGAAACATCGGCGACCAGAAGCGTCTGCACGGGATCGTGCCATTAAGACATCTGTACCCTGGCTCGTTACGCCAGCGCTAACTATACAGGCTAAAGTCGTGCCGCCAGGCTAGACTTTAGTTCCACAACACTAAACCTATAAGTTGGGGAAATACAATGTTCCAGCAAGAAGTTACCATTACAGCTCCGAACGGTCTGCACACTCGCCCTGCTGCTCAGTTTGTTAAAGAAGCGAAAGGCTTCTCTTCTGAAATCACTGTGACTTCCAACGGCAAAAGCGCCAGCGCGAAAAGCCTGTTCAAACTGCAAACTCTGGGCCTGACTCAAGGTACTGTTGTGACTCTGACCGCTGAAGGCGAAGACGAACAAAAAGCAGTAGAACATCTGGTTAAACTGATGGCAGAGCTCGAGTAAGTTTTTTACGAGTTCGTTTAAAGATCAGTCACAAGTAAAGGTAGGGTTATGATTTCAGGCATTTTAGCATCCCCGGGTATCGCTTTCGGCAAAGCACTGCTGCTGAAAGAAGACGAGATCGTCATCGACCGGAAGAAAGTTTCTGCCGACAAGGTTGACCAGGAAGTTGAGCGTTTCCTGAGCGGCCGTGCCAAGGCATCGGCACAGCTGGAAGCGATCAAAACGAAAGCAGGTGAAACTTTCGGTGAAGAAAAAGAAGCCATCTTCGAAGGCCATATTATGTTGCTCGAAGATGAGGAGCTGGAGCAGGAAATCATAGCCCTGATTAAAGATAAGAGCATGACTGCCGACGCGGCAGCCCATGAAGTTATCGAAGGTCAGGCAACGGCCCTGGAAGAGCTGGACGACGAATACCTGAAAGAGCGCGCGGCTGACGTGCGTGACATCGGTAAGCGCCTGCTTCGCAACATACTTGGTATGCCGATTATCGATCTGAGCGCCATTCAGGACGAAGTTATCCTGGTTGCTGCGGATCTGACCCCGTCAGAAACCGCCCAGTTGAACCTCAAAAAAGTGCTTGGTTTTATCACCGATATCGGTGGCCGCACCTCCCACACGTCTATCATGGCGCGCTCGCTTGAACTGCCGGCGATTGTGGGTACCGGTAGCGTCACCACGCAAGTGAAAAACGGCGATTATCTGATCCTCGATGCGGTTAACAACAAAGTGTACGTTAACCCAAGCGAAGAAGAGATCGAAACTCTGCGCGCCGCTCAGGCTCAGGTCGCGGAAGAGAAAGCCGAACTGGCGAAATTGAAAGACTTGCCGGCGATCACCCTTGATGGCCACCAGGTTGAAGTCTGTGCCAACATCGGTACCGTTCGCGATGTCGCGGGCGCAGAGCGCAATGGCGCTGAAGGTGTTGGCCTGTACCGTACCGAATTCCTGTTTATGGACCGCGACGCGCTGCCGACTGAAGAAGAGCAGTTCGAAGCCTACAAAGCGGTGGCGGAAGCCTGTGGCTCTCAGGCCGTTATTGTACGTACCATGGACATTGGCGGCGACAAAGAGCTGCCGTACATGAATTTCCCGAAAGAAGAGAACCCGTTCCTGGGCTGGCGCGCCGTGCGTATCGCCATGGATCGCAAAGAGATCCTGCGCGATCAGGTTCGCGCTATCCTGCGCGCTTCTGCTTTCGGCAAACTGCGCATTATGTTCCCGATGATCATCTCTGTTGAAGAAGTGCGTGCACTGAAAAAAGAGATTGAGATCTACAAACAGGAACTGCGTGACGAAGGTAAAGCCTTTGACGAAACCATCGAAATTGGCGTGATGGTAGAAACCCCTGCCGCTGCGACCATTGCTCGTCATCTGGCCAAAGAAGTCGATTTCTTTAGTATCGGTACCAATGATTTAACGCAGTACACCCTGGCAGTTGACCGTGGTAATGATATGATTTCACATCTTTACCAGCCGATGTCACCGTCCGTACTCACTTTGATCAAGCAAGTTATTGATGCTTCTCACGCAGAAGGCAAATGGACTGGCATGTGTGGTGAGCTTGCTGGCGACGAACGTGCTACACTTCTGTTGCTGGGGATGGGTCTGGATGAATTCAGTATGAGTGCCATTTCTATCCCGCGTATCAAGAAGATCATTCGTAACACGAACTTCGAAGATGCGAAGGTGTTAGCAGAGCAGGCTCTTGCTCAACCGACAACGGACGAGTTAATGACGCTGGTTAACAAGTTCATTGAAGAAAAAACAATCTGCTAATCCACGAGATGCGGCCCAAATTACTGCTTAGGAGAAGATCATGGGTTTGTTCGATAAACTGAAATCTCTGGTTTCTGATGATAAAAAAGACACCGGAACCATTGAGATTGTTGCCCCGCTTTCTGGCGAAATCGTCAACATTGAAGATGTACCAGATGTTGTTTTCGCTGAGAAAATCGTTGGTGATGGCATTGCTATCAAACCGACCGGCAACAAAATGGTAGCTCCGGTTGATGGTACTATCGGCAAAATCTTTGAAACCAACCATGCCTTCTCTATCGAATCCGATAGCGGCATTGAGCTTTTCGTGCACTTCGGTATCGACACCGTTGAACTGAAAGGTGAAGGTTTCAAACGCATCGCGGAAGAAGGCCAGCGTGTAAAAGTTGGCGATCCAGTAATCGAATTCGATCTGCCGCTGCTGGAAGAGAAAGCCAAGTCAACGCTGACGCCGGTTGTGATCTCCAACATGGACGAGATCAAAGAGCTTATCAAACTGTCTGGTAGCGTAACCGTGGGTGAAACCCCGGTGATCCGCATCAAGAAGTAAGCTCAACAGATATGAAAATGGCACCGCAAGGTGCCATTTTTGTTTTAACGCGCCGGTAAAATCAGCTCGTCATAACCTTTTTCCAGCGTGTAGCCCATCACTTCAACCACCCGCTCGCCTGCCGCCTGTACGGCCATATCCAGCGTCTTACCCTCAATAATGCTGCTCACCAGCTCGGAACAAAACAGGTCGCCTGTGCCTTTCAAATCCGTTGCCACTCGCGGATAACTACTGACATTCACCGCATCGGCAGTGACCACCACCACATGAATATGGCCATCATCAAGCTCTACGGGCGCACTGGTGATCGCCACCCAATGCAGCGTGTCGGATAACAACCCTTTTGCCGCATCAATCGCGCTTTGCTGGTCGCGGCACGACTTGCCACTGAGCACTTCCAGCTCAAAGACGTTCGGCGTAATGCCCTGCGCCAGCGGCAACAGATATTCGCGATACGCCTGTGGAATTTCCGCTTTCACATAAATGCCGCTGTCGATATCACCAATCACCGGATCGACCAGAATCAGTAGTTCAGGACGGTTTTCCCGCAGCGCCGCGAGCCACTTAGCCAGCAACTTTATCTGGCTGGCGCTGCCCATATAGCCGGTCGTCACCGCTTTCAGCCCACGCAGAACATCGCGCTCTTCCAGCGCCTGCAAATAGCCGCTGAACCACTCATCCGGGATCACGCCACCATAAAAAGTGTCATAGTGCGGCGTATTGCTGAACAGCACCGTTGGCACAGCCAGCACATTCAACTGATGCTGGCGAATATTAGGCACGGCGATACTGTTACCGACGCTGCCATACACCACCTGCGACTGGACCGCGACAATATCGGCCTGCTGCGCCCGGGTTTTATCCCTGAACAGGATCATCTCCATTTTGTCTCCTTTAGGGGTTAAATCCCCGCGCCCTGCGAATAACTCTCTTCACCAAATACGCCCGTCGAGAGGTAGCGATCGCCGCGATCGCAAATGATGGCGACGATCACCGCGCCCGGGTTTGCTTTCGCTACCCGTATCGCCCCTGCTACCGCGCCGCCAGAACTGACACCGCAGAAAATGCCTTCCTGCACGGCTAACGCGCGCATGGTATTTTCCGCTTCACGCTGATGGATATCCAGCACCTCATCGACCAGCGCGGCGTTAAAAATGCCCGGCATATACTCGGCAGGCCAGCGGCGAATACCGGGAATACTGCTCCCCTCTTCCGGCTGTAGGCCAACAATAGTGACTTTTTTCGCCTGCTCGCGCAGAAAACGCGACACGCCGGTAATGGTGCCGGTGGTGCCCATACTGGAGACAAAGTGGCTCATACGCCCGTGCGTTTGCTGCCAGATTTCCGGGCCAGTGGAGGTGTAATGGGCGTAGGGATTATCCGGGTTATTAAACTGGTCGAGCAGCTTACCTTCGCCGCGACGTGCCATCTCAAGAGCCAGATCGCGCGCGCCTTCCATGCCCTGCTCTTTGCTGACCAGGATCAGCTCCGCGCCGTAAGCGCGCATCGCGGCGCGGCGCTCCTGGCTCATATTGTCCGGCATCAGCAATTTCATGCGATAGCCTTTCAGGGCTGCAATCATCGCCAGCGCGATGCCAGTATTGCCGCTGGTGGCTTCAATCAGCACGTCGCCGGGTTTAATCTCCCCGCGTTTTTCCGCCTGCACAATCATTGAGAGCGCAGCGCGATCTTTTACCGATCCGGCAGGGTTATTGCCTTCCAGTTTGACCCAAATTTCGCTGCCGTTATCCGGCGTCAGGCGTTGCAGTTTGACCAGCGGCGTATTGCCGATGGTGTGTTCAAGTGTGTTCACGAGCGTTGTCCAATAAAAAACCCGGTCGCATTACGCATACCGGGCTTGTAGGCCGGAAAGCACTGCGCCATCCGGCAAAACCACGTTTGATTAACCTATCAGGCCGTTTGGGCCAGAGCAAGTTCTGCACCGGCATCAATGCGCTCATTGCCGTTATACAACCGCGCATGCTGCAAGCCGACATACAGACGCTCGCCGCGCTGCGGCGGCCGCTCATCGCGCATCACCACCGTTAACGGATCCGGGTTCCAGCCGAGCGGCTGCACCACCAGTTGCGTGTAATGGCCTTTCGGGCTGGCTTCCAGCACCTGCACCGGCAGTGGGGAATCGAGGCTGGTATGGCGGCTGACATCCACTTCCCACGGGCGCAGGAACAGATCGACATCGCCCTGGTAAGCGGGCGTATGGTCAAGCGGCCAACGATGTGCGCCCACATGGAACTGCCCGCCGCGAATGGTCCCTTGCAGGCGGTTAACCTCGCCCATAAACTCCAGCACAAAGCGGGTAGCCGGTTCGCGCCAGACCTGATCCGGCGCATCGGCCTGTTCAATATTCCCCTGGCTCATCACCACCACGCGGTCGGCCACTTCCGTCGCCTCTTCCTGGTCGTGAGTCACAAAGACGCTGGTGAATTTCAGCTCTTCATGCAGTTGACGCAGCCAGCGGCGCAGCTCTTTACGCACCTGCGCATCCAGCGCGCCGAAAGGCTCATCAAGCAGCAGAATTTGCGGTTCAACGGCCAGCGCGCGCGCCAGCGCGACACGCTGCTTCTGCCCACCAGACAACTGCGCCGGGTAGCGATCCGCCAGATGTGCCAGTTGCACCATCTCCAGCAGTTGCGTCACTTTTGTTTTGATTGCCGCCGCGCTTGGTCGTTCGCGACGCGGCAGCACTGTCAGGCCAAAGGCAATGTTGTCGAACACCGTCATATGGCGGAACAGCGCATAGTGCTGAAACACAAACCCGACGCGGCGTTCACGCGCATGTAAACGGCTTACGTCGGTGCCGTGAAAACGAATCCGCCCGCTGGTCTGGTTCTCAAGCCCGGCGATAATACGCAGCAACGTTGTTTTACCGGAACCGGATGGCCCCAACAGCGCCACCATTTGCCCGGAAGGGATATCCAGCGAGATATCATTCAGCACCTGGGTGCGACCAAAGGACTTCTTAATATTGGCAATCTCAATGCTCATGATTTCCCTCCTGTTGCAGACGTTTTTCCTGGTTTTCCAGGCGCCACTGCACCGCACTCTTCAAAAACAACGTCAAAATAGCCATCAATGTCAGCAGGGCCGCGGCGGTAAAGGAACCGACCGTGTTGTAATCCTGCTCCAGTAATTCAATTTGCAGCGGCAGCGACAAGGTTTCCCCACGAATGGATCCAGACACCACCGACACCGCGCCAAACTCGCCAATCGCACGGGCGTTAGTCAGCACCACGCCGTACAGCAGCGCCCAGCGGATGTTTGGCAACGTCACACGCTTGAACATCTGCCAACCGGACGCGCCAAGCAAAATCGCCGCCTCATCTTCCTGGCTCCCCTGGCTTAACATCACCGGCACCAGTTCACGCACCACAAACGGGCAGGTCACGAACACGGTCACCAGCACCATGCCCGGCCAGGCAAACATAATTTGCAGGTTATGCTCATCGAGCCAGCCGCCAAGCGGGCCGTTCGAGCCGTAAAACAGCAGATAAATCAGACCGGCAACCACCGGCGATACGGCAAACGGAATATCCAGCAACGTCAACAGCAACTGGCGGCCAGGAAAGTTAAAGCGCGTCACCAGCCAGGCGAGCAGCGTACCGAACACCAGATTCAGCGGGACCGAGATCAACGCAATCAGCACCGTCAGCCAGATAGCATGCAGCATGTCGGCATCGGCCAGGTTTTGCAGCACCGGTGCCAGCCCTTTGCTGAATGCCTGCACAAAGATGTAGATCATCGGTACCACGAGGATAAACGCCGAGACGACCATGCCCGTGCCAATCAAAAACCATTTGCCCCAGTTCACCCGGGGTTTGTCGTAGCGTTTCAATTCAGTTATTTCCGCCATTAATGACCTACCACACGCTGGCCAAAGCGACTTTGCAGGGTATTGATGGAAAAGAGCAGCAGCAGCGAGGCCGCAAGGATAACCGAGGCAATCGCGCTCGCCGCCGGGTAATCAAACTCCTGCAAGCGCACAAAAATCATCAGCGAGGTCACTTCCGTTTTCCAGGCGATGTTACCGGCGATAAAAATCACCGCGCCAAACTCGCCGAGGCTACGGGTAAACGACAGCGCCACACCGGCCATCAATGCCGGTGATAGCTCCGGCAACACCACTTTTCGAAAACTCTGCCAACGGGTTGCGCCGAGGGTTTCTGCCGCTTCTTCATATTCCGGCCCCAGCTCTTCCAGCACCGGCTGAATAGTGCGCACCACAAACGGGATGCTGGTAAACGCCATTGCTACCGCAATGCCAAGCCAGGTATAGGTCACTTTGATATCAAACTTCGCCAGCCACTCGCCGTAAAAGCCGTTTACGGAAAAGAGCGAAGCCAGCGTTAAGCCCGCCACCGCCGTCGGCAGCGCAAAGGGCAAATCCATCAGCGCGTCGAGTAATGTGCGCCCAGGAAAACGGTAACGGGTGAGGATCCACGCCATCAGCATGCCGAACACACCGTTAAACACCGAAGCGACAAACGCGGCGATCAGCGTCACTTTATAGGCGGCCACCACCTGCGGGTTGGTGACCACCTCCCAATATTGCGCCCAACTCATCTGCGCCAGTTGCATCACCAGCGCGCTCAGGGGTAATAACAAAATCAGACAGACAAAAAACAGGCTGCTGCCGAGGCTTAAACCAAACCCCGGCAACACGCGTTTCGATCCTGCAAACATCAGTTACGCCCCGCCGCCAGTAACTTATCCAGCTCACCGCCGCTGGCGAAATGGGTTTTCATAACCTCAGGCCAGGCACCAAACTTATCTTCCACGCGAAACAGCGCGGTCTGCGGGAATTTATCGCTCAGTTTTTTCATCACTTCCGGGTTATTCACGCGGTAGTAGTAATCGGTGATGATGGTTTGCGCCTGCGGGCTGTAAAGCCAGGTCAGATACGCTTTCGCCGCCTTTTCTGTACCGTTGGCCTTCACGTTTTTATCCACCCAGGCCACCGGGAATTCCGCCAGGATATTCACCTTCGGCACCACCACTTCAAAGCCCTGCGCTTCGTACTGTTTGCAGATGTTGTTCACTTCCGATTCAAACGTGATCAGCACATCGCCCAGGCCGCGTTCGACAAATGTTGTGGTTGCGCCGCGACCGCCAGTATCAAACACTTCGACGTTTTTCAAAAACTGGGTCATAAACTGCGTGGTTTTGGCGTTATCGCCGCCGTCAGCCTGATCCGCTGCGCCCCACGCCGCCAGGTAGGTGTAACGGGCGTTGCCGGAAGTTTTCGGGTTCGGGAAAATCAGCTTCACGTCAGAACGCACCAGATCGTTCCAGTCGTGGATATTCTTCGGGTTACCTTTGCGCACCAGAAACGCCATCGTCGAGTAGAATGGCGAGCTGTTATTCGGCAGACGGCTCTGCCAGTCGGCCGGGATCAGGTTGCCTTTATCGTGCAGGATCTGCACATCGGTCACCTGGTTGTAAGTCACCACATCTGCCTTTAACCCTTGCAGAATGGCCAGCGCCTGTTTCGACGAACCGGCGTGGGATTGTTTGATGGTCAGCTTATCGCCGCCGTTCTCTTTCGCCCACTGCTGTTCGAACGGCGTATTCAGGGCCGCAAAGAGCTCGCGTGAAACATCATAAGAGCTGTTGAGCAGTTCCGTCGCCTGTGCCTGAGCCGCCCACAGCGTGATTGCTGCCAGCGCCAGATATCCTTTTTTCAATACGTTAACGGCCATTGCGCACCCTTATAAGCTGAAAACTCGACAGACTTAAGTTTATTTATAACGAGTGTGAAACCAGTAACGGTTTTATATACCAATTGGTGATTTGGAATCAGAAAAGGATATAAGCGGAAGGAAGAATAGCCGGGTTTCCCCGGCTCAGGAAAGGTGCGCTTTACAGCGCGAGCAGCCGATCGAGAGACGGCGCAAAGTAGTAACCGCCGGTTACCGGGCGGGTAAAGCGCAACATCGCGTCGCGTTTGCCGTCGGTATCGCCAAACATACTCAGCAGTTGCTGTTCGATGTTATACAGGCGCGCGCAGTAGGTGCAGAAATAGAGGCCGTGAATGCCGCTGGCGGTGCCGTAAGGCAGGCTCTGGCGCACGATTTTCAGCCCTTTGCCATCCTCTTTCAAATCAACACGGGTCAGATGGGACGTCACCGGGCGCGCATCGCCATCAATCTCTTCATTGGCAACTTTGGTGCGGCCGATCATCATCTCCTGATCGCCCACGCTCATGCGGTCAAGCTGCTTCAGATTGTGCTCCCAGCGCTGCACCATCACGTAGCTGCCGCCCGCGTCGATACCGTCCTGAATAATGGCCACTTCGCGGCGTGTCTCATCGCCCGCCGGGTTTTCTGTGCCATCAACAAAACCGCTGAGATCGCGGTCTTCCACCCAACGAAAACCGTGCGTCTCCTCTTTCACTTCCAGCACATCGCCAAAGGCGGCCAGCGCGGCCTGGGCGACAGAGAAGTTCACATCGTGACGCAGCGAGAGAATATGGATAAGCACATCATGTTGCGTTGCCGGTGCCAGACCTTTGCCGTAAGACGGAAAATCTTTTAGCTCCTGCGCGCCCTGATCGCCGCTTAATGTGCGCCAGACGCGGTTGCCGAAGGCCACCACCGCGCCGAGCGCGGCATCCGGGAACTGCGCATGAAAGGTGGCGAGCTTATCAGCGAACACCCGGCTGGCCGCGCGAAGGGCATCTGTGTCCCCTTTTACGCGGGCTTCCATCCAAATCGCCGCACGGCAATGCTCCGGCAAAATGCCGCTTTGAACCTGGGACATCACTCCTCCTGAAAACTGACCGCAAAAACCTTGCGGCATTGTACCTGTTTTCAGTCGGCATCAGAATGTTCCGATCACATTAACGTCGCCAAATCAGCTTGCTGACTTTCCAGTTTTTGAGGGTGTCATCGGCAGGCATCAACCCTTCCGGGCCGCTCCACTCGCCGCTGAACAGAAAACTAATATGCTGGCTGCCGGGCGCTTTACACTCGACGCCGGAAATATCCGCTTCGGAGGCCTTCACGCAGTTGCCAAAGGCTTTGTCATACAGCGTATTAAACGGCGTGCCAATTTTTACCCCGTTGTTGGTAGCAATTTCCGGGTCCAGCACATCAATACGGCTGACGGTGCCGTTTTCGCCGTTCACCACCAGCGCCAGTTGTTTCTCTTTCAGCGCTTCGAAATAGCGCACAATATTGCCTTTGTCACTCTTCATCCCGCTGCGCAGATGGTAATCGCCGCCTAACGCCTCGTTAATCGCTTCCTCATTAAGCGGTGTGCTGGCGGTAATGTTGCCGACACCGTTTTCACTGACTTCAAGGGAGGAGCCAAACCAGTTCCACGGATACGCAGACGACCAGTTAACGGAAGCGAGAGTTGAGCAGCCGGTAAGCGCCAGCGGCAGAATGCAAACAAATGTACGCAGAGATTTCATGCACAATTCCTTAATTTCATTTAACGCCTCTTGGAGTACCGAAAGCGAAAAAAGTGCCGTCATGGCGCGGGTTAATACTCTTCATCTTCAATTAAGCGCTTACCAAGATTGACGGTATCGGTGTGTTCATACCCCAGGCGCTCATACATGCCGATCACCATTTCGTTGTCTTCGCGCACCATTAAATTGATTTTCGGGCAGCCACGGGCGATCAGTTTTTTCTCCAGACGACTGAGCAAAGCGTTAGCAATACCGCGACCGCGAAATTCCGGGTGCACGCCCAGGTAATAGGCCGAACCGCGATGGCCGTCATAACCGCCCATCACCGTGCCGACCACTTCTCCCCCCACTTCCGCCACCAGAAACAGGCTGACGTCGTGGTTCACTTTGCGTTCGATATCCATTTCAGGATCGTTCCACGGGCGCAGTAATTCACAACGCTCCCACAAGGTGATCACTTCTTCGAAATCCTCCTGGCGAAAAACGCGTATCTCCATGGTATTCCCCTTATTTTCAGCTGTGTAAACGGTGATTATGGCCTCTGGTATCGCCTTAGCCAATATCCAGCATCCCCACCGCTGAAAAATGGCATAATGGCACTCTGTCACGTATTGAAATGAAAAGTAAAACAATTGTTCCTACGGACTGTCGTCACGGCAAACTCGATACGATATAACACCAGCCACCACGGATAACCCATTTTCAGGCTATGAGCACCTTTAAACCATTAAAAATACTCACCTCGCGTCGCCAGATCCTGAAAGCAGGTCTGGCAGCCCTGACACTGTCGGGCATGTCTCGTGCTATCGCTAAGGACGAGACACCACTGAAAACCACCAACAGCCACAGCAAGCCAAAAGCGAAAAAAGCGGGGGCAAAGCGCATTGTGATGCTCGACCCCGGCCACGGCGGTATTGATACCGGCGCTATCGGTCATAACGGCTCGAAAGAGAAACATGTGGTACTGGCAATCGCCAAAAATGTCCGCGCGCAGCTGCGGGCGAAAGGCATTGACGCACGTCTGACACGCACCGGCGATACGTTTATTCCTCTCTACGATCGCGTGGAGATCGCTCACCAGCACGGCGCCGATCTGTTTATGTCGATTCACGCCGACGGTTTTACCAACCCAAGCGCGGCGGGCGCGTCGGTCTTTGCGCTCTCCAATCGCGGCGCGAGTAGCGCAATGGCGAAATACCTTTCTGATAAAGAGAACGCCGCCGACGATCTGGCCGGGAAAAAAGCCCGCGATAAAGATCATCTGCTGCAACAGGTGCTGTTTGATTTAGTTCAGACCGATACCATCAAAAACAGTCTGACGCTTGGCTCACATATCTTAAAACAGATAAAACCGGTGCACCGCCTGCACAGCCGCAATACCGAACAGGCAGCGTTTGTGGTGCTAAAATCTCCGTCTATTCCCTCAGTGCTGGTGGAAACCTCATTTATCACCAACCCGGCGGAAGAGAAACTGCTCGGCACCGCCGCGTTCCGGCAAAAAATCGCCAACGCCATTACCGACGGTGTGCTGAGTTACTTTAGCTGGTTCGATAATCATAAAGCCCATACGAAGAGACGCGGATGAGTACGCCTGCAATAGAACCGGTAAAAAAAGCCCTGCTCGCGTTGCAGGATAAAATCTGTCACCAGCTTAGCGCCATCGACGGCGCTGCGTTTATCGAAGATAACTGGCAGCGCGCTGCGGGCGGCGGCGGGCGCAGCCGTGTGCTGCGTGATGGCCGCGTGTTTGAACAGGCGGGGGTGAACTTTTCCCATGTTCACGGCGATGCAATGCCCGCGTCTGCCACCGCTCACCGCCCGGAACTGGCGGGTCGCAGTTTTGAGGCAATGGGCGTGTCGCTGGTGGTGCATCCGCGCAATCCGTATGTACCGACCAGCCATGCGAACGTGCGCTTCTTTATCGCGCAAAAACCGGGCGCAGAACCGGTATGGTGGTTCGGCGGCGGTTTTGATTTGACACCCTTCTACGGTTTTGAAGAGGACGCGATTCACTGGCACCGCACCGCACGCGATCTTTGCCTGCCTTTCGGTGACGACGTTTACCCACGCTACAAGAAGTGGTGCGACGACTATTTCTATCTCAAACATCGTGATGAGCAGCGCGGTATCGGCGGGCTGTTTTTCGACGATCTCAACACGCCGGATTTTGACCACTGTTTCGCCTTTATGCAGGCGGTGGGACACGGTTTTACCGACGCCTACTTGCCGATTGTTGAACGCCGCAAAGAGACGCCCTGGGGCGAGCACGAACGGGATTTCCAGCTTTACCGACGCGGGCGCTATGTGGAGTTTAATCTGGTATGGGATCGCGGCACGCTGTTTGGTCTGCAAACCGGCGGGCGTACAGAGTCAATTTTGATGTCGATGCCGCCGCTGGTGCGCTGGGAATACAATTATCAACCCACCGAGGGCAGCCCGGAAGCCGCCCTGAGTGAGTTTATAAAAGTACGCGAGTGGGTGTGATTTCATCCCTCCGGCGAAACGCCCGGTGGTGCTAACGCTTACCGGGCTTACATTACAGCGGCTCTGTTTGCGCCTCGGCCACGGCCAACGCCACCATATTGACGATACGGCGCACGGAGGCAATCGGCGTCAATACATGCACCGGTTTTGCCACCCCCATTAACACCGGCCCGACGGTGACGCCTTCAGCACTGGAAACACGCAGCAGGTTATAGCTGATTCGCGCGGCTTCCACGTTCGGCATAATCAGGATATTCGCCGTCCCTTTCAGCGGGCTGTCCGGCATCCGATCGTGGCGAATATGCTCATCCAGCGCGGCATCGCCGTGCATTTCTCCGTCGATCATCAACTCCGGCGCGCGTTCGCGCACCAGCGCCAGCGTCTCGCGCATTTTCACCGCAGCCGGTGCGTTCGACGAGCCGTACTGCGAGTGAGAAAGCAGCGCCACGCGCGGCTCAATGCCGAAACGGCGCACCGTTTCCGCCGCCAGCAGGGTAATTTCTGCCAGTTGTTCCGCGCTCGGATCTTCATTCACGTAGGTATCGGCAATAAACGTGTTCCCGCTCGGCAACAGCAGCGCGTTCATCGCCCCCGCCGCATGCACATTATCGCGATAACCGAAGATCTCGCGCACCACGCTGAAGTGCTCATGGTATTCGCCGATAGTGCCGCAAATCATGGCGTCGGCTTCACCGCGATGCACCATGATCGCGCCAATCACCGTGCTGTTGGCAATCACCGCGCGCTGCGCCTGTTCCTGGGTCACGCCCCGGCGTTTCATGATGTTGAAGTATTCCGTCCAGTACTCTTTAAAGCGCGGATCGGATTCGTTATTGACGATTTCAAAATCGGCGTCCGGGCGGATTTGCAAACCCAGTTTCTGAATGCGCATCTCAATCACGCTCGGTCGGCCAATGAGGATCGGTTTTGCCAGCCCCAGCGTCACCAGTTCCTGCGTGGCATGCAGCACGCGCGGCTCTTCCCCTTCCGTCAGCACTACGCGTTTCGGCGCACTGCGGGCCTGGGAGAAAATCGGCTTCATAAACAGGTTGGTTTTGTACACAAACTCGGTGAGCTTATCGACATAGGCATCAAAATCACTAATTGGCCGTTTAGCCACGCCAGATTCCATCGCCGCTTTCGCCACCGCCGGTGCGATTTTCACAATCAAACGCGGGTCGAAGGGTTTCGGGATCAGGTAATCGGGGCCAAAGCTTAAATCCTGATCGCCATAGGCTGAGGCGACCACTTCGCTCTGTTCGGCGTGCGCCAGTTCGGCAATCGCCTGCACCGCCGCCAGCTTCATCTCTTCGTTAATCGCCGTTGCGCCGACATCCAGCGCGCCACGAAAGATAAACGGGAAGCACAGCACGTTGTTGACCTGGTTGGGGTAATCAGAGCGGCCAGTGCAGATAATCGCATCCGGGCGCACCGATTTCGCCAGATCCGGCAGGATCTCCGGCTCCGGGTTAGCAAGTGCGAGGATCAGCGGCTGGCGCGCCATCTCTTTGACCATCTCCGGGGTCAGCACTTTCGGCCCGGAGCAGCCCAGGAAGATATCCGCCCCGGCCACCACGTCTGCCAGCGTGCGTTTGCCGTCGTCGTTCACCGCATAAGCGGCTTTGGTTTCCGCCATGTTCGGCTCGCGGCCTTTATAGATAACGCCTTTCGAATCGCAGACCACAATATTGTGTTTCTGCATCCCCAGCGCCACCAGCAGGTTCATACAGGCAATCGCCGCCGCACCTGCGCCGGAAACCACCATGCGCACATCAGAGAGGTTCTTTTCTACCACGCGCAGGCCATTGAGGATGGCGGCGGTACTGATAATCGCCGTGCCGTGTTGATCATCGTGAAACACAGGAATGTTCATGCGCTCGCGGAGTTTAGCTTCAATGTAGAAACACTCCGGCGCTTTGATATCTTCCAGGTTGATGCCGCCAAACGTCGGCTCCAGCGCCGCCACGACATCAATCAGTTTGTCGGGATCTTGCTCATCGACTTCGATATCGAACACATCGATACCGGCAAATTTTTTAAACAGTACGCCTTTGCCTTCCATCACCGGCTTACCGGCGAGCGCGCCGATATTGCCAAGACCCAGTACGGCGGTTCCGTTCGAGATAACGGCCACCAGGTTTCCGCGGGCGGTATATTTGTAGGCAGCCAGCGGATCTTTTTCGATTTCAAGGCACGGTGCGGCGACGCCCGGCGAGTAGGCCAGCGCTAAGTCGCGCTGGGTGGCCAGCGGTTTGGTCGGGGAGACCTGAATTTTCCCCGGGCGGGGAAATTCATGAAAATCGAGGGCACTTTGTTTTAGTTGGTCGTCCATTTGATGTTCCTTTCACGTTGCTTTCAGCTTTAAGAGTGATAATGCGTGATGACTATCCAATGCGCCGCTCAGTATGGCCGCTATCAGACGCATAAACTTTGAACATAGCCAAAATCTCGCCACGACATAAACAAAAGCTTTACGAATTTCTCCCATCTTTGTTACGTACCGCAAAACACCCTTAAGGGGTTCATCTGCTATGCTTTTTTGTTATGCAGCTCTCATCCTCACAAAAGCGCGCAGCGAAGCGCTTCAATAACACATTGCTTTTAAAGGAGTTATCTTCATGAACTATTTAGACGGCCTGAAACAGTTCACCACGGTCGTGGCAGACAGCGGCGATATCGAGTCCATTCGTCATTACCAGCCCGAAGATGCCACTACCAACCCTTCCCTGCTGTTAAAGGCAGCCGGGCTGGGGCACTTCTCCCATCTGGTTGACGACGCCATTGAATACGGTAAAGCCCGCGGCAAAACTCAGGAGCAGCAGGTTGCAGAAGCCAGCGACAAACTGGCGGTGAATATCGGTGCGGAAATTCTGAAAAGCATACCGGGACGCGTCTCTACCGAAGTGGACGCCCGTCTCTCCTACGACAAAGAAAAAAGCATCGCCAAAGCGCGCCGCATCATGGAGCTGTACCAGGATCAGGGCATCGATAAATCGCGCATTTTGATCAAACTGGCGTCGACCTGGGAAGGGATCCGCGCGGCGGAAGAGCTGCAAAAAGAGGGAATCGACTGTAACCTCACCCTGCTGTTCTCTTTTGCGCAAGCGCGCGCCTGCGCCGAAGCCGGGGTTTATCTGATTTCGCCGTTCGTGGGCCGTATTTATGATTGGTACAACGACCGCAAACCGCTTGATCCGTACGTGGTGGATGAAGATCCAGGCGTCAAATCCGTACGCAATATCTATGACTATTACAAACAGCACCGCTACGAAACCATCGTCATGGGCGCCAGCTTCCGCCGCACCGAGCAGATCCTCGCGCTGGCAGGCTGCGATCGTCTGACCATCTCCCCGGCGCTGCTGAAAGAGTTGCAGGGCCAGGAAGGGCTGGTGGAGCGCAAACTGGTGCCGTCTTCACAAACCTTCCCGCGCCCGCAACCGCTGACCGAAGCGGAGTTCCGCTGGGAGCACAACCTTGACCCGATGGCTGTCGATAAACTGTCCGACGGTATTCGCCAGTTCGCTGTTGACCAACGCAAACTTGAAGATCTGCTCGCTGCCAAACTTTAACCTTTTGCCACGGAGTGAACTATGTCCCGTAAAGAGCTTGCTAACGCCATTCGCGCCCTGAGTATGGATGCGGTGCAAAAAGCCAATTCCGGCCACCCTGGCGCGCCCATGGGCATGGCCGATATCGCAGAAGTGCTGTGGAATGATTTTCTGCAACACAACCCGGCGGACCCGACCTGGTACAACCGCGACCGTTTTATTCTCTCTAACGGTCACGCTTCCATGCTGCTCTACAGCCTGCTGCATTTAAGCGGCTATGACCTGCCACTCGAAGAGTTGAAAAACTTCCGTCAATTGCATTCCAAAACCCCGGGTCATCCGGAAATTGGCTACACGCCAGGCGTGGAAACCACCACCGGCCCGCTCGGCCAGGGGCTGGCAAACGCCGTCGGTCTGGCGATTGCAGAACGGACGCTGGCCGCGCAATTTAACCGCCCAGGACATGACATTGTTGACCATTACACTTACGTGTTTATGGGCGATGGCTGCCTGATGGAAGGGATTTCCCATGAAGTCAGCTCGCTGGCTGGCACGCTGGGGCTTGGCAAACTGATCGGTTTTTACGATCACAACGGCATCTCCATTGACGGGGAAACTGAAGGCTGGTTTACCGATGACACCGCTAAACGCTTTGAAGCCTATAACTGGCATGTGGTTGGCGAAATCGACGGCCACTCACCGGAGGCGGTGAAAAACGCCATCCTCGAAGCGCAGAGCGTGAAAGATAAACCGTCGCTGATTATCTGCCGCACGGTGATTGGCTTTGGTTCGCCAAACAAAGCCGGTAAAGAAGAGTCTCACGGCGCGGCACTGGGCGAAGAAGAAGTGGCCCTGACCCGTCAGAAACTGGGCTGGAAATACCCGCCATTCGAGGTGCCAAAAGAGATTTATCAGGCATGGGATGCCCACGAGCGCGGCGCAAAAGCCCAGCAGTCGTGGAATGAAAAACTGGCGGCCTGGGAGAAAGAATTCCCGGACCTGGCAGCCGAGTTCAAACGCCGGATGAGCGGTGGCTTGCCGGAAAGCTGGGAAAAAACCACCACCGAGTGGATCAACAACTTGCAGGCTAATCCGGCGAAAATCGCCACCCGTAAGGCGTCGCAAAACACCTTAAATACCTATGGCCCGGCGCTGCCGGAGCTGCTTGGCGGTTCCGCTGACCTGGCGCCCAGTAACCTGACCATCTGGTCGGGTTCGACGTCGCTGAAAGAGGATCCCGCCGGGAACTACATTCACTACGGCGTGCGCGAGTTTGGTATGACGGCGATTGCCAACGGCATTGCCCATCACGGCGGCTTTGTGCCCTACACCGCCACCTTCCTGATGTTCGTTGAATATGCCCGCAACGCGGCGCGTATGGCGGCATTAATGAAAGCGCGGCAAATCATGGTCTATACCCACGACTCGATTGGTCTGGGGGAAGATGGCCCGACGCACCAGGCCGTTGAGCAGCTTGCCAGCCTGCGCCTGACGCCGAACTTCAGCACCTGGCGTCCGTGTGACCAGGTCGAAGCCGCTGTCGGCTGGAAACTGGCGATCGAGCGCCATAATGGCCCGACGGCGCTGATCCTCTCGCGTCAGAATTTGACGCAGATGGAGCGTACACCCGAACAGGTGCAGGCCATCAGCCGCGGTGGTTATATTCTGAAAGAGAGCGACGGCAAGCCGGATATCATCCTGATTGCCACCGGTTCTGAGATGGAGATCACCGTCAAAGCCGCCGAGCAACTGACCAGCGAAGGCGTCAAAGTGCGCGTGGTGTCACTGCCTTCTACCGATATCTTTGATGCGCAGGATGAAGCCTGGCGTGAATCGGTACTGCCGTCGGATATTAGCGCACGCGTCGCGGTGGAAGCCGGGATTGCCGACTACTGGTACAAATATGTCGGTCTGAAAGGGGCGATTGTCGGCATGACGGGCTACGGCGAATCCGCTCCGGCGGAAAAACTGTTCCCCTACTTCGGCTTTACTGTCGAAAACGTGGTGGCGAAAGCCAAAGCTGTCCTGAAGAAATAAGCATAAGGCGCGCCCGCACCCGGCAGGCGCGCCGTTTTTATTCCTTCACCCGCTTATCGTGTCACCCAAAGCGTTGGCCACGCATCCGGGCCGTGCCAGCTATCGCAGGTGGGCTCCTGGGCGTAACGCACCAGGCGAAAGCGCTGCCCGTCGAAACGCCAGCGGCTCGACACGCCGCAATCCCCCAGCCCGCGCCCTTTCGCCAGCGTGGTCAGCTCACGGCTTTTCTCATCAAACGCTGCGTTCATCAGCTCCATCTCATTATTGCCGTTATCCGGGGTGAACGGCAGGCGCAGGCGCACCGGTCGGGTAGAAAAGGGTTTTTGACGCGAAACCACCCAGGCGAGGTCGACCACGTTATAGGCGCCGGCTTCGCAGTCGATTATCAGCAGCGCTTTATCATCGGTCAGGGCAGCAACGCGCACCTGGCGGCGCATAGGGTCCAGCGAACACTGGATGTTATTCATGCGCCAGGTGCCATAATCCAGCAGATCGTTGAGTTGTTGGTGAGTTAATGGGGTCGGCGCAACGTCAAGCTGGGCAACCTCTTTTAACGCGGGCGCAGGCGGGACGCTTAACGGCGGGCCGTCGCCTTTTTTGATCCACGCGGTTTCACTGCCGACGCGCTTTTGCTGCCCATCAATAAACAGCAATGCCGCTTTCAGCCCCGTCAGCGAAATCGTGCCTTTGCCGTCCTGCAAGGTGATCGCCTGCCCATCCTGGATGCTTTCTAATAAACCGTTGACGGTTCGCGCCTTGTCGGTCATCAGATGCCACGGTGTGATTTTCCACTGATCGTTGCGCATTTTTAGCGGCTGCCCGTCGAGCAATAAACGCCCCGCGACAGGAGGCTCTTTGGCAGGGGGCGCGCTGATGCCGCCAAAATCGATGCGTAATGACGCATCAGCGCGGGCGCCTGCGCTGCGGTCGAGGGACATCACCAGGCCGCCATGTTCGCCAATATTGCGCGCCACACAAAAGTTCTGGTTATTGCAGGTTACTTGCCAGTCGGAAAAGGTTTGTTGCGCGGGCGCAGCCCACAGCAACGGCGCGGTGCCAAGCCCGGCCAGCAAAGTTAAAACGCTGCGATAACGCATGGATGGAGTAACCCCGGAAGTAAAGATGCATAACTGGCGTATCTTTACTCTCCGGGTTGGGCTTGCTCAATCGGATTTATCGGATAGCTTCATCCGAAAGCTGGTAGTTGCAATCGGTTTAAATTCAGTTCATTAGGCCGCACGTTTGCAGATATTGCAGCAAAATAACCGCTTTACCATCACGGATCTCGCCGTTTGCCACCATCGTGAGTGCCTGCTGGAAGGGAAGTTCGAGGACTTCAATATCTTCATCTTCTACGCCACCACCATTATTGGCGCGTTGCGCGTCGTTATATTCCGCCACGAAAAAGTGGACGATTTCCGTGACGCCGCCCGGGGACATATACAGCTCGAATACTTTGCGCACTTCGCCGATCTGAAAGCCAGTCTCTTCAATCGCCTCTTTGCGAATGCACACTTCCGGTTCGTCGTCGTCCAGCAACCCGGCGCAGGTTTCAATTAAAAGACCGTCTTCGTTACCGTTCACCCAACTGGCAATACGGAACTGGCGGATCAGCACGACGCTCTGTTTTTCGCGGTTATAAAGCAGGATGGTTGCGCCATTGCCGCGGTCGTAGACTTCACGTTTATGACGAATGACTTCGCCATTCTGGCGGGTTAAATCGTAGGTGATATTGCGCAGCACAAAGTAATTTTCAGAGAGGATTTTGTCTTTGATAACTTCAATTTTTAGCGACATTACAGGCTCCGGAACGCTAACAGAATGCCGTTATACTACGCGCCCGAGCCTGTTTTGTCGCCGTGCCGTTAATGCTTACCCGGCGTTTTCACCCCCAGCCACGCCATCATGCCCTGCGCCGCGTGGCGTCCTTCCGCCATTGCGGTGACCACCAGATCGGCGCCGCGCACCGCATCGCCCCCGGCGAAAATTTTCGGGTTGCTGGTTTGATAGCGAAACGCGCTGTCAACGCTTGCCGCGATGCGTCCCCAGTCATCCACCTGCACGCCGTGACGCTCCAGCCACGGCATCGAATGCGGGTTAAAACCAAACGCCATGATCACGGCGTCGGCAGGCATCACAAACTCGCTGCCGTCAATCGGCACCGGGCGGCGGCGGCCTTTGGCATCCGGCTCGCCCAGTTGCGTGCGCAGTAAGCGAATGCCGCACACGTTACCGCTGCTATCCACTTCGATGTTTACCGGCTGGACGTTGAATTCAAAATTCGCGCCTTCATCGCGGGCGTTTTTCACCTCTTTTTTCGAGCCGGGCATATTGGCTTCGTCGCGACGATACGCGCATGTGACCTTCCCCGCGCCATGTCGCAGCGCGGTGCGCACGCAGTCCATCGCCGTATCCCCGCCGCCGAGCACCACCACATTCAGCCCTTCGGTATTGATAAACGGCTCATCGGCGCTCTCTGCCAGGCCCATTACCTGTTTGGTATTGGCAATCAGGAACGGCAGCGCGTCATACACGCCGGGCGCATCTTCATTTGGCAAACCGGCTTTCATTGAGCGGTAGGTGCCGACGCCCACAAACACCGCGTCATACTCCGCCAGCAGCGTATTCAGCGCGATATCTTTGCCAATCTCGCAATTGAGTTCAAAACGGATGCCCATGGCGCTGAAGATTTCGCGCCGACGTGTGAGCAGGGATTTATCGAGCTTGAAAGAGGGGATGCCGAAAGTGAGCAAGCCGCCGATTTCCGGGTGCCGGTCAAACACCGTCGCGCTGACGCCGTGGCGGGCAAGCACATCGGCACAGGCAAGGCCGGCAGGCCCCGCACCGATAATCGCCACGCGTTTATCCACTGCGGTGACCTGTTTTAAATCAGGCCGCCAGCCCTGCGCCAGCGCCTGGTCGGAGATATAGCGCTCAATATTGCCGATGGTGACCGCGCCATACTCATCGCGTACCGTGCAAGCGCCTTCGCACAACCGGTCCTGCGGGCAGACGCGTCCGGTAATTTCCGGCAGGCAATTGGTCTGGTGAGAAAGTTCGACCGCCGCCGCAATATCCCCCGCTTTCACCTGTTCTATCCATTGGGGAATATGGTTATGCAGCGGGCAGTTCCATTCGCAAATGCTGTGCTCGCCGCACGTCAGGCAGCGCTGCGCTTCGCGCTGGGCCTGGTCGGCGCGAAACGGCAGATAGATTTCGTCGAACCCGGTTTTGCGCGCCGCAAGGGGCAGTTTATCCGGCTCGCCGCGCGGTGGCGTTTTATGCATCTGCCGCACTTTACGATTGTTACATGCCGGAGCCAGCGCCGCGACGCTGTGCCACGGCTGCGCTTCATGGCTGGCGGTGCGCAACCGCCGCGCTTTCGCTATTCCCGCCAGCGCATTGCTGTTTATCAGTTGCAGCGCATCGGCCGGGCAGTTTTCCACGCAGGCCGGGCCTTCAGGTCGGTCATGGCAAAGATCGCATTTGTTCGCGGTGGCTTTCACCTGCCCTTCGCCCACGGGCGTCACCAGCACCTGCATGGTGCCGAACGGGCACGCGACAACGCAGGATTTACAACCAATGCATTTTTGCTGATTGACCTGCACCGCATCATCGACGCGGGCGATCGCGCCATTCGGGCAGCTGCGCGCGCACGGCGCGGCTTCGCAGTGGTGGCAGGTGACCGCGCTGTTTTGTTGCGGCTGTTTGACCACCGTAATGCGCGGGTGAAACTGCGCAGAACTTAAGACATGTTGCTCATTGTTATGAGCCATTACGCAGGCGACTTCGCAGGCACGACACCCTATACATTGCTGGCTGTTCGCCATAATAAAACGGTTCATGGCATCCTTCTTTTTTGGTTTAATAAACCCTGTTTTTTGTATGAAGATTGTATTTACCGGGGCGCAACCCGTCAGGCAATGTCCATTTGCCCAGAAAGGTTATCTATTTTTCACGAACATGTAGCAGATCAATTTATTCCAGAATTTCTAAAAAATAATTTCATTCGATGGGCGTGCGTGCCGATGTTTACCGTACGTCACATCTGGGATCAGGAAGCGCTACAGTGATAGTCAAAAGACCCGTTTCAGCCAGTCTCGCCAGAGCATTTTTCTCGATTGTATTGCTGTCGCTGCTCTCCACCGGCGTGGCGCTGATTACCCTTGCCAGCAGCTTGCGCGACGCGGAAGCGATTAATATTGCCGGGTCGCTGCGCATGCAGAGTTACCGTATCGGTTACTCTCTGCAACACACATCTGGCGAGCTGGCAGCCCTCCGCCAGACCTACCAACACACCCTCAATTCCCCGGTGTTACAGACGCTAAACCGCTGGTACGTACCGCAAGAAGTGCAGCAGCGCTACAGGCAATTGCACGAAAGCTGGCGGGAGATGGAAAACCATCTCAGTCAGGGCGATATGGCGTGGTATCAGCAGAATATTCAGCGCTACGTCGGCAATATCGACGCGTTTGTGCTGGCGCTACAACACTACGCCGAACGCAAAATGATGCTGGTGGTGACGATCTCGCTGCTGGGTGCGGTGGGGATTTTTACCCTTGTTTTCTTTACCCTGCGCCGCATCCGCCATCAGGTGGTGAAACCCCTTGAACGGTTAATGGCCGCCTGCCAGCGCATCCAGCAGGGGCAGTTCTCTATTTTGCCGCTTAACAGCACGCTGGATAACGAACTCGGTTTACTGGCTTCCACTTTTGATCGCATGTCCAGCCAACTCTTTAAGCTCTACCGTTCGCTGGAGACGTCCGTTGAGGAGAAAACCCGCGATCTGCATGAAGCCCACCGCCGCCTGGAAGTGATGTATCAATGTTCCCAGGCTCTGAACACCAGCCAGATTGATGCGCTCTGCCTGCGCCATGTGCTGCAAATTGTTCATAAGCATGAAGCGGCCTGCTTTCTGGAACTGGTGGTGGATGACAACTGGCGCATTCAGCAAGGTGAAGCGGACCCAGGGCTGCCGATAATCAGCCTGCCGGTGAATATGCAAGATAGCGTGCTGGGTGAATTGCGCTGGCAGAGTAAGCAGCAGCACCTGTTTGCACCGCTGATGAACAATATTGCGACCATTCTCGGGCGCGGCCTTTTTATCAACCAGGCACAGAAGCACTATCAGCAATTAATGTTGATGGAAGAGCGCGCCACCATTGCGCGGGAACTGCACGACTCGCTGGCGCAAATGCTCTCTTATTTACGCATTCAGTTGGCGCTATTGAAACGCGCGGTGCCGGAAGATAACGCACCCGCGCACGTTATCATCGATGACTTTTCTCGCGGGCTGAATAACGCCTGGCAACAGTTGCGGGAATTGCTCACCACCTTTCGCCTGTCGTTGCAGCAAAGCTCGCTGCCCGCCGCCCTTCGCGAAGCGATGGATGTGTTGCAAGGACAAACCCAGGCGCATCTGACGCTTGATTGTCGTCTGCCGACCCAGGCGCTGGACGCCCAGCAGCAAATTAACGTGTTGCAGATTGTGCGTGAAGCGGTGATCAACGCCATCAAACATGCCGGGGCGACGGAAATCACCGTTAGCTGCGTAACCGACCCGGATGGTCTACATTCGGTCTATATTCGCGATAACGGCAAAGGAATGCTGTCGACGGTTGAACCAGAAGGCCATTACGGATTGACGATTATGCGTGAACGCGCAGAGCGCCTTGGCGGCCGGCTGGACATTGATTCCCCGCCGGGCGGCGGTACGCAGATACGGTTTCGTTTTCCACGACAGATAAACGTCGAGCGTCAATAAGTGTAAAGAATCTCAAGTAAAATGGTTTGGTGACAGGAGAAAATTTGGCTTAAAGCGCCTTATGCATAGTTATGCCTTAATCCGGCATGATAATTTACATTTTCTCCTTTTTTTCTCCACGATTGGTTTCTCCATTGCCGCTACATTGATGCGGTCAATGTCACAATAACGATGCGCAGCGATATGAGGTCTTTTTTCTGATGGCGAACTTTTTTATTGATCGCCCCATTTTTGCGTGGGTGCTGGCGATCCTGATCTGTCTTACGGGGACACTTGCCATTATTTCTTTACCCGTCGAGCAATATCCCGATTTAGCCCCGCCCAATGTGCGTATTACCGCTAATTATCCTGGCGCATCGGCACAAACTCTTGAAAATACCGTGACGCAAGTTATCGAGCAGAATATGACCGGGCTGGATAATTTGATGTACATGTCTTCGCAAAGCAGCGCCACGGGCCAGGCAACCATCACCCTGAACTTTAGCGCCGGTACTGATCCGGACGAAGCGGTGCAACAGGTGCAAAACCAGTTGCAGTCAGCAATGCGTAAACTGCCGCAAACCGTGCAAAACCAGGGCGTCACGGTACGCAAAACGGGCGATACCAATATTTTGACCATCGCGTTTGTCTCCACCGACGGTTCGATGGATAAACAAGATATTGCTGACTATGTGGCGAGTAATATTCAGGATCCCCTAAGCCGCGTGAATGGCGTCGGCGATATCGATGCCTACGGCTCGCAATATTCGATGCGCATCTGGCTCGACCCGTCCAGACTCACCAGCTACCAGCTCACCACCGCGGATGTGACCAACGCTATTTCGTCGCAAAATGCGCAGATTGCCGTCGGCCAGCTTGGCGGCACGCCGTCCGTAGACAGGCAGGCGCTGAATGCCACCATTAACGCGCAATCCTTGTTACAAACGCCGGAACAGTTTCGCGATATAACCCTGCGCGTCAATCAGGATGGCTCCGAAGTGCGCCTCGGCGATGTAGCCACCGTCGAACTGGGTGCAGAAAAGTATGATTATCTGAGCCGCTATAACAGCAAAGCCGCCTCCGGGCTGGGGGTGAAACTGGCCTCCGGGGCGAATGAAATGGAGACCGCCGAACTGGTGCTCCAGCGGCTGGATGAGCTGTCGCAGTACTTCCCGCACGGTCTGGAGTACAAAGTCGCCTATGAAACCACCTCGTTTGTGAAAGCATCGATTATTGATGTGGTGAAAACCTTGCTCGAAGCGATCGCACTGGTGTTCCTGGTGATGTACCTGTTTTTGCAAAACTTCCGCGCGACGCTTATCCCGACCATTGCGGTGCCGGTGGTGTTGCTCGGCACGTTCGCGGTGCTGTACGCGTTTGGCTACAGCATAAATACCCTGACCATGTTCGCGATGGTGCTGGCTATCGGCCTTCTGGTGGATGACGCCATCGTGGTGGTGGAGAATGTCGAGCGCATCATGACTGAAGAGGGTCTCACGCCGCGGGAAGCGACGCGAAAATCGATGGGGCAAATTCAGGGCGCGCTGGTGGGGATTGCAATGGTGCTGTCGGCGGTATTTGTGCCGATGGCCTTCTTCGGCGGCACTACCGGCGCCATTTATCGCCAGTTTTCCATCACCATTGTCTCGGCGATGGTGCTGTCGGTGCTGGTGGCGATGATCCTCACACCCGCGCTCTGCGCCACGCTGCTCAAACCGCTGCATAAAGGCGAGCAGCACGGGCAGAGAGGCTTTTTCGGCGCGTTTAACCGCGTCTTTAATCGCAATGCTGACCGCTATGAAACAGCGGTAGGTAAAATTTTGCACCGCAGCCTGCGCTGGATCCTGCTCTATATGCTGCTGATTGCCGGCATGGTGCTGATGTTCCTGCGTCTGCCGACATCGTTCCTGCCGCTGGAAGATCGCGGCATGTTCACCACCTCCGTCCAGTTGCCGAGCGGCGCGACGCAACAGCAGACGCTGAAAGTGGTGCAAAAAGTTGAAGACTATTTCTTCACCCATGAAAAAGAGAATGTCGACTCGGTGTTTGCCACCGTCGGCTCTGGCCCTGGCGGTAACGGGCAAAACGTCGCGCGGTTGTTTATCCGCCTGAAAGACTGGGACGCCCGCGATCCGACAAACGGCAGCGCGTTTGCCATTATCGAACGCGCCACCAAAGCCTTTAACCACATTAAAGAAGCGCGCGTGTTTGCCAGCAGCCCACCGGCGATTAGCGGTATGGGGAGTTCGGCCGGTTTCGATATGGAATTACAAGATCACGCCGGAGCCGGACACGATGCGCTGATGGCGGCCCGTAACAGTTTAATCGAGATGGCGGCGAACGATCCCGCCCTCACCCGCGTTCGCCATAACGGGCTGGATGACAGCGCGCAGTTGCAGATTGATATCGATCAGCGCAAAGCGCAGGCGCTGGGAGTGTCGATTGATGATATCAACGACACGCTGCAAACGGCCTGGGGCTCCAGCTATGTGAATGACTTTATGGATCGCGGCCGCGTGAAAAAAGTCTATGTCCAGGCGGCGGCGAAATACCGCATGCTGCCGGACGATATCAATCTCTGGTATGTGCGTAACAGCAACGGCGGCATGGTGCCTTTTTCCTCGTTTGCTACCTCGCGCTGGGAAACGGGTTCACCGCGCCTGGAGCGCTACAACGGCTATGCGGCGGTGGAAATTGTTGGCGAAGCCGCGCCCGGTATCAGTACCGGTACGGCGATGGATGTGATGGAAAAACTGGTTAGCCAGTTACCGACCGGCTTTGGGCTTGAGTGGACCGCCATGTCCTACCAGGAGCGGCTCTCTGGTGCGCAGGCTCCGGCGCTGTATGCGGTGTCGCTGCTGGTGGTGTTCCTGTGCCTTGCCGCGCTGTATGAAAGCTGGTCGGTGCCGTTCTCAGTAATGCTGGTGGTGCCGCTTGGCGTGATCGGCGCGCTGCTGGCGACGTGGATGCGCGGGCTGGAAAATGATGTCTATTTCCAGGTCGGGTTATTAACGGTCATTGGGCTTTCGGCGAAGAACGCCATTCTGATTGTGGAGTTTGCCAACGATATGAATGCCAAAGGCGAGGATCTGCTGGTTTCCACGCTGCATGCCTGCCGCCAGCGCCTGCGCCCGATTCTGATGACCTCGCTGGCGTTTGTCTTCGGCGTTCTGCCAATGGCAACCAGCACCGGCGCGGGCTCCAGCAGCCAGCACGCCGTCGGCACCGGGGTGATGGGCGGGATGATTTCCGCCACCGTGCTGGCAATCTTCTTTGTGCCGCTGTTCTTTGTGCTGGTGCGCCGCCGCTTCCCGCTGAAAGAGCGTGCGCAGTAATTACCGGGCAACAAAAAGGCGACCGCTTCAGGGTCGCCTTTTTTATCTGTTTATTATTTTTAAGCCGTCACTGCTTACTTGTTTGTCTGGAAATTATTTACGAAGCATGTCTTCGATAAAATCTTTCCAGTTCCCCAGTTCGTGTTCAATCATAACTACCTCTCTTATTATTGCGGCCATTCTACTCAAATACCCGGATGCCTGTGAAGCTATTCCAGCCAATCGGTGTCATCGCTGATGGCGGGGCATTTAACTGTGGCTCGGGATAACTATGCGCCGATAGCGGGCGTCTTACTGTGATTAACGGCAATATTTCCCAAAAACTTAAGGGTTAAATGAAATGACGATCACATTGTAAGATAAATCTACAATCCACTTATTCAGCAGCACGCTATTCATGACCAAAAGTTATTTAACTAAAATTAAACAGATCGTTATTTCCTGAATTATTATTAACACGCGAATGATATCCAAATTAAATTCCGTTATTCTAATTTCTTGTACAAATAATCAAAAAAGCGACAAAAGGATTCACCATGATCACGATGTACGGCATCAAAAATTGCGACACCATTAAGAAAGCCCGCCGCTGGCTGGAGGCGCAGCAGGTTGACTACCGCTTTCATGATTACCGCGTCGACGGCGTTGACGCGCAATTGCTGCGTACATTTATCGATGAACTTGGCTGGGAAGCGCTGCTCAATACGCGCGGCACCACCTGGCGCAAGCTGGATGAAGCCCGGCGTGAACGCATTACCGATGCTGACGCCGCGCTGGCCTTAATGCTTGAGATGCCAGCAATTATTAAACGCCCATTGCTCTGCGCGCCCGGTAAGCCTATGCTGCTGGGTTTTAATGAATCCAGTTATGGGACGTTTATCAACGAGGTGTAGTGTATGTCGTGCCCGGTTATTGAGCTGACGCAGCAGCTTATTCGTCGCCCTTCTCTTAGCCCCAATGATGCAGGATGCCAGGCGCTTATGATTGAACGCCTGCGCGCCATCGGTTTCACCGTTGAGCCGATGGATTTTGGCGACACGCAAAACTTCTGGGCATGGCGCGGTCAGGGCGAAACCCTGGCTTTCGCCGGTCACACCGATGTGGTGCCGGCGGGCGATGCCGACCGCTGGATCAATCCCCCCTTTGAACCCACCATTCGCGACGGCATGCTGTTTGGTCGCGGCGCAGCCGACATGAAAGGTTCGCTGGCGGCGATGGTGGTTGCCGCAGAACGTTTTGTTGCCCAGCACCCGCAGCATAAAGGCCGTCTGGCGTTTCTCATCACTTCTGATGAAGAAGCCAGCGCCACCCACGGCACAGTAAAAGTGGTTGAAGCGCTGATGGCGCGCCATGAACGATTGGATTACTGCCTGGTGGGCGAGCCATCGAGCACCGAAGTGGTCGGTGATGTGGTGAAAAATGGCCGTCGCGGCTCGATGAGCTGCAACCTGACCATTCATGGCGTGCAGGGCCACGTTGCCTACCCGCATCTGGCGGATAACCCGGTGCACCGCGCCGCGCCAATGTTGAATGAGCTGGTGGCTATCGAGTGGGATCACGGTAACGAGTACTTCCCGCCGACCAGCATGCAAATTGCCAATATTAAAGCCGGGACCGGCAGCAATAATGTCATCCCCGGCGATCTGTTTGTGCAGTTCAACTTCCGCTTCAGCACTGAGCTTACGGACGAGATGATCAAAGCGAAGGTGCTGGCGCTGCTGGAGAAACATCAACTGCGTTATTCCGTTGACTGGTGGGTTTCCGGGCAGCCTTTCCTGACCGGGCGCGGCAAGCTGGTGGATGCGGTGGTCAACGCCATTGAGCACTATAATGAGATTAAACCGCAGTTATTAACCACCGGCGGCACGTCCGATGGACGTTTTATCGCGCGGATGGGTGCACAAGTGGTTGAGCTCGGGCCGGTGAACGCGACCATTCACAAAATTAACGAGTGCGTGAACGCGGCGGATTTGCAACTGCTGGCGCGTATGTATCAACGCATTATGGAACAACTCATCGCCTGACGGGTCTGGAGGATTGCATGGATTGGCTGGCTAAATATTGGTGGATTCTGGTGCTGGTGTTTTTACTTGGCGTGGTGCTGAACGTGATTAAAGATCTCAAACGCGTCGATCATAAAAAATTCCTCGCAAACAAGCCGGATCTGCCGCCGCACCGTGATTTCAACGATAAGTGGGATGACGAAGACGACTGGCCGAAAAAGGATCAGCCGAAGAAATAACGCCTTCACCCCCATTCGGGGGTGACGTTTTTTACAGCAACTCGATAATATCGTCATCATTCGGCTTACCGCCGCTCAACGCCTCATCGAAATAGTGCTTCGGCACCGTATAACGCAAGTGATTCAGCGCCAGCGCCATACTGCGATCATCAATGGCATGCCCCAAATCCTCGACAATATCGAGTGTAATATCGCCGCCTAAGCTGCTCACTGCGTCCTGCGCCTGCACCGCCCAGGCCAGATCAATCACCCGGTCTTCGCCACCGTGGATCAGGTGAATCGTATTCGTACTGGAAATGGTCTGCGGCAGGCTGGCGTAGCGGCCATTAAACGCAATCACCCGTGAAGCGAGATCCGGCTGCGCTTTTACCCCTTCAAGGGCCATAATTGCCCCCTGCGAGAAGCCGATCAGCGCCGTGGCAAGCGGGCTGACGCCGCTTTGCTGCTGCCAGTAACGCACAACATCAATAAACTGTGGCATCACCGCATCCACGCGCTGCTGGCGGTTCTCTTCGCTGATATTACCGACGGAAAACCACTGACGACCCGGTGCCGCACCGCTCGCCTCAATACCGCCAATGCTGACAATCAGCGCCTCGGGAAACTCGGGCGCAAAGAGGCGGCCAATCTGCCCCATGGAGACAGGATTATCGCCCACGCCATGAAACAGCAGCAGCAACTGTTTTGCCGGGTTTTGCGGGCTTTGCACAACAAAATGGTCATGTTTCATGGTGGTCTCCTTCATTCAGTGGGTGCAGTGTACGCCGGGGAGCAATAATGACCATGCCATTTAACTGATGGAGTTCGTTAAAAAAACTGGCTTTTCTGCACCTGAATTTTCAGCATTTCCGTGCGTTTATCATCCATTGAAGAGAGCGCCTGCGCGGCTTCCACGCGCTGCTGCGCCAGTAACGCTTTGCGACCCGCGAGCGCTAAACGCGGGCACAATTGCGCCTCACTTTCGCCGCCGGTAAGTTGCCCGCGCAGCGCCGGCAGCGGCAAATCGCTCTGTTTCAACAGGCGCGATAATGCGCCCGTGGCGGCAGAAAGCGGGCGATGGGCGAACGCAAACCCCGCCAGTTCCAGCCAGTCTTCTTCATTAAGGGTAGACGCCTGTACAACCGGTAGCGGCAACTTTTCCGCCTGCCAGTGGTCAAGATACGGTAAATCTCGCGCCAGCCGCTGCTGCTCACGCGCCACCAGCGCACGCCCGGCGTCGGTCAGGGGTAACAGCGCCATGGCGGTGAAACAGCCGCTGCTGGCCTCGCGATGGCTACCCAGGCGCACCAGCCTGAAACCGCAGCGCTGCCAGAAGCGCCATAACACCCGCGTATAGCCAAAGCTGACCGAAAGATAATCGCAGTCAGCATGTTGTGCCTGGGCGATAAGCGCACTGCCAATGCCTTCGCGCTGGCAATGGGGATGCACGGCGATACGGCTGATGCGCCGCCCTCTAAGGGTCGCCGCAAGTGGGCTGCCGCCGTGCGCGGCCAGCGATTGCGCCACCAGGTTACCGCGCGGGCGACGAAAACCCGCCCACACCGCCTGGCTCAGCGCCGGGGCTAACCCCCCCTCTTCCACCAGCCAGAGCGCAGCCACCGCCGTTTGCCCTTTACTCGCCAGCCAGAAATGCTGGCCTGGCGCATCCATCATGCGGCGTAAATCGAGCGGCGAGGTGCGATAGTGGGCGCTCGCCAGCAGGCGATAAAGCGCCGCAGGTAGCGCCGGGGTTTCCTGCCAGGTTCGGGGTTTCAGGGGCTGCATCAAAAGCTCGCCGGTTGGAAAATCGCTGGCGGCGGCATCATCGAGCAATAACAGCTCCGCAATAGCCTTCTCCAGCGGGCAGCCTTTAGCCCAGCGCAATGGTGTATTTAAGGTGCGGTGGCTCAAATCGGGAAAACCCGCGCAGAACTTCAGCAAAAACCCCTGTCCGGTGCCTTCGTAACCCTGCACGGTAGTGGTTAATAACACATGGCTGAAGGCGGCGGCCAGGGTATGCAGCAGCGGGCCGGGAATGGCGGCGGCCTCATCGACAATCAACCAGCCGGGTTGCGCGCCCTGCTCGCTAATCTGTGCCGCCAGCGCATCCGGGGCAATAAAGGTAAAGCGATCGCCCGCGTACGCTTTCAGTACATCGGTGGCGGCGCGTGTCGGGGCAGTGACCACGGCAGGCGCCGCAAGCTGCGCGAGATGCATCCCGGCGAGCGCCGATTTTCCGCGCCCGCGCGGTGCCGTCACCACCATCACGCCAGGCGGCATAATGCGCAGTTGCGCGAGGATTTCAGCCTGCTCGCGTTCTGGCGCGCCGGTGGCGGCATGCCAGCGAGATCGCGGGGCAAAATCAGCAATAAGTAGCGGCTTTTCTTCGCGCCAGACAAGGGTGTCGGCATCCGTCAGCACAGTGCGACAGAAATGTTCAACAAAAACGGGGGTTGGGATTGGCTCGGCGGTGTCACTCCAGCGGCAGCTATCCGCATCCGGCTGTTGCGGCCACGCCGGGAGCGGCGGCGTCAGTAATACCAGCCAGCTTCCGGCTTTTAGCGTACCGCCGAGAGCGGCAAACGCCGCCACGTCAAAACCTGCGCGCGCATCAAACACCGCATGGCTGAATTCGCGCCCCAGCAGCGTGGTCAGGGCGCGCGGCGAACTGTGCAGCGGCCAGTCGTTCTGAGCACCGACCCATAACCAGTCGCCGGGAAGCGTATCGCGAAGCAGAGTGGCCTGCGTTTCGCACCACTCTGGCGTGCCGGAAACCACCAACAGGCGACGGATCCCTTCCTGCGCCATCTGCGCGCTCAGTTTAAGTAACGGTTGCATGTTCGCGGCTTACAGACGCCCGCTAAAGGTATCGCACTGCGCCGGGTTGCCGCTGTCCATTCCGCGTTTAAACCAGCTATAGCGCTGCGCCGATGTGCCGTGGGTAAAGCTGTCCGGGATCACGCGCCCCTGGCTGCGCTGCTGCAAACGGTCATCGCCGATGGCCTGCGCCGCATTCAGCGCCTCTTCCAGATCGCCCTCTTCCAGCACGCCCTGCTGCTCCATGCTGTGGCCCCAGACGCCCGCGTAGCAATCCGCCTGCAATTCAAGGCGAACAGAGAGTTCGTTAACCTGTTTTTCGCTGGCGTTCTGCTGTAACTGCCGGACTTTCGCCTCGGTGCCGAGCAGTTTTTGTACGTGGTGCCCCACTTCATGGGCAATGACGTAGCCCTGGGCAAAATCGCCCCCGGCGCCGAGCTTGTTTTTCATCTCGTCGTAGAAAGAGAGATCGATATAGACCTTGCTGTCCGCCGGGCAGTAAAACGGCCCCATGATCGACTGCCCCATGCCGCAGCCGGTATTGAAATGATTACGGTAGAGCACCAGTTTGGGTTGCTGGTATTGCCGCCCCATCTGCTGGAATAGCTGCGCCCAGGTATCTTCGGTGGAAGCAAAAATCACGCTGGAGAAGCGTGCAGCTTCGTCATCCTGCGGGCTGATGGTCGCTTGTTGTGAAGTGGGTGCGCTGACGGGTTGCCCGGTCAACAGGCCGGTCAGATCAACGCCGTAATAACTTGCCACCACCACAATGACCAGCAGCACCAGGCCACCTTTCCCGCGCGGCAGGCGGAAACCCGACCCACCCATCGATGGCCCACCCGACTCATTGCGCCGGTCTTCTACATTGTTACTTTCTCGTCGCCCTTGCCAGCGCATAACGCCTCCCTATGCCAATGATGGACTCTGTGTATATATGATCGTAGGCGGTTAAGGAAGGATTACCACAGGAAAAAAGGTGCAAAAATCCAGAGGATGCGTCCATCCTCTGGTTGGCAGGCGGCGCTGGAGAGTTAGTCTAACTTCACGCCCAGGCGGTGCGCGACGGCTTCATAGGCTTCAATCAGGCCGCCGAGGCTCTGGCGGAAACGGTCTTTGTCCATTTTATCCAGCGTCTCTTTGTCCCACAGGCGGCTGCCGTCCGGCGAGAATTCATCGCCCAGTACCACTTCACCGTTAAACAGGCCGAACTCGAGTTTGAAGTCGACCAGGATCAGACCGGCATCATCAAACAGTTTTTTCAGCACATCGTTGGCTTTGTAGGTCAGCTCTTTCATGCGCGCCAGGTTCTCTTTGTTGACCCAGCCGAAAGTTTCGCAGTAGGACTCGTTGACCATCGGATCGTGCATGGCGTCGTTTTTCAGGAACATATCGAACAGCGGCGGATTGAGTTCAATACCTTCTTCAATGCCCAGACGTTTAACCAGCGAGCCTGCCGCACGGTTACGGATCACACACTCGACCGGCACCATCTCCAGTTTTTTCACCAGGCATTCGGTGTCAGAAAGCAGCGCTTCCATCTGGGTCGGGATGCCCGCTTCTTCCAGTTTGCTCATAATGAAATGGTTGAATTTGTTGTTCACCATGCCCTTACGGTCGAACTGTTCAATGCGCGCGCCGTCCCCTGCTGACGTATCGTTACGGAATTCGAGCACCAACAGGTCCGGGTTTTCCGTACTGTAGACGGTCTTCGCTTTGCCGCGATACAACTCAGCTTGCTTTTGCATTTTCTTACTCCAGGTATGATTACAAGGCTAATTTCACTATCTTACGGCGACGCACACGTTTGCGTCACCCTAATAAAAAAAGGCCGGAAGCGTTCCGGCCCTGAGATTTATCGGTTAAACGCTGCCTGGAAAGCGGCGACTAACGCGTCGTTCTGCGATTGCGTCAGCGTATGCCCTTTCGGATCGATAAACTGGAGGCTGCTGCGGTTATCTAAATCACCAACCTGCAATTTATAGTCACCGGAAGCCAGACCCGGATCGCGCGCGCCCAGTTCCTGCCAGTTGCTGTCAGAGAGCGGCTTGTAGGTCACAGCCATGCTGCCGGTGGAGCGGGTGCTGTCGGTCACTTTCATGCCCACTTTTTCCAGCACTGTCGGCAGACGCTGCCACACCACGTTAAACGGACCGCGAACCACCAGCATCGGCAGACCGGTATCATCCGCGCCGCTTTGCACGTCCAGCGTCGACACGCTGCGGTTTTCTGCGGCGTTCTGCGCGTCGGTCGCGGTTTTATCCAGACCGGCAGAGATAACGTTCAACATTTCGGTGCTGTAGCGCTGCAATGAAGCGGTATCGGCAACCGGTTTGCCCGCTTGTTCCAGATTGATCAGCTTAACGACGACCGCCTGCTGATAACCCTGCGGTTTCACCGAGATTTGATAACGACCGCGGTACTGCTCGTCTTCATCCAGGCGGTTCCAGTCAACCCAATCGGTCGTCAGGGTTTGCGCGGCATCGTCACGTTTGTCGATGCTGTAATTTTTGCCCTGAAGGATGCTCACCACCTGCGGCCAGAGCGTATTGTTACGCCCATTTTCCACCATCAGCGTGGCGGTATCGCCGGTGAACTGGGTACGCGCACCGGTGACCAGCGCCAGCGGCTGTGCCGGTGGGCGGATATCCAGCGCTTTGCCAACGGCACCGCTGCCATTGGCGACAGGGATGTTGTAATCACCGTTCTGTACCGGCAGGATAAGCCCGGCGGGTGCATGAAGTTCAGCAAGCGGAGCGGCATCCAGATAGGATTCGTCACCGCTAACCTGACGCTTGTAACGTGAATCGGAATTACAGGCGGCGAGCAACATCACAAGTGAAACACCCGCTACCTTCGCCAGGCGCGACTTCTGTACTGAGTAAGCCATCAAATCTCCCTAAACTTTACAGCAGACCGGCATGCTTAAGCGCCGCACGAACCACCTCACGACCGTGGTCGGTTATCGGTGTCATCGGCAAACGCAGCGTATCGGTTGCCACAAGCCCCAACTCCTTACATGCCCATTTGACCGGGATCGGATTGGGTTCGACAAATAGTTTGTTGTGTAACGGCATCAGACGCTGGTTGATCACGCGAGCTTCGGCATAATGCCCATCGGCCGCCAGTTTGCACATATCAGCCATATCGCGCGCCGCCACGTTAGTGGTAACGGAAATCACACCGTGACCGCCGAGCTGCATGAAATCCATTGCAGTGGCATCGTCGCCGCTCAGCAGGATAAAGTCGTCTGAAACCAGCTCTTTGATCTGATGAACACGACTTAAGTTCCCGGTCGCTTCTTTAATACCGACAATATTTTTAATTTTCGCCAGACGACCCACGGTTTCCGGCAGCATATCGCAGCCGGTACGCGACGGCACATTATACAGAATTTGCGGCAGGTCAGTATGTTCGGCGATGGCTCTAAAGTGTTGGAACAACCCTTCCTGCGTCGGACGGTTGTAATACGGGATAACGGTCAGACAGCCAACGATACCGCTGTTGTTGAAACGCTGGGTCAGGCTGATGGCTTCTGCGGTGGCATTGGCACCCGTTCCGGCAATAACAGGAATGCGCCCGTCAGCCAGTTCAACCGTCAACTCCACCACCTCGGCATGTTCGTCGTGGCTAAGGGTTGCGGATTCACCGGTAGTCCCTACCGAAACAATCGCCGACGTTCCATTGGCGACGTGATAATCAATCAGTTTCTTCAGGCTTGACCGGCAGACTTTACCTTGCGAATCCATCGGTGTAATAAGCGCGACAATACTTCCCGTGAACATGGGCCATCCTCTGTGCAAACAAGATTCTCAATGGTACGTGCGGTGCTGTAAGAAAAGCAAGAGACCTGACGGCCTGTGGCGGTTGTATGCCGGTTTTTTTTATGCTTTCCTTATGATTACCTCACGTTTGACAGGAAGCACAGGTTTGACAACCTCATCACAACACTTTTTGGTTATCACTGCGCTGGGGGCCGACCGGCCTGGCATTGTGAACGCGATCACACGCCATGTCAGTAGCTGCGACTGTAATATCGAAGACAGTCGCCTGGCTATGCTGGGAGAAGAGTTCACGTTTATCATGCTGCTTTCCGGGTCCTGGAACGCCATTACGCTGATTGAATCCACGCTGCCACTGAAAGGTGCCGAGCTGGATTTGTTGATTGTGATGAAGCGCACCGATGCCCGACCACGTCCTGATATGCCCGCCACCGTTTGGGTGCAGGTTGAGGTCCCCGACTCACCGCATTTAATTGAACGCTTTACGGCACTATTTGACGCTCACCAGATGAATATCGCCGAGTTAGTGTCCCGCACGCAGCCTGCCAGCGCCTCTGACGTCCCGCAATTGTTTATCCAGATAACGGCGCACAGCCCCGCCTCGCAGGACGCGTCAAATATTGAGCAGGCGTTTCGGGCACTCTGTACAGAATTGAATGCGCAAGGCAGTATAAACGTCGTCAACTATTCTCAGCATGATGAACAGGATGGAGTTTAAGTAATGAATCCACTGAAAGCCGGTGATATCGCACCGAAATTTAGCTTGCCCGATCAAGACGGTGAACAAGTAAATTTGGCCGACTTCCAGGGACAGCGTGTTCTGGTCTATTTCTACCCGAAAGCCATGACACCGGGTTGTACCGTTCAGGCCTGCGGCCTGCGCGATAACATGGATGAGTTAAAGAAAGCAGGCGTGGAAGTTCTCGGTATCAGCACTGACAAACCCGAAAAACTCTCCCGTTTTGCCGAAAAAGAGCTCCTCAACTTTACCCTGCTGTCCGATGAAAACCACGAAGTCTGCGAGCAGTTTGGCGTCTGGGGTGAAAAGTCCTTTATGGGCAAAACCTACGACGGCATCCATCGCATAAGCTTCCTGGTGGATGCCGATGGCAAAGTCGAACATGTGTTTGATGATTTCAAAACCAGCAACCACCACGACATCGTGGTTAACTGGCTGAAAGCGAACGCCTGATTCGCCCTCCATCTTCTGAGGGCAGCCCGTCCGGGTTCGCCCTTTGCTTCCGCCTGCGTTATTTGATCTCCATCACACTTTCTCCCACACGCTCGACACTTGTGCCGACGGGCTATTTTTCACACGCCTATAAACATCACTTTTGTTCACCCCATTTTTCACCATCAATTCAACCTATTGAAATTTAACGCTTACTAAAATTGGCACACCTTGTGCTTAGGCAGGCCCAACGTTTTGCCTTTAGATCAAGGAGCCGTCATGAACCGCTTTGTGATTGCCGATCCCGAGTGGTGTATAGGATGCAATACCTGTCTTGCTGCCTGTTCGGACGTACATAAAACCCAGGGGTTGCAACATCATCCCCGGCTTACGCTTGTGCGCACGCCGAACAAAACCGCGCCGATCCTGTGCCGTCACTGCGACGACGCGCCCTGCAAGCAAGTTTGCCCGGTCAATGCCATTTCTTTTCAGGAAGATACGGTATATCTCAACGAAACCCTGTGCATTGGCTGCAAGCTGTGCGGGCTGGTGTGCCCGTTTGGCGCCATTACTCCGTCCGGCAGTCGGCCGCTGAATATTCCCGCCCGCTACGAACACTTTATCCCGGAAGAGCAACTGCGCGATGTGCCCGGCAGCGCGCCCGGCGATCACCCATTTTTACGCTGGAACGCCGGGGTGCAGGCCATCGCGGTGAAATGCGATCTCTGCCACTTCCTGCCAGAAGGCCCTTCCTGCGTGCGGGCGTGCCCGACCAATGCGCTGCACCTGGTCACCGACGCGGCAATGCATAAACAGTTAAAAGCCCGCCGCGAACTGGCGGCGCTCAGTTCAACGGAGATGACCTTCCCGTCCGTTTCACCTTCGCCGGAGCAACGCTAATGGATGCCCTGCAATTATTACTTTGGTCAATCGCGCTGTACGTTGCCGGTAGCGTGGCGTCGCTGCTGCTCGCCCACAAGCCAATAATGGCGATTAACATCGCCGGTCTGTCGGCAACGCTCGGCGGCATATTGGGCGTGATTAGCGCACTTACGGCGCTGAACGCGGGCCAAGTGCTGATTTGGCAAGCCGCTGGCCCGTTTGATTTCGCCCATTTCGTGGTGCGCATGGACAGCCTGAGCGCCTTTATGCTGCTGGTGATTTCGCTACTGGTCACGCTGTGCGGGCTTTATTCCCTCGCCTACGCGCGGGAATATCTCAGCAAAGGGCCCGGCGCAATGGGCTTTTTTATGAACCTGTTTATCGCCTCGATGGCAGGCCTGGTGGTGATGGACAACGCTTTCTGGTTCATCGTGCTGTTTGAAATGATGTCCCTCGCCTCGTGGTTCCTGGTGATAACGGACCAGGATGACGAATCGATCCGCGCCGGGATGCTCTACTTCTTTATCGCCCACGCCGGATCGGTGTTGATCATGGTGGCGTTCTTCCTGATGTGGCGGCAAAGCGGCAGCCTCGATTTCGCCAGCTTCCGCACCCTGTCGCTTGCGCCCGGCACGGCCTCGGCAGTGTTCCTGCTGGCCTTTTTTGGTTTCGGCGCGAAAGCCGGGATGCTGCCGCTGCACAGTTGGCTACCGCGCGCGCACCCGGCCGCGCCGTCGCACGCCTCGGCATTAATGTCTGGCGTGATGGTGAAAATCGGCATCTTCGGCATCATCAAAGTCGGCATCGATTTGCTCGGCCATAGCGGCATTCCGCTGTGGTGGGGCGTGGTGGTGCTGGCGTTCGGTGCCGTCTCCTCGGTGCTCGGCGTGCTGTACGCGCTGGCAGAGCACGATATCAAACGCCTGCTGGCGTGGCACACGGTAGAGAACATCGGCATCATTTTGATGGGCGTTGGCGTCGGCATGGCCGGAATTGCGCTGCACCAGCCGGTGATTGCTGCCGTCGGCCTGCTCGGCGCACTGTTTCACCTGCTCAATCACGCGCTGTTTAAAGGCCTGCTGTTTCTCGGTGCCGGGGCGATTATCTACCGCCTGCACACCCGGGATATGGAAAAAATGGGCGCGCTCGGCAAACGGATGCCGTGGACGGCGGGCGCATTTTTAGTGGGCTGCCTGGCAATTTCCGCCATGCCACCGCTGAATGGCTTTATCAGCGAGTGGTACACCTACCAGTCGTTATTTTCTCTTACACGCATCGACGCGATTATCCCGCGCCTTGCCGGGCCGGTTGCCATTGTGATGCTGGCGATCACCGGTGCGCTGGCGGCGATGTGTTTTGTCAAAGTTTACGGCGTCAGTTTTTGCGGCAATGCGCGCAGTGAAAAAGCCGACCAGGCGCGGGAAGTGCCGTGGCCGATGGTGGCCGCGATGTGCGCCCTGGCGCTGCTGTGTGTACTGGCGGGCGTCGGTGCCAGCGCTATTGCGCCCCATCTGATGCAGATCGCCCTCTCCTTAA